>JAETOE010000031.1 GCA_021771815.1 Roseburia hominis
GAAGCGGAGTGGCATCGGTCGCCCAAGGCGAATGCCATGGACGCTGTGCGTCTATGGCATAATGTCGCCAGACATTATACCCGCCCGGAGCGAAGCGGAGTGGCATCGGTCGCCCACGGCGAATGCCATGGACGCTGTGCGTCTATGGCATAATGTCGCCAGACATTATACCCGCCCGGAGCGAAGCGGAGTGGCATCGGTCGCCCAAGCGGCAGCATGTGCGAAGCACATGGTATAAATACAACACATTACGACACATAAGGAGCGCACAATGGAACAGTACAACATTCTTATCGTAGAGGACGATAAAGAGATTCGTGACGGAATCGAGATATTCTTAAAGAGCCAGAACTACAACGTATTTAAGGCGGCGGACGGAATCGAGGGGCTTGCCGTGATAGAGAAAGAGAACATTCATCTTGCGATCGTGGACATCATGATGCCGCGCATGGACGGCGTGACCATGACGATGAAACTCAGACAGACGCACGATTTCCCGGTCATCATGCTCTCAGCAAAGTCCGAAGAGACGGACAAAGTCATCGGTTTGAATATCGGTGCGGACGATTATGTGGCAAAGCCGTTTACGCCGCTGGAGTTGATGGCGCGGGTAAATTCCCAACTGCGGCGGTATATGAAATTTTCCAATAAAGGAAAGGCGCCGGAGACGAACGACCGCGTGTATACCATCGGCGGTCTGGAACTGAACGAGGACACGGTGGAAGTCTTTGTGGACGGAAAGCCGGTGAAGATGACGCCGATCGAGTTCAAGATACTTGCGCTTCTGATAAAGAGCCCGGGAAGGGTCTATTCTGCGGAAGAAATCTACGAGCGGGTCTGGAACGAGAAAGCAATCAATACGGATACGATTATGGTACATGTCAGGAACATTCGGGATAAGATCGAGATCAACCCGAAGGATCCAAAATATTTAAAGGTGGTGTGGGGCGTTGGATACAAAATTGAAAAACAGCCGTAAGAAAAGAATAACGATTGCAGTCGTAGGAATTATTTTGCTTACGATTGCGACGACTGCGTTTTATCCGATGATTTATGAGGAGGCAGCAAAACGGATCGCGGAACAGTCCAAGGCAGAGGAGCAGATGGGCGGCAGCGTCAATGAGGTCGATGAGAGTATCATTGAAAAGCTGTACCGCGGATGTTACGTCTTATATCTGGAGGAACAGCAGAAAAAATCAGATGTGACGGCCGCGGAAATCTATCTGAATAAGTCGGGAATCATTGATGTAGCCTACGCGAATGCGATGGGGGAAATCATGGACGCATGGAGAAGTGAATTTGAAGAGACATGCTGGGAACTTGATTACTGCGTCTACCGAAGCGATACGGATTATGAGAAGAATACCGACAAACTGCTGGAAGATGTGGCAGGGGGTGACGGAGAAGAGCAGGACGATCTGCTGGATTATTACAGCGACTTTTTTATCGTAAGATTTGACGAAAACGGAACGTTGGAAATTGATTCGGTCTATACAAGCAACATAACGCCCAGTACGTTGATTAAGAATTTCCAGCATGTGGACCGGAAGGAACTTTTGAGGGTAAACATGACTGACTACGGGATTCCGGCAGACTACACAGCAAACCGCCCGAAGAATTTTACGGTCATCTACGGGATTCCGCTGGATAACGGCTTAGAACTTGCGGCGGTGTTTGACGATGGATATTCGTCCTATGATGCATACCTCATGTGGCAGCGCGCCTGTGAGGGTGCGGGCGGATTTATGCTGTATTTCGCAGGACTCACAGCCGTGGCGATGCTCGTCTGGATCACAAGGAGCAGGCACATCTGGAAGGATGGCGTTTCTGTGGAACGCCCCGGAAACTGGTATCTGATGGAAGCCGCTGCCTTTGGCGTGTGCGTTACATTTTCGCTGGCGAGCAATTTCCTTACATCCGTTTCGTGGTATACCTATTATGAGGAAGGGATGAATGTATTTCATCAGAACGTGGCGATGGACGCGGTGGAGGAGTTTGCAGGAATCCTGTTTTTCGTGGCGGCAATGTACGTGATATGGTATCTTTCCCTGTATTTTCTGTACCCCGTATTCTCACTGGGACTGCGGGAATATATCAGACAGTACAGCTTTATTTACCAGATATTTCCGTGGCTCAAGAGTAAATGGGAGCTGCTTAAGGATGAGGTCTGCCATATTGATTTTTCGCAGAAATCCACCAAAACGATTGTAAAAGTCGTGGCGCTCAATTTCGCCTTGCTCGCTGTCTGCTCCATCATGTGGTTCTATGGGATCGGCGCGCTGCTCGTCTACTCGGTCGTTCTGTTCTTTCTTATTAAAAAGTATTACGACAAGGCGGGAAGAGATTATCAGGCGCTTCTGCGCAGCGTGAACCGGATGGCGGAGGGTGACCTTGACACGGAGATCACGGAGGATCTCGGTATCTTTGAACCGTTCAAGACAGAACTGGCGAAAGTGCGGATCGGCTTTAAGAAAGCGGTGGACGAGGAGGTAAAGAGCCAGCGTATGAAAGCGGATTTGATTACGAACGTCTCGCACGACTTAAAGACGCCGCTCACGGCGATCACTACTTATGTGGAGCTGTTAAAAAAGGAGGACATCTCAGAGGAGGAGCGGCGTTCCTATATTGACACGCTCGACAAGAAGGCGGTAAGGCTGAAAGTTCTGATCGAGGATCTCTTCGAGGTGAGCAAGGCGACCAGCAACAATATCGTGCTGCATCCGATGGAGGTGGACGTCTGCAACCTGCTCAAACAGGTGTCCATTGAGCACGTGGAGAAGTTCGGGGAGCTTGGGCTGGAACTGCGCTGGAATCTGCCGGAGGAAAAGGTGATTCTGATGCTGGATAACCAGAAGACCTTCCGCATTTTTGAAAATCTGTTCAACAATATCCAGAAATACGCGATGCCGGGCAGCAGAGTTTATGTTTCCGTAAAGAAATCTGCGGCGGAGACAGGGGAAACGGTCGAAGTCATATTGAAAAATATGTCGGCGAATGAACTGAATTTTGACACGGAGGAAATCACGGAGCGGTTCGTCCGCGGCGATGTATCGAGAAACACCGAAGGCTCGGGACTCGGGCTTGCAATCGCCAGAAGCTTCATCGAAGCGCAGGGCGGAAAATTCCGCATTGAGGTGGACGGCGATTTATTCAAGGCTGTCATTGTGTTTAAGACTGTATAGATATAGAAGAAAGGTAACTATTCAGGACAGATTTATGCGGAACCGCATAAATCGTATGAAAACGTAGAGAATGCAGGAGCAAGCCTCATCAGCGAAGCTGATTTTCATTGGCTTGCGGCTTGTATCTGTGAAGGTACGGAAACAGATACGATGAAAGTATTGCCGGAGGCTGTTCCCAGAGCAGTTTTCCGGCAAAAAAAATGTGCACCTATACGGAAAAGCCGTTTTTAGGTACACTTCATTATATAGCTTAACATAATCTTGAATATAAGTCTAGTACTTTTTTTCATTTCTGTTATTCTTTAACCATACCATTGATGTGCGGGAAAAGAAATGGGAGGCAGAATATGAAGGAAGAAACAGAACATTTTAAGATGTGCAGGGAGGTCATCGCAAAGAACATCACGGAATATGAGAAGAAGGTCGCCGCCGGACGGCAGGAGACGGAGGAATTGTATGCGGCGGTGGCGGCTGGCGACGTCGAACTTTACAATCAGCTGGTCGTCAGCAAGGATATGCTTTTCCACAACGAAAATACTCTGCGCAAGAACCGCGCCGCGTTAAAGAAGCCCTACTTCGGCAGGGTGGATTACAGGGAAACGGCAAACGGCAGGACGGAAAAGCTCTACATCGGGAAAAACGGCGTCGCAAAAGACCGCACGGACGTATTGATCGTGGACTGGCGCGCCCCGGTTTCTTCTATCTATTATGAAAACGAGCTGGGCGAAGGGAGCTATTTTGTGCCGGAGGTCGGCGAGATCAGGGTAGACCTCACGTTAAAGCGCACGTTCGACGTAAATGACGGCAGGCTGCTCGGCTACTACGACAACGATGCGGTGGCTACGGATGAACTTCTAGTGAAATATCTTTCCCAGAATAAGGACGTCGTGCTCGGCGATATTATTTCCACGATCCAGAAGGAGCAGAACGAGATCATACGGGAATCCCCCTACTGTGACGTCATCGTGCAGGGCGTGGCGGGAAGCGGGAAAACGACGGTCGCGATGCACCGTATTTCCTACATCCTCTACAATTATGAGACGAAATTTGCACCGGACGAATTCTGTATTATCGGCGGAAACGACATGCTGCTCCACTATATTACCAGCGGGCTGCCGGAGCTCGATGTGCATGACGTAGGGCAAAAGCGGATGGATCTGTTTTTTGGGGAACTGCTTATGAAGGAGCAGGGAAAGGTCATTTCGAAAATTTCCGGGAAAAGGCAGGAGAAGGAAATCGTTCCTGTCCCGCCGGAGGACGCCTGCAAGAGCCGGATGGAATTTATACTTGCGTTGGAACGAACTTTGGCGGAGAAAAAAGCACAGTTGATTCCGACGGAGGATATCCGGGATGAGAAGATCGGCGTTATTTTGTCGGGGGAGAGCATTGCCGATACGCTGCGGGAAAACCCGGAGTATTCCATTTTGCAGCTCCAGAAGCTTTTGAACGAGAGGCTTTTGAAGCGGATCGCATTTCTGATGACAGAGGAGGAGAGCGCCCAGAAGAAGAAGGAGGTAAAAGCGCGGTACAAAGGCTATTTTAAAATGGAAAAGGCGGATGCGGACATTTTAAAAATCTACGAAGAATTTCTGGCGGGCTATGCGAAAGAAAAAGTCGGCAGTTCCGGCGAACTGCCGACGGTCGGAAATTTTCACGTCTATGATCTGGCTGCGCTGACCCTCATCTGGAAGCGGGTAAGCGCAAAGGCAATTGTAGAAGAGTACACGCAGATCATCATTGACGAGGCGCAGGATTTCGGGACGGCAGTGTACTATGTTTTAAAACAGGTACTGCCGCACTGTCACTACACCGTTATGGGAGATGTGTCGCAGAACATCAATTATGAGACGGGCATGAACCGTTGGGATGAACTTAGGGACGAGGTTTTTGCGGGCGAGCGGGAAAGCTTTCATATCCTCTCGAAGAGCTACCGGAACACGATCGAGATTTCCGAATATGCCGGAAAAATTCTTGAAAAAGCTTCGTTCGGCGCGTACAAGATCACACCGGTCATCCGCCACGGCAGGGAGGTCGAATTTCATCGGGCAAAAGGAAATATGCAGGAAATACTGAAGAAACTGCTCGGCGAGATCACAGGAAGGGGCTATGGAACCGTGGCGGTCATCTGCCGTGACGAGGCGGAGACGGCGTGTGTGAGGGAGTGGATCGGAGAAACGAAAGAGCAGACGGATTTTGCGCAGGGCGTGATGGCACTGCCGATTCATCTGACGAAAGGTCTGGAATTTGACGCGGTGATCCTCTTAAATCCTACGCCGGAGGCTTACCGGGAGACGGAGGGGGACGCGAAGCTTTTGTATGTGGCGGTGACGCGGGCGCTGCATGAGCTTCACGTTCTGTATGAAGGGGAGCTTTCACCGCTGTTTGGCGAAAGCGAAGCCCTGCGGAGTAAGAATGTGGAAACTTAAGAGAAATAAGAATATGGAAGTTTATGAGAAATAAGGATGTGGAAGTTTAAGAGAAATAGGACATCGAAACTTAAGAGAAATGGCTCTTGGATTTTAAGAAAAATGTGGTACACTCAGTATAGGACAGCGTGGGAGTGCAGCGCGCAATGCGCAATGCGTCCTTCTCCCCGCAAAAACAGACGGAGGTATACACAGATGGAAACAATGGACGATTACAAGGACGAGCTCGAAGCGTCCTTCCGCAGGGTAAATGAGGGAGACATTCTTTCAGGAACTGTTATTGACGTAAACGAGGATGAGGTCACGTTAGACCTGAAATACTACGCACAGGGAATCATTAAGACCGAAGACTTGAGCAGCGATCCGGATTTCTCGGCAGTGGAATCGGTGCATGTAGGAGACGTGATTGAGGCAACTGTGGTAAAGAAGGACGACGGACAGGGCAATATCCTGCTTTCCCGGAAGGAAGCAAACGACATGCTCGCATGGGAGAAGCTTAAGCAGATGATGGAGGACGGCACGACGGTCACGGTACGCATCAAGGAGAGCGTGAAGGCGGGCGTGGTTGCATATTTAGAGGGTATCCGCGCATTTATTCCGGCGTCACAGATCACATCGGCTTATGTCGAGGATACGGAGAGCTGGGTCGGCAAAGAGATTCCGGTGCGCGTCATTACCGTGGAGGAAGAGCGCGAGAAGCTTGTACTCTCCGGCAAAGCGGTAGCGCTTGAAGCCGAAGCGGAAGAGCGTAACCACAAGATTTCGATGATCGTGCCGGGAACGGTCATGGAGGGAACGGTCGAGAATCTGATGCCGTACGGCGCGTTTATCGACCTTGGAAATGGACTGAGCGGTCTGGTTCACATCTCACAGATCTGTGAACGCAGGATCGGCAAGCCGTCGGAGGTGCTTAAAGTAGGGCAGAAGGTCAAGGCGAAGGTGTTAAATACCAATGATAATAAGATCAGCCTGTCCATGAAAGCGCTCGAGGAGGAGATGGTCGATACGGAAGGCGCGGCGGACTTAGAGGAGTACACCGACCATACGCCGACCGGAACGAGCCTCGGCTCGCTGCTGGCGGGATTGAAGTTCGACGAATAGAGACAGAAAATAGAAAAGCTGTGCGTTGACAGAAACGAATGTAGTGCATAATTCTTATTATGTACTGTATTTACGTCAGCGAACAGCTTTTTATGCTTTACTATAACAACTGAATTCCGTTCTTTTCACACGCGGCAACGACATTCTCTGGCCACATAGAGGACTGTACCTCGCCGATATGCGCCTTTCTTAAGAAGAACATACAGATGCGGGACTGTCCGATACCGCCGCCGATCGTATAAGGAAGCTCTTCATTGATGATCGCTTTCTGGAACGGAAGCTTTGCGCGCTCCTCGCAGCCTGCTTTTTTGAGCTGGGAGAGCAGAGCCGCCTTGTCAACGCGGATTCCCATGGAAGAAATCTCGAGCGCGATATCAAGAAGCGGATAGTACACGACGATGTCGGCGTTTAAGGACCAGTCGTCGTAATCCGGCGCTCTGCCGTCGTGCGGCTCGCCGTTATCGAGCTTATCGCCGATCTGTAAGATACACACGGCGCCTTTGGTCTTGGTGATATAGTATTCGCGCTCCTTGGGCGTGTTGTCCGGGAACATCTCTGCGAGTTCCTTCGTTGTGATGAAGAAAATATCATGCGGAAGCAGCTCTTCTATGTAATCGTACTGAATTGCCATATATTTCTCTGTCTTACGCAGACACTTGTAAACGGTAGTGACCGTCTCCTTCAGCGTGTCTATCGTTCGCTCCTCCTTGTGGATGATCTTCTCCCAATCCCACTGATCTACGAAAATCGAGTGGATATTGTCGGTGTCTTCATCTCTGCGGATGGCGTTCATATCGGTATAAAGACCTTCGCCGTAGGAAAAGCCGTATTTCTGCAGCGCGTAGCGCTTCCATTTCGCGAGCGACTGTACGACCTCGGCGGTCTTGCCGTTCTGTTCCTTGATGTCGAAGGTGACAGGACGCTCCACACCGTTTAAGTTGTCGTTAAGACCCGACAGGGGATCGACGAACAGCGGCGCGGATACGCGGGATAAATTCAAACGCAGCGCCAGAAGACCCTGAAAAAAGTCTTTTACCGTCTTGATGGCAATCTGCGTGTCATGCAGATTCAACTCAGAATGATAATCCTTGGGGATAATGATATTGTCCATGTGTGGTTCTCCTCTCTGGTGTACGCAGGCGCGTATACACCAACCTTCCTAATTATAGCACAGGGCTATTGATTTTCAAGAAAAAATTGCATTCCGGCGCCGGCAGTTACCGAAGGTTCGGTTGAATGGGTTGACAGTTCGAACGCGGCAGATTATAAATAATAGTAAGGCTGCGGCGAGAGTATGTGCGTCTGCCGTTTTATTTTGTTTCATATGCGACATATTTGAGATAGGGTGTATGCAATACGTTAATACGGAGGAAATATGGAATATACACACGTAGTTCATACATTTGAACCGATCTATGATGCCCGGTCAGAAATACTGATTCTCGGTTCTTTTCCATCGGTGAAATCCAGGGAGAATGCATTTTATTATGGGCATCCGCAGAACCGTTTCTGGAAGGTGACGGCGGGAATCTTCGGGGAAGAGGTTCCTGTGACGATCCCGGAAAAGCGGGAATTTCTTCTGCACTGTCACGTTGCGGTGTGGGATGTGATTGCTTCCTGCGATATCGCGGGTTCGTCGGATGCGTCCATTAAAAATGTAATTGCAAATGATATGAACCGTATCTTAGCGCATGCCAATATCCGCAGGATCGGCGTAAATGGGGCGACGGCGTACCGGCTTTTCTTAAAATACTGCATGAGAGACGGAATGCCAAAGGTATGCAGGCTTCCGTCGACCAGCCCGGCGAATGCGGCGTGGAATGTGGAGCGGCTTAAGGAAGCGTGGAAGGAGAGCCTCGGACTCTGAGCGAACCCGTGAGCGGAATGCAGGAGAAAGCGGCGGAAGGCGATGGAAGGAGCGTATAGTGTGAAATATGAATATTTCACACGGCGATTTGTGTCTGCGCGTTGCTTGTCACAAAGTCGCTTATGCGCAAAGAGCAGCGCAGAAATGGGGATTAATATGAAAAAGAATGAGCTGACATGGGCGGCGATGCTTGCCGAGGCGGTCGGACTTGTGTCCGCTTTGATATATCTGGGGCTTCAGATATATTACGGAATGGCTTACGGCGCAGATATTTTTGACATTGTGATGAATGTTGCGGCGATGCTTTTAGTCTATGCTGGACTTACGCTCCTTTGCGTTTATCCCGAGCGTGTGAATGGGCTGACTAGGGAGGTGTGCAGCGGCGCAGTGAGAAAATATACGATACGCATGGTGCGCACGGCGAAGCTGATTTTCGTGGAGGGGCTGCTTTTTACGAGTATCTGTGACGTTATGCGTAAGCAGTTAAAGCCCGGGTACAGCCTGATCGTCGTCGTGCTCATCGTGGCGGTTGCTCTCTATTACGAGTACCGGATCATCCGCATTATCCGCGGGCAGAATAAAAAGTAGGGGACGGCGCCGTTTGCGGCGAAACCGGGCTTTTTTTCCTGCTTTACAAAGAAAAATGATAATGATAGAATACCAATAGGTGTTTTTTGTACGGAAAGCACAGAGGGAGGAAGCGTTTATGGCAAATCTGTATCAGCAGTTACTGGCGCAGATTCACTCAGGATTAAGCAGGCACGCAAGAGAGCCGGGACGGGCGGAGAGCGCAAGAACGGCAGAGCGGCAGACGGAGGCGAGGTCTAAAGCGCACAGACAGACAGAGAACGTGTCAAAAGCGCAGACGGAGACAGAAATGCCGGGAAACGGCGCGGGGAAAGCACAGATTAAGACAGTAATCATAGAAGATAGCATACCGGGAGAACAGGCTGAGGCAGGAAGCGGACAAAGAGCGTCGGAAACGCGGACCGGGACGCAGGAAGAGAACGCACGAAGTGTGCAGGAAACGCAGGAACGGGAAAGGATACAGACAGAGGTGGAAAAAGAAGATTTCTTATTAAGTCAGATTGATGAATTCAGAGAGAAAGCGAAGCAGCTTCAGGAACTGATTGCGGCGAAGGAAACAAAGGCGCAGGAGCTTCAGTCAGTCGTAAATGAGCGCGAGGGCAAGGCGAAGGAGTGGCAGAGCATTCTGACAGAGCGTCAGGTGGAGGCTGACAAGATCGTGACGGAGTTCACGGAGAAGGTGGACGGGCTTGCAGACTGTGTGACGAAGAAGATGACAGAGATTGAGGCGAGCATTTCGGAGCAGGTCGCGCAGGTCAAGAATGCCAGCGAGCAGCAGCTTGAGGCGAACCGCAAGCTCAACGAAGATCAGATTGCCGCGAATAAGAAGCTTTCCGAGGAGCAGCTTGCGACGAACAAGCAGTTTCTTGAGGAGCAGGCGATTGCGAATAAGAAGCTTTCCGAGGGACAGATCGCAGAGGTCAAGGCATTGCTTGAGAATGCGACGACGCAGCTCGAGTCGATCAAGACCGATCTTTCCGAGAAGGTGCATTCCGAGAATGTCAAGTGTTACCGGAACATTCAGGATCTGTTCAATGAATTTGATTCTAAGATTGAGAAGATGGACGAGATGGAGCAGGGAGTCGGTTCCGTCAAGGGATATGTGAAATGTCTGTCCTGGTTTTCCATTCTTAATTTTGTAATTTTGATCGGATTTATCTTGTACTCTCTGGGAGTATTTAATTTCTAAATGATGAAAAATCAGTGGGACGCGGCGTAAGCTGGCGTCCGCTTTGTTCTGCAATAGGAAATTGCGTCCTATTGCAGAAAAGCACTGCGTGCACAGATGCGCAGCTGTCGCGCGCGGAACAAAAGCTGCGCTGCCGGAAAATTTGAAACGCGAGAGTGTGCGAAGCGCACTTTTGTTCCTTTATAGGAACTTCGGAGAACAAATTGATTTTTGGGGGAATGAGAAAGGAGGGGCGTATGGCTGCAGAGACAAAAAAGAAGGTATGGGTCGTCGGACATAAGAATCCGGATACGGATGCAATCTGCGCGGCAATTTCCTACGCGTATCTGAAGAATCAGACGGAAGATAAGGAGTACGTTGCGAAGCGCGCCGGAAACATCAATGAGGAGACGCGTTATGTGCTGGAACATTTCGGTGTAAAAGAGCCGGAGCTTGTGACTTACGCCGGAGCGCAGATCAAGGATATCAGTATCCGCAAGACGGCGGGCGTTGGCAGCCAGATTTCCTTAAAGCGCGCGTGGGAACTGATGAAGAAGCTCGAGGTCGTGACGCTTCCGGTGACGAGTCAGTTCGGTATGCTTGAGGGCGTGATCGTGACGAAGGATATCGCGACTTCCTATATGGACGTGCTGGATAACTGTGTGCTGTCAGCGGCGCGGACGCAGTACAAGACGATTGCGGAGACGATCGACGGCGAGGTCTGTGAGGGAAATGAACACGCGCATTTTGTGCGGGGCAAGGTGGTCGTGGCGACCTCGAACCCGGAGTACATGGCGGACTATATTGAGGACGACGATCTTGTGATCTTAGGCGACCGCGAGGAGGCGCAGATGCAGGCGATCCGGTCAAATGCGAGCTGTATCATTATCGGCGGCGGACTGGAGGTCGATGAGGAGGTAAGGGAGCTTGCGGGGAAGCACGACTGCGTGATCATCACGACGCCGTTCGATACCTTTTCGATCGCGCGTCTGATCAACCAGAGTATGCCGATCAAGCAGTATATGACAAAGCATGACCTGATTACGTTTAACATAGACGATTATGTGGATGACGTCAAGGAAGTCATGTCCAAGGTGCGCCACAGGGATTTCCCGGTGCTCGGGGAGAACGGCAAGTATGTCGGCATGGTATCCCGGAGAAATCTGATGAGCATGCAGAAGAAGCAGGTCATTTTAGTCGACCACAATGAGAAGTCGCAGGCGGTGGATGGCATCAATGAGGCGGAGATTCTGGAGATCATCGATCATCACAGGCTGGGGAGCCTTGAGACGATCTCTCCGGTCTATTTCCGAAATCAGCCGCTTGGCTGTACGTCCACGATCATCAGCCAGATGTACGAGGAAAAGGGGATTGCGATTCCGAAGAATATCGCGGGGCTTCTGCTTTCGGCGATTATTTCCGATACGCTGATGTTCCGTTCTCCGACCTGCACCGCACTTGATAAGGCGGCGGCGGAGAAGCTTGCGGGGATCGCGGAGATTGATATTGAGGAGCATGCGAAGAATATGTTTCGCGCGGGAAGCGATTTCAAGAATAAGACGACGGAGGAGATCTTCTATCAGGATTTCAAGATATTCCACACGGACGACTGCGATTTCGGCGTTGCGCAGATCAGTGCGATGAGCCGGGAAGAACTGGACCGTATCGGCGAGCAGCTTTCTCCGTTCCTGTCGCAGGTGCTCGGCGAGAAGAAGCTTGATATCGTGTATGTGATGTTGACCGATATCTTAGAGGAATCCTCGAAGGTCATTTTTGCGGGGGACGATGCAGGCAGGCTCCTTGCGCGCGCGTTTAAGAAGCAGGAGGACGGAAACGGCATTCTTCTCGACGGCATCGTTTCCAGAAAGAAGCAGATGATACCGACGCTTATGAATACGCTCGCGGAGCGCGCATAGCGCGGCGGGCAGCTATAAAAGGCTTTGGCGGTAATCCCTCGGGGATTCCCCAAAGCTTTTTTTGTATGCCCGCGAGAAGGTCGAGTAGTTCTTAAAGCCGCAGGCGTAGCAGACGTCGGTGATCGGCGTTCCGGCGGCAATGTACTCTTTCGCGAGAAATAGGCGTTTTGTCAGAAGATATCCCCCAATCGTGTAGCCGGTCTGCTCCTTGAAGGTGTGCATGAGATAATAGCGGCTTAAGTAAAAGCGCGAAGAAAGTTCGTCGATGGAAATGTCTTCGGTCAGGTGTTCATTCAGGTAAGAAAGGATCGCCACGATTTTCCCGTTGGACGCCGAATCGCCGATAAATTCGATGTGGTTGTGCAGGGCGGCGCGGTTCAACTGAATCATAAATTCGAGAAACAGGATGCGCCGGTGCAGTTCGCAGGCGTAGTCCGTGTCTTTCGCGGAGGCGTCAAGCTTGCGGATGGAATCGCCGAGACTGCCTGTCCTTGAGGAGTGGAGCCGGAGGACGTGCGCCTGTTCCGCGTAGGCGTGCTCAAAACACAGGGCGAGGTTATTTCCTTTTGCTTCATATCCGGCGAGAAATTCCGGGGAGACATAGAGGATGATGCGCTCGTAGGGCGTGTCCGAATGAATGATGGGCTTGTGCACCTCACCGGCGTTGACGAGTACAATATCATTTGGAGAGAGCGCGTAGGTGCGTCCCTCGATGCAGTAGGTCACGTCGCCCTCAAGGAGAATCAGAATCTTGTGAAAATCGTGATAGTGGTAGGTAAATTCCTTGCGTTCCGTGTCCTTAAGGTGAAACATTTTAAAGCTGCTGGTCAGGTAGCCGACTTTTTTGTGTTCTGGCATGGCGCTTGTTTCCTCCTAAATATAAGTTGTAGGGATCAAGATACATTTACTCTAATACAAAAAAACACTATTTGCAATATAAAAAGCACTGGACGGGTATATATTCTAAAAAGTGTTTTGTATAATAAATGTATTGAAATAAGATAACTGTTCAGGACAGATTTATGCGGAACCGCATAAATCGTATGAAAACGTATAGAATGCAGGAGCAAGCCTCATCAGCGAAGCTGATTTTCATTGGCTTGCGGCTTGTATCTGTGAAGATACTGAACAGATACGAAATAAGAAAGCATGTACGACGAAAATGGAGGGAACAATAATATGAAGAATTTCAGTAATTACACAGATTATGATACGAAAGAGGAACTGCATTTTGAGTCGAAAGCGGTGCACGGTGCGCTCGGGACAGAACCGCTGACAGGTGCGGTCAGCATGCCGATCTTTCAGGCTGCGACATTCCGCCACCCGGAGCTTGGCCGGTCCACGGGCTTTGCATACAGCAGACTGGAGAACCCGACCAGACAGGAATTGGAGCGCACGATGGCGATTTTGGAGGGCGGAATTAAGGGATTTGCGTTCTCGAGCGGCCAGGCGGCGAATATGGCTGTATTTTCCCTTCTTAATCCCGGCGAACATGTGATTCTAACCGACGATATTTACGGCGGAACCTTCCGTATTATTGGGGATGTGTTCGGAAAATACGGCATTGAGCACACGTATGTGGATATGTCCGATCTAAGCGAGGTGTGTGCGGCGATCCGTCCGAATACGAAGATGTTCTTTATCGAGACGCCGACGAACCCGATGATGAAAGTCGCGGATATTCATGCGGTGTCTGAGATCGCGAAGGAAATCGGCGCGCTTACTGTTGTAGACAACACGTTTCTGACCCCGTATTTCCAGAAACCGCTGACGCTTGGCGCGGACATCGTAACGCACAGCTCTACCAAGTATCTCGGCGGACACAACGATACGATTTCCGGTATCGTGGTAGTGCGTGACAGCGAGGAGATCGCGGAGAAGATTCATATTCATATCAAGTCTCACGGCAGCCAGCTTGCACCGCTTGACAGCTGGCTGGTACTGCGCGGCATCAAGACGCTTGCCGTGCGTATGGACCGCCACAATGAGAACGCGATGAAGGTCGCGGACTGGCTCCGCACCCAGCCGAAGGTGAAGAAGGTCTACTATGTGGGCTTTGAGGATCATAAGGATTACGCGGTGACGAAGAAGCAGACGACGGGCTTCGGCGGTATGATTTCTTTTACGGTGGACTGCTTTGAGACGGCAAAGAATATTTTAAAGGGCGTAGATATGATTATGTTCGCGGAGAGTCTTGGCGGTACCGAGACGCTTATCACCTACCCGACGACGCAGACGCACGAGGATACGCCGCTTGACGTCAAGGAGAAGCTTGGCATTACGGACAGCTTTCTGCGGATGTCGGTCGGCATCGAGAATGCGGACGATATTATTGCGGACTTAGACCGCGCGATGAACGGCTGAGGAGGAAGAAGAAATGCGATTTACGAAAATGCAGGCGTTCGGCAATGATTATGTCTACATCGACGCCATTCATCAGGAATTAAAGAATCTGCCGGAACTGGCAAGATTTGTCAGCGACAGGCATTTTGCGATAGGCTCCGACGGCATGGTGCTTATCTGTCCGTCCGAAACGGGGGATTTCCGTATGCGGATGTTCAACCCGGACGGCACGGAGGGAGAGATGTGCGGAAACGCGCTGCGCAGCGTCGGCAAATATGTCTATGACCACAGGCTGACGGATAAGACAAAGCTTGTGATTGAGACGCTGGGCGGTATGCAGCATTTGACGCTCACGGTCACGGACGGTCTTGTTTCTAATATCCGGGCGGACATCGGAGAACCGCGTCTTGACACCGGGGTGATTCCGGTAAATACGGATATGCCGGAATTTATCGAGCAGCCCGTGACGGTACTTGATAAGACGTTTCACATCACGGCGTTATCGTGGGGCAATCCGCATTGTGCGATGTACGTGGATTCGGTCGCAGACCTGGATGTGGAGGGCTTCGGCAGGACGATTGAACACATGACGGGGCTGTTTCCGAATAAGACGAACGTCACGTTTGCAGAGTTCGTGCGCCGCGATTACATCAAGATACGTGAGTGGGAGCGAGGCACGGGAGAGACGATCGGCTGCGGGACAGGCTGTGCGACGGCGGTCGTGGCGGGCGTGCTCACCGGGCGCACCGACCGGAAAGTCACGGTGGAACAGATCGGCGGACCGCTCTTAATTGAGTGGGATGAGGAGACGAACCATGTGCTCATGACAGGACCGTCCCACACGGTATTTGAAGCGGAGATCGACGCGTCGCATATCCTGATGTGAGAGAATGTCAGGAGGCTTTATGAAATAAAGCTGAATGTGGTTGTCGGAACGGCCGCAAGGAATGAACAGGACAGGATAACCCGCTGGGAGATAGTACCCGGCGGGTTTTGACGGATATATGATATAAAGCAGTGCGTAGGAAGTGTGTGCAGGAAGAAGAAGTCCGAAGTGTAATGCTGCGGAAGGGAGGAAAGAAAGATGAAATTAAGCGAGATTTGTAAAGAAATAAAGTATGAATGTCTCAAGGGGAGCATGGAGACGGAGATTCGGGATATCATTTATGATTCCCGCAATCTTACCGAAGGAACCATGTTTGTCTGTATGGTGGGCGCGGTGACGGACGGTCATAAGTATATCCCGGACGCGGTGGAAAAAGGAGCTTCGGCGATTGTGGTCGAGCGTGAGGAAGAAGCGGCGCAGATTCCGGAGGGGATTACCGTGTTAAAAGTGGCGTCGGCGAGAATGGCGCTGGCGCTCATGTCGGCGGCGCTCTTCGGATATCCGGACCGGAAGCTTGTAACGATCGGCATTACCGGAACGAAGGGCAAGACGACGACTACCTACATGATTAAGAATGTGCTTGAGATGGCGGGCAAAAAGGTCGGGCTGATCGGAACCATCGGTGCGATGATCGGGGACTGTCATATTCCGTCGAAGAATACGACGCCGGAATCCTACGAACTTCACCGGATGTTTGCGTCGATGGTGGAAGCGGGCTGTGAGTATGTCGTGATGGAAGTGTCATCGCAGGGGCTAAAGCTCGACCGTACCGCGGGCATTCAGTTCGATTACGGCGTGTTCACGAATCTTTCCCCGGATCATATCGGCCCTACGGAGCACGAGTCGTTTGAGGAATATCTTTTCTGCAAGAGTCTTCTGTTCCGCCAGTGCCGCGTCGGAATCGTCAATGCGGACGATGACCGTTGGGAAGAGATCTTAAAGGGACACACCTGTGAGGTGCGGACTTTCTCGGCGGCAGGTAATGCGGTGAAGGATAACGTTGTGGATTTATTTGCGTCGGATATCGGATTTATCAATGAGGACGGAAAGCTCGGCATGCATTTTACGGCGAGCGGCTGTATGGATTGTCAGGTCAAGGTGCATATACCGGGCAGATTTTCCGTCTACAACGCGATGGTGACGATGCTGGTCTGCCATCTGGCGGGAATCCCTAAGGAAGCGGTGCTTGAGGGATTGAACAAGGTGCAGGTCAAGGGGCGCGTGGAGATACTTCCGGTGTCGAAGGATTACTCCATGATTATTGATTATGCGCACAATGAGGTGAGCACACGAAGCGTTCTTACTACGTTGCTTGAGTATCATCCGAAGCGTCTGATCTGCGTTTACGGCGGCGGCGGCAACCGTTCTAAGCTGCGGCGTTATGACATGGGCGAGGTCACAGGCGAGATGGCGGATCTGTGCGTGCTGACATGCGATAATCCGAGAGATGAGGAGATCCGTGACATCAACGAGGATATCAAGGTCGGACTTGCGAAAAGCAATGGAAAGTACATCGAGATCGACGACCGCAAGGAGGCGATCGCCTACTGTATGACGCATGCAAGGAAGGGCGATATGATCGTGCTGCTCGGCAAGGGACATGAGGATTATCAGGAGATTAAGGGTGTGAAATATCACTTCGATGAGCGCGAGGCGGTCGCAGAGATACTTGACGAGATCAAGGCGGGCACGCGGAAGCTTGTGCGGGAATAAAAGAGAATTTTTGGGCAATAGGACGCAAGCTCCTATTGCATAAATGCCTGTCTTCCAGAATGAAAATGGAGGACAGGCATTTTATAGTTCAGAAAATGATTATACCTGATGCAGTTTGCGTTCGTACTTTCCTGCGCGTACCGGAAAGCGGAACGGATTGCCCACGTAGACGATCCGGTACATGACGGCAGCCATAAG
Source organism: Roseburia hominis (assembly GCA_021771815.1). Lineage (GTDB taxonomy): Bacteria > Bacillota > Clostridia > Lachnospirales > Lachnospiraceae > Roseburia > Roseburia hominis_A. The sequence continues at coordinate 17,389 of JAETOE010000031.1, forward strand.
CATTCCTGTCACAACGTCGAAGACCGAATGCTGCTTTAAGAACATCGTGGATAAAACGATGCTTACCATAAGGAGAGCGGAACCGTAGCGCACCAGAGGCTTTTTCTTGAAATTCTCTGACTGCCATACCGCAATGTTCACGGCGATGGAGTTGTACACATGGATGCTCGGGAACAGGTTCGTCGCCGTGTCTGCGGAATAGAGCCACTTTACCAGGTCGACAAAGATATTGTCCCGCGCGAACGTCGCAGGGCGCAGGTAATGTCCGTTCGGATAAATTGTCGATACAATAAGGAAGATGGTCATTCCGGTAAAGAGCATTGCGCACAGACGGAAATACGCATCCTTATTCTTTAGATAAAAATATCCCATACTCCATGCGACATAGCCGAACCACAGGAAATACGGAATGATAAAATATTCGCAGAAAGGAATCAAATCGTCGAGCGCGACATGGATCACATGAAAATGCGTTGTCACTGTTTTCTCAAGATGTCCGAACCACGGAAGATAAATCAGAAAATATAGCAGCAGAAAACCATGTTTATTCTTTTCGATGAAAGCGTTTAACGTGCCGTACGCGTTATGTACTCCTGTTTTCATGCAATCACTCCTTCTAAAATCATTTGCTTTTGCGATTATAGCACACGCATTTTTCCGAAACAATTCCATTTTGGGCAAATTAAGAAAGATTATTGAAAATTTAAGAAATAATTAAAGAGCGCCGGGGGATTTTGTGCATATCTACAAGGAAATGAAACGGATATTTTACATAAATATTACGATTCCGGGAAATTGTTGACAAGCATTCCAGGAGAACTATAATTAACGTGTGCTTTTATGCAATAGGAAATGGCACTTTGTTTTCTAAAAATACATATGTGACAGAATCTGGAATATGTTTACTATAAGAGGAAAGGAAACAAGAAAGTATGAAAAAACGCATCGGACTTGTGCTGGCGGGAATCATAACGGTTCTGGCAGCAGCCTATGTTGGTATGGCGCTGTTTTTCCAGAGCCATTTTTGCTTTGGGACAACGATTGACGGGATCGCGGTCGGCGGCTGTAATGTGGGAAAGGTGGAGCAGCTTGTCACCGAGGAGATCAACCGTTATGTCTTAAAGCTTTTGGAGAGAGAGGATGAGACAGAGACGATCGCCGGGGACGCCATTGACCTTGCGCCCGTCTTTCACGGGGAAATCGACACGCTGCTTAAGGAACAGAACGGATTTGCATGGATCGTTACGCTCTTTGGCGGGAGGGAACTTGAACTGGAGAAGTCCGTTACCTTCGATGAAGAAAAGCTGGATGCGGTGCTTGGGGAGCTTTCCTGTGTGCAGGAGGAGAACCAGCGCGCTCCGGTAAGCGCGTCCTGCTCGGGGTACTCGAAGGAGGACGGTTACAGTCTGGTGCCTGCGGACTACGGCACGACTGTTGCAAAGCCGGCATTGAAGGCAGCGGTCATTTCGGCTGTGGAATCGCTTACGGACGAACTTGACTTGTCGGAAAATGGCTGTTATGAGGATCCCAAAGTGGGAGATGATGATAAAAAGCTTCTCTCTCTGATCGAGGAAATGAACCGCAGCGTGGGAACGACGATCACCTATGACTTCGGAGAGAAGAAGGAGATCCTGGACGGAGAGACGATCAGTACATGGCTTTCAGCGGCAGATTATGAAGCAATGGTCGATGAGGAGGCGGTGCGCGAGTATGTAAAGGAGCTTGCAAAGACCTACAACACGGCGTATAAGCCGAAAACGCTGATGACTTCCTATGGAACGGAGGTCACGATTTCCGGCGGCGCCTACGGCTGGAAGATCGACAATGACGGCGAGACGGCGCAGATTCTGGAAGATCTTAAGACCGGGGAGGCGATAGAGCGCGAGCCGGTGTATTCCCAGACTGCGAACAGCCATGGGGAGAATGATTACGGCGATTCCTATGTGGAAATCAATCTGACGGCGCAGCATCTGTTCGTCTACGAGGAGGGGAAGCTTGTCGTCGAGAGCGATTTTGTCTCGGGAAATGTGGCGAAGGGACATGGCTCTCCGACCGGAGCGTTTGCAGTTACATACACGACCACGGACGCCGTGCTGCGGGGCGAGGATTACGAGACTCCGGTGAAATACTGGATGCCGTTCGCGGGGGACGTCGGAATGCACGATGCGACGTGGCGCAGAAGCTTCGGCGGAAATATCTATAAGACGAACGGCTCTCACGGCTGCATCAATCTGCCGCTTTCCGTGGCGAAGACGATCTATGAGACGATCGACAAGGGCGATCCGGTCTTAGTGTACACGCTTCCGGGCACGGAGAGCGCCGCTATGGTGCAGCAGGATGCGCAGAACGTTATTGATCTGATCAACAGCATCGGTCCGGTGACGCTGGAGAGCGAGCCCGTTATCACGACGGCGCGCAACCTCTACAACGCGCTTCCGGATTCGGGAAAAGTATATGTAGGAAATTATGATGTGCTGGTGGCCGCGGAGGCGGCTTTGGAACAGCTTAAGGCGGCCGGACCGCCGGTGGAGCAGGCAGGTATGTAATGCCTGCTCTTTTACTCTATTAGGAAATACAGTGTTGCAGAGTCGGATTCTATTTACATGTTTATGATAGAGAATAAGGGTCGGAAAGGACGGAGAAAAGATGATACAGGATATAATGCCGCTGCGTCTGCGCAATGAATTTGAGAACAGACAGCCGGGGAAGGACAGCCGGATGATGATATTCCGGGAAAACGAAATTTGTATAAAGAAGGACGGGAAACTTGACTTTCCGCTGTATGGGGACCTGGAAGATTGGTGCCAAAGGACGGGAAGCGGGCTGCCGGAGGCGGTCTATCTTTTCTCAGTCGGCGGGGAAAGCTATTTTCTCACAAGTCTGCCGGGGAAATCCAAGAAATCGCAGGAGAGAGAAGTCCCGCGATCAGCGGGAAGGGAAACATTGGAATTATTGGAAGAGATGTGCGGCGGGGAGGAATTCGCGTTCGTGCGGATGTTTGAGGTGCGTGCAATGCATCCGAAGGAGCGTGTGTTTGCGGCGGCGACGGCATGGCACCTGTATCGCTGGTACAGGGATCATCAGTACTGCGGCAGATGCGGCGGCAGACTTTCCCATGACAGGAAGATGCGTATGCTCTCCTGTCCGGCATGTGGTAATCAGGTGTTCCCGACAGTCGCGCCCGCGGTGATCGTCGGCGTGACGGACGGGGAGAGGATTCTCATGACAAAGTACGCGAACCGCGAGTACAAGCGATATGCGTTGATTGCAGGATTTACGGAAATCGGGGAGACGGCTGAGGAGACTGTGCAGCGGGAAGTTTTCGAGGAAGTCGGACTTCATGTGAAGAATATCCGTTATTACAAGAGCCAGCCCTGGGGCTTTGATTCGAACCTGCTGCTCGGCTATTTCTGTGAACTCGACGGTACCGGGGAGATCGCGCTTGACACCGGGGAGCTTGCAGTGGCGGAGTGGGTGCATTATAAGGATATTCCCGATGACCCGGAAGGCCTTTCGCTGACAAGGGAGATGATGACGGCATTCCGGGACAGGTTCCGGGAGTAGAGGCGGAATTCTGTTTTTGAAAACGGCAGAAAAATCTTGACAGAAAATAGATGACATTGTATTATTACAACAGTACAAAGAAACAAACCTTTAGAAAGATGGTAGGAATTCGAAAGAATTCTTAAGTTTTACTTAAGCCCGTTTTTTTTGAGGCGTGATAATGGTACAATCACCATAAAATGTAAATTAAGACAAGGGAGAGACAAGAATGAAAGACAAAATGCACACAGTAAAAGGCGATGCCGCAGCGGTCGCAAAGCCGAAGAAGAAAAAGAAGGTGCTGATCGTCGTGTTGGTCGTCATAGCGGTTTTGGTCGCAGCGATCGGTACGATGCTGCACAATGCGACGAAGGAAGTGGCGATGGTAAGCAATACGGTGGAGATAGAGCCGGTGCAGAAGCGGGATCTTTCAGATACCATTTCGTTAAAGGGAACGGTTGCGGGAGCAAGCAGCACGAACGTGACTTCCAAGGCAACGTCGGAGATTACGACGATGAACGTTCAGGTCGGCGATATCGTGCAGGAGGGCGACGTACTCTGTACGCTGGATTCCGCATCTATCGAGGAGAAGATTGCCGATCTTGAGAAAACGCTTTCCAATTCGAATGCGATTGACGGTATCAACAACCAGCAGGCGGCGGATGCCGTACAGCAGGCGAAGGACGATCAGGCGACACAGCTTGCGGACGCACAGCTCGCGATCCAGCGCGCGCAGGACGAGGTGAGCCGGATCGCGGTGGAGCCGGTTGACCCTGAGAATCCGAATTCCAAGGACGCTGCGGCGCGTGCGGCAAATCAGGCGCTTGAGGACGCGCAGACCAATTATGCGAAGGTACTTGAGTCAACGAACCGTGCAATCCAGGCAGCAGAGCAGAACGCCAAACTCAATCAGTACAAAGATTCCGACAGCACGGCAAAGGATACGCTCAGTGATTTAAAAGAACAGCTTGCGGACTGTGAGATCGTAGCGCCGCACGGCGGCGTCGTGACTGCCGTAAATTCCAAGGTGGGTGATATCAATACGGAGAAGAACGTGATCTTAACGATTGAGGACACCAGTTCGCTTAAGATGGTGGCAACCGTGCAGGAGGCAGATGTTCTAAAGCTTGAGGAGGGCATGAAGGCGACTGTGACCGCGGATGCGACCGGCGAGGAGGAGATGCAGGGAACTGTTACGCGAGTAGTACGTGTGAAGAGCGCGGGCACAGGCAGCGGCGACGCCGCTGCGGCAGGCGGTTACTCGGTGGAGATTTCCATTGACAGCAAGGATCTGCTGATCGGTATGGCGACGAAAGCGCGGGTCATGATCAAGGAGAAGGGCGCGTGCCTTGCAGTGCCGTATGATCTGATCCAGTATGATGAGAACGGCAATGCGTTCGTGATGGTTGCGGAAACGGCGTCTGACGGCTCGGCAACGGCGCACCGTAAGAATATCGAGGTCGGCGAGGAGGTCGACTACTATACGGAAGTGACCGGCGGTGATTTAAAGGAAGGCGATATGCTGATTTACGACTATACGTTTTCCATTATAGACGGTCAGACCTTTGCACCGGAGCAGTTGTACTCTGAGCAGAATATGGGACTTGATGCAGGTGACGGAACAGACCCGGCAGCGGGCGCGGAGGTTGTTGAATAGTGAGTGAACCAGTAATCCGAATGGAAAAAATAATAAAGACATATTATGAGGGAAAGCCGAATGAACTGGAGATTCTCCACGGCATCGACCTCACCGTGAATCAGGGAGAATTTGTTTCCATCGTCGGGGAGTCCGGTTCCGGAAAAAGTACATTGATGAATATCATCGGCGTGTTGGATCGGCAGACCGCAGGAAACTATTTTCTTGAGGGACAGGACGTCAACAGCATGAGTGATGAGGTGCGCAGTGCGGTCCGCAATCGCAGGATCGGATTTGTATTCCAGAATTTCAATCTGCTTCCGAGAGCGAATGCGCTGAAAAATGTCATGGTACCGCTGATGTACGGTGAGACAAAGGTAAAGGATCAGAAGGAACGTGCAATGGAAATGCTTAAAATGGTCGGCATGGAGGAGCGTGCGGGACATCGCCCGAATGAGCTTTCCGGCGGACAGAAGCAGCGTGTCGCAATCGCCAGAGCGATGATCAATGATCCTGCAATTATCCTTGCGGATGAGCCGACCGGAGCGCTCGACTCTAAGACGGGGCATATGGTGATGGATCTGTTTCACAGGCTCCACGACGAGCAGGGTAAGACCATCGTGCTTATCACGCACTCCCAGGAGCTTGCTTCCGAGACACAGAGAATCGTGACCCTCTTAGACGGTGAGATCGTAGGTGACAAGGGAGGTGCACGTTAATGTTTTTAGAAAATATCAAAGAAGCGATTACCAGTATCTTTTCGAACAAGATGCGGTCGCTGCTTACGATGCTAGGCATTATCATCGGTATCAGTTCCGTTATCATCATTACGACCATTGGCGGATCGATTCAGAGTACGCTGACTGCAACCCTAAATTCTATGGGCGGCAACACAGTCTCCGCCTATGTGGAGGCGAGATACCCGGAGACGGACGAGGAGTGGGATACCTGGGTATACCCGGATATGACGGACGAGGACTATGTGACGCAGGAGATGATTGACGGATTGATTGAAGCGTATCCTGACGAGATCAGCGGTATTGCGGCACAGAGCAATCTGGGCTACGGGCAGATCAAAGACGAGACGGATGCGGACAATTACGCGAATGTCAATGTCGCAGGCATCACGCCGGAGTACCTTGACTATATGAAGGTTGAGATGTATGCGGGGCGTAATCTGACGAAGACGGATAATGAGACGCAGAAAAAGGTCTGCGTGATAGCAGATACGATGGCGGAACGCTATTTTAACGGGAGAGATCCGATTGGCGAGAAGGTTTCCGTGGCGCTCTCGGACGGTTCGATTCACGATTTTGTTATTGTGGGCGTCTATAAATACAATCAGGCGTTGTTCGGGCAGGTGGACACGTCCATACCGGAGAAGGACAGAAGTACGCTGATGATTATTCCACTGCAGACCTGTTTCAAGCTGCAGGGAACGGATCAGACCGGATATGATTACTTTAATCTTCTGCTCACGCCGCTTGCGGATGTGGAACAGGCGACGGCTGATATCACGTCATATTTCGACGAGATTTATGCGGACAATACGAATTTCCATATCTACGCATATAATATGCAGTCGGATCTTGGAATGATTAACACGGTGCTCAATGTCATTACCGTGGCGGTGTCCGGTATCGCAGCGATCTCCCTGATCGTAGGCGGCGTCGGCGTTATGAACATCATGCTCGTGTCCATCACGGAGCGCACCAGAGAAATCGGTGTGCGTATGGCGCTTGGCGCGAAGCGGCGCACGATCCGGCAGCAGTTCGTCATTGAGGCGATCGTGCTCTGTCTGATCGGAGGTATCATCGGTATCTTGATCGGCGTCGGAATCGGCGCATTGCTCGGAACCGTGGCAGGCTTTGTCATCCAGAACATGTATGCGGAGTATTCGAACTTTATTATCATGGAGGTGCATCCTTCCGGAACGGCAATTATGCTCTCCTTGTTCTTCTCGATGCTGACGGGCGTATTCTTCGGATACTATCCGGCGAACAAGGCGGCGAAGATGGAGGTCATCGACGCGCTGCGCTACGAGTAGACAGATACATATTATTTATTTTGGAAAAAAGTGTTCCATGCAAAATGAATGGAAAAGAAGCTGTCGCTTTCACGAGTGGAAATTCGTGAAGCGGCAGCTTCTTTTTTGCTATTTTTATGATTTATTTAAAAGAAAAAAACTTTACACTTCTACGATTCGGCAGTCCCATGCGGGGAGCACGAGCGTTTCTTCCTGGGCGACGCTTGTGTCCGTCCGCAGCTCCACGCCCGCTCCGGCGGCATGGAGCACCGTCTGTTCCTTGCCGGAGTAATTGAAGTAGTAATACAATTCTTTCCCCAAATCGTTCGTTCCGCGCTTTACGATCACCGGAAAATGCGGGGTGTGCTCCAAAAGCGCTGCACAGCCGTTTTTCGTAAAAAAGGAGTAGAGCACCGTCTCGAGCAGTTCTTCCCCGAAAAATGCGGCGAGATAGAGTGCTGCGCCCTTTCCGTAGGGATTTTCGGTCACGGCAGCGTAGTTCCCCCATGCCGGATGGTCGTAGCGCGCTACGGAAAATGCGGTATCACAGGTGACAAGCTCCATCCAGTCGTGCGCCGGGCTGCCCGGAACGGGCACGGAATCGCTCGAACGGGAGACTGCGTCGGCGTTTGCGGATGCGCGGCTGCCCAAGGCGGACATGGAATCGCCCGGACAGGAGACTGTGTCGGCGTTTGCGGATGCGCGGCTGTCCGTCAGGACGACGCGGACATCCTTCGGGTAGGTGAACCCGTCGTAATGGATGCCGAGGCATTTGCTTAGAATGTGCGGCTGCCTGTCGTGATAAATTTTGAGTTGTTCGTCGGAAAAGCCGCTGCGGAAGGTCGCAATCAGACGACCGCCGTCTGCCACATAACCGTCCAGAGCATGAAGCAGTTCCTCCGATGCGGAGTAGAGCGCCGGAACGATGAGAAAATCGTATCCGGAGAAATCGCGCTCCTTGGAGGAAACCATATCGAATTCAATATTCATGCGACAGAGCGCGTCGGCAAGCCAGCGCATGACGGCATTGTAACTCTGATTTCCCGTCGTCTCAAGCGGAAACTCCAAGAGCCCCGTCAGAGAATGATTGTCGAGCAGCAGGGCGACGCGGTTCTGTTTTTTTAGATTGATCAGGTGTGCGCCGATGCGCTTCCACTCCGCACCGATGCGGCACGCTTCCCGATATGTCTCATTTTCCGCAAAATCGTGGGAGAGAACGCCCTTCCAATAGCTTTCGATGGCATTGTGAATCGAATGCCAGTGCCAGTACATGACGCTGTTCGCGCCGTTTGCAATGTGGCTGTATGCCTGTAAAAGAAGTTGGTTCGGGTAGGGCAGCCAGGCGGTAAGCCCCTGCGCCTGTGTCTCCAGGATGAGATAATTCTCGTTTTTTAAACTTCTTGCGATGTTGCCGCAGACCGTGATTTCCGCGCCTGTCAGTTCGCCCTGCGAGGGATGGTAGATATCCGCTCCGGCGACGGTCATGCATTTTGCAGCTTCGTACTGGTCGACTTCCGGTTGATAGCCGTAGGAGTGGGAGGTCCAGTCAAAGTCAAAATTCTGGGTGATGAACTGGTCGTCCCTTTTATATTCGCGCACGATGTCCGCCTGCCACGACAGGAAATCTGTCACAAGGGAACGCTGGAATTTCCGAAATTCCGCGTCAAGGCTCTGGTTGATCGTACCGCGCACATCCGGGAAATCCGCCCAGTCATTCACGCGGTTGCTCCAGTAATCGAGCCCGAATTCATGATTGAACTCGCGGATATCGGGATATTTTTCCTTAAGATAAGAAACGAACATCTGTTGTACCCGTGGTCCCGCGGTGCCGTAGCTCTTTGTCTCGTTGTCGAGCTGAAAGCCGATGACGTGAGGAACGTCTTTGACGCGCTCCATCAGCGCCCGGATCACGCGCTCGCAGTGCATCCGGTAGCCCGGGTGCGTGATATCCATATTCTGACGGTGTCCGTACAGCCCCTGCCCGTTTGCGGTGACGGCGAGAATGTCAGGATATTTTTTTGCAAGCCACGTGGGAATCGCGTAGGTCGGCGTGCCGATGATAACGGAAATATGATGTCTTGCGGCAGCGGCAAGCATCTGGTCGATATGTGTAAAGTCAAAAGCACCGTCGGACGGCTCTAAGGTGCTCCAGGTAGATTCCGCGATGCGGATAGTATTCATGCCCGCGCGCTCCATCATTTCAAAGTCTGTTTCCAGACGGTCATAAGGAAGGTATTCCAGATAGTATGCAGCGCCGAAAAGCAGGTGATCTGTTCTCATAATCGTATTCTCCATTCTGTAAAAAAAGAACAACCGTTTGCGCTACTTATTATAGCATCACAGGGAAGCCGTGTAAATATACATGGACGCTCTAAAATAGCGCAAATACAGTAAAATCCGACGTAAATTGCCAAATGAGCACAGGGGATTGATTTTTTTGAAAATTGTGCAATAATAAAATTAGTTGCGCAACCAGCGCAAATTATGAAGGGGAGTCCGCTTATTGGAGAAGCGGGCGGGAGGTATAGATGGAAAAGGAAGACGGACGGGATATTACGATTGCGGATGTGGCGGACGCGCTGGGCGTGTCCAAGACGACGGTATCGCGGGCAATATCCGGTAAGGGAAGAATCGGCAAGGAAACAAGGGAGAGAGTGTTAGAGTATATCGAGGAGCACGACTATAAGCCGAATGCGATCGCAAAGGGACTGGCACAGTCGAAGACCTACAATCTCTGTGTGGTCATGCCGCGCGATTATGAGGTGGTGGACTGGAATTTCTTTCAGAGATGTCTGTTTGGAATTCAGGAGACGGCGGAGACGGTCGGGTACGATATCCTGCTTACGATGTGCCGCATGAATGATATTTCTTCTTTGGAGCGTATCGTCGACAACCATAAGGTGGACGGTGTGGTATTGATGCGTACTTTTTTGGAGGATGCGCAGATTGAATTCCTGCAGCAGAAGGGCATCTCCTTTGTGGTGACGGGAAGCACGAACTATGAGAATGTAATTCAGATCGATCACAATCACAGGAGCGCCTGCCGGGAACTGACCTCTATCCTGCTGATGAAGAATTTAAAGCGAATCGCGCTGGTAGGCGAGGACGAGGGGTACGTGGTCACCCAGAGCCGCCTGATCGGTTTTCGGGAAGCTTACAGGCAGGCGGGAGAGAAACTGGATGAAGAACTTCTTTTTCTGAATCCGGAGAACCGCGTGCGTATCGATAAGGCAGTGAACGAAATACTGGAGCGGGACGTGGACTGTATTCTGTGCATGGACGATGCGGTCGCCAGCCGCGTATTAAAAGCGCTTAGGCAGCGTCATGTGAAGGTGCCGCAGGACGTCCGCGTCGCGTCTTTCTACGACAGCACGATCCTGGAGAATCATGTGCCGTCCATCACGTCGCTTTCCTTTGACGCCAAGGAGCTTGGAAGAGTCGCGTGCAGGATGCTGCTTGATTTGGTGGAGGGATTGGAAGTCAGCGAAAAGACGCTGCTCCCTTATGAGGTCGTGCTGAAGGAATCGACGAAGTGATTTTGGCGGATAAAGCAACCCATGTACAGACACAGGTCTATGGGACGATGGCGGATACCGGGGATATTTCATGCATAGAACGTGTGAGGCAGAAAACGGCATGATAATAGAATAAATGTTTGAATTTATTGGAAAAGTGACAGAATCCGCACGGATTTTAGAGGTTTATCGGTTGCACAAAAAAAGAAAATAAACATTTTAAAAGCCGATATCAGCAAGGTGCTTGTGCATTTTTGCTAAAATATGCAAAAATTTATTGGAAAATATACACATTGACACAAATACCCGACCGTAATATACTTTAACCATAGAACAACCGATTGCGCAACGGCGCGCACGGAGTTCTGTAAGGTTTATGAGGAAAGGGAGGAATTAAAAAAATGAAGAAAAAAGTTTTGAGCGCACTCTTATGTGTGAGCATGGTAGCTACCATGGTTGCAGGATGCGGCGGAAAAGATGACGGCGCGGCAGCGGACAACAATGCGGCACCGGCAGATGACGCGGCAGCAGCTCCGGCAACAGAAGCGCCGGCAGATGATGCAGCAGCACCGGCAGATGACGCGGCGGCAGCAGATCCGGTTGCGAATCTGATCGCAGCGACAGAGGGAACCGTTTCACTTCAGTTATGGTGCTCCGAGACAGAGGCATATCAGACAACGATGGCTGAGTTGGTAGACGGCTTTAAGGCAGCTTATCCGGATGTTGATTTCGACATTACGATCGGTGCTGTATCCGAGTCGGATGCAAAGGACAGAGTTCTCGAGGATGTTGAGGCGGCAGCGGATGTATTCGTATTTGCTGACGATCAGTTGAACGACCTTGTAACTGCAGGCGCACTTCAGAGCGTTGACGCTACATTCACATATGATCCGGCGGAGGTAAATGCAGCTTCCACTGTTGAGGCGGCTTCTTCGGGCGGCAAGTTATATGCATATCCGCTGACAGCTTCCAACGGCTACTTCTTATATTATAATTCAGAAGTTTTCACAGAGGAAGACGTACAGTCATGGGAGTCTCTTACCGCAGCGGCAGAGGCAGCAAATAAGAAGGTCGGTATGGATGTCGGAAACGGCTGGTACATTTACGGTTTCTTCGCAGGAGCAGGATGCAACCTTTCTATGAACGAGGATCAGTCTAACAACTGTGACTGGAACAATGAGACAGGTGTTGCTGTAGCGGAGTCGATCCAGAACATCGCTTCCAGCCCGGCATTTATTTCCGTAGCGGACGCAGACGCACAGGCTATGCTTCCGGACGGTGATCTGGCAGCATATGTTTCCGGTACATGGGATTCCGGTATCTTCTCTGATAATTACGGTGAAGGTTATGCAGCGGCAAAGCTCCCGACTTTCGATGTAAACGGCACAGCTACACAGATGGGTTCCTATGCAGGATACAAGTTTATCGGTGTCAGCGCTTATTCCCAGAATTCGGGATGGGCAATGCTTCTTGCTGAGTACTTATCAAGCGAGGAAAGCCAGGCACTGATCGCTGAGACGACAGGCGAAGGTCCGGCGAATGTAAACGCAGCAGGCACCATTACTTCTCCGGCGCTTGCAGCACTTGCAGCTCAGGCAGAGTTCGCAGACCAGCAGGTTGTTGGCGGTAATTTCTGGGATCCGGCAGCATCTCTCGGTGCAAGCCTTGTTGAAGGTTCTGATGATATTCAGGGTCTGCTTGATGCCGCAGTAGAAGGTATCACACAGCCGGTATCGGCACAGTAAGACAGTGGCATGAGGTTTATAAAACCCACACTCGCGGGTGTGGGTTTTATTTTATAACAGAAAGTCCGTTAGACTCTACAAAAGGAGTTCGCTATGAGAAAAATTTTGGATGGATTAAAAAAATATTTCGGCGACTTTGGAAGAAGCGTCGCGAAAGGTGATATCTGGACACGGTTATCACTGGTTATTATGGGAGCCGGCTACATAGGAAGAAAGCAGATCGTTAAGGGTATTCTTATTACACTGTTGGAAGTAGCGGTTATTCTGGCAGAGTTCCTTATTACCGGACCATACATGGCAAAACTGAATACGCTTGGAACTGTACAGAGAGAAGAGGTCTTAGACCTTGTGACATTGACAAAGACCGTAAACGATTACGATAATTCGCTTTTGATATTGCTTTACGGTGTGATCGGCGTACTGATTATTGTGGCGTTCGTTCTTTTATGGATGAGCAATATGAAAGCGGTATACCGTCTTCAGGAAATGAAAGAAAATGGAGAGCACATCAATAGTTTCGTAGAGGATGTGAAGTCTCTCTTTGATGGTAAATTTTATATAACACTTTTGACGCTGCCGAGTGTGGGCGTCCTTATGATGAACATTATCCCGATCATTTTCATGATCTGTATTGCGTTTACGAATTACGACCAGAATCATCAGCCGCCGACTTACCTTTTCACATGGGTCGGATTTGAAAACTTCAAATCGCTGTTTACTTCGGGAACGACCGTTACCTTCAGTTATGCGTTTGTAAGGATTCTCGTATGGACCTTGATCTGGGCGGTCACTGCAACCTTTACCACCTTTATCGGCGGTATTCTGCTGGCACAGTTTATCAACCACCCGAACACGAAGTGCAAGAAGCTATGGAGAACACTGTTTATTGTAACGATTGCGATTCCGCAGTTCGTAACGCTGCTTCTGATCAGCAAGATGTTCGGAAATTATGGTATTGTAAACACGATTTGTTCCAATCTCGGCATTACGGATTTTTTGCACAATATCGGACTTGTGAGCGGCAGCCTCGACTACATCCCGTTCCTTTCCAAACCGGGCTGGGCGCATGTAATGATTATTTTGATTAATATCTGGGTCGGCGTTCCCTATCAGATGCTTGTGGCGACCGGTATCCTTATGAACATTCCGACAGATCAGCTTGAGAGTGCGAGGATTGACGGTGCGAACAAGTTCCAGATTTTCTGGAAGATCACAATGCCGTATATCCTGTTTATTATGGGACCGAGCCTGATCCAGTCCGTTGTTTCCAACATCAATAACTTTAACGTTATTTACCTGCTTACGACGGGCTTTACAACGACCAACATGGCATTTGCAAACTCCAATGCGAAGGAGACGGATCTCCTTATCACATGGCTGTTTACATTGACCAACGATTATTCGAATTACAAGATGGCGTCGGTAATCGGTATTATCACATTTGTGATCTGTGCCGGAATTACCCTGCTCAGTTACACCAGAATGATTAGCGGAGATAAAGAGGAGGAATACCAATAATGAAGAAAACAGTGAATATTATTGTAAGACATATCGTGTTGGCATTACTGGCGTTTATCTGGCTTATACCGATCATCTGGCTGGTCGTTACATCCTTAAGCGCCTACAAGGGAGTGAATTATGCACATTTCTTCCCGACAGAGTGGTCGCTTGACAATTATCAGCAATTATTCTTAAGACCGGATACCGCGGCGAATTTCCCGGCATGGTTTAAGAACTCATTAATTATCGGTATATTTACCTGTATTATTTCCAGTATTTTCGTGCTTATGGTTTCCTACGCATTCAGTTGTATGAGATTCAAGGCAAGGAAACCGCTGATGAGTTTTTCTATCATCCTCGGAATGTTCCCGGGCGTGCTTTCCATGATTGCCGTTTACTTTGTATTGAAGATGCTTGGACTGACCGACAGTCTTGCGGGGCTTGTGTTCGTATATTCCGCTGCTTCGGGGCTTGGTTTCCTGATCTGTAAGGGATTTTTCGATACGATTCCGGTTTCTTTAAGAGAGGCGGCAAAGCTAGAGGGCGCGTCGGAAGCCACTATTTTTACGAGGATCGTAATTCCGCTTTCCAAGCCGATGATCGTATATACGGTAATCAATGCATTTTTAAATCCGTGGATGGATTTCGTAATGGCAAGACTTATGATTAAGTCCAAGAATTCGGCGGACTGGACCGTTGCGATCGGACTTTACAATCTGTTGCAGCGCTCGCTGATCGGTGATTATTTCTCCGTATTCTGCGCGGGTGGTGTAATTGTGGCAATCCCGATTTCCATTCTGTTCATTATCATGCAGAAGTTCTATGTTGAGGGAATTACGGGTGGAGCTGTAAAAGGTTAAATTGCGAGGGAAGTACTAAGACATCGCATCATTGGATGCGATGCCTAAGGACTTCCAACTCGCGTTAGAAGAACGCAGACCCGGCGTTCTTCGGAGTAATGCGGGAGATGCCTAAGGACTTCCAACTCGCGTTAGAAGATAAGAATGAAAGAATTAGGAGGATGAAATGGATCAATTTGTTTTAAATCTGATTCACAGACCGGAGATGGTGCCGGAGTATTCGGCGACTGTCACGGGACAGGGAAAGGAAGAGGATATCGGAGATAAGGCGCTCCTTACAGAGTCGCTTGACATTTTTAAGACACAGCAGAGGCTGGCACATGAGAACGGACTTAAGGTGACGATCCAGATGACCTACGCTTCTCTTTTCAACGATGAAGCGGTGGAGATTGCGAAGCATGACCATGAGGCGTATGGAGACGAGATTGCTTTGTCGCTGCTCGGACTTCCGTGCGAGGAGTTCCGCGAGAAGTATAAGACAAAGGATTTCTGTATCTGGATGTTCTCTATGGAGGACAAGAAAGCCATTGTCAACGATGTGTTCGAGAAGTTCCACGACAGATTCGGTTTCTACCCGGAGTCCACAGGCTCCTATTATATGGACGCCGATCTGACGAATTACATCAAAGAGACTTACCCGACGGTAAAGTGCGCGGTAGCTACCTGTTGGGAGGAAGGACCGAAGGCGTACCATACCTGCAACAATTCGTGGTATACGTTATTCGACGGAGGCCCATGGGCGCCGTGGATTCCTTCGAAGCAGAACACACACGCGCCGGCGGCAAATGAGGCGGAGGACAGCGGTATCGTTGCAATCCCGCATCTTTCAAGGGATCTGATTGCGTGCTATGACGGAAACGGTTCGAACTTCGGAACGCACCCGCAGAACGTGTTGCGTGGAATGATCTACGATACGAAGACCTGGGAGTACCCGTATCTTTACAATCTGATCGACCAGTACCGTGCGCTCGGGAAGTACAACAACGGCTATGCATACAATATGATGTTTGTAGGACCGGGTTGGATGAATAAGATGGGACGCTGGGAGCAGCCGTATGAGCTTCTCTACAAGTCCTACAGCGACGGCTGCGCTTACTATGGCAAGCTGAAAAAAGAAGGACAGCTTGTAGATATGACGATGTCTGAGTTCGCGGATTATTACCGCGAGAAAAAGGGCGTGAACGGCGGCAATTACAATGAGCCGGAGTGCGCGCTCTGGAGAGATATTTTATACGGTTCTGACAAGCAGTTGTTCTGGTACTGCGACCCATATATGCGCGCATGCGTGAACATGGATCAGGGCGGCGCGATCGTTGATCTCCGTCCGTATGCGGCGAAGCTGGAGTGGCCGGTCGGCATCGGCACGAAGCATGTGCAGGATGCTTCCTATCCGTTCCTTATCCAGGAGAAGTACCGCGCAGGTTATTTCACACATTATGCAGGCGAGGGTACGGTAAGAAGTGCAAAGCTTTCCTATAAGGGAGAGGAAGTTGATCTGTGTCTCTGCCCGACGAAGGCGCATTTCTCGCAGGAAGGCAAGACGAGAATACTGACGCTCGATCCGGTGACGATCGAGTTCAGAGATCTGACCGTTACGCTGCAGACGAAGGAGTATTTCGAGGAGGGCTCTTCCAATATCAAGGTTGAGCGCACCATTCTTGAAATGAGCGATCCGAATGCGGAAGTCGTATTGAATGAATACATGGTAGCCTGCTACGGTACGACTGAGTATTCTGAGGATATGTCCCATATCACATTGAAGATTGACGGTCCCGAGAAGAAGACGATTCCGTATGAGTACAAGTGCCGCGAGGAGAGTGAAGAGGGCGCGACAGAGGTGAGCGCAGTCATTCCTGAAATCGAGACAAGAGTATCCATGACAGCATCCGATGCGAAGGCAGAGGGATATGTGAAGGAAGGATATGCATTCTCGCCGATGTTTACTTTGGGATACAGAAAAACAATCTCAGATAAGGAGGTATTCGCGACATGGCTCAACTTGGCAAAGGCAAATTAAATTACAGATGCCCGTCCTGTTTTTTAAGAGATCTCGATATTGACATGTTTTACAATAAAGAGACGGGGATATACAGTTGTATCCGTTGCCAGTACCGCGGAACCGAGGAGGACATCTTAGAGAAAAATGAGATGATCCGTTTCCGCTATAAGGCAATGCATGAGAGAATCACGAAGTTTGATTTTGACTAAACGCTGATATAATTGCGAAACGGGGTAATGTTATGGGGAAAAAGAAGAAAGATACCATCGAACTCCGCTTTTATGAAATACCGCAAAACGAATATGTGTTGGCGCTTCTGGGAGATAACTGGATAAGAGATTACGGTCATGATGAGTTTTGTCTTCATTTCCATAATCTGATGGAGATTGGAGTGTGCAGGAGTGGTACGGGCGAATTGGTTCTGGATGAAGAACGCGTGCCCTACCAGCCTGCCATGATGAGCATTATACCAAACAATTATCCGCATGTGACGATCAGTAATGTAAAGGACGGTCCCAGCTTTTGGGAATATCTGTTTTTTGATCCTGTGCAGATTCTTGCCGAGATGTACCCGAAAGATGAACTTTTGCAGAGGGAGTATCTGGAGAGGATCGGAAGAAGAGCGCTCTTTGTGCATGAGTGGGAGTACCGCAATTTGTCGCTTCTGGTGAAATTGATTATGGAGGAAATGCGTTTGCTTTCTGCCCATCACACTGAAAGTGTACGCGGACTGCTGGTAGCGCTTGTCATTGAGTTGATTCGTCTGAATGAGCAGGATGGCGTGATAGCCGATAAACAGGGGAACGAAGTTCGAAAGAACGGAGGTATCACGCAGATTGCGGCAGCGCTTGACTTTGTGCGTGCGGAATATGTGCATCTGATCCGTGTGGAGGAATTGGCGGAGGTCTGCCATATGAGTGAGACACATTTTCGCCGGATTTTTGAGGCGAGTATGAATATGTCTCCGGTGGATTACATCAATCTTGTGCGAATCCAGAGAGCGTGCGATCTCCTGAAAAAGACAAACGATTCGATGGATATCGTTGCGCAGAAGGTCGGCTTTGCGACGACCTCGACCTTTAATCGTAATTTTAAGAAATTTCTTAATACATCGCCCTATCAGTGGAAGATAAAACCAGAAAACTACGAGACAAAGCTTCTGAATTATAACATATCTGCACGAAAGGGATGGTAGTTTCGGCTGCGGATGCGGTTACTGCAAATACGATTGAAAATGCGTGTTTTGTGCAGAAATATAAGCACAAAACGCGCATTTTTTTGTTAAAATGTAACTTAGATACAGGTTGCGAAGCAACCTGCGCAGCGAGCAAAGCGAGTTGTGGGCCGCGAAGCGGCATCTAAGTTAACGAAAAAAGCGCAGCTTTTTGAGTCTTGTGGGCCGCACAGCGGCATCTGAGTGAAATATATGGGGGTAGGGTCATGGAGAAATTTGATGTAAAGAAATTAGCGGATCCGGAGTTTTTTATGGAGAATCGCATGGCGGCGCATTCCGACCATGTGTGCTACAGAAGCTGGGAGGAGGCGGCGGACACCTACGGGGAGGTGCGGGACATTTGCGCGGCGAGGGACGGCGTTTCGGGCGCGTCGCTCGCGTTCGATCCGCTGGGGAAGAAGAGCAGTTTTCGGCTGTTTTTAGACGGAACGTGGAAGTTCCATTATGCCGGAAATTATGCGCAGACAATTCCCGGTTTTGAGAAGGATGATTATGATTGCAGAGCATGGGCGGACATCCGCGTCCCGGCGCATATTCAGATGGAGGGCTACGATCGGCCGCAGTATGCCAACACCCAGTACCCGTGGGACGGCAGGGAGGAAATCTGGACGGAGGAAATGCCAAAGGAGTTCAACCCGGTAGCAAGCTATGTGAAATATTTCACATTGCCGGAGAACTTTTTGGGGGAGCGCGTGTTCGTCTCGTTTCAGGGAGCGGAGAGCGGGCTTGCGGTCTGGCTGAACGGCGTGTATGTGGGCTACAGCGAGGATTCGTTTACACCGTCGGATTTTGAACTGACGCCGTATTTGCGGGCCGGGGAAAATAAATTGGCGGTACAGGTATTTAAGTGGACGATCGGAAGCTGGTGCGAGGATCAGGATTTCTACCGTTTTTCCGGTCTGTTCCGAAGCGTGTATCTGTATACCGTGCCTAAGACGCATATCTGGGATATGAAGATTCGTCCGCTTGTAGAGGAGGACTTGCAGGCGGCAAGCCTTGACCTTACCTGTGAGGTGTGGGGAGATGGAAGCGTGAAGATTCGACTTCTGGAGCTTGAGCGGTTGGATTTTGCAGACAGCCGCATGGGACAGCCTGCGGGCAGAGTCATGCTGGAAAAGGAAGAGCGGCTGAAGGAAGCGTTTCATGTCGCTTATTCTATCGAGAAACCAAGGCTTTGGAGCGCGGAGACACCGTATTTGTATGAGCTTCGCATGGAAGTTTCGGACGCGGAAGGAAAAATTACCGAGGTGATTTCACAGAAGATCGGTTTCCGCCGTTTTGAGATGAAGGACGGGCTGATGTGCTTAAACGGAAAGCGCATTGTGTTTAAGGGTGTGAACCGCCACGAGTTCAGTTCGCTGACCGGGCGCGCGGTGAATCTGGACGAGACGCTTTTGGATATTGTGACAATGAAGCAGAACAATATCAATGCGATCCGCACGAGCCATTATCCGAACAGCTCCGGTATTTATGAGCTTTGCGACCGCTATGGGCTTTACATGATAGCGGAAAATAATCTGGAATCCCACGGCACATGGGACGCGGCGATTTTCCGGAAATGCGCCGAGCCGGAGTCGGTCGTTCCGGGAGATAATCCGAAATGGGAAGCGCGTATGTTAGACCGCGTGAATTCCTGCTATCAGAGAGACAAGAATCACCCGGCGATTTTGATCTGGTCGTGCGGCAACGAGGCGTATGGCGGGAGCGTCATTTATCATATGTCCGAGAAGTTCCGCGCGCTCGACCCAGACCGGCTTGTGCATTATGAGGGTGTTTATAACGACAGGCGTTACAACGGAACAAGCGATATGGAGAGCCAGATGTACCCGTCGGTGGAGCGCATTCGAAAGAATCTAAACGAGCAGAAGGAGAAGCCTTTTATCTGCTGTGAATATACGCATGCGATGGGAAATTCCTGCGGGGCGATGCACAAGTACACCGATCTTACGGACAGCGAGCCGCGTTACCAGGGCGGATTTATCTGGGATTACATCGATCAGTCCATCAGCGCGAGGGACCGTTATGGCAGAGAATTTCAGGCGTACGGCGGGGATTTTAAGGAGCGTCCGACGGACTATAATTTCAGCGGAAACGGAATATGCTATGCAAAGGACCGCGCGCCGTCCCCTAAGATGCAGGAGGTAAAGTTCAATTATCAGAACATCAGCGTTTTGTTTGGTGAAGATGATTTCACCGTGCAGAATAAGAGCCTTTTTGCAGATACAGAGCAATATGACTGTGTGCTGAATCTGCAAAGAAACGGCGTTGTTGTCGGGAAAAAGAAGCTGACGCTTGCCGTGCCGCCGCTTTCGGAGAGGACATTTTCACTTCGTGAATGCGGTTTTGGAGAGGATGCAGTCTCCGGCGCAAACGGCGCAGAGTATGCGCTTACGGTATCGTTTGTTTTAAAGGAAGATATGCTCTGGGCGAAAGCCGGATATGAGGTCGCATTCGGGCAGAAGATATATCCGGCCGCGCAGCCGGGAGGCGCTGCCACAGGAAATACAGGCGCACAGCAGAAACAGGATATGACGAAAAGTGCAGACGTGCGGCAGAAAACAGAAGACGCGGCTTTTCATGTGATTCACGGAAAACACAATCTCGGTGTGAAGGGGGAGGATTTCGAGGTACTGTTTTCTTACAATAGCAGCGGTCTTGTGTCATACCGCTATCAGGGCAGGGAGATGATCGAGAAAATTCCGATGCCGAATTTCTGGCGGGCTCCGGTGGACAATGACTGCGGAAGCCGTATGCAGGGAAAAATGGCGCAGTGGAAGATTGCGAGCATGTACGCAGGTATGAGCAGTACGGGCATGTTTGATTATGAGGCTCCGGTCGTAGAGGAAGGGCAGAATGCTGTATCGATTACATATGTCTATTGCCTGCCGACGACCCCGCAGAGCAAGTGTGCCGTCAAATATACGGTATTTGGCGACGGTACCGTGGAGACGAAGCTCTCCTATGATCCGGTGAAGGAGCTTGGCGATATGCCGGAATTTGGAATGCTCTTCAAGCTGAATGCGGATTATGACAGACTTGAGTGGTATGGGCTGGGGCCTGAGGAGACTTATGCGGACCGGATGCGCGGTGCGAAGCTCGGCATTTATCAGAACCGTGTTGCGGACAATATGACGAAGTACCTTGTACCGCAGGAATGCGGAAATAAGGTCGGCGTGCGGTATGCGAAGGTTATGGACGAGCGGGGAAGAGGTATGCTTTTTACGGGAGAGAATTTATCGTTTTCGGCTCTGCCCTACACACCGCACGAACTGGAAAATGCAATGCATGCTTATGAATTGCCGCAGGTTCATTATACTGTTGTCCGCGTAGCGCTCATGCAGATGGGCGTGGGAGGCGACGACAGTTGGGGAGCGCCCGTGCATCCCGAGTATCATATTGATGTCACAAAGCCGCTGGAACTGACATTTAGGTTCCGCGGGATATAGCGGACAAAGAAGGAGGAAACTATGGAATTTGTAAAAGGTATGGATTTATCTACATTACTGGAATTAGAGCGCTGCGGCGCAAAATATTACGACGAGGGAAAAGAGACGGATATTCTTGCAGTCATGAAGAAGTATGACGTTGATACGATCCGTATCCGTTTATGGAACGATCCGTGGTCCGAGAGCGGCGAATCCTACGGCGCGGGAGAAAATGATTTAAAGACCTCGCTTGAAATTGCAAAACGTGTGACAGCCGCAGGCTTTGGCGTGCTCCTCAATTTTCATTACAGTGATTTCTGGGCGGATCCGGGAAAGCAGTTCAAACCGAAGGCATGGGCGTCCTACGGCGTGGAGGAGCTTGAGAAGGCAGTCTATGATTTTACGTTTAGCGTGATGAACAAATTTCTGGAGAACGGCGTCAATATCACGATGGTGCAGGTAGGAAACGAACTGTCGAACGGGCTGCTCTGGCCGGAGGGCAAGGTGCCCAACTACGATAATATCGCGCGTTTTGTAAATGCCGGAATCCGTGCGGTGCGCAAGGCGGACGAGCGGCGCATTCTGGGCGTGATAAACGGTGTCAATGAGAAATGCCGGGAACTGGAGAAGATACCGGTCATGATTCATCTGGACAACGGAGGAAACAATGCGCTCTACCGCGAGTGGTTCGACAATTTCACCAGGCGGGGCGAGGATTTCGAGATCATCGGGCTTTCCTACTATCCGTTCTGGCACGGTTCGCTTCAGATGTTGACGGATAATATGAACGATATTGCGGAGCGTTATGGAAAGGATCTGATCGTAGCCGAGGTTTCCATGGGGTATACGATGGAAGATTACAAGGAGTACGAGAAGCTTTCGGATGAGGAGCGCAAGGGTTACGCGACAAAGCCCGCGCTTGTTGAGAAAATCGAGTACCCGATGACGGAGCAGGGACAGTATGATTTTATGGAGGATTTTTTAAACCGCATCAGTCACATCAAGGGCGGAAAGGGAAGAGGGTTCTTCTACTGGGAGCCTGCGTGGATACCGGTGGAGGGTTCCGGCTGGGCGACTCCGGCGTCGTTAAAGTACATCGAAGATCCGGGGCCGTGCGGCAACGAGTGGGCGAATCAGGCACTGTTCGATTATGACGGAAACGCATTGCCGACGCTGCAGTTGATTCGGGATTTTAAGGCGGAGTAAGGAAAAAGGAGCAGGCGTATCACAGAGATAGAGTGTGAGGCAGCCGGCATGCTTGAGGAGTAAATGAAAGTCTGTGTAGATCTCCAAACTGAGGTAAGATAAATGAGGCGCCCCCAAAAAGTCTAACTTTTGGGGGTGCCTTAAAAATTACTCAGTTTGGAGGTTATTTTTATGGCAAAAAGAGAAGAGTACACAAAGCACTACAATGCGGGAAATGATATATGATTATCTAAAAATAGTGACATCAGCATTAAAGATGGCACAGGTTCGGAACAAAGAAAAAGGCAGCAGCATTATTGTCACAGGTGGATAAAAGTGCGGCATTGCCCGGAAATAGTTTAGTGGATGGGTGCGGGAATGTCAAGAAGGGGAAAGAAACAGAAAAAATAAACCGTATTCCCTATTGTAGTTCTATTTATAAAATCTTATAATAGAAACTATATTTACAGTTGTAATTAATACTGGAGCAATATCAGAGAGAAAAAAGAGCGTACAAACAACCGAATATTGGAAAAACAGAGAGGACGTCAGGAAAACAGATAGATGAAAGAAAACAGCCAGATCGGAGAAAATACAAATGTCAAATACAAACAAAGCCCAACTCACCCACGACTGCGCCTTTGACGCCGCAGACTTACAGGAATTATTGAGCGAAGGAACAAAAATCCTTACCGCCGCCATTGATCTAAGCCGCGACATGGAAACTTCCATGGCAAACATCGCATCCATCTACGCCGAAATCGACGGCAGGGACAAAGACGGCGGACTCGGCGACGCCCTGAGCCGCTTACAGGGAATGCTAGTCAAAGAACAGTACAGCGAAACGATCAATCACTTACAGACTATCATCGGAAAACTCCAGAGCGACATTCCCGAATACGACAGCCGCCTTGCAGGACAGATGGACAGTCTCGGCGAAATACTCGGCACGGTTGAAAAGCGGATCGCAGACCTGCACGGGCTTCTTACAAGTGGGGATATCAGCTTAAGCTACACCGACTTTACCGCCCGCTTAAACGACATCAAGACCTCGTGGGAGGACACCACCGAGGAACTTGCCGCGCGCCTTGCAGAGATTGAGGCCGAAATGCTCGGCGTTGCAGCCGCGGCAGTGGCATATAGCAAAGACCCGGTCAACCTTAGCACCGGAAACTTTATCTACGACCATGAAGACCTTGCCGTCCGCGGGGAGATACCGCTTTCTTTTCATCGCTACTACAATTCCAAAGACCACAC
>JAETOE010000032.1 GCA_021771815.1 Roseburia hominis
CGTTGTATAATAAGGTGGTCGTATGAGGTCCCTTCTTTCGTGTATTTTTGTGCGCAAACTTATTATACACCAGAGCGCCTCATACGGCATTTCTTTTAAAAAGTTGTAAAGTGGTGATTTCTTTATTAATCCCTGTGATAATGTTTCGTCCAAAGTATCCAACATCTTGTTAAACATAAGAAAATGACCATTCATTTCCTCAACATCCTTTGCTCTGTAATAATCATCTGATTTTGGCAAAGTTCCATTGTCAAACAGAGAAGCTGTTTGCTCTTCAGTAAGTGTACTTCCTTCAATCTTATTTGAGTTATAAGCAAGTAAACGTTGCGTATAAGCATATATACCGGATCTATCAAATTTTTCTCTTTCTATTATAAATCTGTTCAATAAATAATCCAAAAACTCTTTATTGTCCATATTACTCACCTTTCTCGATTTAACTGTTGTTCCATTTTCCCTTGAAAACAGATCGATTATTACTCCATATTATGCCATAGACGCACTGCGTCCATGGCATTCGCCGTGGGCGACCGATGCGCACTACGGCGCGTATAATGTCTGACGACATTATACCATACACTTTTCCACTAGAACCATTTTTTGTTTAATAAAAAGCATTTATAAATAATGCAAATCCAATACGTTTATAATGACCCAGCATTATTATTTATCCCTTTATCATCTTCTACCGTCCCGTATCCTGATTCTCCCATTCCTCTTTCTTCTTCCGCAATAAGAGCATCACGGTCGCTGCCGTAAGAATGATAATCGCCAGCCACACAAAGTAGCAGATGCCTAAGAATGTCGGGCAGATATGGCAGAGTCCGCATTTTTGCACTTCATCTGCTCCCGTTTCATCAGTCTCCACATACGCAATGGCATAACTGGAGAACATATCCGTGCTGACCGTGATCGTGTCAGGCTCATCATCCATGTCACTCATAAAGGTATATTCTCCTTCATGGGCGCGGATAATATAAAATTCCCTGCCGTCACTTCGCAATTTCCCGGGGATATCGACCACCACTTCTATCAGTTCATCCGTTGCAGTCATGGCATTCCAGGCTCCCGCCCCGATTCTGATAAACATAGAAATGTCAACGTACATGCCAAGCACGAGTTGCGGCACTTCTTCCCTGTATGCTTCGATGCCGCTCTCTATCACCTCTTTATCCTGCCCTGGCACCTGATCGGAAATATCCGTCACATCTATCCTGATCTCTATGGTCTTGCCGCCGTTTACAATCTCCTGCTGCTCGGGCATAAGGACTGCATTCACTACCGCTTCGGCATCCGCCACAGCTGCGGTACATTTCTCTTCCTCACACACCACTGTCACGATGACCGTGCCGTTTCCGACCTTTACCTCCGCCTTTTGTGTCTGCGGTTCGTCTCCTGTCTGTCCGGCATCCGCACTGCCCGCCTCCGGCGCTAACGCATCTATGCCTCCCGGCTCTTTTGCTGCCAGCGGAGAAACGGTTGTGGTTTCCGGTTTCCTGCTCTCCGGCTCCTTACCTGCCGCCGGGGGCGTGATTTCAGGCGTCAATATCGGCTGCGTAATATCCGGCGACGGATTTATAGGCGTTGTGGACGGCGTATCATCCGTCTTCTCTGATGAGGGCGGCATCTGTTCCGGATTATCCAGTTTAATCCGTCTGGAAAAGAAGGGATTGCTCACGCCAATCTACACTGACGCAGACAACGGATACCGTTACTATGATAACGACAACATTACCCGCATCCTGCAGATTCAGAAATTTCAATCGATGGGATTTGATCCGGAAGAAATTCGCTCCTACTATGCGGGCGACGGAAAAGCGGACGAGCTTCTTGCCTCTTTAGAAAAGAAACTGTCCATATTACAACAGCAGGTTGAAGAAATGCGTCTGCGTTCCCGTTTTACCAGAACAGGCTCCGGAAGACGCGGTTTCTATTCCCCACCTGCACAGCTCTTCCCTGCTCGTTTATGGCAGCTACAGCCACATTGAGGAGGCTTATCTTTATCTTGGCGTACAGGTGCGTGAACGTGGGTTTACTCCTGCCGGATATCTTAAGACAATCGCCCTTGTCGCCCCTTATGTTGGAAAGGAAATTAATCCAGACATGTATTGCTCGCAGTTGGTGCTGCCGCTAAAAGGCAATATGTAAAATACGCGCTTACCGGGGGCATATTCTGTTGTAAGCAGGGCGGCGTCTGCCCGGTGGTAATGGTTTTAATGGTGTGACTCATGCTCATGCTCTTCCTTTAGCGCAAAAAATAGAGCATATAGATTTTTCTATATGCCCTATCGCTGCCACCATATTTCTCGTGAAAATTTCTCATATGCAATCATGTTAGCAACACGCATCCCGCGATTCTATCACAAGCAGGACTCCGCCGTCAAATACGATTTCGGCTTCCTCCTCTTTTATTTCATTGCTCACGCCAAGAGAGCAGAATCCCTTTAGGCAGGCGTCTGTGAGCGGATACTTAAATCCGGTCAGCGTCAGATGCTCCACCTGCTCTGTATAAGGAATCAGCGAAACATAAGTTCCGAACTGCTCGTCCCTTCGAAGCTTCATCCCTCGGTCTGTCATACGGATACGGTTGTTCGCATCACACATACAGATTGACACTCCGCACTGCAGCCCGATTCCCAGCAGCTCGATGTTGCCGAGCACATGATCGAGCCTGCTTCCCGTCGCGCCCAAAAGCGTAATCTCCTCTGCCCCCCTTGAGATGGCAAGCCGGATTGCCGCCTCCGTATCGGTATCGTCCTTCTCTGGAACAAGCTCGCGTATTTCTATGTCCGGCTGCTCCCTGAAATAGGAAAGCGCCTCCGATTTCACCGAATCAAAATCCCCGATAATAATATCCGGCTTTTTCCCGCTGCGATAAAAATATCCCATGCCGGAATCCGCCGCGATCGCGGCATCCGGCTTTATCTCCCTAAAAGCACGCTCCGCGAACGCGTCGTCAAGCGTTCCGCCGGAAACAATTATCACCTGTTTCATGTTCTTCCTCTCCGCGGCACCGCTTAACACTGTTATTTACAGGACGGCGCACGCTAAGATTTCAAAATATCGAGAAACATCCGGGTGTTCTCCGAGATGTCTCCCTGAAAAACGGCGCTCCCGGCGACGATGATGTTCGCGCCGGCGTCCATGACTTCCGTTACATTCTCAAGCGTGATCCCGCCGTCCACTTCGATATCGATCTTAAGATTCTCCGCGTCGATTTTCCGCTTTAAATCCCGCACCTTCTTTAGCGTATACGGAATCAGCTTCTGTCCTCCGAAGCCCGGATTGACCGTCATAATCAATACCATATCCACGCGCGTAAGAATGTATTCGATTGCAGAGAGCGGCGTCGCCGGATTTAACGCTACACCCGCTAAGATGCCCTTCTGCTTGATCGCCTCCACCGCACGGTCCAGATGTTTACAACTCTCCGCATGAACCGTAATCAGATCCGCGCCCGCCTCCGCAAAGTCATCGATATAGCGCGTCGGCTCCTCGATCATCAGATGTACGTCAAAAATGCGGTCGCTGCACGCACGGATCGACTGGATGACCGGCATTCCGAAGCTAATACTCGGCACGAACATACCGTCCATGACGTCGATATGTACATATTGCGCACCCGCCTCATCAAGCTCGCGCACCTGCTCGCCCAGCCTTGAAAAATCTGCTGACAATATGGATGGTGACAAACAATTCATCTTCCTATTCATCCTTTCCGCCCTGCTTTAATACTTCTTCTGGTCTTTCAGTTCCTGATAAAGAAGCTTGTAGTTCTCATAGCGCAGTTCACTGATTTTCCCCTCCGCAAGCGCCGCGCGCACACCGCAGTCCGGCTCCGTGATATGACTGCAGCCAAAAAAACGACAATACGGCTCATACGCCGCGAACTCCCTGTAGTACTGCTGCAGATCTTCCTTCTCAAACCCGGGTATGGCAAGCGTCGAAAATCCGGGCGTGTCCATAATATACGTGTCTTCCCCGATCGGCAGGATTTCCGAGTGGCGCGTCGTGTGGCGTCCGCGCTCGATTTTCCTGCTGATCGCGCCTGTCTCCATCTTATGCTCTGTGGACAGACAGTTAATCAGGGATGACTTCCCCACGCCTGACGGTCCTGCGACCGCCGCAGTCTTTCCCGCGAGGGCTGCGCGCAGCCCGTCGATCCCCTCCTGCCGCTTCGCGGAGGTATAGAGTACCGGATAGCCGCACCGCTCATAGACGTCCGCAAACGCGTGCAACTCCTCCTGCGGCAACAGTTCCGCTTTGTTGAAGCAGATTGTCACAGGCACCTTCTGATATTCCATCATAATCAGAAAACGGTCAAGCAGATTAAAATTCGGCCTCGGCTTTGCCGCCGCAAAAATGACGAGTGCCATGTCAATATTGGCGACCGCCGGACGAATCAATTCGTTTGTTCTCGGAAGAATCTGCTCGATATTTCCAAGCTTCTCTGATTCGTCTAATATGGCGATCTCCACATTGTCTCCGACCAGAGGCTTGACCTTCTGATTACGGAAAATTCCCTTTGCCTTGCACTCATAGATTCCGAATTCCGCTATGTGTACATAGTAGAATCCGGAAATTCCTTTTACAATCTTTCCCTGCATATTTGCTTCCATTAAGTTTCCGGGGTAAACGCACCGCTGCTCACACTCACGTCAACTGTCTGATCGTTGATCTTGGTGCCGTTTGCATCCAGATAGGTAACGACTAATTTTCCGCTGTCAACAAGCAGTCCTCCCTGGCTGAACTTCACGATCTGATTTCCGCTCTCATCCGTTGTGATTGACTGTCCGTCCCACTGTGCGATAGCATTTCCCGAAGCATCATAGAGGACAGCGCTTGCCGCAGCTACGTTCGTGGTTCCTGCCGGAAGCTTCATCGTTACGTTACATTTATACGTTGACGCCGTAACGCTCTGCGACGGGGTCGGTCCCTGGCTTACGGTAATCGTGATCGTCGTTCCCTTCTCCACCTGCTTGCCTGCATCGATGCTCTGTCCGATGACGATGCCTGCCGGTATCTCATCATGATAAGCGCTCTTCGTGGTAACGGAGAGGCCCGCCGCGGAAAGCTCGATCTTCGCCTGCTCTTCGGATTTGTAATTGTTGGTCACATCCGGTACCGTCACCGCTTCCGCGCCCTTGCTGATCTCGATTGTGATCGTATCGCCCTCTTTTCCCTTAGAACCGCTGGACGGCGTCTGGGAAATAACATAATCCTCCTTCACCGTATCGCTGTAGGAATACGTCTTATTCGGCTTAAAGCCCGCTTTCTCAAGCGCCTCTACCGCATCGTCCTCACTTTTGCCCGTCACGCCCGGCACATCCACGCTGCCCTTGCCGTTGCTGATGACAACGCCGATGGTATCTCCCTCTTTGACCTCATTTCCTTCCAGCGGGTCCTGATTGGCGATCTCGCCCTCCTCGTAATTATCCGAAGAGACCTCGCCCTTATTCTCAATCTTAAGCCCGTACTTCTCCAGTTCTGCCTTCGCCTCGTCAAAGGTCATTCCAAGAACCTTCGGCACTTTGATCTTCTCACTCTGCTGCGTCTCCGTGGTCTGCGTCTCCGTCCTCTGCGTCTCGGTATCCTTATTGCCGCGTTTGCCCACACCGCCGAAAAGATTCACGACCAGCACGATAATGATAATCACAATGACAACCGCTGCGGCAATTCCCATGATGGTGATCGCTTTCTCCATCTTCGGGTTCATCTCGCCGTCGTCCTCGTCGTCAAGCTCGTCGTCCTCGTCGTCCTCATCCTCATATTTCTCCTCAACGTGAGAATGCACCGCTTCGTCCGCCTTCAGATAAACACTTCCTGCCTCCTGCTTGATCTGCTTTAAGTCGTCCGCACCGATGATCCGCGTCTTATCCTGGCTTGCCGCCGACACCATAACGACGAAATCCTCATTCGGGCTGACTAACGCTTTCCTCAAATCGGAAAGCAGCGCCGTCATGGACTCGTATCTGCGGTCAGAATTCTTCTGCGTACACTTTAAGATGATCTTCTCCATGCTGATCGGAATATCCGGCGCATAAGCGCTCGGTGGCACCATCTCCTCCTGCAGATGCTGGATTGCAACCGCAACCGTCGTGTCTCCGTCGAACGGCACACGCCCCGTCACCATCTCATACATCACGATACCGAGCGAATATATATCGCTCTTGCCGTCCACAAAGCCGTTTCTTGCCTGCTCCGGGGAGGAATAATGTACGGACCCCATCACATCGGAGCTGATCGTGTTGGCGCTCGCCGCCTTGGCGATTCCAAAATCCGTTACCTTTACCTTGCCCTCCGTGGAGATAATGATATTCTGCGGCTTGATATCCCTGTGAATAATATTCTTGTTATGCGCAGCCTCAATGCCTCTTCCGACCTGAATTGCAATGCTGACTGCTTCCTTGAACGATAACTGTCCCTTTTTCTCAATATAGGTCTTTAACGTGATGCCCTCGATATACTCCATCACGATGTAGTGCATGCCCTTTTCACTTCCGACGTCGTAGATATTTACGATATTCGGGTGCTCTAAGCCTGCGGCTGACTGCGCCTCCGTGCGGAACTTTGTCACAAAGTTCAGATCCTCCGAAAACTCCGGTTTCAACACCTTGATTGCCACAAAACGTCCCAGTGTAAGATCTTTTGCTTTATATACGTCCGACATACCGCCCGCACCGACTTTGCCGATGATTTCATAGCGGTCTGCTATAATCATTCCTTCTGTCAACATACTTAACCTCCAAATTGCTCCGTAAAAGAACAGAAATCTTTAATTCATTTCCTCATCTGAAAACGGTTCAATCAAAACAACTGTAATATTATCCCTGCCGCCGTTTTTGTTGGCAGTCTCTACCAGGCTTTCCGTCTTCTCAACGATATCCCTCTGGCTGAGCACGATGCGCTTGATCTCGTCATCCTCGATCATATTCGTAAGCCCGTCCGAACACAGCATCACGATATCTCCCGGCTTTAAGACCGTCTCGAAAAAGTCTGCCGAAACCTCGGGAACCACTCCGATCGCTCTCGTTATAATATTCTTATCGGGATGCATCCTCGCATCCTCCTTATCCATCTCCCCAAGCCGGACCATCTCTTCCACCAGCGAATGATCCCGCGTCACCTGAACAATCTGCTCCTGATTAATAATATACAAACGGCTGTCGCCGATATTTGCCGTATACAGTCTGTCACCCACCACTACCGTTGCAACGATCGTGGTTCCCATGCCATTCTTACTCACATCCGCATGCGCCTCGTCAATAAGCAGACGATTCGCGTACATGATTGCCTCTTTCAACACTGCGACAGGCTCGCTCTTTGCTGCTTCCCTGGCATATTCCACGATCCGCTCGACCGTGAACCGCGAAGCATAGTCTCCCGCCGCATGACCGCCCATACCGTCTGCCACAAGAAAAAGATTCGGCAGATTTCCAACGGCTGTCTCCGATGTATACATATAATCCTGATTCGTCTCACGCCGCTGTCCAATGTGCGTCATGGAAAACGTCTTCATCCTATTCCTCCATACTGATCCCCTCATCCGCCATATAGCGTTTGCGGAGCTGTCCGCAGGCACCGTCAATGTCCCTGCCCATTTCCCTTCTTATAGTAACATTAATCCCATATTTTTCAAGCTTATTTTTAAATGCAAGCACTGCGCGCGCCTCCGGCTGCCTGTAATCCCGCTCCTTGATGGGATTGACTGGAATCAGATTCACATGGCAGTTCATCCCGCAAAGCAACGCCGCAAGCTCACTAGCATCCTCCGCCGTATCGTTTACGCCCGCCACGAGACTGTACTCAAAAGTCACGCGCCTCCCGGTCTGTGCAAAATAATACCGGCATGCCTCTATCACCTCGCCGATCTCATAACGGTTCGCGACCGGCATCAGCTCCTTGCGCTTCTTTTGATTCGAAGCGTGCAGGGAGAGGGCAAGCGTGATCGCAAGCTTTTTATCTGCAAGCTCCCGCATCCGCGGCACGATACCGCAGGTCGATACTGTCAGGTTCCGCTGGCTGATGTGAAGCCCGTTCTCATCCGTCAACAGTTCGATGAACCTGAGTAGATTGTCAAAATTATCCATCGGCTCTCCGGTTCCCATCACGACAACGTTGGAAATCCGTTCCCCGATGTCCTTTGCGATCTGGTAAATCTGATCCAACATCTCCGACGGCGCAAGCCCCCGCACCAGACCGTCCAGCGTGGATGCGCAGAAGCGGCACCCCATCCGGCAGCCCACCTGTGAGGAAATACATACTGAATTTCCGTGTTTATAGCGCATCAGGACACTTTCGATCACATTTCCGTCAGACAGAAGAAATAAATATTTTCTCGTGCCGTCAATCTTCGAAATCTGCACCGCTTCTTTCTTAAGAGAGACAAGCTCGCTCCGCTCTGCAAGCTTTACGATAAAGTTCTTCGGAAGATTCGTCATCTCCGAAAAAGAGGTTACCTGCTTTTTGTGAATCCACTCATAGATCTGCTTTGCACGGAACTTCTTCTCGCCAAGCGCCTCCACCCATGCAGTGAGCTCTGTTAAATTCATTGATTTGATATCTGTTTTCTCCTGCTGCATGTTCTCCTCTCCATCCCGTCATTTACCGCACTCACGCGCCCGGCTTCCTCTTAAATTTCGCAATAAAGAATCCGTCGCCGGACTCTTCTTCCGGAAACATCTGCCGCATCACATCCAGTTCATACTCGGGATGCTTTGCCGCAAACCACGCGGCATTGTCCTCGTTCTCCGCCCGATTGACCGTACAGGTCGAATAAATAAGCGTGCCGCCCGGCTTCACATATCCGCACACCGCGGACAGAATCTGACGCTGAAGCGCGGCAAGCGCCTCACAGTCAGCCGCACCCGTCCGGTACTTGATATCCGTCTTCCGGCGCAGAACGCCAAGTCCCGAGCACGGCAGATCGGCGATCACCACATCTGCCGATTCGGCCGACGCCGCATCGTACACCGTCGCATCCAGGCACTCGGCGGTGATATTATCCAACCCGCAGCGCGCGATATTTTCTTCGATGAGCGCGACCTTCTGCGCGCTTATGTCGCGCGCGACGACCTTTCCCGTGCCGCCTAACTTCTCCGCCAGATGAATGCTCTTGCCGCCCGGCGCTGCACAGACATCAAGACAAATGTCTCCCGGCTTTGGCGCGGCATACTCGGCTACCAGCATAGAACTCACGTCCTGCACATAGAACAAGCCTTCCCGGAAACAAGAAAGCCCATTCAGGTAATCAAAACCCGAAATGACAAACGCATAGGAAAGCCCCGGATACCGCTCCTCATCGAGCGGCTCTGCGCTGACGCCCTCCGCAGCCAGCCGTTCCATAAGCGCCTCCGGCGTAATCCGGCTTAGATTCGTCCGAACCGTAAGCGGCGCACCAGCGAGCGACGCGCCAAGAATCTCCTTCGTGCGCTCGCTCCCGTAATCCGAAAGCCACCGCTCCACGATCCATTCCGGCATGGAATAGCGCACCGACAGCGCCCTCACCGGCTCTTTCTCCTCATCCGGGTATGTAACCGTGGTAAGACCGCGGCTGATGCTTCGCAGCACGCCGTTCACAAAGCCGCCAAGCTGCGCGAACCCTTTGCGCTTCGCGAGCTTTACCGCCTCGTTGCACGCGGCGGACGCGGGAACCGCATCCATGTATTTAAGCTGGTATACGCCCATCCTTAAGATTTCGCGGATCACCGGCTTTAATTTCTTCGTTTTTACCTTGGAAAACTGATCTATGATATAATCCAGCTCAATCCTGCGCTGAATCGTTCCCTCTGCCACCCTGGTGATAAAAGCGCGTTCACGCTTGTCGAGGTATTGGTACTTCTCCAACACAGAGCGGATCACAAGGTGGCTGTAGCTTTTCTCCGCTTCCACCTCCAAAAGAATTCCAAGAATCAGTTCCCTTGTATTTACGGAATCAGTCATCTCTGTTTCTTCCTCCAAACAGCAGCACCAGACGAAGAAGCTGTAAAATCGCTGACGCCGCGCTCGCAACGTAGGTGAGCGCCGCCGCCTTGAGCACCTTTCTCGTGTATGGCAATTCACTGTCGCTTAAGATTCCCTGCTCGCCTAAGATGCGCAGTGCACGGCTTGACGCGTTGAACTCCACCGGAAGCGTCACAAGCTGAAACAGCACTGCAAACGAGAAGCATATAATTCCAAGGTCTATGAAAAATGTCCCGGTATTCCTCGTGAAGAGCAAGCCGATCAGGATGAGCGGCCATGCCAGCGTTGAGCCGATATTGGCGACCGGAACGATCGCCGAGCGAAGGGTGAGCGGCACATACCCCTGCTGATGCTGAATCGCATGACCACACTCATGCGCCGCGACGCCTACCGCCGCCACCGAAGTACTTGCGTACACGCTATCCGACAGATTCAGCGTCTTCTTCGACGGATTGTAGTGGTCGGTCAGATCCCCCGAAATATGTTGGATCGTAACGTCATAAATGCCCGCCGAGCGCAGAATCCGTTCTGCCGCCTGTGCTCCGGTCATTCCCGACATACTGCGGTAGGACGAATATTTATTGTAAGTAGATTTCACCCGTGCAGATGCAATCAGACAGATCGCCGCCCCGATGATGACCAGAATATAGGTCGGATCAAAGCCCCAATAATAATACGAATATGGCATATTCCTCATCCTTTCTCATGTATAAAACAGACCAAACGCCCACGTCAGCCGCGCTTAAAATATGTGCCCTCTTTCACCTCATAACCGTTCAAAAACGCTTCCACGGGCATCCGTTTCTTTCCCTCGAGCTGCACTTCTAAAAGCGAGAGCGTTCCCTCTCCCGTCTGCACCAGAATCCGGTTCTTCTCGACTTTCACAATACACCCCGGCGCATCACCGAAATTCGCAGGTATCACCTGTGCCTTCCAGATCTTAAGCGTCCGATCGTCCAGTCTCGTATACGCGCTCGGCCACGGGTCAAGTCCGCGGATCAGACACTCGATGCTCTTTGCATCCTTCGACCAGTCGATGCTTCCAAGTTCCTTATAAATCTTTTTCGTGTGCGTTGCCATGGACTCATCCTGCGGCGTGTAGACTGCCGTTCCCGCCTCGATTGCCTCCATCGTCTTCACACAAAGCTTTGCGCCCGTCTTAGAAAGGCGGTCAAACAGACTTCCGCCCGTCTCATCCTCCCGGATAATGACCTCCTGCTTCATAATCATATCGCCGGTATCGATCCCTTCCGCCATACGCTGCGTCGTAACGCCCGTCACAGTGTCCCCGTTAATGATCGCCCACTGGATCGGCGCAGCCCCGCGATACTTCGGAAGCAGGGATGCGTGCACATTGACGCATCCAAAGCGCGGCATATCTAATATCGCTTTCGGTATAATCTGCCCAAAAGCTTCGACAATTATGATATCCGGCTCATATCCGCGCAGATATTCGACGCAGGACTCCTCTCTGACACGCTCCGGCTGGTACACCTCGATGCCGTGCGCAAGCGCGCACGCCTTGACCGGTGTGTATTTGAGCGCTTTGCTTCTTCCCACCGCCTTATCCGGCTGTGAAACGACAAGCACGACCTCGTGTCCCGCCTTAATGATTTCCTCTAACGTTGCCACCGCGAAATCCGGTGTTCCCATGAATATGACTCTCATGTTAATCCTCCTGCCGGAATCTGTTCTCCGGTCTAGTCTTCGTCCTCCTCATATGTCACCTCGCGCAGAGGCCCGACGACCTTCTCGGTGTACATATGTCCGTCCAGATGATCCAGCTCATGACAGATGGCGCGCGCCAAAAGCTCTGTTCCCTCGATCTCGTACTCTTCCATATTCAGATCGAACGCCCTCGCCTTGACATAGTTCGGTCTTGTCACTGTTCCTGCTTTGCCCGGCAGGCTAAGACATCCCTCGTCCCCTGTCTGCTCGCCCGAAGCCTCTAAGATGACCGGATTGATCATAACGATCGGTCCCTCGCCGACGTCGATGACAACGATGCGCTTTAAGATGCCGACCTGTGGTCCGGCGAGTCCGACGCCGTTCGCCTCGTACATCGTGTCGAGCATATCCTCCGCAAGTTCTTTGATCTTCGGAGTCATCTCCGCAATCGGTCTGCAGTTTTTGGTCAACACAGGATCGCCCTGTATTCTGATTGTCCTAAGTGCCATAATTTCCTCCATTCTGCGTTAAAAGCCGTTTACCGGATTAAAGTCGAACTGAACCGTCACATCCTTATAATCCCGATTGTCTCTCGCAAACGCTTCCGCTATATCTTTTATCTCCACCAAAGTGTCATAATTTTTCGCTTTCAAATAAATGACTTTCTTATAGATATCATTTACTTTTGCAACCGCGGCGTCCGCAGGTCCGATGATATACAATTTTTCCTCCGGCTGCGCCGCCTGATAAGCATCCGCCTGCCGCTTAAGCTGCTCTGCCGCATACTGCGCCGCTTCCCCGGATCTGGATGCGCACAGGATAACGAGCATGTTCCACACCGGCGGATAAAGCATCATCTTCCGGTATGCAATCTCCTTCTCGTAAAACGCCTCATAGTCCTGTTCCTTCGCCGTCACGATGCCATAATGCTCCGGGTCGTAGGTCTGGATAACGACCGCCCCGGGCTTTACGCCCCTGCCCGCTCTTCCCGCCGCCTGTGTAAGAAGCTGAAAAGTGCGCTCCGCGGCGCGGTAATCGCTCACATGCAGTGAAAGATCCGCCGCAAGGACGCCCACCAGCGTCACATTCGGGAAATCATGTCCCTTGACGATCATCTGCGTGCCGATTAAGATATCCGCCTTTTGATTTGCAAACGCAGATAAAATCTGCTCGTAACTCTCCCTGCTCCTTGTCGTGTCCATGTCCATACGCAGAATCCCTGCGTCCGGGAATCTCGCCTTCACAAGCATCTCGATCTTCTCCGTCCCCGCCTTAAAACCGCTGATGTACTTCGAACCGCAGGACGGACATACAGAAGGCGCCGCCTCGGAATAGCCGCAGTAATGGCAAACCATCCGTCCGTTTCCGTGCTGGCTTAAAGAAACATCGCAATGCGGACATTTTATCACATGTCCGCACGCTCTGCAAGAGACAAAGCCCGCCATGCCGCGGCGGTTCAAAAACAGCATCGTCTGTTCGCCCCGCCTCAAACGGTCCTCCATCAAAGCGTCCAGCCGTCCGCTCAAGATCGAACGGTTTCCCATCCTAAGCTCCTCCCTTAAGTCCACGACCTCACAGACCGGAAGCTCCCGCTCCCCAACGCGGCGGTCAAGCGTCAGCAGACGGTACTCGCCGTTCTTCGCCTTATAGCAGCTGTCAACGGACGGCGTTGCAGAGCCGAGAACAACGCTCGCACCGAGCATCTTCGCCCGTGCGATCGCGGTCTCCCGCGCATGATAACGCGGGACCGTCTCGCTTTTGTAGGATGGTTCATGTTCCTCATCTATAATGATGATACCAAGATTCAAAAACGGAGTGAACACCGCAGAACGCGGTCCGATCATAATGTCGATCTCACCGTTTTTCGCCCGCAGGAACTGGTCGTACCGCTCGCCGGGCGTCATCCGGGAATTTAAGATAGAGACACGATCACCGAAACGGTTATAAAAGCGCATCACCGTCTGATACGTCAGCGCGATCTCAGGAATCAGAACGATCGCCTGCTTTCCCTCATCTCTTATCCTCGCGATCAGTTCCATATATACTTCCGTCTTTCCGCTGCCTGTCACACCCTTTAACAGATATGTGCCGCGGACGCCCGCCTCATAGTCCATGAGCACCTCATCGATCACGCGCTGCTGCTCTTCGTTTGGCGTGAGCGTGTATGCCGCTCTGGTAAGATGCCCGATCGGGTTGCGGTACACCGTCTCGCTGACGATCTTTACGACCCCCGCTTCCTCCATCGCGCGAATCACGCTGCCGGACACGTTCAGCTTTCCCGTGATGATATCCCAGTCCATCTCCTGTTGTCCGATCAGCTCCCGAAGCAGTCTCGCGCGCGCAGTATTATGCTTTCTCTCGTACTCTCCAAGCTGGTTCTTCGCCTCCATCGGGTGAAGCGCAAGGCGCACGCGCTTATGCAGAACGGCTTTCTTCTTTTCCCTGACCGGAATCACAGTCTTTAGCGCCTGATTCATCGTGCCGCCGTAATTTTGCCGCAAAAATGCCGCAAGCGCGATCAGATGGGATTCGATCGGGACCCCGTTCTCTGCGATCCCTGCAATCTCCTTAATCTTTGATTCATCGTAGGACGCCTCGTCGGACAGTTCCACCACATACCCCGTAATCCGGCGGTTTCCAAAGGGAATATAGACCTGCATTCCGACGTCAATGCGCTCCCGCAGGTACGGCGGAATACGGTAGTCAAAGGTCTTATCTAGTTTTTCATGGGAAATATCCACAATAATCTTCGCGTATTCTGCCATTTTGTCTCCATTTCTGCTTCCCATCCGGCGCGCCGGATCACGCTTCAACTGTACCTTCTTACGTCTCGTCTGCCCTGCTCTTTCCTTTGGCGCCGCAGGCTTTCCGGTATGCATCCTCCACAAGCTCATATTCGCTCATCGGATACCGGACGCCGCGTATCTCCTGATAACCCTCGTGCCCTTTTCCGGCGAGCACGAGAATGTCTCCTTCTTTCGCCTGCGCCACCGCGTAGCTTACCGCCTCGCTCCGGTCGGCGATCCGCACATACGCGCCTCCGGTCGCGCGGATTCCCGCTTCAATGTCGTCCAAAATCGTCTCCGGCTCCTCCCATCTGGGATTGTCGGAGGTGATAATCGAAAGATCCGCCAGATGGCCCGCCGTCTCTCCCATTTTGCTGCGGCGCAGCACAGAACGGTTCCCACCGCAGCCGAAAATCACGATCAGCCTGCGCGGTGCAAACGTCCGAAGCATCTCCAGGAGATTCTTAAGGCTCATCTCGTTGTGCGCGTAGTCGAGCAGCAGCACATAATGGCAGGAGGGACTTATATTCTCGCATCTTCCCGGAATCTGTGCCTTATACAACGCCTGCTGTATCTGCTCCATCGTCACGCCAAGATGACGCGCCGCCGCGGACGCCGCCAGCGCATTATATACGTTGAACACGCCCGGAAGCTGCATACGCACCGGAAACTGTCCGCCTCCTACGCACATTTTAAAGCTTCCGAACAGTCTGCCGCTCTCCATGGAGAACCGGATATTCCCTGCCGTAGATACTGCTGGATGTCTTACGGAAAAAGTCTCCACCGCACAGGTATGTCCCTGTAAGATCCGTTCCGTATGGGGATCGTCGCGGTTCACGATTCCGATATCGCACTGCCGCATCAGACGGCTCTTGCAGAAAAGATACTCCGCAAACGATGCATGTTCTCCCGGTCCGATATGATCAGGCTCAATATTTAAGAACATGCCGATCTTATAATGGATGCCGGACACCCGCTGCATTTTAAGTCCCTGTGAGGAAACCTCCATCACACAGACCGTGCAGCCGTTTGCGACCATATCCGCAAGATACTTCTGTATCTCGTACGCCTCAGGCGTCGTGTGCGTGGCGGGGCGCGTCTTTCTTCCGTCGTCGATACAGATCGTACCGATCATTCCCGTCTTATAACCCGCTTCTTTTAAAATCGCCGCCGTCAGATACGCCGTCGTGGTCTTTCCCTTTGTCCCGGTGATTCCGATCATGTATAGCTTTTCTGCCGGATGCCCGAAAAACGCCGCTGACAGCACGGCAAGCGCTTCCCTCGTATCCTCTGCCACAATCACCGTCGCATCCCAGTCTCTCAAAAGCTCCGAGATGCGGATGCCAAACTTCTCCGTGTACAAAAGGATGTCCCCCTCGACCCTGACCGTGCTCTCCGCCGACAGCACGACCGCCGCCGCGCCCCCGCGAAGCGCATCCATCAGATAGTCATGTCCATCCACATGCTGCCCTTCTAAGCAAACAAATAGGGAGCCTTCCTTCACTTTTCCGGAATGATAACAGATGTCTGTAATCTCACGGTTCTGGCTTCCCTGCACATGTTCATATGTAAGCTGTGATAATAATCTGTCTAACTGCATTCTGCTCCTTCGCCGAATACACTTTTTTTATTATATGCCAGATTCTTTTGTTTTACAAGTTATCCCTATTTTTTTCATTTTTATTTCAGAAAATGTATAACATTCTCTCCTTTGCGGAAAACTAAGCTGTAGAAAAAGCTTTGGCGAAAACAAGAAGCGGCACAGCCGCTGCGTGGATTTTACAAAATGGAGGAAAGATGTGATGGTAGGTCGTAACTTTTGTATCTGTGGTCTGACAGGCTGGTGTATGGAAATTCTGTTTACTTCGGCGGGCTGCCTGTTAAAACATGACAAGCGGATGATCGGGCAGACCTCCGTGTGGATGTTCCCCATCTACGGAATGGCTGCCTGCATCGGACCGGTCTACCGGAAAATCAGGAAGCTCCCCGCGCTCTTTCGCGGAGGCATCTATAGTATCGGTATCTTTTCTTTCGAATATCTAAGCGGTTCGGTTTTAAAAAAGCACCACCTGTGTCCCTGGGACTACGGTGATGCCAAAACGAGCGTAGACGGTCTGATCCGGCTGGACTATGCCCCCTTCTGGATGGCTGCCGGGCTTCTGTTCGAACGCATCCTGCTATACATGGACGGTGACAAAAAGCCGCTTTCCAATGGCTGATACCGCCGCAGCTGCCGCTGGAGGCTAATGCTGCCGCCATGCGCGAAAGCCGCCGCCATGCGCTGCGTGCCGCTAATCCTCCAGGCTATCCGCGTCTGCCCCGATATCCTGCATATTCAGGGTGCGCCGCTTGATTCTTGCCTCCTCGGACGCCTTTAACAGGTAGTTCTTGATCTCTCTTGCATGTTTGATGTGCACAAGCTTTAATTCCTTATCGGTGACGTCTCCGGTGTAGCAGGTGATCGTTCCAAGCCCGAACATGCGCTCTGGAAGCGTTGCCGTCAGCTTCACGTCCTGCACCTTGTACATATAGCAGTCGTTCTCCTCGACTTTTAAAAGTCCTTCGTCAATCGTAATCATATCCGCCGTAATCGCGTATTTGGTAAAGGTCCACGGTAAACCGAAGAACAGTAGTCGTCTGCGCTCTGCGTATTTTACCTCGTCTTCCGCCGTCTGGTTCTTCATTTCTTCTGCCATAAATTCTCCCCCTTTCGAGCAGTTATGCCGCCGCATTCTTTCATCCGGCACCGTATCAGTAGTTTACTTCATTTTCACGCGTGTTGCAACAAAATATCAGAAAACATTCACTGGTTTTCCCGATTCGCGCGTAAATTTTTTTGCTCTTGAATTTGCCGGATGATTATTATATGATGGTAAAAATGCCTATGGCTATACAATGAAGGAGGATTTTATGCGTCATTTAATGAGCCCATTGGACTTCTCCGTCGATGAATTGGACAAGCTTCTTGATCTTGCCAATGATATCGAGAAGAATCCCGCCAAGTATGCCCACGCATGCGAAGGGAAAAAGCTTGCGACCTGTTTTTACGAACCCAGTACACGAACCAGACTTAGTTTTGAAGCTGCCATGTTAAATCTTGGCGGTTCTGTTTTAGGTTTTTCCAGTGCGGATTCGAGTTCCGCTGCGAAAGGCGAAAGCGTATCCGATACAATTCGTATTATTTCCTGTTATGCAGATATATGTGCAATGCGTCATCCAAAGGAAGGTGCACCTCTTGTAGCCTCCCAGAAATCCCTGATTCCAGTTATCAACGCCGGTGACGGCGGTCATCAACATCCTACCCAGACATTGACCGATCTTCTTACCATCCGTTCCTTAAAAGGGCAGCTCGGCAATCTGACGATCGGGCTGTGCGGAGATTTAAAGTTCGGACGCACCGTGCACTCCCTCATCAACGCTCTCATCCGCTACCCGGGCATCCGTTTCGTTCTGATTTCCCCGGAAGAACTTCGGATTCCGAGCTATATCCGTGAAGAAGTCCTCACGGCAAACGGCATTCCTTTCACCGAGGTAGAACGTTTGGAGGACGCTATGCCAAAGCTTGATATCCTCTACATGACCCGCGTACAGAAGGAGCGTTTCTTCAACGAAGAGGATTATGTGCGCCTGAAAAATTATTACATTCTGACGAAATCCAAAATGGAACTGGCAAAGAAGGATATGCTTGTACTCCACCCGCTTCCGAGAGTCAACGAAATTTCTGTCGAGGTGGACGACGACCCGAGAGCAGCTTATTTCCGTCAGGCGCAGTATGGCGTCTATGTGCGCATGGCGCTGATTCTGACGCTGCTCGGCATCGAAGTCAACTAATTTGAACTCATCTGCGGCTGCTCTTTAAAGCTTCCGGGATAGAAAGGACACATCTATGTTAAATATCAGTGGAATCCATGAGGGTTTCGTATTAGACCATATCAAGGCGGGCATGAGCCTGCAGATTTATCACGATCTGAAACTGGACAAGCTTGACTGCACCGTTGCCATTATCAAGAACGCGCGCAGCAATAAGATGGGCAAGAAGGACATCGTAAAGGTAGAATGCCCGGTAGAAGCATTAGACCTTGATATCTTAGGTTTTATCGATCACAATATCACAGTCAACGTCATCAAGGACGACAAGATTTTCGAGAAGAAGGAACTTCATCTTCCAAAGCAGGTCAAGAATGTCATCACCTGCAAGAATCCACGCTGCATCACCTCGATCGAGCAGGAGCTGGATCAGATTTTCGTTCTCACCGATGAGAAAAGGGAAGTCTACCGCTGCAAATACTGCGAGGAGAAGTACCGCAATCCGAACCGCAAATAACACAGACGCCGCATTCCGTTCTTATTTGGAATGCGGCGTTTTTTCACTGCTTTTATCCGGGCAGCCTCACTACATCTTTCACATTTGTCTTCCTTTTAGATGTCTTAGAGCAATTCTTTTAACAGTTCATTGACCATCGCCGGGTTCGCCTTGCCCTTCATCGCCTTCATCGTCTGTCCGACAAGAAATCCGATCGCTTTCTCCTTACCATTATGGTAATCCTCAACCGACTGCGGATTGTCCTTAATCACCTGCTCTACTGTGGCACGGAGCGCCCCTTCGTCATTTACCGTTTTAAGCCCTCTCTCCTCAACATATTTGTCCGGGTCGATGTCCTCTGTAAACACCAGCTCGAATACTTCCTTCGCCACCGTATTCGTAATCGCACCGGAATCCGCAAGGTTCACAAGCTTCGCCAGATTTTCCGGGGAGAACGGGATTTCATCCGGGTCCATCCCGTTATCCTTGAGCAGCCGGATCGTCTCCACCATGATCCAGTTCGAAACCTTCTTCGGCTTTCCGCAGAGCGCCGTCGCCGCCTCGAACAAGTCCGCAAAGGATTTGTCTCCTGTGAGGATCTCTGCATCGTACTTCGGCAGTCCGAATTCCTTCTGATAACGTTCCATCTTCTCGGTGCGCATCTCCGGCTGGCGGGTCTTCACGCGCTCGATCCACTCGTCGCTTATCACGATCGGCACGAGATCCGGCTCCGGGAAATAGCGGTAATCCTGCGCGTCCTCCTTGGAACGCATCGCGTGGGAAGCTTCCTTATTGTCATCCCAGCGTCTTGTCTCCTGAATGACCTTCTTCCCTTCCTCAAGAAGCTCGATCTGACGGGCACGCTCGCCCTCGATGGCCCTCGCGATTGCCTTAAAGGAATTCAGGTTCTTCATCTCGGTACGCGTACCGAACTCTGCCGCCCCCGCCT
Source organism: Roseburia hominis (assembly GCA_021771815.1). Classification (GTDB taxonomy): domain Bacteria; phylum Bacillota; class Clostridia; order Lachnospirales; family Lachnospiraceae; genus Roseburia; species Roseburia hominis_A. Next base: position 19,670 of record JAETOE010000032.1, read on the forward strand.
CGCGGACGGACAGATTGACGTCCGCACGCATGGAGCCTTCGTTCAGCTTACAGTCGGATGCGCCGAGATACTGGATAATCAGTCTTAATTTCTCCAGATATGCGATGACCTCCTCCGCAGATCGCATATCCGGTTCGGACACGATCTCAATCAGAGGCACGCCGGAACGGTTGTAATCGACGATCGACACATCCTCCCACTCGTCATGCACCAGCTTTCCGGCATCTTCCTCCATATGAATCTCGTGAATCCCGACCGTCTTCTTTCCCGCGGCCGTCTCAATCTCCACCCCTCCGTCTCTGCAGATCGGCAGATAGAGCTGTGATATCTGATAGTTCTGCGGATTGTCCGGGTAAAAATAGTTTTTCCGGTCAAATTTGCAATACTGCGTAATCTTGCAGTTCGTCGCAAGACCGACCGCCATCGCGTACTCGACGACCTGCTTATTGAGTACCGGAAGCGATCCCGGCATTCCGGTGCAGACCGGGCAGGTATGACTGTTGGGCGCGCCGCCGAATGCAGTGGAGCAGCCGCAGAAAATCTTTGTTTTCGTCGCTAATTCAACATGGACCTCCAGTCCGATTACAGTTTCGTATGTTTTGCTCATCTATTTCTTCCTCCAACTTAACTCCGTTCCCGGTCAGTGAAACGGCTCCGATTCAAGGTTCTTCACTGCGCGAGCGGACTATGCTCGTAGATTCTTGTCCGCTCAAACGCATATGCCGCGCGGATGATATTCTTCTCCTGAAAACAATCGCCGATGAGCTGCAGCCCGATCGGAAGACCGTTCCCGTCCTTTCCGCACGGAAGCGTAATGCCCGGAAGCCCCGCCAAATTCACGGAAATTGTATAGATATCGCCCAGATACATCTTAATCGGATCGCTTAATGATTCTCCAAGCTTCGGCGCTGTCGTAGGCGCAGCCGGTCCTAAAATCACATCATACTGCGCGAACGCCTTGTCAAATGCCTGCTTGATGAGTGCCTTTGTGCGGAGCGCCTTCAAATAATACGCATCGTAATAACCGCTGCTTAAGACGAAAGAGCCGAGCATAATACGCCGCTTTGCCTCTGCGCCAAAGCCCTCCGAACGGGTCTTTTTGTACATGTTGTGAAGTCCTTCGTACTCCTCGGTGCGGTAGCCGTATTTCACCCCGTCAAAACGTGCCAGATTGGAGCTTGCCTCCGCACAGGCAATCACGTAATATGCCGGAATCGCATATTCTACAAGACTTAAATCAAATTCCTCCACAATGGCGCCCTTCTTTCGAAGCGTCTCCGCCGCCGCCAAGACCGCCGCCTTTACCTCCGCATCAAGTCCTTCTCCAAAATAATCTCTCGGAATTCCAATGCGAAGCCCCTGCACATCATCGACAAGTGCAGATGTGAAATTGCAGTCCTCTCTTTTCACAGACGTAGAATCTTTTGTATCGTAGGATGCGATTATCTCTAAAATCGTTGCGCAGTCCGTCACGTCCTTTGCGATCGGTCCGATCTGATCGAGTGAAGAACCATAAGCAATCAATCCGTAACGTGAAACCGTTCCGTAGGTCGGTTTGATTCCTGTCACACCGCAGAACGAGCTCGGCTGACGGATCGAACCGCCCGTATCAGAGCCAAGCGCATAGCTGCACTCCTCCGCCGCGACCGCCGCACACGAGCCGCCCGACGAACCGCCCGGAACATGCTCTGTGTTCCACGGATTTTTGGTCGCGCCGAATGCGGACGTCTCCGTCGTGCTTCCCATCGCAAATTCATCCATATTCGTCTTGCCGATCACGACCGCTCCCGCACGCTCCAGATTCTCTACCGCCTCCGCCGTATAGGTCGGAACAAAGTTATACAGAATCTTTGAGGAACAGGTGGTGAGCATTCCCTTTGTGCAAAGATTATCCTTGATTGCAACCGGAACACCTGCAAGCGGCCCGTTAAGTTCGCCCGCATCGATCCGCTTCTGCACCTCTTTTGCACGCGCAAGCGCTCCCTCTCTGTCAACCGTCACAAAGCTGTGCACTGTCTCTTCTTTTTTCTCGATGGCAGAAAGCGCGGCTCTCACTGCTTCCTCCACCGTCACTTCCTTTGCCTTTATCTTTTTGCCGAGCTCCACGGCAGTCAGACTCATTAAATCCATTGTTATTCTCCTTCTCACGCTATGGTCTTCGGCACCTTAAACCCGCCGTCCTTCTTTACCGGGGCATTGGCAAGCGTGTCTATACTGCCGTCCTCATGTGTCACGACGTCCTCGCGGAACACGTTGTTGACCGGGAATACATGGGACATCGGCTCTACGCCCTCTGTGTCAAGCTCGTTCAGCTTATCGATATAGTCGAGCATCTCGCCCATATCCTTCTTCGCGCGCTCTTTTTCCTCGTCGCTCAATTCAAGCTTTGCCAGAATGCCGACATACTCGATCGTCTCATCCGAAATCACATTTTTCGGCGTGCAGGCATCTGCCGCCTGCACCTGCGCCGCAGCTTTGCCGTCTGTCGTTTGATTCCCCCATCCTGCAGATGGGCTGCCGTCTGCCTGCTCTTTGACTCTTTCGTCCACGTCTCCCTGTACCGTCTGCACCTCTGTCACGCCCTTAACATAGCCGTACAGTGCTTCATCACAGATTCCGGTATTGTTCCAGTCCGCCTGAATGCGGGTCCCCTCATACCATAATCCGCATTTTTGCATCACCGCACCGGAATGTGGATTTCTCGGATCGTGTCTGGACTCGATACGTCTTGCCCCGACATCGTTCAGCAGATAATCCATCACTGCCCGAAGCGCTTCGGAGGTAATTCCCTGATGCCAGTACGCCCGGCTAATGCAATAGCCGATTTCGAAGGACTCTGCCTTTTCCTTCATATTTACTACACTGATGCTTCCGATCGGCTCGTTGTTTTCCTTCTTTGCAATGCACCACTGATATTGATTCTCATTATCATAGGAAGAAACCCAATTTGAAAGAACACGCTTCGTCACCCCGACGCTCTCATGCGTCGGCCATGTGAGATATTTTGTCACTTCCGGATCGCTCGCCCAGTTCTGATACATCTTATCGGCATCCTCTAAGGCAAATTGTCTTAGCACCAACCGCTCTGTTTCTAATTTCTTCGTTCCCAAATGTTTCACTGCCGTTCTCCTTTTCCTGCTTCTATTTTCCGACTGCCGCCAAGCTTCTCATTCAGCTTCCGGTAAATCCGCTCGATCATCCATGGTTCGGTGCATGCCGCAAGCGCCTCCTCAAGCGCGAACCACCGCACGCCGCTGTTCTCATCGGGCTTTACCCGAAGCACTTCCTCCTCATCCGCTTCCAGAAGATAGGTCACATTCAAATGCAGATGCGAAGGAACATATACGCCCTTCTTCTCATGTCCGTCGACCGTCAGTATTTCAAGTGAAAAGATGTCCTCGCTCACTGCCCGGATATCGCTTACTCCCGTCTCCTCCATCGCTTCCCGCTTTGCCACGGAGAGCAGATCGCGGTCGCCGTCCGCATGCCCTCCCGTCCACGACCAGGAACGATAGATATTGTGATAAATCATCAGCACCTTATCGTGCGTGCGGTTCAAAAGCCACGAGGACGCCGTCATATGCGCCACCTGATTTTCTCTCGAAAAAAGGTCCGGCTGCGCGGCGAGCAGCGAAAGCATGACTGCTTTGTCGCGCTCCTCCTGCTCGTTGTACGGCTGATAGGCTTCGATGCTCTTTTGAATATCCATAAAAAAATCCTCCTAAGGTTCCAAGCGGCTCAGATCTCTCGGAAACAGTGTCGTCTCGCGGACGTTATCTTCGCCGACGAGCTTCATGGTAAGGCGCTCCAAGCCGATACCAAGTCCGCCGTGCGGCGGCATTCCATACTTGAATACGGCAAGATACTGCTCCATTCCCTCATCCGTCATACCGCGCTTTTCCATTTTCTCAAGCAGCATTCTGTAGTCGTGGATTCGCTGGCCTCCTGTCGTGATCTCAAGCCCATGATATAAAAGGTCAAAACTCAGCGTGTACGTCGGGTCCGCGGGATCGTCCATCGCATAGAACGGACGCTTCTTGGACGGATAGTGGGTGACAAATACGAAATCCGCCCCGCATTCCTCCTTGAAATACTGACCGATCAGCGCTTCCTCCTCCGGCTCAAGGTCGTAGGGATTGCGAATCTGACGGTTATACTTCTCTGCAACCTTCTGCTTTGCCTCATCAAAACGTACTGTAGGAATGTTCTCCACGCCTGGCAGCGTGATATCAAGTATCTTTAATTCCTTCGCGTAATCGCGCTCTAAAAGCTTCATTGTATACTGCAAAAATCCGGTTTCCATCGCCATGATGTCCTCAAAACCGTCGATATATCCCATCTCAAAATCAAGACTGGTGTATTCGTTCAAGTGACGCTTGGTGTTGTGCTTCTCCGCACGGAACACCGGAGCAGTCTCAAATACCCGGTCAAACACGCCTACCATCATCTGCTTATAAAACTGCGGGCTCTGCTGCAAGATTGCCGGTCTGTGAAAATATTCCAAACGGAACAGATTCGCGCCGCCCTCCGCACTTTTGGCCCCGATCTTCGGCGTATGAATCTCCGTAAAACCTTCCTGATACAAAAAATCGCGAAAACCTCTGACAACGCCCTCCTGAATGCGGAACTTCGCGCGCTCCCTGACATTGCGCAGAGCGATCGCCCGGTTGTCAAGATTTGTCTCTAAAGTCGTCGGCAGCTTCCACTTGGAAATTGCAAACGGCATCTGCTCCGCCGGCTCAGATAAGATGCGAATCGCATCGAGCCGAATCTCAAGCCCGTTCGGCGCGCGATCCTCCGTCCTTACCGTTCCCTCCACCTCGATAGCGGCAGCCTCCTTTACATCCTTTAAATCAAATCTCGTCCTGCCCTCCTCCAAGACGCACTGGAGAAGACCTTCTCTTTTGCGCAGGATGATAAATGCGACCTCGCCCATATCGCGGATCGTGTGCACCGCGCCGTTTACCTTTACCTGCTTTCCCTCAAAATCTCCTGCGAGAAGCTCGCTGATTTCTACGGTGTCCTTCCTGTTTACTCCTGTCATGAATTCCATATTGTACACTCCTTTTTGTCCGGTGCTGCCGGATTAATTTAGGTGCGGGACGGGAAATCGTTGCAATCATTGGATTGCAACGATTGGAAGAGCCTTCGGTTCTTCCGCTTTTACGGCCGCTGAAAATCGCAAGCATTGGGGCGCTTCGATTGGAAGAACCTTCGGTTCTTCCGCTTTTACGGCTGCTCCAAAGCTGCAATCGTTGCGGCTGTCCAAAATAAAAAGCGCCCCAGAAAGACAAGATGTCTTTCTGGGGCGAGATATTCTTCAGCTTATGATCCCGCGGTACCACCCGCTTTGAAAAACGATTCCGTAAAATCACTTTTCCACTCTATGTGCTTAACGCGCACTCACGTACTGACCTACTTTACCGCTGCCGCCTTAGCGTCTCCGCTCCCTTTGGCAGGACAGCCGCCTGTTCAGCCAGTCTGCTCCAGAGTGTTCCCGTTATCTCCTCTTTCAAACAGCGCTCTCAGTCGGTGACGCTGTATTCCTGTCGACGTCTGAAGATAAGAGTCTCCTTCCCAGCCTTTAACACTTTAACAAATGAATGTTGTAACATTTATACCACATGCCATTTGTGATTGCAAGATATTTTTTGAAAAAATGAATGTTTTTCTGTAATGTCATTTTAATGCGTCATTTTTTTACAAACTTCTACCCATCATGATTTCATCGCAGTATGCACCGCCCTTCAGGCGGTACGCATTCCGAACCACGCCCCATTCCTCAAACCCCAGCTTGCGGTATAATGCCCTTGCCCTCTCATTGTCGGAATAGACGCCAAGCTCTACCTGTTCGCATCCCATTTCCCGCGCTGCTTCAAGGGCTTCCTTAATCAATATGGTTCCCAGTCCGATATTCCAATATGCCCGCTCGATTGAGATTCCAAACTGCGCGCGATGCCGCATTTTGATATGGGGCGATACCCGGTTCACTCCAATACTGCCGATCGGTCTGTCGTTTATCCACACCGCCAGCAGCATCCGGTCGTCGCATTCTAACGCCTCGCGGATAATCTGTGCCTGACGCTCCGACGGCGTCACAACCTCTTCCTCATATCGCGCAAGAAAATGTGTCTCACCTGCCACACGGCGCAAATGTGCGGTAAACTGCACCGCTTCACTCTCTCTGGGATTCCGCAGTGTACACTCTGTTCCATTTTTCAAAAAAATTGTTTTCTCGTTGTAATGCATCGCTGTTCCTTTCTGCCCATTTGCGTTTTGTGCTAAAAACTGTGTAACATCCCAACCTTCAAAAATGAAAATTTCACTAGCCAGGAAAACTTCTAAAATAAATGATGTTTCTATCAAGGTCATAAAAACTCATATTAGTAGCTCCCCAAGGACGTTTCACAGGCTTTTCAATAATTTCCACTCCCATTTCAAGCAGCTTCTGATATTCTGCTGTAATGTCTTCCACCGTAAATGCTAAACTGATATTCCGGTTATTGTTATTCTTGTGTGAGCCATCATTATATATCGAAAGCTGCGTTTCTTCACATATGAGCACCTGATGCGTTTCATCGTTACTATTATTCTCTATTCCCAACAATTTCTTATAAAAATTTGCAAGTGCCACCACATCGTTTGTGTTTAAACTTACTTCGCCAATTCTCATATCTTCCCTCTCTAGTATCAATTTGTCCACTTCTTCGATTCATACATTCTATCATCCAATTTTGAATTCCTCTACCATTTTTTACCTTTTGAGCCAGCAGACAGGAGAACCAAACAATCATTCGGGCATCAAAGCGTTAAAAATCATTGTTTTTATCGTTAATAAGACGCGCAAATCCGTCTTTCCACAGTTATTTTGTTTCGATCAGTTCTATTATCGCTTTATTCATACCGTTTTTCTTAATATAATCAAATACACACTCGCGCCCAAATACCGACTTTACAAATTCCGGGGGAAGCTTGGGTAAAATTTCTGCAAGACTTCTCTTTGCGCCCGCATTTATCTGTTTTAAGAGAATGGTATCCGCCTTTTTCCGGTCGGCTTCGCCCTTCGGATATCCCGCTCCAAACGGTCCGTCAAACAGCGCTGCCAGCGTGCTTTGCAGATTGATTTCTGCCGCCCAGCCAAACTGCAGCCCAAGCGGATAGGATATGGCATTTCCCGCATTGATTCTGCCAAATAAATAGGCGTCCGAAGGATTCTGTACATATCCGCACAGTACTCCGGGAAGGCTGTTGCACGCAAGCATCATCCCCTGCCCGGAGGAACAGCCTGTCACCACAAAATCCACAGCGCCGCTCTCCAACAGAAAGCTGATACAAAGGGCAGTCTCTACATAGGAAACGTTGCATGTCTCCCCCGGAAATACACCGAAATTAATCACTGAATGTCCCTGCTGTTCTGCCACACTCCGCACATATTTTTCCAAAATCGGGTTCTTATCCTTTTGTGAACTCGCCTGCAGTACCGCAATTTTCATCTCAATCCTCCATTGCCATTCCAAGCTCTATGGCAATCCTTAGTATCTTCGCTTTCACGTCCATTGCCGCATGATTGGCAAGACTCCTCGCATCCCACTCCCCGGCGTCAAGATTGTCCGCCGCATAGAAAAACTGTGCCACGCGCTTCTGACGAAACTGCGCGAACGCAGCGATTGCAGAACACTCCATGTCCACGCAGATACACCCCTCCGCCTTTCGTCCGGCGACTTTTTCCTTTGTCTCCCGATAGACGGCATCGTTCGTCCAACAGGTTCCGACTGTGTATGTACATTTCTTCTCATCAAAAAATTTCTTCATGCAGGCAAGCGTTCCCACGTTTACCTCGAGCATATCGCCTGCCGGTGCATAGTGATAGCTCGTCCCCTCGTCCCGAACCGCCTTATCCGGCAAAATAATCGCACAGTCCTCAATCTGCGCATCCAATACGCCGCACGTACCGAATACCACGAAATTCTCAAACCCCATTTCTGCCAGATCTTCATATTCCGCCACAGCCGCGGGCGCACCGACCATCGACATGGTAAGACCGAGTTCTTTTCCCTCCACCCGCAGTTTGTAGATGGGAATCCTCCCGTTCGCCGACGTAAATCCGCCGATTTCTTCATGCTCATACTGCTCCAACGCATAATCGATCAGATTGTGCGCAAAACAGGTGACGACCGTCTTAGGACAGTTTTCTATCTTCTGCACACAGTTCCACGGATTTATTAACGCTTCTTTCGCAGTGTCAAATTCCAGTAATTTCATAAATTCTCCTTTTTGCTTTATAATGCAAATATAGTTGTCCTTACATCAACAGTCTTTCATAACCAAGCTTCTCCAACAGCGCTTCACAGCCCGCAACAATCTGTTCGTAGGTCACGTCAAATTTGCGCGTATACCAGGGATCGTCGATATCTCCCGGACGGTCGGTGAAATCGAGCAGACGACAGATCTTATTTTCCGGGTCGTCCCCAAACTCCCGCATCATATTGCGGATGTTGTAATTCTCCATGGCGATCAGATAATCATATTCCGCGTAGTCGCTGCGGCGGATACGGCGCGCTGTCTTCTCCGCCACTTCCGCGCGCAGGCGCTCCGTTCCGATGCCGTGACGGGCAAGTTCTGCTTTTGCGGGCGGGTAGATGTTGTTTCCGATTTCTTCGTTGCTGGTGGCCGCGGAGGCGATGGAAAAGTCCGCGGCGATGCCGCGGCGGGTGATCATGTCTTTTAGGATGAATTCTGCCATGGGGGAACGGCAGATGTTTCCGTGGCAGATGAATAATACTTTTATCATATCTTTTATATTCCTTCATAAGCCTTCAAGCCTTGATATTTCAAGCTTTCCGGCGCTTTTCATTTTGGTTTTTACCCTTAATCTGCGTAATTCGTTATAAATCTACGCAAATTCATGGACAAATGGTATAGTAAGTCTAAGCTCTTCTCCATCTGCTCCGTCGCACGTTCATAGCTGGCGTGAGTATATACATTCAGAGTAACGCCTACATCCGAATGCCCAATTACATACTGTAAGATCTTAATGTCCATACTTGCGTTTGCCATATTGGTACAAAACGTATGACGGAATACATGGGGCGTGATATGTGGCAATGACTTCTCAGTATATAACTTCTTGTATTTCTTCATTGCCCAACGCATTTCATTTTCAATGTGCAGCGCCGCGTTCCCTGACAAGCTGATGATCCACACGGATTGACTACACACCAAATAATATAAATAACCTCTATCGAAAATGTGTTCCTTAGTTCAAAAACAATATATTCCGTTGAGCCAAACCCAATTTCACCATCTTCCAAAATATTAACCTTTGCAATATCCTCTATTGTAGCTATTGCACAGAATCCCTTTTTCTCAAGAATAATTATATCATTTTTTTCATACATACAATCACAGCTTTTGAGTTTAAAAGAACCAAAAATTCCTTATTATATATCAAATATGCACGAAATCCACCGAGAGGTTTTTGCTGAAAATGCAGAAACTGACCGGACGAAGATAAAATTTCCACCGGACAATACCATCGAAATCGCCCTCCAGTTAGTATGCAGTGATTCCAATGGTCTATAATAAGCTCACCCCTCCTTTACGCTGTGCGCTCCGGGCTGCATCTGCATCTTCCGAACCGTCGCGAAATAAAGTATGACAACCAATGCCGTAGAGAGCAGATCGGCGACGGGCTGCGCCCACACAAGACCGGTAACCCCGACGGCAGCCCGCATAATAAACAACGCCGGAATGTAGATCAGCCCCTGACGGCTGAGATTGATAACCAGCGCCTGCGTCGCGGCGCCCATGGCCTGCAGCGCGTTGCTCAACACGTAGAAAACGCCGAAAAGGAAACTGGTCGTCAAAAGAATACGTGCAAACTCCGTGGCGTAGCCATAGGCATCCGGATCATTTAAGAAAGCACTGACAATCTGATCGGTAAACAGATAACATATACCGGTCATTGCAGCACTCAGTGCAAAAGAAAACACTACCGAAAATTTCATTACCTTTTTGAATCGTCCCCATAGCCCCGCTCCCACGCAATATCCCAGCAAAGGTTGTACGCCCTGTCCGAATCCGATACAGATCATGCCCGTCATCATGGTAACCTTCATGGCTACTCCGATACCGGCAAGCGCCATGTCTCCGTACCCTGCCATCAGGCTGTTCACTACAATCTGGGAAACGCTCATCAACAGAGAACCCAGGGAAGCGGGAATTCCGATGGAAAGCACGCCGGAACACACCTTATCCTGCAGCGTAAAATCTTTTACGTTTATACTCAGAGAGGATTTTCCGCCTAAGAAGTAAAAAATGTAATATCCGGCGCCAATCACGTTGCCGATTACCGTTGCAAGCGCCGCACCTGCAATATTCCAGCCGAAGCCCAGAATCATAATCGGATCAAGCACTACATTCAACAGATTGCCAAGCAGCTGCCCCATCATCGCTTTTCCGGATTGTCCTTCCGCACGAATAACATTGGAATAGCAGTTCGAAATCAAAACGAATGGACCGCAGAAATTGACAATGGTCAGATAAGTCTTTGCCGGCTCCCATGTATCATGACTCGCTCCGCACAACGCTAAAATCTGATCCATAAAAATCAGAAAAACAGCGGAAAGTATGACACCGACAATGACACAGCTCCACATACAGAAAGAACAGACTTTTTTCGCATAGGTTTCACGTCCTTCTCCGAGCGCACGGGAAATGACCGAAGTTCCGCCGATGCCGAAAACCGTACCCACTGCCATAAAAATCAAAAAAACAGGCGTTGCCAAAGACACTGCCGCCACCTGCAGGGCATCATGCGTCTGCCCGATAAAAAACGTATCCGCCAGATTATAAATCAGAACCATCAGCATCGCCAGCATCGCCGGCACTGCATTTTTTAAAACGGCGTGGGACACAGGCGCATCCCGGAATATTTTTGTAACCTGAGTATTATTCATAAAAAACGCCTCCTATTTCGTTCGTCTGCTGTTAATACCATGCTTTCAATTTGGGTTTTGTGCTGCCCGCCGCTCAGGCGGGCTGTTTCACAATGTATCGCGGACTTTTTTCAATAGACTGAGAAAAATGCCCTGTTCTGTTGCAGTCAGACCGGACAGCAGCGATCTTTCAGCCTGCTCCATGTCCAACTCGGCGCATTGGCAGCATTCGACTCCATGCGGCGTAATACGAATCATCTTGATCCGCTTGTCACCTGGACTGCCAAACGCCTCTACCAAGCCCTTCTGCTCCAGGCGTGTCACGATTCCAGCAGCCGTAGACTGCGCAACATGGAGCATCCGCTCCAGCTCCTTTAGAGTCATTTGCTTTTCCGATGCTCCGTTCAGTATCAGCAATGCGCCGCACTGTGCCATTGTAATGTCATGAGCACGCATCGCATTGTTGGCGTTCTTTTCCAGTTCGTCATGTATTTGCTTGATCAAAGCGCCGCATGTGTTCTGGTCTGTCATATTGCCACCCCCTATTGTTATAATAACAATAGCACGCTTTTGTTATTATGTCAATAGCATACTTTCATTCTATTTCCATCACATTGTCGTTCCAAAAGCCCAGGCGCTCAGACAAACATTTTACCTGCTTATTTTTCGAATAATTTCTGCAAGTATTTTCCCTCCCGCCTGTCTTTCAATAACTCCATAAATTCTCTGACCTTATCCACATCAATGCTGTTTTCCTTCGCTTTTAAATGTACATACAATGCACCGATCAGATTGGAATCATTAAAATACTTACAGGTAACCACATCCGGAATCGGCATTGTGTACGGAAAAACCTTATTTAAGTTCCTTAATTCTTCCTTTATCATCTCAAGAAAAATCGGCTGCACACTGATTCCGCCTCCGATTGCTATTTTTTCCGGGTCTACGACAAACTGATAATTACTGATCTGTATACTCAGATGCCTGCAATATTCGCGGAGGCATTCTAAAGTTATCGTATCACCTTGATTTGCTAGGGAAAAAATGCGTTCTCCCGTCAATTCTTCTTCCGGAATCCTTTTCCTTTTGGATACACGCCTGATAAGACCGGGCACTCCTCCGTTTTCAGCTAATAACTGTGAACGCTCCTGCCATCTCGATTCATCCGTAAACAAATAACTGAATTCCCCAGCCATAAAATTCTTACCCTTCAGCACTTTTCTGTCCACGATGACCGCCCCCCCTACTGCAGTCCCTATGATAAGAGCGATCGCATTCCTGCAGTCACCAAGAGAACCCTTCCACACCTCCGCCAAAGCTGCGCATCTTGCATCATTTTCCACCGTGACAGGCACATGGCATCGGTTTTCTAATATTTCTACCAGATTAATGTTTTTTACGCAGAAAATAGAGCCTCCATTGTACATAAAACCCGTATCGGAATCGACCATGCCAGGCGCACATATGGCAATACCGGAAACGCTGTCCTCAAATTTCCTATACAGCTCCTCCAGCATCCCGACAAATTCCTCTAACGTATCCTTCCGGGTCGCTATCTTGTCCTTTCCATAAAAGTTACAATCCTCGTCCATAAGGGCAAACTTGGTAAACGTGCCTCCGACGTCAATGCTTAAATACTTCAAATCACTCACCCCGACTTCTCTCATTCGCCAATTATTTATGCTATCATTATCCGTGGTTCTATCATCTGTGAAGAGATTCTCCATTCGATGCAATTACCTCTTTGTACCAATAAAAGCTTTTTTTCTTATAGCGTTCCAATGTACCCGTTCCGTCATCATTCCGGTCCACATAGATAAACCCATATCTTTTTTTCAATTCTGCGGTTGATGCACTGACCAGATCAATGCACCCCCACGAGGTATAGCCCATGATTGGAACCCCATCGTTCATTGCCTCCTCTACCTGGAGAAGATGCTCTCTCATATAATTAATTCTGTAGTCGTCATACACGGTAGGTACGCCGTCTTTCCCAACGACTAACTGATCCACTGCTCCCAGTCCGTTTTCTACAATAAACAGCGGCTTGCGGTATTTATCATAGAATTGATTTAAAATATAGCGAAGACCTTTCGGGTCAATCTGCCACCCCCACTCGGAGGCTTTCAGGTACGGATTCGGTACTCCGCCAAGCAGATTTCCTTCTCCCCTTACATTTTTCTTTGGATCTGCCGTTGCACACACGGAAACATAATAACTGAAGGAAATGAAATCCACGGTATTCTTCAAAATTTCCATATCCTCCGCTTCCATTTTTACTTCAATGTGATTTTCCCGCAGATACCGCTTCATATATCCCGGATATTCGCCCCGCACATGGATTTCCGTAAACATATCATGCCGATGCGCCTCCTCCATTGCGGCAATCACATCATCGGGATTTGGCGAAAGCGGATAGACCGGCATACTTAAAATCATGCACCCGATCTGAAAATCGGGATTGATCTCATGTCCGATCTTTGTTGCGAGCGCGGACGCCACCATCTCATGATGGATTGCCTGGTAGAGCTGCGAGTCCGTCAATTTCTCTTTTGGCGTGGCAATGCCGCCGCTCATAAACGGGCTGTTTAAGATAGAATTAATCTCATTAAAGGTCAGCCAGTACTTTACTTTATCCTTATATCTCTGGAAGATCGTCGTGACATACCGCTCATAAAAGCCGATCATCCTTCGATCCAGCCAGCCGTCGTAAGCTTCCGCCAGATGGAGCGGCGTCTCGTAATGCGAAATCGTTACCAGCGGTTCTATTCCATATTTATGACATTCGTCGAAAACATCGTCATAAAACGCGAGTCCCGCTTCATTCGCCTCTGTCTCGTCTCCCATCGGAAAAATCCTGCTCCATGCAATCGAAAGCCGAAAAACCCGAAAGCCCATTTCTGCAAACAGCCTGATATCCTCTTTATAACGGTGGTAAAAATCAATACCGACTAATTTCATGTTGTCCGGCGTAGGCTTCGCCGTTCTCTCGCCCTTGATACCATGGGGCATGACATCCTGAATGGAAAGCCCCTTTCCATCCTCATTGTAAGCGCCTTCACACTGATTTGCCGCTACCGCTCCGCCCCACAAAAAGTTCTCTGGAAACATGATTTCATACCTCCTTCCCCTTTTCCGTTATTCACTGCCTGATATGATTCGGATTATAAATCAGGTTCGCAAACTTGCCGTCCCCACGCTCCATCCGCGCATTGGCGGCTTTTGCCATGACAGCATGTTTCCCCATAAACTCATACGGCACATTATCCACATTCCCGGCAAGAATGTCGTCACACAGCTCTATCATTTCGTCTATGATGGAAACCGGTGCGTCTATGATGTGATGCATGACAAACACGCGGTCGTATTTTCCAGCTACTTTAGCCTTAAGCTCTCTCATACTCTGCTGATAGGCTTCTACCGAACTGCAGATATCGTCAAAAAGAAAAGTCGCGTTATTACAGGCATCACCCAGAATTAATACCTTCTCCTCCGGAATCAGAAACGCCATACAGCCCCCTGTATGCCCATAAGCGTTATATACCTCCACGCTCACTCCTCCAAGCACAAAGACCATTCCTTCTTCCAATGCATGAAATTCATAATCCGGGGACGCCGGAACGAACGCATCATCCGGTAAGGATTCCGCCATTGCTCCCAATCCTATACCGGCATACCCGCGCCGCTCTTTTATGCTGCACTGGGACTGATATAGAGAAATATCCCTGGGATTCATATAGACCTCCTCGAATTCCGGCGCCCCCATCGCATGGTCGATATGCCCGTGCGAAATAAGCACGGTAAGCGGCGTGTCTTTTGTCCGTATTTGCCGGATAAAATCTTTCAAGCCTCCGATGCCAATGCAGGTATCGATCAGTACCGCTTTTTCTTCTCCCTCTATCAGATACATAATTTCGCCTGATTTGCTGCGGATTGCCGTAATGCGCTCATTTAATTTTTCACTTGTATAATATTCCATACTTTTCCTCATTTCCGCGCTGTCTTTTGCGCCAGACATCCATCTTGGGCGTTTCAAAAAATTCCTGCCTGTTCTAAATCTTCTCCCTCAATCTGATAAATGATTTCCTCAAATGTGTCGGTCAGACTTATCTCCGTCAGCCCTCTGTCTTTCCATCCGCCTGCATCGCCGGCAGTTTTTTCTCGATATCGTAGAAAAGTAACAAAAGTACGAAGATTACCGCGCACAGGATGACCGGTATCCAGTTATATAAAAACTGAATTGCAGTGATGACGGTGTCCGGCTGCGCAATTCCATCCAGATCAAGCGACGGATCAAAGCCTGCCCCAGCCATCACCCAGCCGAGCACTGCCGTGCCGAAACCAAGTCCAAGCTTCTGTGCGGCAGAGATCGCCGCATTCCCCATTCCTACTGGGTCAACCCCGCTCTTTAACCTGCTGTATGTAATCGTATCTGCAACCATACCCATTGCCATACCGCCGCTCATTCCAAGACCAAGCCCCTTTAATGCATTAAAGAAAATAATGGTCCAAAGGCTGTTTGCAAACAGACCAAATCCCAGGAATCCTACCGTCATGATCCCGATGCCCGCCACATAGATTTTGCTCTTTCCGAACTTGCGCATAAAAAGCGGCGTCGCAAACATAATCGCAAACTGTGCCACGGAAATTGCATTTGACATCCATGGATATCTGCTCATGTCATTGTAAATATACTGACTGTAATACACATTTCCTACCGAATACATAATGATGACAAAGAAGATAACGAACATTGCAAAGAACATCAATACCCAATACCTGTTTGTTATCAAAGCCTTAAATGCCACAAGAGGATTTGTTTCAGAACCCTTTGCCGTCTCCGTTCCCGCCTCTGTGCCGGACGCCTCATTCTCCGTTACACGCTCCTTTGTGCAGAACACACATATAAAGGAAAGCAAAACCATTGCAGCGGAAATGATAATCATTGTAATCGTAAATGCCTGCTGGGTGTAGATCGTCTCCGTACTGCTGGTGAAAGCCGTCAGCATTGCAACAAATATGGTGTTAATAATAACATTCGCTAACGTCTGAAATATCTGCTGTACGTTCCCCAGCATACCTCTTTCATATGCGTTCTTTGTCATAAGAGAAATCATGGAATAATAGGGAACCAGCATAGACGTGTAGAATACCGCATTTACCAGATTGTACATGACAAATACATAGACGTATTTTGCCATCGTCGGGAAATTCTGCGGTACAAAGAACAGCAGCACGGTAGTAATTGCAAACGGGATGCACATACGCATCAGCCACACGCGCGCCTTACCGTATTTTGAGTGCGTGCGGTCTACCATATTTCCCACGATAAGGTCGGAAATTCCGTCAAAAACCTTGGATACCGCAATAATTGTTGCAATGATTCCTGCGTCAAGAAATGCCGCATTTGTAAAATAAATCGTAAGAAAAGAACCGAGGATAGCATTGATCGCATTCATACCAAGCTGGCCTGTGCCATAACCGATCCGTTCTCCCCAACCCAGCCTTGCTTCCGGGTCATTGTGATTCGTCGCCAAGCTTACCATAACCTTTTCCTCCTTTAACAATACGCTCGTCTGTTTCCAAGGAGATTATAACAAAGGTCAAATATTCCAAATATTATTTTAATGACCTTTTTATCATTATTTTACACTTATTTTACTGGTAAACTCCTTTGGCTTGTGCTGCTCCCTATATTTCCTCGGAGTAACCCCTTTATATGCTTTAAACATTTTTCCCATATAGCTCTGTGATGAAAAGCTGACATATTCTGCTATGTCGGCAATGCTTTCCTCGGAGTGTGTCAGCAGATTTGCCGCATGCTCAATTCGTACAAAGGTTATATAATCCTGTAAACACATCCCCATCTCCGTCCGAAACAGGCGCGATAAATATCCGGAACTGATTCCCAAAGCGTCCGCTATGTCATTTAAATAAATTTTTTCACGATAATGCTTATTCACATAATCCCTGCATTGTTCTACATAACTGGAGCTGGTTCGGTCTTGCTTCTTCTCCGCAACGCGGGCTGCCAGTTCCTGTACCGCCTGATTACGATACGCTAATAACCGCGCAATATCCTTACAACTGTCGCATTTTTGAATATAAAAATCACTTAACCGATAAGCCACTGAAGGTGAAATTCCGCCTTCGATTGCTGCTCTGGTACACAGCGTAATTCCGACGATCGCTGCGTTTCTCCAATGATTGATCTCTTTTTCGGATAGTTTTCCTAAATCCACATCCATACTTCTGGTATATCGCAAAGCTCCATCCACGTTTCCCTCGCGCACGCAGTCCAACAGCTTTCGTTCTTCCTGATAGGTATGATGATATAGTGCTTCCCCCGCTTCTTTTATCTCAAATATGATCTTTTCCGTCTCTTCCTGTTTCTTTGAATCCGCGGCAATCTGATTCGCGGCAATCAGTTTATCATCCTCATACTCGGTCTCCTCCAATATATGTCCAAGCATCTCCACCACATCAAGTATCTCAGAAAACCGGAAATGCTTTAATTGCTTTTCCGGTTCTTCCTGAATCCCATATTTCTTATAAAATTGGTGCAATTCAACACGATTTAGTAATTCCAGGCTCATAGGACCAATCATAAAATATTGCCCCTCACTCCTGATACACGCAAAATAGACCATATATTCATCCATGAAAATATATGGCTCCTTTTGCATATCCGCTCCTTCCCAAAGCATCCGCCTTAATGGTTCGCACTTACAAATCGGATTATATTCCGAACTGTCGCAAAATCATTGCAGGTGTTTTTCGTCCGCACAAAATATTCCGATATTCAAAAGCGTTGAAAAACGCCGCAGTAAATACTCTTTGTTCATCGTTATTCTCCATTCTTAAGCCACAGGCAGAGATAATTTCCTATAAAGATAAACAGCCCCATAATCGCAATATAATCCAGATAAAAAAACAGCAGCGGCTCGTCAAAATCAAAAAAGACAAACTGATTTCTTAGCAGCATGTAATTGCCGATCTCCCGTTTTACAAAAGCAAACACGCCATAACCGGCAATCGCCAATGCCAGAATGCGCAGTACCCATGTACGGACAAACGAGTCGGTTTTTACTAATTTTTTTGCCATTCCCATTATCATGCTCCAATGAAATCCAAGGTGGAGGGACATCAGAACAAATCCCCAATAGGCTGCGAGCATGTGCAGCCTTCGTGCGAAGGCCCTGCCGCCGCTGATCGGGAGAAAGGAAAGGACATGGCGGGAAAGAATGACCCCGCTGACCATAGAGCCAATCATAGCGGCCAACACCAAAATCACCAATATGGTCTGCCAGATGCGCAGCTGCGTATATTTGCCGTTCAAAAGATTCCTGCTCCACTTTCCGTTTAAGATGTGGTGGGCGATAAACAGGACAAACATTCCCATTCCCAACCACTCATGCGCCGCCTGTCCCACCAGTTCATAGGGCATAAGCAGCAGCAGGGCAATCGTCATGCCTATGTCAACACATATTTTCGCGATCATTTTCGGCTTCACACCAGTTTCCTCCTTCGTTTAATAGCCAAGCCCGTTCAGCCATTCTGCCACATCCTCCGCCGCGTCAGCCACATCCCGCTCGCTGACGGTAAAGCCGTCTTCAATGACCGTTGCATCCGGCTCCAACTCTTTTATCGTATCTATTGTACCAGAAAAACGGCTCCCGTTGTGAACATTAAACGGAATGATCGTCTTGCCGGAGAAATCATATTCATCAAAAAAGCTGTACAGAGCCTGGGGCATGTCATACCACCATGTAGGAAACCCGATGAAAATGGTGTCGTACTGATCTAAGTTTTCAATGTGGCTGGTCAGCTCTGGACGGGCGTTTTCGTCCTGTTCCTCCGCCGCATAGTCAATCAGTTCACCGCCGTCTGCCGGATATACGACAGATGTCTGAATAGAAAACAGCTCGCCGCCTGTACTTTCCTGAATCATATCTGCCACCGCACGGAGCCGTCCAACCGCTGTTCCGGCTATGGTCGTATAGCTGGCGGAGGAAACCGCATCAACGCCGCTGTTTTCTGCAGCGGTAAAATATGCAATCAAAATCTTACTGCCGCCCTGTGCCGCACCGCCGTTATCTGATGCAGCATCCGCAACTTCATCAGACTCACTATTTGTGGTGCTTTCCGTAAACTCTGTGGCAGGCTGGCTGCTTTCCTGTCTTTCTTCCGATTGTGCGCCCTGTGTATTATCCTCCCCGCCGCAGGCAGCCAGTGCAAATATCATCGTAGCTGCCAACAGACTGGACAAAATGCGGGTTACATAATTGTGCTTCATCATAAGTATCTACCTCCAGATTATTTTTCAGACTTTTCCTGTATCTTCATTATAAACAAATCGAGACCTCACAAGAAGTCTCGATTTGTTGTTCAGTTAATACCTTTCAGTTATTACCAGTTTTTCTTTTCCTTACTGCTGTCGTGCTGCTGTTTCCGCTCCTCGACCATTTTTACAAACCACTCTACCATGTTCGGATCATAGTGGGAGAAAAATGCGCTGGTCTTCGTATCAAGCCCTGCGATGATATTCATATCCTCATCCGTCAACGAGAAATCAAAAACATCCATGTTCTGAATCATTCTTTCCCTGTGCGTTGACTTCGGAAGCACGATCACGCCTCTCTGGATGTTCCATCGAAGCATCACCTGTGCGGTTGTTTTTCCATACTTTTTGCCGATCTGCTTTAGCACTTCGTTCTCAAAAAGTCCTCCGCGCCCCTCTCCAAAAGGCGCCCATGCTTCGTGGGCAATATGGTACTTGTCCATCCACTCGTGATCTTCTGTGCGCTGGTTCAACACATGTGTCTCAATCTGATTGACCATTGGCGGAATTCTCGTAAAGGATGCAAGATCCACCAACCTGTCCGGATAGAAATTGGACACGCCGATTGCCCGCAGTTTCCCTTCTTCATACAGATCCTCCAATGCCCGATACGCGCCATAGTAATCGTTGAACGGCTGGTGAAGCAGCATTAGATCCAGATAGTCGGTCTGAAGCTTACGCAGGGATTCTTCCACGGATTTTCTTGTCTCTTCATATCCGTAATGCTCCACCCATACCTTGGAGGTCAGGAAAATCTCTTCCCGGGGAATGCCGCTCTTTTTCATTGCAGAGCCGACCTCCTCCTCATTGAAGTATGACTGCGCCGTATCGATACTGCGATATCCCACCTCCAGAGCATCCAGTACGCACCGCTCACATTCCTCCTTTGTCACCTGATAAACGCCATATCCGAGAACCGGCATCTTCACTCCATTTGATAAGGTTACATATTCCATCGTGATCCCTCCATTCTCCTTTTACCTCTGCTGATTCCTTCCGCTTCTTATTTCTGTTCATCCACAGGAGGCACCATCGCCGCATAAGATTCCAACAGCTGAGGTGTGCTGGTGTAGTAGCGCTTATTTGTGTTCAACGCTGCGATCTCTGCCATTTCCGTATCACTCAGGCTAAAATCAAACAGATCGAAATTGGCGCGGATGTGGTCGGGATTCTTAGAACCGGGAATTACCACGTTCCCCGCCTGAATGTGCCAGCGCAGGATGATCTGGGCATTGCTCTTCCCATATTTCGCTGCCAGTCTGGTAAATACCGGCTCCTGGATCAGCACCTTGTCACCATGTCCCAGAGGGTACCATGCCTGAATAACTATATTTTCCCTTGCAAGAAATTCCTTCAACTTCTGTTCCTGAGAATACGGGTGTACTTCCGTCTGCAAAATAGCCGGCTTCACTTCGCAAATATCCAGAATTTCCTGAATCTGAGCGGTCGTAAAGTTAGACAGACCGATGGCTTTGACTTTACCCGCTTTGTATGCCTGCTCCATCAGACGGTACCCTGCGGTGTAATTTCCGGCAGGCTGATGGATCAGCAGCAGGTCTGCTTGTGTCAAGTAAGGAATAAAAAAAATTTCATTTTTTAGCGAGCCACAGGCAAACTTGCCTATGGCTCATATTTTACCATGCCTTTCCAATAATTG
>JAETOE010000074.1 GCA_021771815.1 Roseburia hominis
TGGAAAACCCAGGCTCGGATGACCCCTTAGACCAGGTTGAATTGACCCCTTAAGCCAAAATATCACTGACCCCTTTGCCCAAAATAAAAATGACCCCTGTCGACGTAATGTCAGCAGGGGATTTTATATGTATCTTTGAATTCCGTTTTGGCCGACGGGGGATATAATTCAAAGAAAACATGAACACAAAATTAAAAAACATTCTCTTATGTCACGCATCAGGGATGGGCATAAAAGGCATCAGTAGTGCCTTTGACATATCCCGGAACACGGTGCGCCGCTATGTGAGAATGTATCAGGACAGCGGGATCCCCGCTGAGAAGCTGCCGTCGCTGAGTGATGCACGGCTACAGGAACTATTTGCCATACCCGGGGCGAGGGAACGTAAACCGTCGGAGCGGCAGGTCAGGCTTGAAGCCCTGTTGCCCGATTATGCGGCGCGACTTTCTCGAAAGGGCATGACGGTCAAGAAGTTGTATGAAGAGTATCATACCGACCATCCCGATGGCTATCTGAAGGCATCTTTCGGGATGAAACTCAGGCAGTTCATGCTGCAGACCAACGCCATCGGGCATGTGGAGCACCGCGCCGGGGACCAGATGTATATCGATTTTGCCGGAGACAGATTGGAAATAGTCGATGAGGCAACATCCGGGATACGAAAGGTCGAGGTGTTTGTGGCGATACTTCCATGTAGCCACTACACATATTGCGAGGCAGTGTGGACGCAGAAGAAGGAAGATCTGATAAAGGCCTGCGAAAACGCCATCCGTTTCTACGGCGGCGCACCATGTGCGATTGTGCCTGACAACCTGAAATCCGCAGTCACGCGCAGTGGCCGCGACGAGCCGGTCATAAATCCTGACTTCGAATCCTTTGCCGAGCATTACGGCTGCGCCGTGGTGCCTGCCCGTGTGCGGCATCCAAAGGACAAGGCCCTGGTGGAAAATGCAGTAAAACTGATGTATCGGTCCGTGTACGTAGACCTTGAAGGTCAGATTTTCCATAATCTGGAGTCGCTTAACGAAGCAATCCTCAGGTCTCTGGAGAAGTTCAACGCGCGTAATCTGACGCGTCGAAAGGAATCACGCCGTCAGCTCTTTGAGGCTGTGGAGCGGGACAATCTCCGGCCATTGCCTGCGAACCGCCATCAGATGAAACTGCGGGCTGTCGCAACGGTTCAGCGTAACAGCTACGTCACTCTGAACAAGCATCACTACAGCGTGCCTGTGCAATATGTAGGCAAACGTGTGGAACTGGTCTACGACACTGACACGATCGACATCTTTCATGGCTTTACCCATGTGGCGACGCATCACCGCAACGATACCCCGTATGAATATACAACGAAACCGTCACACAATCTGCCCGGACGCAAGGGGAGCTGCGAGAGCGACATTGCGGAACTGCTTTCACGTGCGGCACAGATCGACAACATCGTATTGCACTATCTGCGGGCTGTCATCGAAGACAGACGCTATCCGGAACCCGCCTTCAGGGTCTGCCGAGGCATCATGAAACTGGAGAAAAAGTATGGACAGGAACGACTTGTGTCAGGTTGCGCCGCAGCCATGGATGCGCGACTATACAGCGTCAGCGACATGATGGACATCCTTGAGTCCGGAGCCGACGCGGATTATCTGCCGGGGGCTGATGCCGACGGCAATGACCGTCAGACACCATCCCACCGGAACATACGCGGTAAAGAATATTTTGCCGCAAGCATAAAACTATCAGCCAACAACAACGAACAACATGGAAACGAACAATAAAACCACGCCAATAACAGCGGAGAAAGACCGCAACTCCATCTCTCTGGATCTGATGCACCGTATGCGCCTGCACGGCATGTCGGCAGCGTTCTCCGAAAGTCTTCAGGCCACATTCGCCGAGACAATGACACCTGACAGCTTTCTGAACTGGCTGCTATCCAGAGAATGGGACTACAGGGCCGCACGCAATATTGAGCGCCTGGTGAAAAACGCAAACTTCAGATACGATGACGCGTCGGTGGCGCAGATTGACTATAACCTTCCGCGTGGCCTGGATCGTAATCAGATGGAGCGTCTCGCATCGCTGGACTTTATCCGTAAAGGTGAAAACCTGTTCATCACAGGCTGTTCTGGTACGGGCAAAAGCTATCTGGCAACAGCACTGGGATACGAGGCATGCAAGGCCGGTATGCGCGTGCTGTACGCGAACGCATCCAAACTGATGGGAACCCTGAAAATCGCCAAAAACAAAGGAACAATCGAAACGGAGCTCAAGAAACTCGAAAAAACGCAGCTCCTGATCCTCGACGATCTCTTTCTGGTGCCTCTCGACGCCAAGGAACGCGCACACCTTACGGAAATCATCGAAGACCGCCATGGTCGCAAATCAATCATCGTGACATCACAGCTCCCCGAACTGGACTGGTACGATGCGATCGGTGACTCCACAGTGGCAGATGCAATACTCGACCGCATTGTCCACACTGCTCATCGAATCACGCTTACCGGCGAAAGCGTCCGTAAGCTTAAAGCTATAAAAAGCAGATAAGACAAAATAAAATTGACCCCGTCGGCCAGAACGTTTTCAGGGGTCAATTCAAAATATTTTCAGGGGTCAATTCAAC
>JAETOE010000033.1 GCA_021771815.1 Roseburia hominis
TCGTTCGACTTGCATGTGTTAAGCACGCCGCCAGCGTTCATCCTGAGCCAGGATCAAACTCTCATGTTTAAGTTTGTGCGTTCTTAAAACGCTTCCTGTCCAGATATTATCTGGCTTATCTTGATCTGCATCAAGATTTACTGTTTTTAAGGTTTTCGTCTGTCAATGTTTTGACAGCTTGAAGATCTCAAAAGTTTCTTATCGAAACTTGGAAAAAAACGAAGTTTTTTCATGTTTTAATTGAATCTTTCAAGGTTTATTCACTGTTCAGTTATCAATGTTCGAGCGAATCTCCGATTTACTTTAGCCTCTGCTTCGCAGAACCGGTTGTAAATCTTTGATCTGCTTTGTTGTCGATCAGTCCTTGGCGACAGCTTATTAAGTATATCATCTTTGAACTTGTTTGTCAACAACTTTTTTCTAAAACATTTTGATGAAATGGTTTTAGAACAGCGGTCATTCTTTCGAAATCCGCCTGTCTGTACCGCTGTTCTTGCGGTCAGCTTGTTTATATTATCATCATTATTTTGGAATGTCAACACCTAATTTTGACCAATTTTTTTCATTTTCTTTTCCATAAATAGATATGGGGGAGCTGACGATTCAACTCCCCCATATCTATTACTTTTTGCATAAAAATTTTTTTAAAATATGCTCAGAATAATTGTCAGCACCAGATTATTTTCATATAAGAATGTGAGAAACGGGCTTTCATATATATAAGCAATCAATACCCTGCCCGTGTCACCCGCACTGCACAGCGCGATGATATAAAATACGGTCCAAATTATTAAAAGCGCCTGAATCGCTCCGGCAAATGTGCCGAGAAACCGGTTCACTCCCTTTAATACCGGAATCCGTGATACAACGCCAAGCAGCTCCTGTATGATGCCGAGCATTAAGCCCGCCAGAACCAACGCTGCCACAAATGCGATTCCCTGCACAACAAATCCTGCCAGCCCCCTCGCAATCTGCGTATATACCCCTGTCTGTTCCAGAAATTCGTCCGCCGCACCGGAAGTTTTATCAAGAATCTCGTCCAACAAGGTGTCCGGCAGCTTAATCCCAAGATCGGCAAGTTCCTGTCTCCCGATCCCCGCCTCCGATGCCGCCTGCCCTGTCTCCGTTTCTATCTGCTCCGCCGCAGACTCTCTGACCCACTCTTCACAATAAACCTCTACCTGCTCATAAATCCCGGTGTTATCCAGCAGAAACTGGTTGACATAAGGCGTCACCCAGGAAACAAATGCCAGCGCGATCAGCCATGCGACCAGCGAATACGCAATTCGCAAGAATCCCTTATGATAGCCGTGCAATATGCCAAATGCAAGCGTCAATAGAACAATGATAAGTACCCAATTCATATGTATCCCCTTATTTCAGTCTCACTTTTTCTGTTGCATCCTTCAGAACGAATGTATAATTCAGTCCGATTTCCCCGGGAATGACCTGGTAAAGCTGCTCGTCAAATTCATGATGAAACTTGTAGATCCCGCGAATGGTATAGATGTCGCAGATATTTTCATTTCGAATACAGATTTCATTATTGGAAAGAAATTCGATCTGACTATACTCCAGTCCAAAATCTTTCTCCATGACGAGCCCGCCATCCGTATTGTAAACAGACACATGGTGCGTCACCGCCTCATCCTCGTTGCTGGTCACAGCGCCAATGTAGTTTTCATTATAAAAAATACTCTTTACTTCTTTCTCAAAGGGAATCTCCGCAATCGTCTGCAGTTTTTGCGCTCCCTCAAAAATAATCACTTTAGAATCTCCGATGGCTGCCATCCGGTCATTCGACATAAATTCCATTTCTGGAATCACCATATCGTCATACGTGTTGATTCCGACACAGTTATCAATTTCATTCTGTCCTACAGAGCCATAATTGTAAAATGCGATTGTGGTCTTTACGCTTCCCGAACGAATATTAATCATAGAGACCGCAAGCTTGACCGCATCATGAGACAGCGCGATCGCAACAGGATAGCCCCCCTTCTCTCCGTGAATCGCTCCCTCCGCCAGATTGTTTCCCTCCCTGTCGTAGAGTGCGAGATATGCCGAAGCATCCTTTTTCATAAGGACGGCTACCGTTCCCTGCGAAGCCACACACACCTGCTGGATTTCCATCGTCGTCTCAATGCTCCCCACCAGCTGCGACTGAGTGAGTATGTAAATTCTCGTTCCTCCCTTATCATAAATCGCAAGGTAATCCCCGCAGGTATCGATCTTGGGATTCGGCATCTCATAAGTCTGGTTCCAGATCAGTTCATTTGAGGTATCTGTATAAAACGCACCGTCATTGCTGTATTTTAATATGCCGCCATGAAATTCCGCAAAATGGGTCGCCTCCGTATCAGACCTCTCCACAGATGAAAGGACGTCATAATCCTCATAGTGCCGGAATGCCATATACATGCCAAGCCCTGCCACAACAAGCAGAATCACCAGCACGACGATGCTTGTCCGCCTCAATACCTTGCGGCGATGCTCCCTTAATTTCTGTCTATATTCCTCCATGTCGGCGTCTTCCACCGTGCGAAATCCCTTTTTATTATTTCCAGCCATATTTCCTCTTTTCGTAAATCTGAGCCGAAGCATACGCTCCGCCTCTGTGATACACATCATTATAGCATGACTGGTTTTTCGTTTCACTATTTTTTTGCCCTGCCTCAAACGGTTATCCTCATCAGTTCGGCAGCGTCAGATATTGTCCGGCGTATATGGCATCCTCGTCCTCAATACCGTTGACCTCGCACAGCTTATCCATCATCGCCGTTGTCTGATAGATTTTCCGGCAAATCCCCACAAGACTGTCCCCCTTCTGCACCACATAATATCCCTGTTTCAAATAGGTCTGCGCCTCCGTCGTCGCCGCTGTTTCCGATGTATTTCCTGACGCCTCCGTTCCTGTTCCCGACGCGCCGTCCAATGCGCCCGCTGTGTCCGCACTGCCCGCAGCACCGCTGTCCGATGCCGTGCCATCCGATGCCGCTGCACCATCCGATGTTGTACCGCCGCTTACTCCTGCCGCCGTATCTCCTACCGTGCCTGTGCCATCCGGCGCCGCACTGCCGCTTGCCCCTGCCGCACTTCCCGCAGGACCGGCACTGCCTGCCGCATCCACAGTATTTACTGATGTCCCCACACCATTTGCCGCGTCTGCTCCTGCTGCGTCTGTACTTACCGAAGTAACTGCTCCATCTGCTCCTGCTACCGTCTCATCCTGCTTTTCTACGTTTCCTGCAACGTTCTCGACCTCTACATCAGGCATCTCACCAAGTTCCGTTCCCTTGGTCTGTTCTGCCTCTTCCTCCGTGGAAACCGTCTGCGTCTGCCGCATCTGCGCCAAAGTCTCTTCCATTGCCGACATCTTCTCATGATTTAAGTATGCCGTCACACCCAAAGCGCAGACCACCATGGCAAGCAGAAGTGTCGACGCATAGGACGGCGTTCGTTTCGTCTCCTCTTCCTCCACGACCCGCTTACGGTATTCTCCGCGCAGTTCCGTCCCTGTTCCTGTGCCAATTCCCTTAAAAAGTCTGCTCCATGACGGCTCGTCCCCGCCTTCAACCGCCCTGCGGCGCTCCCCTTCCTTCTTCCCGGATATCTCCTCTTCTCCAATCCATCTTCCGGACAGTGCCTGCTTCTCCTTACTCTCCGGCTCGTCCATACGCATGCGCTCCTCAAAGCTCATGCCGCTGCCGTGCAGTCCATCCCCGCTCTTTTCCTGTTCCGGCTCGTCCATGCGCATACGCTCTTCAAAGCTCACGCCGCTGCCGTACAGCTTCTCTGCGCTTTTCTCTGCCGCCTGCTCCTCCTGCATTCCGCTCTCAATATGGATGCTGCCCGCAAAACCCGACTGCACATCGTAGACGCACGCATTCTCCTCCGTCTTCTCCGCCGCGCGGTGCGCTCTGGAACGCGCCTTAGCACGCTCCTTGTCATAATATATATAAAAGCCTTCTCTTCTATATAAGTGTCCGTTGCGGTTAGAATAAAACGCCTCCTCACGCTCAAGACTGTCCATTAAAAACAGCGTCTGGTGTGCGCCGCCAAAATGGTTCAGATGAAGATTTTCCAGCCGCACTGTCATATTGGGAAGCTGACCTTTAATATCCATTGCCCAGCCCACAATTACCATGCTGTCATATTCACGCTTCAACTGCTTGTATATGTACGCCCATGTATGATCGTTCCACAACGGCAGTTCGCCGTCAAATGACATTTCAAGCAGCGGGATTACCGCCTCCACAAAAACACACTGTCTGCCGGAGCAGTTCTCAAACTTTCCCAAAAGTACATAAGCCCTTTTCTCCTCCAAACTGTCAAAGGGATGCAGCGCCTGATATGCGCCGTCCTCTACATAGATTCTGTCCCCGATGTCCGGGCTGCCGATCTGCTTGATCTCTTTTGGCAATTCCCGCGGCGCATAGCTTCCTCCCGCATTCTCCTGTCGGATAATTTCTATCATTTTGTGTCATTCCCCTTTCCGCTGCCGGCCCCGCGGCATGTCCCAGAATGCAGACTTCCCCGCCTTACCGTTTTATTGGGGAAATCGTAGCACAGTCCGTTCGAATTTTTTGGTGGATTGTGGAATGATTCCAAAAAACATTTCGACAGAATAAGAACAAAGGTATAAAAATGAGCGCAGATAAAACAAAAAAGACGGAACCTCCGCCTTTTCTGTTTTACTTCATGTGTTATCTCTGCTTTACAAATGCCTTAACTTTCTCATAAATGCCCTGCGCGTCAAGCCCGTATTTATGAATAAGCTCAAGCGCCGGACCGGACTCTCCGAATACATCGTTCACACCGATTTTCAAAACCTTCGTCGGCTGTTTTTCGGACAGAACATCGCAGACCGCACTGCCAAGTCCTCCAATCACCGAATGCTCCTCCACAGTTACGACCTTTCCGGTCTTTGCCGCAGACGCAAGCACAAGCTCCTCGTCGAGCGGCTTGATCGTGTGAATGTTAATGATTTCCGCGTCGATGCCGTCCGCCGCAAGAAGCTTCTCCGCCTCGCGCGCCTCGTTGACGCAAAGACCTGTAGCAAATACGGACACATCCTTACCCTCTTTTAAGACAATGCCCTTTCCGATCTGAAACTGATAGGTCGCCTCATCGTTGAATACCGGAACGGCAAGCCGTCCAAAGCGCAGGTACACCGGACCCACATGATTGTACGCCGCCTTTACCGCCGCTTTCGCCTCGATATCATCCGCAGGATTGATAACGACCATCCCCGGGATCACGCGCATTAAGGCAAGATCTTCAAGGCACTGGTGGGTCGCTCCGTCCTCACCGACGGAAATGCCTGCATGGGTCGCTCCTATCTTGACATTTAAGTGCGGGTATCCGATGGAATTGCGCACCTGCTCATAATTCCTTCCCGCCGCAAACATGGCAAAGGAACTGATGAACGGCACCTTGCCGCAGGCCGCAAGTCCCGCAGCAATTCCCGTCATATTCGCCTCTGCGATTCCGATATCCCAATGGCGCTCCGGAAACGCTTTCTTAAAAATTCCGGTCTTGGTCGCGCCCGCTAAATCAGCGTCCAGAACAATCAATTCCTCATGTTCTTTTCCAAGCTCTACAAGCGCATTTCCATAGCTTTCACGGGTAGCAACCTTCTTTATTTCCGACATAATGCTTCACCTGCTTTCTCCAAGTCTTCCATCGCAATCGCGTATTCCTCGTCGTTCGGCGCTTTCCCGTGCCAATCGACGACATTTTCCATGAAGGAAACGCCTTTTCCCTTTAATGTCTTTGCGATAATTGCCGTGGGCATTCCTTTTGTCTCCCTCGCCTCTGTAAACGCGGCACGAATCTCATCAAAATCATTTCCGTTGATGTTGATCGCGTGGAAATTGAATGCCTCAAACTTCTTGTCAATCGGGTACGGAGAACATACAGTATCAATCGAACCGTCAATCTGGAGATTGTTATTGTCAACAATTACAACAAGATTATCAAGCTTCTTAAAGCCAGCCCACATAGCAGCTTCCCAGATCTGCCCTTCCTGAATCTCACCGTCTCCACAAAGTGCGTACACACGGTAATCCTTCTTGTCAAACTTCCCCGCTGCCGCCATTCCGACCGCTGCCGAAAAGCCCTGTCCCAAAGACCCGCTCGACATGTCAACACCCGGTATATGCTTCATATCGGGATGTCCCTGTAAGTAAGAACCTGTATGGCGCAGTGTCACAAGATCCTCCTTCGGGAAAAATCCGCGCTCCGCAAGCGTCGCATAAAGTCCCGGCGCCGTATGTCCCTTGGACAATACAAAACGGTCGCGGTCTGCCATCTTCGGATTCTGCGGGTCAATGTTCATCTCCTCGAAATACAGATAGGTAAAAATATCTGCCGCGGAAAGAGAGCCGCCCGGATGTCCTGCCTTTGCGCTGTGTACGGACGTTACAATGCCCTTGCGGATTTCATTTGCTGTCTTTTGAAGTTCCAGATTCGTCATACTATTTTCTGATCCTTTCTTTGATTCCTCATTTATCTGACAGGCAGCCTCTGCTGCCTGTCGCAGTTTACAACTCAGTACGCCCTTCCAATGCACGAAGCAGCGTGACTTCGTCGATATATTCCAGATCACCGCCCACCGGAACGCCGCTCGCGATCCGCGTTACCTTGATTCCGGTCGGCTTGATTAATTTGCTGATATACATTGCTGTCGTCTCACCCTCAAGGCTCGAGTTTGTCGCAATAATGACTTCATCTACGTCCTGCTGCAGGCGCTGCATCAGTTCCTTGAGCTTAATGTCTCCCGGTCCGATGCCGAGCATCGGGGAAATCGCCCCGTGGAGCACGTGATAAACGCCATCATATTTCTGCGTCTTCTCATATGCTGCCAAATCTCTTGTGTTCTCAACGACCATGATAAGCTTGTGATTTCTGGCACTGTCCTTACAAATCGGGCAGACCTCCTCATCCGTCAGCGTAAAGCACTCCTTACAGTAACGGACATTCTGCTTCGCGTCAAGGATTGCCTGGGAAAGTTCTTTGACCTGATCTTCCGGCATATTTAAAATATGAAATGCCAGACGCTGCGCAGACTTCGTACCGATTCCCGGCAGCGCGGACAATTCCTGTATCAACTTACTGATCTGCCTGCTGTAGTAATCCATCTCATCCCTCTGTTTCTGCCCGGCGCTTCCCCGCCGGACTGTGGCTGCATCTTCCACGGACGCTTTCTATATATTACTTGATAATGCCCGATTTTACAAGGCAGTTTTGACTTTTATTCACGGAAGACAAGCGTAAAACCCATGCCATCCTCTTTTCGCTCTGCGTAGATATCGCCGTCCATCTTTCGCATGAGCTGCCTGCAGATATAAAGCCCGAGCCCGTTTCCCTGCACGCCATCCGTATTGCTGCCTCTGAAGAAGCTGTCAAACAAATGCGTCATTTCCTGCTCCTTTACCGGAATACCCGTATTTACGACCGAAATCAGCAGACAGTATTCCTCCTCTACGGCAAAAATCTTTATCTCTTTTCCGTCTCCATATTTAAATGCATTTTCCATGAGGTTTTCCAGCACTTCATACGCCCGGTCAAAATCCCCGCGCAGCAGCTTGTTCTCATAGCTTCCGATTTCAAAACGAATCAGCTTTAATTCGCATTTCGGCGCATAATCACTCCGCAGCTTTTCCAACAGATCTCTGACATAAAATTCGGAATTTTTTACTTCAAGGGAAAGAATATCCTCGCTCTGGCTTTTTACGATTTCTGCGACAAACGCCTCTATTTCCTTCGTATGCGTCTGTATTCCCTGCGCCGCTCTCCGCCGCCCCTCCCCGGAATCATAAATGCCTTCCTCGATTGCCTTTGCGTAGAGCTTTATCGCATTTAGCGGTGTTCTGATATCATGAGAAACCGACAGAAGCATCAGCTTCTTTTCTTTTTCCAATGCCAGTTCATGCGCCTTCGTCTTCGCGAGCTCGTCTCGCAGCATGGAAATTCCCCAGACAAATTTGCCGAAATAGCGGCTCTTGCTCTCCTCGGTCTCGCCTTTCAGATGCCCCTTTGCAAGCTCATAAGGAATTTCTGCCAGAGTGTGGAACGGCTTTAAAATCTGAAACCGGATATAGAGAAATACGAGAAGCAGTATGCCGACCGTCAGCAGGAGAAAGACAGCAAGCGTGAGCCGTTCCCCGCGATGCTCCCTCGCGTTGACGTAGTCAAACCGCAGGAAACCCAGCAGCTTGCCTTCCACGGTGAGGGGTTCAATATGGCTGTCCACACCGTTTCTACTCCGGTAAAATGCTTCTGCTGCCGCCACATCCGTAGCATATTCCGCCGGAAGGAAATCAACCTGCTGCACGCATGTCATGTGAGATATGTCTACATTTGTAAACATAGTAAAAATCAAGTTTTCATTCTGCGCTGCTGCACTCTCCGGCAGTACCTCGACTGTCTCTGATGTTCCTGCTGCGTCTGACGCGTCCGCTTCTTTCTCCGGCAGCACCTCGGCTGTCTCTGATGCTCCTGCTGCATCCGGCGCGTCCACTTCTATCTCCGGCGGCTCCCAGACGGCATCCGGCGCCGCCTGCCCTGCCTCCACCGCCGCCATGATCTCATGCACTTCCACAAGGTACTGCCTGCCCTGGTGTTTTTGTTCCCGTTCCAGATACACGAAAAGAAGCAGGCTCATACATAGGCAGCCTATGATGATTCCTGCACAGATTCTGTCATATTTCTTCATACTTATATCCCACTCCCCACACGGTCTGAATGCGTTTCGGCTGCCTGGAGTCCTTCTCTATCTTATCCCGCAGCATCTTGATGTGAACGGTCAGAGTCTGGTTCTCGCTGAAACTGTCCGCGCCCCATATCCGGTTGAACAGATATTCCTTGCGGAGCACCTTGCCCGGATTCTCTACAAGCAGGAGAAGCAGTTCATATTCCTTCACCGTCATGGAGAGCGTTTTCCCGTCAAGCGTCACCTGCTTGGCATCCTTGTCGATTATAAGCCCGCCGGAGTGAATGACGGTATTCTGCCGCTTCAACTCGTAATTGCGCCGCATAAGCGCGCCGATCTTGGCAAGCAGTATATCCATGTCCACCGGCTTTTCCACGTAATCGTCTGCGCCGAGCGAAAATCCGTTCATCTGATCCTCTTTTTCGGTGCAGGCACTTAAAATAATAATCGGGATGTTGTTCTCCTTGCGCACCTTATCGCAGAGCGCAAAGCCATCCATACCCGGCAGCATAATATCGAGCAGCATCAGCTTTGCCCTCTCCCGCCCCAGCCAGCCAAGCGCCTCCTCCCCGGAGGAGACGGCTGCCACCGCATAGCCGCCCCGTTCCAAAAATGCTTTTATCAGATTCCTCAGTTCTTCGTTATCCTCAATAAGAAGAATATCCACCATATTTCCGTCCTTTTCTCATGTACTCCACACCAAAATGCTTTTCTTCTACCATCCCATCTCCATCAGCCAGTTCGAAAGCCTGCGCTCCCTGTCCTTCACCTCTGTCTCGCTCTCAAATCTGCCGAGTGTAAATTCCCCTTTGATACTGCCGTCCTCGATATACAGAATCCGGTCGCTTTTCGCCGCGACCTTGATGTCGTGCGTGACAAGCAGAATCGTCGTTCCCTCCGCATTGATGCGGTTCAGTTCGCGCATGACCTCCTTGGAATTCTGTTGGTTGAGCGCTCCTGTCGGCTCGTCGGCAAAAACCATTTTCGGATGATTGATGAGGCTGCGGCAGATACATGCTCTCTGGAGCTGTCCGCCGGACACCTCATTTACCGCGTTCTCCGCAATCTCGCTGATCTGCAATTTGTGCATAAGCGCCTTCGCCTGCTCATTGATCTTCGCACGACTGCCGCGTCCGCGCCCGCCTGCCGCCTGATACGCCGGCAAAATAATATTATCATAGATCGTGAGATTTTTTAACATATGCATCTGCTGAAATACGAAGCCCATCTCATTTAATCGCACACCGCTCATTTCCTTCGGGGAGAGACGGCTTAAATCCTTTCCGAAAAAGTCGATACTTCCCGCCGTCACCGCGTCCATGCCGCTCACCGTATAGAGCAGCGTCGATTTGCCGGAACCGCTCGGCCCCATGACTGCCACCATTTCTCCCTCGCGGATTTCCATATTGATATTTTTCAGCACATTGTTCTGTCTTTTATTTACTATATATGTCTTGCACAAATCTTTTACTGTGAGTGTGCTCATTTGATTTCCTCCTATTCCATGTTGTTGATTTCTTTACAGTCCACCCTGCGCACCTCCCCGGCGGCAAAATATGCCATGATTCCGGTAACAAGCAGTAAAAGCGCCGGGTAAATAATATATGTCTGAACCGGGTCTATGATAAGCTTCATATGCGTCGCGCCCATCATTCCGAAAATCGGCACTATCACAAGCGGAATCAAAATCTTGGACGCCGCCGCCCCAATTACGATCGCCGCCGCCAGAATCAGCAGAACTCTCGCAGTCTGCCATCCCCGGATCGTGCGGTTCGCAAAACCGATGCTTTTTAGCATCGCAATCTCGCCGCGCTCCTTCGCGATAAATGTTTTCATCATAAGGGCGGTAATCAGACTGTTGATGAGAAGCACCAACGCAACGATAACAAATCGCACAACGTCGAGCTGATCCGTAATATATCCAAGCATCCGCTTCATAAAAGTTCTTGCATCCCCGATTTCCTTTTCTGGATATATTTCTTCCAAAAGCTTACAGGCCTCTTCCGCCTCCAGCCCGTCCACCTCCGCCTGCATTGCGAAGATTCCCGAGATCGTTATGCCATCCAAGTCCGCATCGCTGCTGAAACGCAGACCCTCTCCCATATTAATCATACTCTGATAAAGTCCGGTAATTACAAATGCTTTATCTCCCTCTGGAAACTTATAATAAACGTTGTCGCCAACCACAACCCCCATCTCTTTTGCCGTCTTCTCCGTAATCATGACCTCGTCTGCAAGGTATGGCATTCTTCCCTCTAATAGTTCATATTCCCCGTCCGGCTCATCTCCGATCCGGCGGATGGAATAGTAGTTGTACAGTTCCTCCGGGTCATTCCCATATACCGGAATCGTATACCCGGCTTCCGCCCACACCGACGCAGTATATCCGCGCGCCTCTATATCCTTCCTGATTCCCTTCAAATCCTCCCGAAGCCTGATATCCCCGTCTTTTGTCACGTAAAATTCCTCGTCTCCGTTGATATACGCATCTGACGGGATCAGGGAAAATGATGACACCAATTCCTCACTCTTTAATGTATTTACCGCAGAAAGCGGCAGCAAAATCATTTCTATACCGACGAAGAAAACAAAGAGCAACACCAAAAATTGTCTTGCGTTTCCGGTAATATCATTGCACGCCATATAGAAATACGGCTTCATCCTCTTTCTGCCGTGCAGGGACAGCCTGCTTTTCGCCTGAAAACGTTCCCCGCTTGCGCCATCCCGTATCGCTTCCATCACGGAAGTCTTTTTCAGGCGGTTCGTGCTCCCATAACAGAACAGCGTTACCACAAATACCACTGCCGCCGCGCAGCCTATGCTGACTGCGGCGTTCTGCCTGGTATTCTCCGTCACAATATTCACCACCGTCAGTCCAAGCAGCATATCGCCGAACGGGAAGGACAGCACAAGACCTACCACGGCGCCCACGACGGAAAGTGCCAGATATTTCACAAGATACACACCTTTGATTCCTCTATCGGGAATTCCGATTGCTTTCATAACGCCGATTTCGCGGTAATCCTCCTGCAGCGTAAACGCGATCATAAACCGCAGCACCAGCAGCGCGACCAGGATCAGGCAGACACTCACAACAATCAGAACGACCGTCATAAGCATATCCATGACATATGCCATTTTCAGCATATCCCTGTCCACGTTCGAGATCGTCTGAAACCGCATTTTCTTGTATGCGCTTTCGAACGCCTCTGCATCGCTGTAGTCGGCGCAATACAGTCTTGTGATTACAACGCCTTCCTGATCGGCAAATTTCCTGTAATCCTGTTCTGTGATATAGGCTCTCTTAAAGCCGATCATGGTGGAGCCGAACGCGGCGTCTTTTACGATCTCTTTTATCGTGAACTCCTGCGTGACGTCTCCCACCGAAATTGCAAGTACATCCCCCACAGCAAGATTGTTTTTCTCCGCTTCCGCACGCACAACCGCAATTTCACCGTCTGCCAGAGCAAGCTGCCGCTGTTCGTCGTCAAATATTTTCAGAAAATTCTCTGGAATCGGGCAGATCGACAGCGAAGCGGTTTTTTCATATTCCTCTTTGTCCGCCTCTGCCGCGCGGCTCTTGATCTCGATCTGCTCGTTTGCCAGGTTGATCATATCCACCGTCTGATACTCCGTCACCCACTCGCTCTGCTCAAGGAAATCCTCAATCGGATCGTTCCCGTCCTCCGCCAGTGCAATCACGATGTAATCGGGCACGCCCGAAAGATCAAAAAACTTATCCACCGCTCCGAACACGGTCACTAGATTGCTCGCGCTGCTCGCCAAAAACATTGCCGACATAATGATGAACAACAACAGAATTATGTTCATGGCGCGCTTGCGCTGTAAGTCTTTTTTTAGTATTCGAAAAAACATATGCTTCTCCCTTCGTTTGAATTTAAGTGGAGTATACTATGGGAATTATTAAAGAATCCTTAAATCGGGAAAAAAAATGGACGCAACAAAACGTCCACCTTTTTTGCATCCACTGCTTCTATCCAATATACTTTTGTAATTCCTCAACTAACTCATATACCCTTGTTGCTGGGCATCTCTGGGAAGGTGGCTTATCACCATACTCTTCATACTGCTTTTTTGCTCTCTTTATCGCCAATTCCGTTTTATCTTGCAATATCTCATATAGATTTGTAAGATTCTTTTGATAATTACAAACTTCTTTCAACTTTTCCTGATAAGCACTCCGACCAATATTTACTGTGAGTTCCTGAAAATGAAGTAAAAACCATAATTCTATACATTCATTTGACCACGCCACTTTATACTGCCTACTATCCTTTCGACTTTCTGCACTATATTGCGTGTTGTCAAAATCATCATAAGGAAAATCATCCTTATCATACATCAACCACACTACTTCTGCTTGAGGATGATCTATATCCACTTGTCTTCTCGCATAACTGAGTAAGCTTCGCGTATTTCTTCCAGTTCCATTTACCACAATACGTTTACCAGAAGATAAATCTTTGTACTTTTCATTAATGCACTCCGTTAGTCCATTAATATAATTTGTTTCAGTCTTTGTCCCTTCACTAATAATATACATATAAGGCGGAATATCATCCAACAACTCCTTATGCCTTTTCTCCATTTTCAGTTCCAGTTTCTGCTGGTTCTTTTTCCGTTCGCTCACCTTTAGCGGTTTCAAACTCATATGTGTCCTCCCAATCCAAAATCCTCCTGATATATGGGTCTGCCCCATACCGTCCTTCTAAATATTGTTTTCCATATACCTCATCATTACGCGGCGGTTGACCTTTCTCCTTTTTAAACGAAATCAGTGAATACAATTTCGATGCGTTCTCCGAATTCCGTGCGCAAAACCAGATTTCATCTCTTCGATATACATCTGGCACCATTGTTGTCATATCATGCGATGTCAATAATAATTGTGCACCATGCCTATTTATCCCAGGATTCGTAAATAATTCAATAATGTACCGCAAAAGTTTTGGATGCAGCTTTGCATCCAATTCATCAGCCAGTACCAACGTTCCCCTATCCAAACACTCAATAATCTCTGCCAGACATCCAAATAGCTTTCTGGTTCCAGCTGATTCTTCCTCAAATGGTATCTCACTGGTTCGCCCATCGTCTATCCTATGCTTTGTATATAAATCAACAATATTTCCGTCCATATCTTTCTCCACCCGAAAGCCTACTATTGGGATATCCATTTCCTGCATCATTTTAAATAGCTGTTCTTGCTTTTCCTTTGTCTTAGGCAATATAATTTTCGTTTCTTTTTTGGGCTTATTAAAATCTATAATATGCATGGAAAGAAACCATTTTACCGCTCTATCTGTGGCATCAATATCATAATTCATCGCAATATGTGCCAACAGCGGCATAGTTTTTTTTACCTTATCTACCGAAATTCCTTCCAGCTCTTCTCCCAACACACATTCCTCTTCTGACCGCTCAAAAACAATCTTCACATCCTTGGTTCCTACTATTTGCATATACAAATTTTCTTTTATGATTTCATTATGCAATATCGAAAGCTCATACTTATATTGTACGCCCTGTGAACGGAACAGGATATCAAAGCATATTGGAATCTTCTCACATTTTGGATCAAATTTATGATACTTATCTTTAAATCCTGCGCTCGCAAACCGACGCACTGAATCTACACCAATGTCCTCTTCATTCATTTTCGAAACTACGATTGTTTGAATCAAAAAAAGTCTTAAATACCCTAATGCCTCTAAGACGGTTGATTTTCCACCTCCATTTGGTCCGTACATTACAACCACAGGGAGAAATCGTTCCCCATCCATCGAATCTACAATCACGCTTTGTTCGTTATCCTTTATGGACTCTGCCATAAAATCTAAAAATGCCTCTTTCTTAAATGACTTAAAATTTGAAAATGCAAACTGTCCTAGCATAGCTCCTCCATATTGAGATTTTTTCTCGAATAATTGTTACATTTTCCCCAGAATATCATAGTTTCATTCTTTTATCAATGGCTCTCAGAGCTTTTTTCTCGCTTTTAAGCCTTTCATTTATCAATGAAGCATATAGAATTTCCTAATATTCTATGATAATATTAAAATGTCCCTTGATTTTAACCATTCTATTATATATTCTAATTTTACAGGAGTACAGCTATGAAAGAAAACATCGCAACCATCCCACTGATGAACGCATTTAACGCCAAAGACGAGTGCCCGTTCTGCTTTTTAGAACGTGAGGCCGAGCAGCACGCCATCTCCTTTATCTTAGGCTCTGCCTACATGGAGGACGATATCCGTGAGAAAACAGACGCGACCGGCTTCTGCCGCCATCATTTCAAGATGATGTACGACTACGGCAACCGCCTCGGGAATGCGCTGATCCTAAGCACGCATCTGCGAAAACTGAACCAGGAACTTGGCGAGGAATTAAAGAGCTTTACGCCCGGCAAATCAAATTTCCTGAAACGCATAAAGCACACTGACGCAACCGCAGACGCCGAGAAAAAGACGCCGCTTGGCACGTGGATTGCCAAAAAGACCACAGACTGCTACGTCTGCGATCATTTCCGGCAGATCTACGGGCGCTATCTGGATACATTTTTCGATCTGTACAAGAAGAATGCGGAATTCCGCACGCTTTTCGCGGAGAGCAAAGGCTTCTGCCTGCCGCATTTCGGCGATCTGATCGAGGTTGCGGAGGACAAGCTCACGGACGAGGAAAAGAAGGAATTTTACCCGAAGGCGTTTTCCATGATGCAGGAGAATCTTGACCGCCTGCAGAAAGAAGTTGCGTGGTTCGTCGAGAAGAACGATTACCGGAACAAGGATAAGGATTGGGGAAACTCTGCAGACAGCATTCAGCGCGGGATGCAGAAGTGCGCCGGAGGCTACCCGGCGGACGAGGTGTTCAAGGCGAAGCTGTAATTACGGCAATCATGTAGAGGTACATAGATGAAATACGCCGCATTCATAAGTGAAATGCGGCATATGAAACATCTTTTATTCTATTCCTTTAGAACGGCAATCCGCCAAGTCCGCCCATTCCTCCGGTAATCTTCGCCATCGAATCCTGGGAGAACTCATCGAGCTGACGGTACGCTTCATTTGTCGCCGCCATAATCAGATCCTCTAACATCTCGATATCATCCGGGTCTACGACCTCGGGGGAAAGCTTTACCTTCGTGACCTCATGCTTGCCGGAAACGGTGATCTCCACGGCGCCGCCTCCGGCTGTCGCTGTGACCTCCTTCTCCTCAAGCTCCTTCTGTGCCTCTTCCATCTGGCGCTGCATCTTCTGCGCCTGCTTCATAAGGTTATTCATATTTCCCGGCATACCGCCCGGAAATCCACCTCTCTTTGCCATACTATATTCCTCCTATGATCTCTCACATGTCTGTGCTTTCCATCATAATATAAATTCCGCGATTCGTCTACTTTAAAATTTGGAACCAAACGCCGCGTCACGCTTTCGGCCCGCAGAAGAAGGTCCCCCTCCCGCCGGCTCCGCGCTAGAAATCCTCTTCCTCGATATCGATCTGAATCAGCTGCCCCAGATCAGGATATATCTCGTCACTGGAACGTCCGGTATCGTTAAGCTTGACCTGTATTTCAATCTCTTTTCCGATACGCTCTGCGACCGCGGCTTTTAACGCATCCTGGCAATCCGAACGGTTCTCCGTCACATACGTGTAAGCGTTCGCGTCCTCATATACCAGAAGCAGAGCACCGTTTGCGCCAAGCGACTTTGTAGCCATCTTAAGGTATGTCTTCGTCAAGCCTGTAAGCTGCGAAAGGATTCCTCCCCAGTTCGCAATAACCTGTTTTATATCCTCCGGTATCGCTTTCGGCAGTTCCTTTTTCGGCGCATCCGAAGCCGCACTCTCGGCATTTCCTGCTACGCCTTGCCTGGCACTCCCCGGTGCCGTCACTACGACGCCTTTTTCCAACTTCTTTTCAAGGCTGTCGATACGGTCCACCAGGGAGGTATAATCTTTTTCCATTTCAGGTTTGCATAACTTTATTACCGCAATTTCTATCAGGATGCGCTTCTGCACGGCGTACTTGATCTGACTTCCAAGTTCGGAAAAAATACGGATGTAACGCATCAGGACATCCACATCCACCATCTGTGCCTCTTCCTTCAAAAGCGCAAGATTCTCGGAGGAAATATCAAGCACATCCTCCATATCATCCGAGCTTTGCACCAGCATCAGATTCCTTAGATACCATGTGAAATCCGTGACGAACTGTCCAAGTTCCCTGCCTTCTACCACGAGTTCTTCGATCGTCGCGATCGCCCCGGTAATATTTTTCTCCAAAATCTGCCGGAGCAGACGGCTGAACACTTCGGTATCGACCGCCCCGAGCGTCTCGAGCACCTTGTCATAGGTAAGCTCCTGCCCTAAATAAAAGGCAATACACTGATCCAAAAGACTGAGTGCATCACGCATCGAGCCGTCTCCCGCCTTCGCGACATAACGGAGCGCCCGCTCCTCGACCGTAATCTGCTCCTCCTCCATCAGCTCCCGAAGTCTCGCAGTAATCGTCTCAATCGAAATCCTGCGAAAATCATAGCGCTGACAGCGGGAGAGAATCGTAATCGGAATCTTGTGTGCCTCCGTCGTCGCCAGAATAAATATGACATATGACGGTGGTTCTTCCAATGTCTTTAACAGCGCGTTGAACGCTCCTATCGAGAGCATATGAACCTCGTCGATGATGTAGACCTTGTATTTTCCTTCGGTCGGACGATACTCTACCTCTTCCCTGATCTGACGGATATTATCGACGCCGTTGTTCGACGCGGCGTCGATCTCTATGACATTCATGGACGTGCCCGCCGCAATCGCCTTACAGGTCGGACACTCCCCGCACGGACTTCCGTCTGCGGGATGCTCACAGTTGACCGCCTTCGCAAAAATCTTCGCGATCGTCGTCTTTCCGGTTCCTCTTGTCCCGCAAAATAGATAAGCATGTCCGATTCTGTCCGCCTTTATCTGATTCTTCAGTGTTGTTACTATATGATCCTGTCCCTTTACATCGTCAAATTCCTGCGGACGGAACTTCCGATATAACGCCTGATACGACATGCTCTCACCTCTCTACAAAACTGGGAAGAACGCCGAAACGGCGTTCTTCTAACGCGAATGCGCTTCAATATAAGGCGCATTCGCATTTTAGTCCCCAAAACTAATCCCGGTTCTCTTCGCCTCTTTGATCATCTGGCTGTCCGGATCGACCGTCTTAAGCTTGCCGGCAACCTCGCCGAGCGGTACGCGCTTCGTCTTACCGTTTACCATGGCGATCATGTTGCCGTAATCCTCATCCATGATTGCCTTTGCCGCTGCTGAGCCGAGTCTCGTACAGAGTACGCGGTCATACGGGCAGGGACTGCCGCCGCGCTGCGTATGTCCCGGAACGGTAACGCGCACCTCAACGCCTGTCTCCTCCAAAATGCGGTCTGCAATCTCATAAGATACCGACGGATGTTTACGCTTCGCAAGCTTTTCTTTGTATTCTTTCTTGGAAAGCGCCGCATCCTCCTTGGAAATCGCCCCCTCCGCCACGGCAAGAATCGTAAACCCCTTTCCTGCCTTGGTACGCTTGTTGATTGCCTCAACAACCTTATCAATATCATACGGAATCTCCGGCAGAAGGATGATGTCCGCGCCGCCTGCGATTCCCGCGTACAGCGTCAGCCAGCCGACCTTATGTCCCATGACCTCCACGATGAACACACGGTTATGGGACGCCGCTGTCGTGTGGATGCAGTCGATGCAGTCCGTCGCAATGTTGATCGCACTCTGGAAACCAAATGTCACATCCGTACCGTAAATATCATTATCGATCGTCTTCGGCAAATGAATGATGTTCAGACCTTCCTCGCGGAGCAGATTTGCCGTCTTCTGCGTTCCGTTTCCGCCCAAAATAACCAGACAGTTCAGATTCAGCTTATGATAAGTCTGCTTCATTGCCTCGACCTTGTCCAGTCCGTTTGCATCCGGCACACGCATCTGCTTAAACGGCTGCCTGGAAGAACCAAGGATCGTACCGCCCTTGGTGAGAATTCCCGAAAAATCCGCAGAAGTCAAAAGCCTGTAATCTCCGTAAATCAGACCCTTATAGCCATTTAGAAAGCCGTACACTTCCAGCCCGTCCACATTTCCACTCAGTCCTTTTACCACACCGCGCATCGCAGCATTCAATGCCTGACAGTCACCGCCGCTCGTCAGCAATCCGATTCTCTTCATCTGCTCATCCTCCTAAATCCATTCTGCACTCCAATGCAAAAGCATCTTCGTTTACCATATTTCTATATAGAATATTACCCTCTTCGCCTTTATTTTGCAACTGCGATTAATACTGCACCGAGAAATTCCGCTCATCGGAAACCGTTTCTATCCGCGTTCTTTGCACGTCGTCCAGATAAATGTAGCGGTCCTCATTGATGCGCCTTATGATCTCGTCAATCTCCGGCACGGTTCCCTGCAGTTCCGCCGACACCGTTCCGTCGCACTCATTGCGCACCCATCCGGTGACTCCATAAGCTTCGGCGAGCCGTGAGATCTTATACCGGAATCCCACTCCCTGCACGCACCCCGAAAAGGTAATACGTTCCCGCACACGCTCTCTCATCTATAACAGCTTCTCCCATTCCGCTTCTTTAAATCCGGTCAAAACCGTCCCATCCGTCACCAGAAGCGGACGCTTTACAAGCATTCCGTCCGATGCAAGCAGAGCATACTTCTCTTCCAGCGTCATCCCCGGCAGCTTGTCCTTAAGCTGCATTTCCTTGTAGAGCATACCACTGGTATTAAAAAATTTCTTGATGTCAAGCCCGCTCTTTTCATGCCACGCCCTAAGCTCCTCCGCAGACGGATTCTGCTCCTTGATATGGCGCTCCTCATACGAAACGCCATGCCCGTCCAGCCACTTCTTCGCTTTCTGGCAGGTACTGCACTTCGGATATTCCACAAATAAAACGCTCATGTTCGTCTCTCCCTTCCCTCTGCAAATAATTCCCGCCTCTTTAGTATAGTATTTTTCCAAACAAATCACAATAATTTTGCCGAAGTATCTTGCAAATTAAAGAAAATATGGTATACTAATCGAGTGTCTCGCAGTGAGAATACTGCGGGAACGGATTATTCGGAGTCGTATCGAAGTGGTCATAACGGGGCGCACTCGAAATGCGTTTGCCCTCCGGGGCACGAGGGTTCGAATCCCTCCGACTCCGCTGAAATTCACAGACGGCACAGCCGCCTGTGAATTTTGCTTTTTCTGGTATATTGGAATACAAACAAAAGCAAAAGAATAATCTCAAAGGATAGAGAGAATACTTGCTAATGCCAAATGCATATGCTACAATATGCCTAGGCAAAACGAAGTTAGTGCTCAATGCGGCACAAAATGAAAACCCCAGAGTGCCAGCTCTGGGGTTTTTGTTAGGCTAATTGTCGCAATCTCCACCGTCTAGCCATTTGCAAACATAGTAGGCAACTATGCTTGCCATAACGGAGAGAAAAAACGAAGTTAATAAACTCAACACGACATCCCCTTCCTGTTGCCAGTGTAGGGTGCGACAACATATAGAGGATATCACAGTTATGGAAAATAGGGAAGACAGAATTCAACTGACAGATGCCAATGTCAGGCGAATAATATGCGCACGAATTAAGTCAAAAGATATTGAAAATTACTAATGCAAACATCAAGTCCCCAAGGAATATATACAGACATTCTGCACATCCTATTCCTGAAAGGACGGTGCACCATGGAATCGAAAAGTAAAAATACCACGAGCAAATCCAACAATCTCTATGATGACGGTAACATCCCGGATGTCGATCTGCCGCAGAACAACGTGTCTGCGAAAGATACTTACAATGTGGAGCCTCTGCCGGAATCATCCAGACCGCGCAAAGACGGCCCGGGCGGCGATTGACCTTTTACTGCAAAAAGCGTTTGCACACTCACTGTTGTGGGTATGCAGACGCTTTTTCAATGCCGGCATGACCTGA
This sequence comes from Roseburia hominis, assembly GCA_021771815.1. Lineage (GTDB taxonomy): Bacteria > Bacillota > Clostridia > Lachnospirales > Lachnospiraceae > Roseburia > Roseburia hominis_A. The sequence continues at coordinate 20,718 of JAETOE010000033.1, forward strand.
TATCCGCCAATCGGCCACCCCCGCTTTGTCTGGTAAATCCTCCTACTCCTGCCCTGCCTGATAAAACCAGTTACTTCTGCTTTGCCCGATAAAACCGGCTACTCCTGCCCTGCCTAATAAAGATACATCCGTGCCTCATACGGTCTAAACAACGCCTCGTCCGCAATCTCAGGATAATTGCACAAGAGCAGCCCGCTCCCTGCCGGAACAACTGCGCCTATGTCCAGAGTTACAGTATCTCCAAAGAAATTACAAATCACATACAACTCCTGTGTATCCGTTTTCCGACAGTACGCAAAAAAATGCGCATCATCCTCCAAAAGAAGCTCATACGTGCCGCAGGCGATGACCGGAAGCGTTTTCCGCAGCCCAATCAGCTTTTTATAATAAGAGAAAACAGAATCAGGATCTTCCCTCTCCGCTGCGGCGTTAATCTCCTTATAATTCGGATTGACCGCAATCCACGGCTGACCCGTCGTAAAGCCCGCCTCGCTGCCGTCATTCCACTGCATCGGCGTCCTCGCGTTATCTCTGCTCTTCGCATAGATCGACCGCATGACCTCCGCCTCGGAAAATCCTGCCGCAAGTCTGTCATGATAACAGTTGAGCGTCTCGATATCACGATAATCCCCAATAGCGTATTTTATATTTGTCATCCCAAGCTCTTCGCCCTGATAGATATAGGGCGTACCCTGCATTCCGTGCAGCACCGTAGCCAGCATCTTCGCCGACTGCACGCGGTATTCCCCGTCGTTTCCCCATCTGGAAACGATGCGCGGCAGATCGTGATTGTTCCAGAACAGGCTGTTCCAACCGCAGCCATGAAGTCCTGTCTGCCAACGGCTTAACACCTGTTTTAGCTTAACGAACGGCAACGGCTCCAAATCCCATTTTTCCCTGCCCGGCTGCTGGTCCAGACAGATATGTTCAAACTGGAACACCATAGAAAACTCACTGCCGTCGGGGTTGCTGTACTGCTTCGCGCGCGCAATATCCGCGCCCCACGCCTCGCCGACCGTGACCAAATCTCCCTTTTGGAACGTCTCACGGCTCAACTCCCGGATAAATTCATGCAGTCTCGGACCGTTTGCCGTAATTTTCTGCTCCGGTTCCTTGGCAATCTGGTCGATGACGTCCAAGCGGAAGCCGCCGACTCCTTTCTCCATCCACCAGAGAATCATATCGTAGATTTCCCGTCTTACCTTCTCATTGTTCCAGTTCAAGTCCGGCTGCTTTATCGCAAACTGATGGAAATAATACTGCCCAAGCTCTGGCACCCACTCCCATGCGCTTCCTCCGAACGCCGCTTTCATATCGTTTGGCAGGACTCCTTCTTCCCCGTCCGCCCAGACGTAGTAATCATGATACGGATTGTCCTTACTCTTTTTGGCTTCCTGAAACCACCGATGCTCGTCCGAGGTATGGTTCAGCACAAGATCCATGATGATCTTAATGTGATGCTCTGCCGCCGCCGCGATCAGTGCCTCCATATCCTCCATCGATCCAAACATCGGTTCAATGTCCTGATAATCCGAAATGTCATACCCGTTATCTTCCTGCGGCGACCGATAGACCGGGGAGAGCCAGATCGCGTCGATCCCCAATTCCTCCAGATAGTCCAGTCTGTTGATGATTCCGCGCAGATCGCCGATTCCGTCCCCGTTCGTGTCCTGAAAGCTTTTCGGGTAAATCTGGTAGATTACGGATTTCTTCCACCATTTGTCTGCCATAGCATGTCCTCCTTGCTTTGATTCTCTTTCGGATGATTTCCTTTTGCTCATGCTTAATCTATTATTACCATATCTGCCTTCTCCTTTCAATTCCGATTCCACATAAGCAACATAAAAATAAGAAATATTTCTCAAAATACTTTAAAATCCAAAAGATATATGATAAAATAAATAAGCTGTTCGGGAATCATCCGTAGCAAATCTCATAAAGTAAGTATTATCGGAGTATGGCGTAGTTTGGTAGCGCGCACGGCTGGGGGCCGTGAGGTCGCAGGTTCAAATCCTGTTACTCCGATTCCTTGGCAGGGGCACGGAAGCCTTGAAATTAAAGGATTCCGGCTAAAAAGAGCATACTTGCTAATGTCAAATGCATATGCTCAGACAAAATGATATAAGTGCCATAACGACACAAACCAAAACCCACAGATGGTAGTCTGTGGGTTTTTTAATAGAGCATTTATATGCATTTTTACCGAAATACTCCCGCCTGCTCATCCTGCCTGATCCGCTCCGCGACTGTCTCCGCTAACAGCGCATACCCTGTCTCGTTCGGATGAACGCCGTCCGTAAAATATTCCGGATGATTCTCTGTCACCGCATACAGATCAATGAATCCTGCGCCTGTCTCCTCGGCAGCCGCACGCACCGCCTCCCTGACCGTTCCCTGTATCACGCCGTTGTCAATACCGTAAATAATCTCGCCGCTCTCTAACGGAAACGCCTCGGGCGGCGCCATGACATAAACGTACGGCCGGCTCGGAATCTCCTGAAGTTCCTTTATGAGCGCGCTGCACTGCTTCTTATACTCGGCTTCATTCCAATATGCCGCGCGGGAATCATTTGTTCCGAGCATAAGAATCAGCAGGTCCGGCGACTGCATTTCGGTAAGTTCAAGATAACCTGTACTGCGGTAACTCTTTTCCGATGTATCCAGAAGCGTCGCTCCCGGCACGCCGTAATTAATGACCGCATACCGCGCGCCCAATAACTGCTCTAAGCGCGCGGGGTAGCATGCCGTAGGACGTTCCTCCTTCGAAAGCCCGCTGCCGTAAGTGATGCTGTCGCCCAGACAATAGACCTGACAGATCCGCTTCCTTGCTTCCGCGTCCACTTCTTCCCTGACTGTCTCGGTGTTCCAGAAAAGGACTGCAAAAAGCAGACATACCGCCAACACATTCACCCATTTTTTTCGATTAAAGATCCGGCTTTTTCCTTCTTCCTTCATCTTGCCCCCACGCAGTTTTTCTCCTTCTATCATACCACCTTTTGCGGCACTTCATCCATACTTTTCTAACTACACTGCATAAATACCGCATAGAATGCACACCCTTTAGAATGAAGACATGAAAAAATTGTTATCATTTTAGAAAGACGAGGTATGGTAATAGTATGGCATCCTATGTTTCCCCCGCAATCCGGGACAAATTCGAGACGCTGTCCGTCGAATTGAAAAACTGTATCCTAGAGCGCAATGTTCGCCTCAACAATATGTACGATCTGATTCATGTACTTGAAGATATCGTAGCAGAAGGGGAAGCCGATTGACGGCTTCCCCTTTCCTCTTTAAAACATCGAATACCGAAGTACCTCCCCCGTATCGTGGTTAAATACCCACATCTGCACTCCGATTAAATTTTGCTGTCCGGCATCCTCCGTCTCTTCGTTGTTTTGATCGTCCTGCACGATCTGTGTCTGGAGCATCGTGGCATCCGTGCTTCCATTCAGTGTCAGCATGGTATTTCCGTCTCCGTCCAACGAATAGCCCAACGTGCCGAAGCTCGCTGCAAACTCTGCCGCTTCGCCGTTACCGATATGCTCCGTGACCTGTCCTGCTTTGTTGTCAATAATACAGAAATAGTTCTGTTTGTCATCCTCCGGAATATTCGCCTCACCTGCACCGGCATAAGAACCAGCATTTGAGACGAGCGCGGTAAACCAGTCGTCGCCGAACTTCTCGCATCCCGCCTTCACCGAAATGCAGGCGCTCCACTCCTTATCGTAGAGAAGCATCAAAAGCGCATTCAGATCGTCCACACTGTTAAGCTCCTGCACCTTATATTCACGATACGCCTCGTAATCTTCGTTCCAGCTCTGATATGCCGCATCATTTCTCTTATCGCTGATTTCATAATTCTCCAAGATATACGCGCCAAGATAGTTCGTCCACTTGCGCGCGCCGGAAGAATTCATATGACCTCTATCGTAGAGATCTGTCAGTGTGTCAAGCATCCCCTGCGCCGCGCCGTTTACAAACGGTACGTTATATTCCTCCGCAAGCTGCCTGGCTCCGTTCGTCCACTCCGAAAGGTATGTCTCGTCGTTGAACGGAGCTGCCACAAGCAGGATCGGAACTCCCTTTTCCTGACACAGTTCGATCGCCTTGCGCATATATTCCATATTGGTCGTCTCTGTGACCCCGGCATCTGCCACAGTGCCCATATCAAAAATTTCCGGTACCGGCTCTACGAACGGCACGCCCATCTCATTGTTCTCATAAGCCCCCTTCTGTACGGACAGCTCCCGCTCGAAATATTCCTTCGTTACCGACTCCCAACGATTATGATAAATGGAAAACGGCATCAGTAAATCCATCCGGCTCTCCGGCGGAAGAAGATCACGGATTGCCTGCACTTTTGTCCTCGACATCGGCATCGGGTCAAATGAACTGTGTACATATTCCATGACCGAATATTTCTGGTCGTCGTACAGCGTGTATACATCCATGACCACAAGAGACGGATTCTTCCGCTCGAGCGCCGCCTTAAGCAGCCAGTAGTCCGCCGGTATCGTCTGTCCCTGATTTGCAAGATTATAGGAAGTAATCCCATAATTCCGCCACAATTCCATCGGCAGCACGCCCATCGTCACGTGACTGCTGCCAAAAAACAACACATCATATTCCTCATCCGAACTGTAAAATTCCTGATTCTTCTCGTAGCCTGTATTTCTCCGCAGCACATACGCCGTCAGTTCCAACATCAGACAGGTAATCACAAGGATTGCTATACCCCTTATTATCAGCCCTTTTCTATTCATGTCGTCTCCTTAAAACTGGAAATAAATAAAACTTGCTTCGTTATACGCCGATCCCCAGATACCGACTGTCACAATAAACCACACTGCCGCGCAGACAGCAGCGCACCGGAACCAGCCGTCCTGCATCTGCACCTTCCGGCGGACACTGATTCCCTTGGTCTTCATCAAATCTACAACCATAAGAAGCAACAGACCAAGCATCATCACCGAAAAGCTTCTGCGCCCGATGCCGAGCATGAACAGCGAATCATCCATCAGAATCCACGGATTGAATACCGCAAATATCGACTTGATCGCCGCAAGCGCCTGTGACAGGCTCTCCGCCCGGAAAAAAATCCATGCAAAATCCACCAGAATAAATGTCACGACAATCTTTACGATCCGGCTCGCCGCACTTGACGGATTCAGCCGGAGCGCCTTCGCCGCTTTCTGGCGCAGCCCCTTCGTCATGTCGCCGATAATCTGATATACCGCATGCAGCACGCCCCAGATCACAAACGTCCAGTTCGCCCCATGCCAAAGTCCGCTGACCGCAAAGACGATCAGCTGATTCAAATATTTGCGCGCCTTCCCCTTCCGGTTGCCGCCGAGCGGGATGTAAAGATAATCGCGGAACCAGCTTGAGAGAGAAATGTGCCATCTGCGCCAGAAATCCGCTATGCTCGTCGCCAGATACGGCGCATTGAAATTCTCCATCAATTCAAAGCCCATGACCTTCGCCGCGCCCATCGCGATCGTGGAGTAGCCCGCAAAATCACAATAAATCTGGAATCCGAAAAAGATTGTCGCAACCACCACATACATGCCGCCGTACTGCGCAATATCCCCGTAAACAGTATTGACGACGATAGCAAGCCTGTCCGCAAGCACCATCTTGAGGAAAAAACCCCACAGCATGAGATAAATGCCGTCGCAGAACTTAGCCGCGTCAAAAGAATGTTCCTTTTCAATCTGTTTTAACAGGTTCTTGGATCGCTCGATCGGTCCTGCGACCAACTGTGGAAAAAACGAAACAAACAGCGCATATTTTAAGAAGTTCTTCTCCGCCCTGATATCCCCGCGGTAGACGTCGACCGTATAACTCAACGCCTGAAATGTAAAAAATGAAATTCCCACCGGAAGGATGATATCAAACTGCGGGTTCAGCAGCGTAATATGCAGCTTTGACAACACATAATTGATATTATCCACCGCAAAATCAAAATACTTAAACCAGAACAGCACGCCAAGATTCAGCGTAAAACTGGCTGCGACGCAGAGCTTCATGCCCCGTTTCTTCGCGGGCTCGGCAAGCTCCTTATTTTTTATATATCCGAGCGCCAGACCACTCAGATATGTCACGACCGTCGAAAATAGCAGCAGCAGCGCATACTTGGCATTCCAACTCATATAAAAATAATAGCTCGCCAGCAAAAGCCAGATGTAACGCACCTTCTTTGGTATCAGATAGTAAAGTGCAACCACTATCGGGAAAAAAATCAGAAATTGTATGGAATTAAATAGCATATCTGTCCCTCTCTATGTCAAATATTCTGCCGTTTCTTTTCAAGGAAACGTCTCTTGTATTTCAGCGCAGCATAATCGCTGATTTTCTTCTGATAGACCATATCCGACACACCGCCGACAACTCCAAGCACCGGTATTCCCTGCACAAACTTCAAATACAGCAGTTCGCGAGAGAGCGCATCTGAGGTAATCCGTTCCTGCCCGCTGCGTGAAATATCAAAGGCTCCCCCGCCGGAAATCCAGAGATTTAACTCCATGTTGCCCCTGGCAAGCGCCTCTTCATGGGAGACGGCTGTCTCGATAAGCTTCAAAATGAAAATCTGTTCCTCCTCCGTATCGTAGGAAAAGCCATAGCTGAGTGCAATCTCATATATGCTCTTTAACAGCACCCCAAGGAACACCGGAATATCCGGGATTCCCATTCCGATCATTCCCATCCCCACACCTTCGATCGTGGACAATGCCATGTTTACACTCTTGCTTGCCCCCGCTTCCCTTCCAAAAGCGCGCAAAGACCAATGGGTATTCCGCACATCCGCGGCGTACTCATTGATCTTATAGTTTTGTTCCTTCCTCTGCTTCTGATAAGTCTTCTCTATGACAGTAGTTCCCCTGTCAAAGATCAGCTCAAATGCCTTGAAAAAGGCTGTATTCAATGATGTCTCCAACTTCTGCGGCACAAATCTGGCAATCTTTGCCTGCCAGTCCTTCTCTTTGACCGGTGTGTTGCGTGAGAGAAATTTCCCCTCCGCAGCCAGAAGCTTTGACCATTCTTTTTCTAAATGACTTTTCTGCACCTTGTACACCTCGCTGACAATCTTATCAGATTCCATGTACGGATGCAATCTCTAATTTCCAAAATTTTTCTTAAGATTTGCGCTTACTTCTCGAGAACGCTGTTCATCATCTCCATCTTCTCCTCCGCCTCATAAATCAGCCTGCTGCATTCCTTAAGTTCGTCGGAAAAATCGGCAGTCACGCTCTGGTACAGCGACTTGTACTTGATATCGTGTTCAAGGCTTGCCCACAAATCCATCGCGAGCGTCCGTATCTGCAGTTCTACCGGAACCATCTGCTTCTTGTTCATAAAGTAGACCGGCACACGGATCACCATATGAAGGCTTCGGTATCCGTTCTTCTTCGGCGTCTGGATATAATCCTTGATCTGCATGATAAGCAGATCGTCCTGCGCCATCAGGCGGTCTCTGATGAGATAAACGTCTTTTATATAGGAACAGACCACGCGGATTCCCGCGATATCGTATATATTGTTGCACGCCGCGGAAAGGGTCAGGTCCAGATCCTTTTTCTGCAGCTTTCCGAGAATGCTCTTTGCCGACTTAAGCCGCGTGTCCATATGATGAATCGGGCAGCGCAGTTTTCGGTACTTAAACTCGTCCTCTATGATCTCAAGCCGCGCCATAGTCGCCGACATCGCCGCGTTGTACATCCGCAGAATCGGGTCTATCGTCTGCGAGAACTGATCCGTCATATCTGCGATATGCTCCATATTGTCATTCACCGTTCCACGAAACGGTACCAGTTCGTGAACGGCAATCACGCTCTCTTCCGCTGCTATCTCCTCGACTTCAACTTCTTCAAGCAATATTTTCTGTTCGTTTTTATGTTCCACCAATATGTATGACCCTCTCTCCTGTTCGTTTTGAGAATCCCCTTCTCTATATAATATTATAACAAACAATCGTGAACACCACGTAAAGTCCACATAAAAAATTTCTTAAAAAAAGCGGAGAAATACAGCCATGCCATATTCCTCCGCTTCTTATATTCTGCTTCCTGCCGCTGCTTCCTCACGGACTTAGCAGTAAATGCTAAGTCCTGACTGAACTGTTACTTATAATTCAATGCCGCAGCCCCTCATCAGCTCTCTTGCCGAATCGAGGGAATCTATGCCGTGCAGATTCTTGATCGGCGCGAACTCTCTGTTCCGATCTACTTCATACGGCACACAGTCTGACATCATATGTACCATGTCAAGCACAAGCGTCTCGAACTTATATCCGTTCGACGCATCCGGCTTCACAAAATTACCCGCCTCATCCGTGTATGGAATCTTCTTCTCCACCACGTGGATCGGCATCCGCGCATCCGCAATCTCCTCAAGCTTCTTCTCGGAAAATACATAGTTCAAGATAACGCCAAATCCGTATAGCAGGTCACCGTTCTCCTTGCGCGCCGTCGCCATCTCCTCTGTCATCTCATAATACTCTGCAATCGAAGGTCTGCCGTCCTCCGTGCAGAGCACGCCTACCCTCTCGTCCGGCGCCGCCTTTTTGACGACCTTCGCTCCGCTCTCACAGCCGCCCGCGATCGTTGCCCCAATGAAGAGTGGATCAGCGATACGCTGCAGACAGTTATCCACCGCAAACACATTTATCCACTCGATGCCGCGTTCCCTGATATCCGAAAGCAGTCCCGCATTCACCATGGAAGAGAACCACCCGCCGTTGCCGTTCGGGGACATTGCCACTTTCGTATCGGACTCCATATAGACCCTGCCCTGATAATCGCAGGCAGGCTCCATCTCCTGTATAAAGAACTTTACATATTCTTTGGGATATCCAAAATAGGAATGCTCCTCCAAAAAGTCTTTGGTATCCTGATCATTAATATTGCTCGTCATAATATAGAGCGGTACATACGCGCCGACATCATCCGTCACATCCATCAAATTGCGGATAAGCTGCTCAAACAGATACAGTTCGCGGTCAATTCCGATATTTAACGTGCCCTTCGGCTTGTCCAGACCTAGCCGAGTCCCCTGTCCGCCCGCGAGCAAAACAGCGCCGACTTTCCCCTCCGAGACAGCCTTTCTTCCAATCGAATAGAATTCTTCGCGGCGCTCCTCAATCTCACTGATTTCAACCGCCTCAAGCGGCGCGAACACACCGCGTTCATTCACAGTCTCCCTGCGCTCAATATGCTCCAATACCGACCAGTCAATCTTCTCCAGTTCCGCTTTCAAGTGCTCGTTCGCCTCCGCGGAATTGCGTTCCATAGCAGCTCTGATATAGCACTGCTTTTCATCTTCCCATATCTTCATAAAAACCCTTTCCTCACGTTGATTGTAATATTCTCTGTCGTCATTATACGCAAAATCCACCAAATAAGTCAAATGCTAATTAAATCCACGGAATCCCTTACCGATGATCTCACTGCTGTTCGTGATTGCAATAAACGCCGTAGGCTGATGCAGGCGGATATAGTTACGCAGCTCCACCGCCTGGCTGCGCTTCATAATTGCAATAATGATTGTCTTCTGGTTGTGCTGATACGCCCCCTGCGCTTTATATACCGTCGCGCTGCGGTTCAAATGATTCGTGATAAAATCGCAGATCGGCTCCGGATCATCACAGATAATTGTAAAGTATTTACACAGGTTGATACTCTCTATCACATTGTCCACCACAAGCGATTTTGCCAGAAGCCCGCAGAGCGAACACAGACCTGTCTGCGCGTCGAACACCAGACAGGACGCGATGACGATCCCGAGATCAACCAAAAACAATGCCCCTCCAATATTCAGACGCGTATATTTCTTCAAGATCATTGCGATAATATCCGTACCGCCGCCGGACGCCCCGATATTGAACATGATCGCGGAACTGAATGCCGGAAGTACAATCGCAAATATCAATTCCAGCACCGGCTCATCGGTAAGCGCATGTTCCATTGGAAACCAGATTTCCGCAAGGCTTAATCCCGCCGACATCAACAGGCTGACGTACACGGTACGGACGCCAAAGCTTCTTCCCAGAAAAAAGAATCCAACTACAAGCAGCAGCATATTGATGATAAAAGTCAGACTGCCCGGCGTAGCAGGCACAACCGCACTGAGTACGACCGCGATACCCGTGACTCCGCCAAAAGAAAAATTGTTCGGAAACTTAAACACATAAACTCCCACCACCAGAATCAGTGTCGCGACTGTCAGTATGGTGTACTCTTCCAATGTCTTTTTTACTTTTCCACTATTCTTAAACATTTTCCCCTCTAAACCCTCGTCGTTTTATATTATTTCTATACACCGCAGAGCCGTTTTGCAATATCTTCCAGAATTGTGCAACAACTCAGACAAGCCCCACAATATTTACAGTATTTATACACAGTTTCCACATAGTTATCCACATTCGGTTAAGATATCGGCACTATACAACGCGTTTTTCCAGCCATTTTCCATTTTTATAGCGGATAACAAAAAACAGCGCGCGAAATATCCAGTCCACATACATACCGATCCACACACCGAGAACGCCAAGCCCCAGTGTTCCTGCAAAAAAGTAACTGCTCGCCACGCGGAATACCCACATGGAAAATACGCTGACCTCCATCGTATATTTCGCATCTCCCGCCGCGCGCAGGACATTCGGCAGGGCAAAGCTTAACGGCCAGATCAAAGCCGCACAGACTGCGAAAATCATCAATAGCTGTTGTGCGATCTCCGCTGCCGTCTCGGACAGCGCAAAGCAGGAAACAATGGGCTTCACCAGAAGAAGCAGCACCAGATTGGAGAGTATCATCCCCGCATATGCCAGCCTAAGCAGCTTCTTGCTGTAATATCTCGCCTGTTCCTTCTCTCCGGCGCCGATACAGCGTCCGATGACTGTCACCATCGCAAGTCCGATTGCAATTCCCGGAATATTAGAAAAGCCCGCCACGCTGTTCGCGACTGCATTTGCCGCAATCGCCGCCGTGCCGAATGTCGCCGTCAGACTTGATACCAGAAGCTTTCCAATCTGGAACATCCCGTTCTCCACGCCACTCGGAATACCGATTTTCAAAATTTTTCCGATCACGTCGCGCTGCGGCTTCATGCAGCCGGGCGTCGTGATACAGAGCGGGTTGTCCTTTCTGCCAAGCAGCACTGCCATAACGACCGCCGATACGACACGCGCGGCGAGCGTCGCAATCGCCGCGCCGAACACGCCAAGCCCGAAACCGAAAATTAGAATTGCATTCCCTCCGATATTGATGACGTTCATAACAAGGCTTGTATACATACTGATCTTACTGTTTCCGATTGCACGGAAGAGCGCCGCACCCGCATTGTACACACCGAGAAACGGATAGGAGATCGCCGAGATAATAAAGTAAATCTCTGCATTCTCCATAACGTCCGCCTCAATCTTTCCAAATATTGCCCCAAGGAGAAAACGGTGTGAAAAGAGCACTGCAACCATGACCGTCCCCGCAGTGACCAGCATAATGAACATAAGCTGCCCCGCCGAAAGCTTTGCACGCTCCGGCATCTGCCTGCCAATGTACTGGCTGCAGACGACCGCCCCTCCGGTCGCAAGCGCCGACAATATCTGAATGAGCAGTACGCTGATGCTGTCCACGAGCGATACGCCGGACACCGCGGCCTCCCCGCAGGAAGAAACCATAAGCGTATCGAACAAACCGATACTAATCGCAAGGGTCTGTTCAATAACAAGCGGTATAATTAACTTCTTCAAATCCTCTCTGGTAAATAATAAATGTTCCATCATGATTCCTCTGACGTTGTCTGTTTGGATTACAGAACAAAAGTGCGCTTCGCACATTCCCGCGCTTCAAATTTTCTGGCGGCGCATCTTTTGTTCCGCGCGCGATAGCTGCGCATCTGTGCACGCAGTGCTTTTCTGCAATAGGACGCAGTTTCCTGTTGCAGAAAAAGTGGCACAGCCTTATATGCCGTGCCACAATGTCCATTGCCTTATTATATCTGCTGCGCAGTCACCGATACGTTTATGCAAGCGCCGCCGTGATAATCGCCATGGAGTATACCTCGGAAGCATTGCATCCACGGGAAAGATCGTTGATCGGTGCGTTCAGCCCAAGTAAAATCGGTCCGTATGCCTCAAAGTTACCCATACGCTGTGCAATCTTATAACCAATATTTCCCGCGCTGATATCCGGGAAAATGAAAGTGTTCGCATGTCCTGCAACCTCGTTGCCCGGGCACTTGGTACGCGCTACACGCGGAGATACCGCCGCATCGAACTGAAGCTCTCCTGCAATCGGAAGATTGGGGTATTTTGCAGTTGCTTTCTCTGCCGCGTTGCGCATCTTGTCGACATCCTCGCCCTTGCCTGAACCGAAGGTAGAGTAGCTTAAGAATGCAACCTTCGGATCAATGCCGAAAATCTTTGCACACTCCGCAGTTTCCCCGGCAATCTCAACAAGCTCATCCTCGTTCGGCTTGATGTTGATCGCGCAGTCGCCCATTGCGAGTACTTCGTTCTCACCCGTTGCGGAAGGACGAACCAGAATAAAGCAGGAAGATACGATGGAATTGCCCGGCTTTGTCTTAATAAGCTGTAATGCCGGACGTACCGTGTCTGCAGTAGAGTAGGTTGCTCCTCCAAGAAGCGCATCCGCAACCCCCATCTTTACGAGCATTGTTCCGAAGTAATTCGCCTGAGAAAGCGTCTTCTTTGCCTGCTCCGGCGTCACACCCTTGCTCTTTCTGAGTTCACAGAACAGCTCTACCATCTCGTCAAATCTATCATAAGCTAACGGATCGATAATCTCCGCACCGCGGATATTAAAACCGCAATCCTCTGCAGCAACCGCAATTTCCTGTGGATCGCCGACCAGAATCGGATGCAGGAAGGTACCTGCAAGAAGTCTGGATGCAGCCTCTAAAATACGCGGATCATTTCCCTCCGTAAATACAATTTTCTTTGGGCTCTTCTTTAAGATGTCAATCAACTGACCAAATCCGAACATAATGTATTCCCTCCTTATAATAATTGTTGATGTAAGCGCTTACTCCCTGCATACATACGGATTAAGCCCCCTTCTATGCTTTTATTATATAGCGGATTTTTCAAATTTCAATGCTTGTATTGAAATAAATGCATAATCCCCGTCAATCTTCCTTTTCTTCCTCCTGCTTTCCATCCGCAATCGGCTCCTGCCGCTCGGCGCACTCCCCGGCAGTCTGTTGCTCCGCCTTGATGACCGCCTCCCGAAATTCCTCGGACTGCGCCACGCGCATCGCCCCAAAAATATTCGGCACACGCTGCTTCTTATTCGGCTTCGTCATAAGCATAAAGCGGCGGAAAAAGAACAGAATGCCAATGCTTGCCACGGACAAAAGATCCTCGAGCGGCGTCGTCGTCTGCACGATCATATGCCGCGCGATCAGAAAGATCAGCACTTCTATGATATTCGCCGAATTCGGACGGCAGAGCATTTTCATGAACTCGATCCCAATGACGACGTTGAATACGGCATCGAGATATTTTAAGAATGCCCCTTCACTCATACGATTATTCCAATAATGCAGCAGTTCCGGCCACAACGTAATCACTGCGACCACAATCCCACAGATCACCGCCGCCACCATCAAAAGCTCCATGATTTCACACGCCTTATATAAGGCTTTTCTCACTTTGTCCCACATCCGCCGATTCCCTCAATCTTTTCTGCTTGTCCATCTATCCTCTTCATCGCTTCACTCTTCGTCTAATACGAAAAATGAAAATCCGAGCGCCTCCCATCGAACCAAAACCATAAACGTTACCACCACAGTTAACTCAGCCCAGGCACCCTTGCGGCACACAAGAGCTTCTGCTTAGGGCTGCTCCATTCCTGACCTGACCCGGTTCACAGATTCCTGTTGCGCAAGACCCAAACGTCAACGCCACTTATGATGGGCTGCTTTACAGCTTAACGATCCTCCGTTCGGCATCACCCCAACTATAGCGGATTGTTGGTGCAGGGTACCGCTACCACCCCGGCTGCTCGGAGTCTTAAGTATATCCTAAAATATGCTGTATTGTCAAGCTTTCCGGTTCTTTTTCTTCTCTCTGAGTTCCTTAAAAAAACCGGAGAGCATAGTCTGACATTCTTCCTCGAGTACCCCGCGCTCAATTTCGACCTGATGGTTAAACTGCGTCATTTGTAATAAATTAAGAACAGACCCGGCGCAGCCCGCTTTCGGATTCATGCTTCCGATTACCACTTTCTTCATACGGCTTTGCACGATCGCGCCCGCACACATCTGGCACGGCTCTAAGGTGACGTACATGGTGCAGTCCTCCAACCGCCAGTCTCCTGTCTTTTTGCTCGCCTTCTTAATTGCGGAAAGCTCCGCGTGAGCAAGCGTGTTTCCCTCCGTATTTCTCCTGTTATACCCTCTCGCAATAATTCTGTCGTTTTGGACGATCACACAGCCGATCGGCACTTCCTCCAGTGCATATGCCTTTTTCGCCTCGCGGATCGCCGCTTTCATATATTTTTCTTCCAAAGATAGACTTCTTGTCATGGACACTTTCTCCAAAAATGTTATACTATATGTTATATTTTACCTGATTCTCCGCCGCTTGTCGATGAGACTTTTCGGGCGGGATCTCTTATATGAACATTTACACTTTTTCAGAATGGAGCTTACTATGAATACTACCTATGAAACCGACCGGCTGATTTTAAAAATATTAACTCCCGATTATGCGCGCGAAGTACTGCGCTTTCAGATTCGGAACAAGGACGTTTTTGCCCCCTTCGAACCGCAGCGCCAGGATATCTTTTTTACCCCGTCGCATCAGTACGCAATCTTAAAATGTGAATACCGGCTCGCGCTCAAGCTTTCTACCGTCCGCTTTTATGTCTTCCGAAAAGAAAATCCGTCCGCAATCATCGGAACGGTCTGCCTGCACGATATTCTTCGGCCGCCGCACTGCTGCAGCGAAATCGGCTATCGGTTCGATCAGGCTCACTGGCATCAGGGTTATGCCCGGGAGGCCGTCGCAAAAGTGCTCGAAATTGCATTTGTAGATCTCGGTCTGCACCGCGTGACTGCCCGCGTCATGCCAAAGAATGCTCCTTCCATCCACCTGCTCGAATCCTTGAACTTCTTCCCGGAAGGCGTAGAACGCGCCTGCACGGAAATCGCAGGAAGATGGGAGGATCACCTAAGATACGCGTTGCTCTCCCCCGTGGAGATTTCTCCCGAAACTCACTCTTCGATATAGCGGCACCAACAGCCGAAACGGTTCACCGGCTCATTTTCCGCTGCTTCCACGTTTTCACCCGGCACCGCCGCCGCAAGAAATTCCGGGAAGCCAAAAATCGCCGCCATGACGCGCTCCTGTCTTTGATAGATTCCCGGCACGCCTAAGAACCATCGCTCCTCTCCTGTCTTTCCGACCACAAGATAACGATAATTGAAAAAGCCATGCAGCAAAAAGCTGTTATTTCCCAGATACCAGTATTTTTTCGGCAATTCTTTCAAATCCTTAAGTTCTATCTGTATGCATCGCGCTTCACGATCCGCAAGCGGCGCAAGTACGGAATGGTCCGCACACAGTTTCTCCCATATTTCTTCCCAGCTATAATCCGGGAAAAAATTGCGCATCGGAATCTCTGTCGCCTGCACGTTCTCATCTTTTGCGCTTTGCAGCGTTGCTTCCTGTTCCCGCGCGTCCGCAGCGGTTTCCCCCTCCTGCGCGCCCGCAATATCCTGCGCGGCTGTCCGGGACGGCACATCGACGCCCGGTTGCTGTCCGCCGGACCGCTCTGTCGTCTGTTCCTGCCGGATCACCGGCTGCCACTCCCTAAAATGTTCCCCGTCAACGGTAAGAGGCGCTCCCTCCTTCCAACGGCTCATAAAGATACGATCATCCCCCGTCCTAAGAAAGATGCCTTCCATATCTCCGATACCAAGCGGCGTATCTTTCAGTCGTACTGCATTTAAAATCATCCTAAAATCGCCTGCTCCATTTACAAGGCGCATTTCTCCGATCTGTACTCCCTCCATATCGCCGGACGCTTCCCTGAACAGATACACCGCGCAATCCGTCTGCGTGGCATAGACGCCGCGTATATGAATTTCCATCCCAAGCTCTGCTCCTCTGATCTCGACTTTTGCAAAGCCGATGTTGTTCCCCTTCTTTCTCTCCTCGTAAGCGTATATATATGTAACAAATCGTTTCATTCCTGCCATAGGCACTCCAAGATTCTGCTTTCCTTATCTCTATTTATATGCGGCTGTCTCCTTTGTATGAATTTTTTCTATATGGACACCCTATTTTGAGGCGAAAAAATTTTAGGTATTATTCCTGTTTTTATTGACATTCATTTTTCTTTGGTGTAATATCAAATCAGTAACAATTACTAGTTTTATAGAAAGGATGGTCCTATGCAAAAATACAGTCGACAGCGGGAATCTATCAAGAATTTTCTCGCTGACCGATACGATCATCCCACCGCCGAAACGGTTTATCTCCACATGAGAGAACAGTTTCCGAACATCAGCCTCGGCACGGTCTACCGTAATCTGAATCTGCTTACGGAAATCGGCGAGATCCAGAAGCTGTCACCGGGAATCGGTCCCGATCGGTTTGACGGGAATCCCGCTCCACACTATCATTTCATATGCAGCCATTGCAGCTCTGTACTTGATTTGGAAGTCAGCGGGCTTGATCATATCAACATCCTCGCCGGTCAGAATTTTGGCGGCAGCATCGAAGGGCATATCACCTATTTTTACGGAACCTGTCCTTCCTGCAAGGCGGCATCCGGTTCTTCTTCCTGAACCTGCTGCATAATTTTAAAACAATAAAAAAGGTATTGACAAAAGAGTTTTCATCCATTAAAATCAGTAATAGTTACTGATATTGATTATAATTTTTTGAAAAGGAGAATATGATTATGGCAAAATGGGTATGTACAGTATGCGGTTATGTTTACGAGGGTGAGACAGCTCCGGAGGTTTGTCCGGTATGTAAGGTCGGCTCCGACAAGTTCAAGAAGGTAGAGGGCGATCTCGGTCTTGCTGCAGAGCATGAGTTTGGCGTGTACGCTTCTACTGTTAAGAATAATCCGGAGATCAGCGACGAAGACAAGAAGTATATCTTCGAGCAGTTAAAGGCTAATTTCGAGGGCGAGTGCTCCGAGGTAGGTATGTATCTTTGCATGGCGCGCATTGCACACCGCGAAGGTTATCCGGAGATCGGTCTTTACTGGGAAAAGGCTGCTTACGAAGAGGCAGAGCACGCTGCCAAGTTCGCAGAGCTTCTTGGTTCTGACTTAGAGGCGAACATGACAGATTCCACCAAGAAGAATCTGGCTTGGCGTGTTGACTGTGAGTTCGGTGCAACTTCCGGCAAGACAGATCTTGCAAAGTG
>JAETOE010000034.1 GCA_021771815.1 Roseburia hominis
GCGCCGCATTTTTCGATGGATTTGTCAAGAGTTTCGGGCAAAAAAGTGGGGGGATTTTATAAAAAATGGAATCTGAAAGCCTTGATTTTACTGGGCCGAAGATTCCGAGAGATTATCAAAGAGAAAAGGAGGAAAAGGTATGAGAATCAAAGAATTACTGGCCGCAGAGAGCATATCGCTTAACGGAACATGCGGCAGTAAAAAAGAGGCGCTTGATACGATGGTGGCGCTGATGGCAAAAAGTGGGAAAATTGCAGATGTGGAAACCTATCGCAAGGGTGTTTATGCGCGCGAGGAGGAGAGCACGACAGGAATCGGAGAAGGGATAGCGATCCCGCACTGTAAGTCTGACGCGGTAAAGGCGCCCGGGCTCGCTGCTATGGTCGTAAAGGACGGCGTGGATTTTGATGCGCTTGACGGGGGAAAGGTGCACCTGATTTTCCTTATCGCCGCGCCGGATACCAAGGACAATGTACATCTGGATGTACTTAGCAAGCTGTCCGTTCTTCTGATGGATGAGGGCTTTACAACAAAATTGAAAAATGCAAAGACGGTCGATGAATTTCTGGGAATCATCGACGATGCGGAGACAAAGAAGGACGCGGCGGAGAATGAGAAAATGTCCGCAGAGGCGAAGAAAGAAGAGAAGACGCCGGATGCACAGGAAGGAAGGCTTGTCCTTGCGGTGACCGGATGTCCGACAGGGATCGCGCATACTTATATGGCGGCGGAAGCTTTGGAGAAAAAGGCGAAAGAAATCGGATGCCGCATCAAGGTCGAGACGAGAGGATCGGGCGGTGCGAAAAATGTGCTTACGAAAGCGGAGATTGCAGAAGCGGAGTGCATTATTGTGGCGGCGGACACGCAGGTTCCGATGGAACGCTTTGCGGGCAAGCCGGTGATCCAGTGTAAGGTGGCGGACGGAATCAGCAAAGCAGGGGAATTGATCGATAAGGCTCTTTCGGGGCATGTGTCCGTTTATCAGGCGGCAGGAGACAGCCATACCGCAGATGAAGAAGAAGGAAAAGACAGCATCGGACATCAGATCTACAAGCATTTGATGAACGGCGTTTCCCATATGCTTCCGTTCGTAGTAGGCGGCGGTATTCTGATTGCGCTGGCATTCCTGATCGATGGCTTTGCGGTTGACTTAAATGCACTTTCATTGGAGGAGCGCGCGAACTTCGGCACGATCACCCCGCTTGCGGCGCTGCTTAAGAGCGGCATCGGCGGCGTGGCGTTCGGTTTCATGCTCCCGATTCTTGCGGGTTACATTGCAATGAGTATTGCGGATCGCCCGGGACTCGCCGTCGGTTTTGTCGGCGGAGCGATCGCGGCGAACGGAACGTCCGGCTTTCTTGGGGCATTGATTGCAGGCTTTGCAGCAGGCTATATTGTACTGGGGCTAAAGAAGCTGTTCGAAAAGCTGCCGAAGAGTCTTGAGGGTATCAAACCGGTGCTGCTGTACCCGCTGTTTGGAATATTATTGATCGGACTGGCGATGATTTATATTGTAGAGCCGCCGATCGGCGCATTGAACACGGCAATCAACAGTGGACTCAACAGCTTAAACGGCGCGAGCGCTATCATTCTCGGAGCGCTGCTCGGCGGAATGATGTCGGTGGATATGGGTGGTCCGGTCAATAAAGCGGCTTATGTATTCGGAACGGCGTCGATTGCAGCAGGAAACTATAACATTATGGCGGCAGTTATGATCGGAGGAATGGTTCCGCCGCTTGCCATCGCGCTTGCGACCATATTCTTTAAGAATAAGTTCACCGCAGAAGAGCGCAAAGCAGGTCCTACGAACTTTATCATGGGATTATCTTTTATCTCAGAGGGTGCAATTCCGTTCGCGGCATCCGATCCGCTGCGCGTTCTGCCGTCCTGTATCGTCGGCTCGGCAGTGGCAGGCGCGCTTTCCATGGCGTTTGGCTGTACATTGATGGCACCGCACGGAGGAATCTTCGTATTCCCGACTGTCGGCAATCCGCTTTTGTATCTGCTGGCGCTTGCGGTCGGTTCTGCTGTAGGCTGTGTGCTGCTCGGCGTATTGAAGAAGGATGTTACAAAGCAATAGAGAAATAATAGAAAGAGAGGAAAAAATCATGAAAGAGTTCACATATGTTATCAAGGATGCACAGGGGATTCATGCCCGCCCGGCAGGGCTGTTCGTCAAGGAGGCTGCGGCGTTTCCGTGCAGCATCACGATTGCGAAGGACGGAAAAGAAGTCGATGCGAAGAGAATCTTCGGAGTCATGGGGCTTGGCGTAAAGTGCGGTGAAGAGATCGTGCTAAAGGCGGAAGGCGAGCGTGAAGAGGAAGCAATCGAAAAACTGGGCGCATTTCTGCAGGAAAATCTGTAAATTACAGGCGGCACGGATGGCGTAGGGGGGTCATCGTCTGTGCCGCAGCGGAAGGAATGGAGGTATGACATGGTACTGGAAGGCAAAAGCGTATTTGGTGGAATTGCAATCGGACGCCTGTCTGTATACAACAAAAAAGACCATCAGGTGAAGCGCCATAAAATAGCGGACGCCGCAGCCGAGACCGCGCGTTTTACCACGGCAAGGGAAACGGCGAAGGAGCAGCTGGCAGGCTTATATGAAAAGGCGGTAAGAGAGGTCGGAGAGACAGGCGCGATGATCTTTGAGGTGCATCAGATGATGTTAGACGACCTCGACTATATAGAATCCGTCACAAATATGATCGAGACGCAGCAGGTCAACGCGGAATTTGCGGTGGCGACGACCGGGGATAATTTTGCTGCCATGTTTGCGGCGATGGATGATGATTATATGAAGGAGCGCGCAGCCGATGTAAAGGATGTCAGCAACCGTGTCATCTCAATCCTGCTCGGAGCGGAGAGCGGAGCGCTCGGAGGAGATGAACCTGTCATTCTGCTGGCGGAGGATCTGGCGCCGAGTGAGACGGTGCAGCTCGATAAGAGCAAGGTGCTTTCCTTTGTAACACGGCTTGGTTCGACGAATTCCCATACTGCGATTCTTGCAAGAACCATGAATATTCCGGCATTGATAGGAATTGACTTTGCGGAGGATGTGGACGGAAAGCCCGGGATCGTCGACGGCTATACGGGAACGCTGATCGTGGAACCGGATGAGAGTACGCTTGCAGAATACCGGGAGAAAAAGGCGGCGGACGAAGAGAAAAAAAGACTCCTGCAGGAACTCAAAGGAAAAGAAAATATTACGGCGGATGGCAGGAAGATTAATCTGTATGCCAACATCGGCGGCGTGGCGGACGTGGCGGGCGTGCTTGCCAATGACGCGGGCGGGATCGGGCTGTTCCGCAGTGAATTTCTTTATCTGGAATCGAACGATTATCCGACCGAGGAGGCACAATTCGCGGCTTATAAGGCGGTAGCGGAGAATATGGCGGGGAAGAAGGTCATCATCCGCACTCTGGACATCGGCGCGGATAAGCAGGTGGATTATTTCCATATGGACAGGGAAGAAAATCCGGCAATGGGCTATCGTGCGATCCGCATTTGCCTTGACCGGACGGAGATCTTTAAGACGCAGCTCCGTGCGATCTACCGCGCGAGCTATTACGGAACTATATCCATCATGTTCCCGATGATTATTTCCGTGGCGGAGGTAAAGCGTATCAAAGAAATCATTACAGAGGTAAAGGCGGAACTTACGGAGCAGGGGATTCCGTACAAGAACTGTGAGATCGGAATTATGATCGAGACGCCGGCGGCAGTAATGATCTCGGATCTTCTTGCGAAAGAGGTAGATTTCTTCTCCGTGGGAACCAATGACCTGACACAGTACACGCTTGCCATCGACCGTCAGAACCCGAAGCTGGATGCAATCTATGATTCGCACCATGAGGCAATCCTTCGGATGCTTCGCGTCGTTGTGGAGAACGGGCATAAGGAGAACTGCTGGGTGGGCATCTGCGGTGAATTGGGTGCCGACACGTCGCTGACGGAGACGTTCTTGCAGATGGGCGTAGACGAACTCTCCGTCGCACCGGGCATGATCTTAAAGGTGCGGGAAGCGATTCGTAATTCCGTGGCAAACTGCGGGGAGAAATTTTAGTCCTCGTCGGGAAGCTCGTGGCTTCTGCCGCGCCTGATGTGGGAGATACCGGCGCTTTTGGCGGCGGGGTCCATGAAGCAGGCACGCTTGATGGATTCCTCCCCATAGCGCGTGCGGATCGAGTCTACCGCCTGATTGAGCCTGGATAACTTCTCTGTGCGTTCCATATCGAACAGGCTGTACTGCTCGTAGCTTTCGGCGGTCGCCTTGCTTGTGGACACACCTAAGAGGCGGATCGGGCTGTGATCCCAGAGGGCGTCGAACAGCTCGCAGGCACATTCGTAGATGCGCTCCGTGACATTCGTGGAGGACGGGAGCGTCATCTGGCGGGAGGTCTGGCGGAATTCATTGTCCACAATCTGTACTTGTACCACACTGATGTAGGCCTTTGCGGAGCGGATTCTTGCACCGACAGTCTCGCAGAGGGAAAGGAGTACATGCCTGGCGGTATCAGCGTCCGTGACGTCGTAGGACAGTGTCAGAGAATTCCCATAGCCCTTGTTGGCGGGCGATTCGTGCGTCAGTTCGGCGGACTCGATCCCGTTGGCGTAGTGCCAGATTGTGTCGCCGTGCGACTTTAGCATGGAGACGATCATAGCGTGGTCAGAGCGTGCAAGCTCGCCGATCGTCGTGATGCCGAGAGAATGGAGGCGTTTGGCGGAGGACTTCCCGACAAAGAAGAGATCTTCAACGGGAAGAGGCCAGAGCTTGTCAGCGATCTCTTCGGGAAAGAGGGTGTGCACCTTATCCGGCTTCTCAAAGTCGGACGCCATCTTCGCGAGCAGACGGTTTACAGATACGCCGATATTGACGGTAAAGCCAAGTTCCGTCCGAATCGTGTCCTTTAATGTGTGGGCGAACGCGACGGGATCGCCGTAGAGCGATGTCGTTCCCGTCATGTCGCAGAAGGCTTCGTCGATGCTGTACGCCTCTACGGACGGCGCATAACGGCGCAGCAGTTCCATGAACGCATCCGAGCGTCTGGCATAAATAGGATAATGAGGGGGATAGATCTTAAGACCGGGGCATTTGCGTCTTGCATGGGCAAGGGGGTCTCCGGTCTTTATGCCGTACTTTTTGGCGGGGACGGATTTCGCAAGGACAATCCCGTGACGTCTTGACTCGTCGCCGCCGATGACGGAGGGGAAAGTGCGGATATCGGGAGCGTCCGGATCTTTGCGCAGTAGTTCGGCGGCTTCCCAGCTTAAGAACGCAGAATTTACATCGATATGATAGATCAGTGATTCCGGCATAACGCACCTCCTTGCGACCACACATTCCATTTGCTATAATATGCCATGGATATCTATGTCTTATATTATAGCAAAAAGGGAACCATATGTAAATAAAATTCGAACAAATGTTCCTTTCTCTGGAGGAGAAGATGAAGCTTCGCATTTATACGCTGACACACAAGAAATTCGAAGTGCCGAAAGACCCCATGTACCAGCCGCTTCATGTCGGGCGCGCGGTGAGCGGCGATCTGGGCTATCCGGGCGACGACACGGGAGAGAATATTTCGGCGCTCAACTGTTATTACAGTGAACTGACCGGACTGTACTGGATCTGGAAGAATTGTAAGGACGTGGACTATGTCGGAACCTGCCATTACAGACGATACCTGATCAACGGGCAGGAACAGATCTTTACATATGCAGAGTATGAGGCGCTGCTTTCGGACTACGACCTTATTACCACACGCAGAGTACGGCTGAACAATTCCTACTATTTTGGATTCTGCGCGAATCACAACGGGAAGGCGCTGGATGCGACGGGGGAGGTCATAAGGGAATTGTACCCCGGATATTATGAGACTTTCGTGCGTCTCGTACATGGAACGGAGACTTACTTTGGGAATATGATGGTCATGTCGAAAGTGCTCTTTGATGAATATGCCAGGTGGCTGTTTACGATTTTTTCTGCTGTGGCGGGGCGCATTGAACTGGAGACGGGAGAGGATGCTTACCACAAGCGGGTGTTTGGATTTATTTCAGAATTTCTGCTGCTCGTGTGGGCGACCGTCCGGAGGCTTAAGGTGTGTGAGTGTAAGGTCGGGATGCTCGGCGAAAAGGCGGAGACAAGGGAACTCAAGGAAAAGCTGGCGGAGTATTTTGCGGCGCGCGACATAGACGGCGCGAAAGCGTATTTCCTCAAGCGGAAGAAGGAGCGCCCGGATGTGATGATGGAGGCTTCGGATGTGACAGGCGAACTTAAGATTTGTATGCAGGTCATTGCGACGGCGGGAAAAGAGCGGCAGATCTGCGGGAGCAGTATTCTTGACCGGGAGAACCGCTACACGGAGCTGATGAAGATTTTTGCGGGAATCAATGGCGTCATTTACCGTTACCGCAACCATATGGAAGCGGAGGAGGACGTCCATTTTCTGAGAAAATACGGGATTTCCGGCACTGCGCTTGCAGTTGCAGAAAAGCTTGTGGGCGATGAGCCGGCTGTACAGGAAGAGGTGCTTTTTCGCATCGAAAAGGATTTGGAAACGTCCGGTCAGGGTTGAAAAAGGAGATCGGATATAGTACAATATTGCAGTATAAATGATGGATAAATAAGGAGGTTAAACATGGCGGAATTAAAGGGAACAAAGACAGAAGCAAATCTTATGGCAGCATTTGCAGGCGAGTCTCAGGCGAGGAATAAGTACACCTATTACGCATCCAAGGCAAAGAAAGACGGATATGTGCAGATTGCGAACATTTTTGAGGAGACTGCGGCAAATGAGAAAGAGCATGCGAAAATCTGGTTCAAGCTGCTCCATGACGGCGCGGTGCCGGATACGGTGACCAATTTAAAGGATGCGGCGGACGGAGAGAATTACGAATGGACCGATATGTACGCACAGTTCGCAAAGGATGCAAAGGAAGAAGGATTTGAGGAGATTGCAAAGCTGTTCGAAGAGGTCGGCAGGATTGAGAAGGAGCATGAGGAGCGTTATCGCAAACTGCTCGCAAATATTGAGGGCGGTCTTGTATTCTCGAGAGACGGCGACTGCATCTGGCAGTGTTCTAACTGCGGTCATATTGTAGTTGGAAAGGCGGCTCCGGAAGTTTGTCCGGTATGCAATCACCCGCAGGCGTATTTTCAGATCAAGGCGGAAAATTATTAGAAAAAGCCTTTGGCATCAGGAGAAGGAATCGTGAATAAAAGCCTCATTCCCGGTGGGAGCGAACCGGAAATGAGGTTTTTTTATGTTTTTTTAGGAATAAGCTTGAAAAAAGAATGGATTTCTGTTACCATGTATAAGTTCTTTCTGATAGAGTCAGAAATGTGCAACCGTAGTCTAATGGATAGAACACCGGACTCCGACTCCGGCAATGCGGGTTCGATTCCCGCCGGGTGCATTTATATGGAGATGACGGCACGGATATGCCGGCTGTCATGGAATATTGGATATGCATTGACGGAACATGTACCGTCTGATGGAACAGCGGCGTTGGCGGACGTGCGCGCGGACGATGCAGAGCTACAGCAGGATAGCGGATAAGATCTCAGAAAGGTACGGTGGATTATCGATGGAAAATTCCAAGTTGAATCATACAGAGAATCAGAATACAGATACGAAGAATACAACGGTTTCAGATACAGCAGTTTCAAACGCGGCGGATAAGGCGGCGAAGCAGTCCGTGGTGGAGAAGAAGCGGGCGAGAAGACAGTCCGGTCAGCAGGACGGCGCAGCGGCGGCGCTTGCTTTTGTGAAGGAGCATGTACGCTACTTTGCAGCGGGAGCGCTTCTGATCGTGCTGGTTCTGGTGCTTGCGCTCTGCGCAAAGCCGGGAACGGGCGGCGGAATCGGACAGGCAGTGGGAAGCACCGAGGAGGCAGAGGCTGTAGAGGAAGCTTATCAGGTAGATGCATATGAGGATGTGAACGCGCTGATTTCACAGTACTATACGGCATATGCTTCCGGGGATCTCGCGACGCTTACCTCGATCGCGACTCCGGTTTCTGCGAATGAGCAGAGTTATATTACCCTGTTCGGGCAGTATGTGGACGAATACCAGAACATCAAGTGCTACACGAAGAGCGGACTCGACGCCAATTCCTATCTGGTGTCCGTATCGATGGAGATTAAGTTCACGGGAGTGGACACAACGGCGCCTGGACTTGATTTCTTCTACATAAGGACGAATGATCAGGGAGCGCTTTACATCGACAATCTGTATAGCCAGTACAATCTGGCGAATCAGGAGAATGCACTCGATACCAGTGTGCAGAGCCTGATTTATGAGTTTGAAAATGATACGGATGTCATGGAACTTCAGAGTGAGATACAGGAACGTTATGATGTGGCGCTTGCTACGGATGCGAATCTTGCATTGATGATACAGACGACGATTCCGGGCGCGATCAAAGACTGGGTAGCTCAGATCAAAGAACAGAATGAACAGGTTCAGACGGAGAATACGGAGCAGATCGCGGGAACCGGAGAGGCGGTGGACGGCGAGGTAAACGACGACACCACATATGTCGAAGATACGGAGACGACGCCGGATGACAGTGAGACGGCACAGACAGAGCAGCTTGCAACGACGGATCGCGTGAATGTCCGTGCGGGAGCGGATACTTCTTCCGAGAAGCTTGGAACGGTCGAGAAAGGCACTGTCGTGACACGTACCGGAGTGGAAGGTGATTGGAGCAAGATCGATTACAACGGTACGACAGGCTATATTAAGAATGAGTACCTGACCTATGACGTTGCGGGAACTGCTTCGGATACGGGAGCGGACGATGCTTCGGATGCGGGAGATAACGCTGCTGCGAATGCGGATAACGGAGATGCAGCGGCTCTTTCAGAGGGAACCGTCGTCACGCTTAAGGATTCCGTGAATGTCCGTTCCGGAATGGGAGAGGATGCAGAACGTATCGGAACCGCATACTCAGGCGAGAAGGTAACGGTAGTCATGAGTTATGCAGAGGGTTGGACGAAAGTAAAATGGAACGGTGAGACCGGTTACATTAAAACATCATTATTACAGTAGAAAAGCGGCGGTAAGACGCTTTAGAACGGAGACTTTTCGGAAGCGAAGTCTCCGTTTTTCGCTAAATTCATGGAGGTTCGGATGGACGGACAGGGAGTTCGGATTAATAAATTTTTGAGTGAGGCGGGGGTCTGCTCCAGAAGGGAGGCGGACCGTGAGGTGGCGCTCGGAAATGTGACGGTAGACGGCGTGTGTGCAGAAATGGGAACGCGCGTCCTGCCGGGACAGATGGTGCGCTTTTGCGGGAAGCCGGTGTGTAAGGAGGAGGAGATGATCTTGCTGGCGTTTCACAAGCCGGCGGGCATTGTCTGTACTGCCGAGAAGCGGGAGAAGAACAACGTCATCGACTATATCCATTATCCCAAGCGCATCTATCCGGTCGGAAGGCTGGACAAGGATTCCGAGGGGCTTTTGCTTTTGACGAACAACGGTGATATCGTCAATAAGATCATGCGCGCGGGAAATATGCATGAGAAGGAATATCTCGTAACGGTAAATAAGCCTGTAACGGAATCGTTTCTGCGCGGGCTTGCGGGGGGTGTTCCGCTTGCAGAACTTGGCGTGACGACGAGAAAATGCAGGGTATGGCGTGTCGGAAAGAGGGAGTTTCGTATTATTCTGACGCAGGGGCTGAATCGCCAGATCAGACGGATGTGTGAATATTTCGGGTACCGTGTGGAAAAATTGGTCAGAACCCGTATTATGAATATCGAATTGGGAAGCTTAGAAAGTGGGAGTTACCGCAGTGTGACAAAGGACGAATACAGAGAACTTTTACGGTTGACGGAACACTCGTCGAACGAGACGGTAATTTTAAAGCAGGATGGAGGAAGCAGATGACACCGGAAGAGAGAATCAAAGCATTAAGAGAGCAGATCACATATCACAGCGACCGCTATTACAATCAGGACAACCCCGAAATTACTGATTATGAGTACGATATGCTCATGCAGGAGTTAAAGAAGCTGGAGAAGGAGCATCCAGAACTCTTGACGCCGGATTCTCCGACACAGAAGGTCGGCGGCGCGGCGAAGCGGACAGCGGGTGTTCTGGTGCGGCACAATGTGCCGATGTTAAGCCTGCAGGATGTGTTTTCCAAGGAAGAAATTTACGACTTTGTAGCGCAGATGCGACAGCAGCTTGACGATCCCGAGTTTGTGGTCGAGTACAAGATCGACGGGCTGTCGATGTCGCTCCGCTATGAGAAGGGCGAGCTTGCGCTTGCTGAGACAAGAGGGGACGGCATCAATTTCGGCGAAGATGTCACTGCCAATGCGAAAGTGATTTCGGACGTAAAAAAGAAGTTAAAAGGTGCGGCGGGGACAGAGAGTTTTTCACCGGAATATTTGGAAATCCGCGGTGAAGTCTATATGAAGAACGCAGTGTTCGACGCGGTGAACGAGAGACAGGAGCTTCTTGGGAAAAAGCCGTTTGCCAATCCGAGGAACTGTGCGGCTGGAACGCTACGTCAGCTTGACTCTGCGGTGACGAAGGAGCGCGACTTGTCGCTGTTTATCTTTAACATTCAGGAAGTCCGCGGGATGCAGTTTGAGACGCACACAGAGGGGTACGAGTACTTAAAGAGCCAGGGAATCACAGTGATTGAGGATTACCGTGTGTGCCATACAGCGGACGAGGTATGGGACGCGATTACAGCGATCGGAGAGAACCGCGGAGATCTCGCTTACGATATCGACGGTGCGGTCGTGAAGATCAACCGTTATGCGGACAGGGAACAGCTTGGCGCGACCTCCAAGGTGCCGCGCTGGGCAATCGCCTACAAATATCCGCCAGAGGAGAAGGAGACGAAGCTCCTTGATATCGAGCTTTCGGTCGGAAGGACGGGGCGCATTACGCCGACGGCGATTTTTGAACCGATTCGTCTCTGCGGAACGTCCGTTTCCAGAGCGACGCTCCACAATCAGGACTTTATTGATGATCTGGATATCGGAATCGGGGATACGATCGTGGTGTATAAGTCGGGCGAGATTATTCCGAAGGTCAAGGAAGTGAAGAAGGAAAAACGTCCGGCGGACTGGAAGCGTTTTCTGCTTCCCGACGTCTGCCCGGTATGCGGTGCGAAGACGGAGCGGGAGCGCGATACGGCGGATATCAAGTGTACCTCCCCGAACTGTCCGGCACAGCTTGAACGGCATATTATTAATTTTGTCGGCAGAGATGCGATGGACATCAAGGGCTTTGGTACGGTTTATATTGAAGAACTGGTCAGAATGGGGTATATTAAGGATGTCGCTGACATTTTTTCCCTGAAAGAACACAGGCAGGATTTGATTGCGGCAGGAGTCATCGGCAAGGAAAAGAACACGGACAAGCTATTGGATGCCATCGAGCATTCCAAGGAGAACGATGCCTACAAACTCCTGACAGGTCTTGGGATTCCCAATGTGGGAAAGGCGGCTGCAAAAGCAATCATGAAGCATTTTAAGACGATGGAGAATCTGCAGAATGCCACGGCGGAGGAACTGACTGCGGTCAATGATATCGGAGAGATCAGCGCGGTCTGTATCCGCAGCTTTTTTGACGATGCGAAGAACCTGGACGTGCTGGCAAGACTGCGGGAAGCGGGCGTCAATATGCAGGCAATGGAGCAGGAGACGATCGAGTCTGCGATCAGCGGGAAGACACTTGTAGTGACCGGAACGCTGCCGACACTTGGCAGAAAGGAAGCGCAGGCGTTGATCGAGCAGTATGGAGGAAAAGTATCCGGTTCCGTCTCGAAGAAGACCGATTATCTCCTCGCAGGCGAGAGCGCGGGAAGCAAGCTTACAAAGGCAAAAGAGCTTGGCGTGCCCGTCATTTCCGAGGCGGAATTGTACGGGATGCTGAACCGGGACGCTTAGCTTTTTCTGAAATGTTTGAAGTATAGAAGGCGCGGATAGGAATACGATTTTGGAAAGAGAGGATTTGACATGCCAATCAGGATACAGAGTGATTTACCGGCAAAGGAAATACTGGAAAAGGAAAATATATTTGTTATGGATGAGAATCGCGCGTTGCATCAGGATATCCGTCCGGTCGAGATTGGAATATTAAATCTGATGCCGCTGAAAGAGGAGACGGAACTGCAGCTTCTTCGTGCGTTGTCAAATACGCCGCTGCAGGTGGATGTGACGTTTGTCACGGTATCGACTCATGAATCGAAGAATACGTCGATGAGCCACCTCAACAAGTTCTATGAGACGTTTAGCGACGTGAAGAGACGTTATTTTGACGGTCTGATCATTACGGGCGCGCCTGTGGAGCAGATGGAATATGAAGAGGTGGATTACTGGCAGGAAATCTGTCAGGTCTTTGAGTGGACGAAGAGCCATGTGACTTCGACGCTGCATCTGTGCTGGGGAGCGCAGGCGGGGCTTTACTACCACTACGGTCTGAAAAAGTATATGCTGCCGAAGAAGACGTTCGGCGTGTACGAGCATCATGTGATGAACCGCAAGGTGCCGATCGTGCGCGGGTTTGACGATTATTTCATGGCGCCGCACTCGAGACATACCGAGGTGCGCGCGGAGGACATCCGTGCGGTGAAGGAGCTTACGATCCTTGCCGAATCCGAGGAAGCGGGCGTATTTCTCGCGATCGCGGACGAGGGAAGACGGATTTTCGTTATGGGACACCCGGAGTATGACCGCTATACGCTTGACAAGGAATATAAGCGGGACAAGGATAAGGGACTGCCGATCGAGCTTCCGGTGAATTATTACCCGAAGGATGACGATACGGCAAAGCCGAGGCTGCAGTGGCGTTCCCACTGCAACATCATGTACAGCAACTGGCTGAACTATTATGTGTACCAGCAGACGCCGTTTGAATTTATTGATACGGCGGAAATTGTGGGGAAATAGCGGTTTTCGTGGATTTCCTGTAAGCACATATTTTCATGTAATTTCACGTGTTTTTCACCCAAAACATCAAATGTTACAATAATATTGTTCGTCAACAGGAGTTAGAAAAGCTATAAAATATAATTTAAGGGGAAAGAAGGGAGTATGTACACGTTTGCAGTATGTGACGATGAACCGGCAATGGCCTGTTTAGTCGCGGACAAGATTCATGCGTATTACAAAGAAAAGCATGTGCAGATTTCAGTAAACTGCTTCAGCAATCCAAAGAATTTGCAGTCTAGCCTGCTTAAGAAAAACTGCTATGATGTACTGCTTATGGATATTGATATGCCGGGGATTGATGGCATTGAGCTTTGCAGGAACTTCCGCCAGAATGGTGGAGATTCTCTTATTGTGTTCATATCAAATAAAGAAGAGCTGGTCTTTCAAACCTTTGATGTACAGCCATTTCGTTTTGTGCGAAAGCGCAGACTGAATGAAGAGCTGGAAAATTTGTGCAGGGCGCTTACTTCAGAATTGGAAAAGAGAATGGATGTAAGGCTCCGGTTTGACAATGAAGTGGACGGAAGTGTTTTGTCTCTTTCAATTAATAAGCTTATTTATATCGAAGCCAGAGGCAAATTCTGTATGTTAAAAACAACAGAGGGAGAGGATGAGATTCGCATACAGTTCCAGGAACTGCAGGATAAACTTGCGCAGTTTTCCTTTATGCAGCCCCACAGAAGTTATTTGGTAAATCCGAGATTTATTTATCGGATCGGGAAGGATGAGATTTTGCTTGATGGAGGTGAGCAGCTGCCAATCAGCAGAAGAAGGCGGGAAAAGATTAAAGAAGCGTATTTTCGATGGAGTAGGGCGGAATGATATACGAACAGGTGTTAAGTTTAATTAACGATTTTGATGGCGTGGTCGAGTGCGTCATTATGATGTATATGAT
Source organism: Roseburia hominis (assembly GCA_021771815.1). Classification (GTDB taxonomy): domain Bacteria; phylum Bacillota; class Clostridia; order Lachnospirales; family Lachnospiraceae; genus Roseburia; species Roseburia hominis_A. The sequence continues at coordinate 13,859 of JAETOE010000034.1, forward strand.
GGCGAGAATCTTTAAGCATAAAGCTTCAATGGGGAAAATGATTGCAATTGCAGCAGGTGTATCTGTTGGATTTCTCGTGCTGAACACCTTTACAATTCTTGCAAATGAGCAGTTTGGTCTGCTCTCCTACAGTGTGAGATTTGTGCTTTACTTAATCTTTATAGTGCTTGCGGGCTTTATTTTTGCCGTTTTGGCATTGAAGGGAAACTGGAGGCAGTTTTTGATTACGCTGCTGTTTTACAAAACAAGTGTGCTTTTTGCCTCCTTCCTTTACAAAATGTCAGAAAGCGTGTGGGGTTCCTGGATTACGATAACCTGGCTAAATCATTTGATTAGAGACTTGCTTGGAATTCTGATTATATTTCTGGTGGCAGAACTTTGCCAAAAATTTTCCCGGCCGATCAGCACAAAGATTTCGGAGGGATACTGGCTGATTGCCGGCATGATGCCAGTTTGTCTTACCGCAATTTGGATAATCTTGGGGAATTCGATTCAAGATTCCAAAATCAAGATGCCATTATTCAATCTGCTTATGCTTCTGGTTACTTTCCTGGGGTATGCATTGTTTTCCCGACTTGCGGTAGAGATGGAAAAGCAGATGGAGTTAAACCTGAACAATCAGAGTCTCGATTTTCAGATGCACCAGATGAATGATGCGGAAAAAATGTTAAAGCAGGCAAAACAGACCAGACATGAACTTAAGAATAATTACTTCTATATAGAAACATTGATTGAGCAGGAAAAGTACGATGAGGTGCATCAGTTTCTGGATGAAGTCGTATGGCCGGAGCTGGACCGATATGAAACAGTAACGACTGGAAACAAACTTGTGGATATGATTTTGTCCTATAAGGTAGCGGAAGCAAGGCACAAGGATATTCCAATCGTTTTGGATGTTCTTCTTTCAGAAGAAATCAAGATGCAAAAGCAGCTTCTCTGCAGTCTTGTGTCAAATCTTCTGGATAATGCCATTGAAGCATCGATTAAGGTAAAAGAGCCTGACATTTTTTTCAGTATGCATGAGGTAAAGGGATACTTAGCCATTGAAGTTCGAAATAAAATCGATGAATCTGTGCTTAAGAAAAATCCAAACCTTCACACAACGAAAACAGATAAAATAGCACATGGAATCGGAATGCAGGTTATTCGACAAATCACAGACTATTATGATGGAAACATTGAAATCGTGGAACAGAACGGTAACTTTATTGTATATATATTTTTGCCGGTTATGTAATTGAGCAAAGTGATGAACCATTCATACCAAATACGAACCATTCATACCAAATTTAACAAAACAGGACACACCTCCTTTAATATATAATTCGTAATCTATATATAAAAGGAGGTTTTTTAATGAAAAAGGAAAGACGTTGGTTGCTTCCTGCCATCATCGCTGCAGTGATTATGATTGCATTAATTGTAATCGTAGCTAAGGTTTACAACTTGATGTTTGGCGGCGGAGTACAGGTATCCATGGAGGATGTTTACAGCAATGTATATGCTTGTATGCCTCAAATTGTAGTAATTGTAGTTGCAATTGTTGCAGCTCTCGTAGCAAGTATTGCTGTAAGAAAGAAGGATGTTGCAAAACGTTCTATGATTCGTTGGAATGCATTTTTTGCGGCAGTACTTGTAATCGCAGTTGCAATTAACTTTGTATGTCTTGGAACGGAAAGAACACTTCTGGATCAGGCCCTTGCAGAGGTAAAAGTAGTAAGTGCAGACACGGCAAAGGAATCAAAAGAGGTTTCTGAGCAGATTGCTAATGAAGGTATCGTTCTTGTAAAGAATGAGAACAATGCATTACCACTTTCGGATACAAAGAAAATTAACGTATTTGGATGGGGAAGCACACAGCCGATTTACGGTGGATCTGGTTCCGGTGATGTAAATGAAGAAAATGCGGTTACATTACTTCAGGGACTTGAAGATGCCGGATTTGAAACAAATGAAAATCTTACAAAATTTTATACAGACTATCGCGCAGACAGACCGGTTGTAGGTATGATGGATGTTGATTGGACAATCGTTCAGCCAACAATCGCTGATTATGATGCAGCAGGAATTTTTGATGATGCAAAAGCATTCTCAGACACTGCTCTTATCGTTCTTACGCGTGCCGGTGGAGAAGGTATGGACCTCCCGGATGTTTACAATAGTGATTGTACCTACAATAAAACGCAGATGGGCGGGGATGTAGTTTACTCAACACAGGAAGATGATTTAGATTCTTCAAAGAGTTATTTGGAGCTTAGCAATCGTGAGGAAGCAATGGTTGAGCGGGTATGTTCTGAGTTCGCAAACGTAGTGGTAATTATTAACTCATCAAACCCAATGGAACTTGGTTTCATCGACGAGTATGACAACATCAACGGATGTCTTATTGTAGCAGGAACAGGACAGTATGGTTTCACATCTCTTGGGAAAATTCTTTCTGGTGAAGTAAATCCATCTGGACGTACAGTTGATACATATGTATATGATTTAAAAAATACACCAACAAGCAACAACTATGGTGAGTTCACTTACGCAAATTCAGACGAGATTGCAAAGGGAACGGGAGTAGTTAAATTTGTAAATTATGTAGAGAATATTTACGTAGGATACAAATTCTATGAAACAGCTGCAGCGGAAGGCTTTATCAAATATGAAGATTATGTGCAGTTTCCTTTTGGTTATGGTTTAAGTTACACAAGCTTTGAACGTGAAATCGCAAATGTTGAGAACGACGGAACAAGCGTAACCATGACAATCAATGTAACAAATACCGGTAGCGTAGCTGGTAAAGATGTAGAAGAAATCTATTTCAACCCACCATACACAAATGGTGGAATTGAGAAGGCAAGCGCTAATCTTCTTGATTTTGTAAAAACTGATATAATTGAGCCAGGTGCGAGCGAGACAGTAACTGTAACATTTGACTTAGAGGACATGGCTTCTTATGACGTAGATGGACATGGATGCTATGTTTTAGAAAAGGGAGATTACATAGTATCATTAAATTCTGATTCACATACGATCATTGATTCAGAGGTAATCAACGTAGCAAATGATGTAATTTATGATGATGCTCATGACGGAAAACGTTCAAGCGACGAAGTTGCAGCCGTAAATCAGTTTGAAAACGTTGCAGGACATGTAACATACTTAAGTCGTAAAGATAGCTTTGCAAACTATGAAGAAGCAACATCTGCTCCGGAGGCTGGCTACAAAATGACAGCTGAAGAGATGGCAGTATATCAGTGTAAAGCTACATATAATGCAGCGGATTATGACGATCCGGACGCAGCAATGCCAACAACAGGCGCAAACAATGGCGTGAAATTAAGCGATGTGAAAGGTCTGGATTATGACGACCCTAAGTGGGACGAGTTACTTGACAATATCACTGTTGATGAAATGGTTGATATGGCAACAAATGGTGGATTTAAATCTACAGCAATGGCATCTATCGATGCCCCGCAGTCCGTCGATTCTGATGGACCTGCAAGTATCAAGAGTATGTTTAATAATAACTCCGGTACAGCATTTAACTGTGGCGTAATGATTGCTTCAACATGGAACAAAGATCTCGCATATGCGAGAGGCACTCAGATGGGCAAAGAAGGAAGCGAGCTTGGAATTACAGGCTGGTATGGACCAGCTATGGATACACACCGCAGCGCTTTCTCCGGAAGAAACTTTGAGTACTATTCAGAAGACGGAACTCTTTCCGGAATTATCGGCGGATTAGAGGTTAAGGGTGCAACAGATCAGGGTATGATGGTATACCTTAAGCATTTTGCATTAAATGATCAGGAGACAAACCGTACAGCAGGTGTTTGCACATGGACAACAGAGCAGGCACTTCGTGAGATTTATCTTAAAGCATTCGAGTCTGCATTCAAAGATGGCAAGTCAACAGCGGTTATGACAGCATTCAATAGCATTGGTGCAGAATGGGCGGGCAGCTGTGATGCACTTCTTAACAAAGTGCTCCGCGACGAGTGGGGCTTCCATGGTGCAGTAAATACAGATGCAATGGATCCGCTTGCAACATTCTACATGGATCTTAACCGTGGTATCCGTTCAGGTCTTACAAAGGGATTAAGCTTTGCTGCTGACCCGACATTAATTAGCGACACAGAAAGTGCCGGAACAATTATTGCTCTTCGTGAAGCAGCACATGAAAATCTTTATGCACAGGTAAACTCAAATGCTATTGAATTGACTGAGACAGGGCTCGCACGTTGGGTCGTAATGTTTATCGTAGGAGATGTAATTCTTCTCCTTGTACTTGCAGCAGCAGTATTCCTTAATATGAGAAAATACAATAAAGAAAAAGTTGTAATTGTTAAAGTAGAAGAGTAATCCATGAATTGACAATACCCAAATAGGTTGTGAAATCAGTTCCCTAATGAAAAAGAGTATCTTTGATGCACGTTAGTGCGTCAAGGGTACTCTTTTTGTAGTTAAGGATGTGTTATGTTGATTTATGGGTCTTTTTGTGATACTGTAAAAGTGTCATGTCAAGGCTCTTTTCAACAAATGAGAGGAGCGCAGGGAATATGGAAAAAGACCTGAATGATGGGAAGAAGTTGCGGGAAGAGGGCTGGAATAGAAGAAAAGAGAGGAGACGAAGGATGGCGGATGCAGTAAAGATAAGCTATAAGATTTTTCTGGAGGCGGAGGACGTATCGCAGTCGCGAATTCTTTCCTGCGCGTCCTATATGAGAAATATTCTGGCGGGATGCGGCAATTCCTATATCAGCCGTGCGGCGCTGGACGACGAGAGCGATATGGATGATTTCGCGCTGCGGCTATTCGTGGACGAGGAGATCCGGGAAGCGGAGTGCAGCAATGAGGAGATGGCGGAGAGTTTCATCGACGATATGGCTGGACTTGTGACCGAGATCGCGCAGGCGCACTCATTTCTTGAGATGGAGGGCAGTTTTTCCATAAGCTATAAGGGGGAGACGGTTTCTTACGCATATACCTCATGGGGCGGCGACGACGGATGCGATTTTTGTGAGATCGAGGCGGCGGAGTAAATTAATACTTTTTTTGGTTTCCAAAACGGGAATAGTCTGTTATAATAAACGCATAATATCACTTAGGAGGCTGTTAGCAATGGGTGAGGATCGTAAAACATTTAAAATAAAGGACGGTAATTTAGGAGAAGTGAAGATTGCAGATGAAGTGGTTGCCATCATCGCAGGACTTGCCGCTACTGAGGTGGAGGGTGTGGGTTCCATGGCTGGCAACATCACAAATGAACTGGTAAGTAAGCTTGGTATGAAGAACCTTTCCAAGGGCATCCGTGTGGAGGTGTTCGAGGGAACGGTCAGCGTGGATGTCGCATTGAATATCTCTTATGGCTATTCGATTCCTGAAGTATCTGCGAAGGTGCAGGAGCGCGTGAAGAACGCGATTGAGAACATGACCGGACTGGAGGTTTCAATCGTGAATATCCGTATCGCAAGTGTGGACATGGGCAGCAGCAAATAGACGCACCAGATTCACAGTGAATGTAATAAAGGGTGTCCGTTGTGACATCCTTTTTTCCTTGTGCAACAGGAAAGTATTCGGAGAGGACAGATCGATGACAAGAAGAGAATTGAGAGAACAGATATTTAAGGTGCTGTTTGGCGCGGAGTTTCATGACAGACAGGAGATGCCGGAGCAGATCGCAGTCTACGGGGAGACGGAGGAGGCATGGGATGAGAAGGACGGCGCATATATCAGGGAGAAATGCGAAAATATTCTTGCGCGCCTGCCACAGATCGACGACGCTGTCAATGAGGCTGCAGAGGGCTGGAAGACCGGAAGGATGGGAAAGGTCGACCTTACTCTGATCCGCCTTGCGGTGTATGAGATGAAGTATGACGACGATGTTCCTGTCGGCGTTGCGATCAACGAGGCTGTGGAACTCGCCAAGAAATACGGAACGGACGATTCGCCTGCGTTTATTAACGGCGTACTGGCAAAGCTGGCATGAGAAAGAATGTTTATTCTGTCGGACAAGTGAATACATACATCAAGAACATGTTTGCGCAGGATTTTATGCTGAACCGTATCAGCGTAAAGGGCGAGGTGTCGAACTGTAAGTATCACACGTCGGGGCATATTTATTTTACGCTCAAGGACGCGTCGGGGACGCTTAATGCGATCATGTTCGCGGGGAACCGTCGGACGGGGCTTGCCTTTCCGATGAAGGAGGGCGATAAGGTCATTGTGACCGGGTCGGTCGAGGTCTACGAGCGGGACGGCAAGTATCAGATCTATGCCAGAGAGATCGAACCTGACGGCATGGGTAACCTCTATCTGAAGTTCGAGGCGTTAAAGCGGGAACTCGAAGAGATGGGAATGTTCGCCGATGAGTATAAGAAGCCGATCCCGAAGTATGCTGCGCGCATCGGCGTTGTGACGGCGCCGACAGGGGCGGCGGTGCAGGATATCCGCAATATTGCCGCTCGTAGAAACCCTTATGTACAGTTGATTTTATATCCGGCGCTTGTGCAGGGCGACGGCGCGGTTCAAAGCATTGTAAACGGCATTCATGCGCTGGATGCTCTCGGCGTGGACGTGATGATCGTCGGGCGCGGCGGCGGTTCGATCGAGGATCTATGGGCGTTCAACGAGGAGGAGGTCGCAAGGGCGATCTTCGAGTGCGAGACGCCTGTAATTTCTGCGGTCGGGCATCAGACGGACACAACGATTGCCGATTTTGTGGCGGATTTAAGGGCGCCCACGCCGTCGGCAGCGGCGGAACTGGCGGTGTTTGACTACAGACAGGTCAGAGAGTATATGGACGGATGTCTTGCACAGATGACGCGGCTTATGGAGAGAAGGCTTGAGGAAAAGCGGCAGAGAGTCTTGTATGCAAAAGAGCGTCTTCGGTATCTTAGTCCTGCCAATAAACTGCGTGAGAACCGCAAATATGCGGCGGATCTTTCGGATGCGCTTGCGGCGCATATGACGCAGATCATTGGGGAGAAGCGTCATACGCTGGCGTTGCTCTCCGGGCAGCTGGAGGGGATGTCTCCCGTGAAAAAGCTGAGTCAGGGGTATTCCTATGTGGCGGATGCCGCGGGGCGGGCGGTCACGGACGCGTCGGATGTGAAGCCGGGCGACCTGCTGTCGGTGCACTTGTATAAGGGCGCGCTCATGGCGCAGGTGACGGAGACGAAACCGCAGAATGGGATAAATGCGGGCGAAAGTGATGGAGACGAAGATGCAGAAGTAGGATAAATGCAGGCGAAAGCGATGGAGGCGAGGCTGCAGAATAATTATTAGGACGGGGAAATTGTGCAGGCCGCAGATGACGAACATGCTACGTTTGTAAAAATATAATCACAAGGACGGAAAATTATGAGCGAGAAGAAAGACAAGCCGACGTTAGAGGAGAGCTTTGCGAAAATAGAATCAATTTTAGCGCAGATGGAGGATCAGGAGACTTCCCTGGAGGAGGCGTTCGGTCTGTATCAGGCGGGCGTGGGAGAACTTAAGACCTGTAATGTGATTCTGGACGAGGTCGAGAAGAAGATGCAGATCTTGAATGCAGACGGGGAATTAGAAGAGCTGTAGGACGGCGGAAAGGATGTGCCAAATGGATATCAGAGCAGAGATGACGGAGCGCACGGCGCAGATAGAGACGATTCTTAAGGCGTATCTTCCAAGGGAAGAGGGCTATCAGAAGACAATCATGGAAGCGATGAATTACAGCGTGCTGGTCGGAGGAAAGAGGCTCCGTCCCATGCTGATGCAGGAAACGTACCGTCTTTTCGGCGGCAGGTCGAAGGTGATTGAGCCGTTCATGGCAGCGATCGAGATGATTCATACCTATTCGTTGGTGCATGATGATCTTCCGGCGATGGACAACGATGAATACCGCAGGGGAAAGAAAACGACGCACGCAGTCTTTGGAGAAGCGATGGGGATTCTCGCCGGGGATGCGCTTCTTAATTATGCGTACGAGACGGCGGCACGCGCGTTTGACATCGAGCCGGACAATCCGGACGTGTGCCACGCATTTCAGATATTAGCGCAGAAAGCGGGCATCTACGGCATGGTCGGAGGACAGACTGTGGATGTGGAGTCCGAGGGTGCTTCCGATATGACGAAGGAAAAGCTGGACTTTATCTACCGGCTTAAGACGAGCGCGCTCATCGAGGCATCCATGCAGGTCGGCGCAGTGCTTGCAGGAGCGACGGCGGGGGAGCAGAAGATTATCGGAGAGATTGCGGGAGCCGTGGGGCTTGCGTTCCAGATTCAGGATGATATTTTAGACGTTACCAGTACGCAGGAGGTGCTTGGAAAGCCGATCGGAAGCGATGAGAAGAACCACAAGACCACCTACGTGACCTATGAGGGTTTAAAGAAGGCGCGGGAGGATGTCCAAACGATATCGGAACGCGCGATCGCGCAGATGGATGAGCTGGTCGTGAAGAATGAATTTCTGACGGAATTGCTCAGATATCTGATTTCCCGGGAGAAATAGACTGTGATAAGGAACAGAGGTGCTCTGTATGATATTAGAACGAATTCAGAAGGAAAATGACATCAAGGAGCTGTCCGATGACGAGTTAAAGCTTCTGGCATCGGAAATACGGGAATTTTTGATCGAGAAGATTTCTGTGACCGGAGGTCATCTTGCGTCCAACCTTGGCGTTGTGGAGCTTACGATGGCGCTTCATCTTTTCATGGAGTTCCCGAAGGATAAGCTGATTTGGGATGTGGGGCACCAGTCCTATACGCACAAGCTTCTGACAGGAAGGCGGGATGGCTTTGAAACGCTGCGCAAGTACGGCGGAATGAGCGGTTTCCCGAAGCGCAGGGAGAGCGAGTGCGACAGCTTTGACACGGGACACAGTTCAACGTCCATTTCTGCAGGGCTTGGCTATGCGCACGCGAGGGAGATCTCAGGGGAGGACTATAAGGTCGTCTCGGTGATCGGCGACGGCGCGCTGACCGGGGGCATGGCGTTTGAGGCGCTCAACAACGCAGCGCAGCTTACATCGAATTTTATTATCGTGCTGAACGATAACAATATGTCCATTTCCGAGAATGTGGGAGGACTTTCCGGTTATCTCTCGGGCTTTCGGACGGCAGACGCCTACCGGGACTTAAAGCTTGGTGTCATGAATTCGCTCAACAAGATTCCGGTGTACGGCGACCGGATGGTGGAGCATATACGAAGGGCGAAGAGCGGTATTAAGCAGCTCTTTATTCCGGGGATGCTTTTTGAGGAGCTGGGAATCATCTATTTGGGTCCGGTGGACGGCGGCGATATCAAGGGAATTTTAAAATTGCTGCGGGAGGCATCCCATATCGACGGACCGGTCATGGTGCATGTCATTACCCACAAAGGGGCGGGCTATGCTCCGGCAGAGCGGCATCCTGCGCGGTTTCATGGAACTGAGCCGTTTGAGATCGAGACGGGACTTCCGAAGCATCCGAGATCGACGGCGAATTATACGGATATTTTTTCTACGGTCATGCGCAAGCTTGGCGACAGGGATGAGAAGGTCGTCGCCATCACAGCCGCAATGACGGACGGTACGGGCTTGAAGCGGTTCCACAATATGTTCCCGGAGCGTTTCTTTGATGTGGGAATTGCGGAGGAGCATGCAGTCACATTTGCGGCGGGACTTGCGGCGGGAGGCTTAAAGCCTGTGTTCGCAGTGTATTCTTCCTTCCTGCAGCGCGCTTACGATCAGATTCTTCACGACGTCTGTATTCAGAATCTTCCGGTGGTCTTTGCCATTGACCGGGCGGGGCTTGTCGGAAGCGACGGTGAGACGCATCAGGGAATTTTCGATATTTCTTATTTATCCACCGTTCCCAATATGACGGTCATGGCGCCGAAGAATAAATGGGAATTGTCGGATATGCTCAAGTATGCGGTTGATTTTCAGGCGCCGATTGCGGTAAGATACCCGAGAGGGACGGCGTACGACGGTTTGAAGGAGTTCCGCGCGCCGATTGCATATGGGAAGAGCGAGTGGATCTACAGGGAGTCGGAGATAGCACTTTTTGCGCTTGGCTCGATGGTAAAGACGGCGGAGACGGTGCGGGAGAGACTAAAAGAACTGGGGTATGCCGCAAGCCTTATCAACGCGCGGTTCGCAAAGCCTTTGGACGAGGAGACGCTGCTTGAGGCGGCAGCACGCCATAAGCTGATCGTCACCCTGGAGGAGAATGTGATAAACGGTGGTATGGGCGAGCATGTTCTCCGCTTTTATGAGGAGCATGGATGTGATGTGTCCGTGCTTGTGATCGCGATACCCGACGTATATGTGGAGCATGGAAATGTGGACCTTCTGCGGAAGGAGATCGGCATTGACGAGGAGAGTGTTCTGGCGAGGGTCATAGAGGCATACAAGAGCTTAGCGGGAAAGGAATAGACATTTGAAAGAAAGATTAGATGTTTTGCTGGTAAACAGAGGACTTGCTCCTTCCAGGGAGAAGGCGAAGACGATGATTATGGAAGGGAATGTCTTTGTCGAAAATGTGCGGGAGGACAAAGCGGGAACCACATTCGACACGGGCGTGGCGATCGAAGTCAAGGGCAGCACGTTAAAGTATGTAAGCCGCGGAGGTTTAAAGCTTGAGAAGGCGATGACACATTTTGATATTACGTTGGACGGTAAGATCTGCATGGATATTGGCGCTTCAACAGGCGGATTTACAGACTGTATGCTGCAGAATGGCGCGGTGAAGGTATACGCCGTGGACGTGGGGTATGGGCAGTTCGCCTGGAAGCTGCGCCAGGATTCCCGGGTAGTGTGCATGGAGAAGACGAACATCCGCTATGTGACTCCGGAGGATATCGCAGACGCACTTGATTTCGCGTCGGTGGACGTCTCGTTCATTTCACTGACGAAGGTGCTCGTCCCCGCGAGAGCGCTGCTAAAAGAGGGCGGTGAGATGGTCTGTCTGATCAAGCCGCAGTTCGAGGCAGGACGCGAGAAGGTCGGGAAGAAAGGCGTGGTAAGGGACGCGTCCGTGCATGAGGAAGTCATTCATACGGTCGTTACCTTTGCGGAGGAACAGGGGTTTTGCGTAAAGAATCTGGAGTATTCGCCGATCAAGGGACCGGAGGGCAATATCGAGTATCTCGTGCATCTTAAGAAGGAAGAGCAGAGAGACAGGGAGGATGCGGTTGATATCCATGCCGTGGTTGCGGCGGCGCATAAAGAGTTGGATCATTAGCGGCAGGTGAGGAAGCGTATGAGACGTTTTTTGATTATCGCAAATACTTATAAAGACGAGGGTGGAAGGCTTACCGCTGAACTGTCGTCTTATATCAGGGAAAAGGGAGGCGTCTGCGAGAACTTTTTTTCGAATGGAGAGAGCCTTAGCGCCGCCGCACCGCGTATGGAGGAGCTTGCGCCCGGAACGGAAGGCGTGATCGTGCTCGGCGGGGACGGCACGCTGATCCGTGCGGCGGCAAGTCTTGTGGACAGTGCACTGCCGCTTATCGGCGTTAATCTCGGTACGCTGGGATATTTGTGTGAACTTGAGGAGAGCAATGTGTTTTCGGCGATCGACCGGTTGATGGCGGGTGACTATATGGTGGAACAGCGCATGATGCTGACCGGGCATGGGATCGCCGCGGGAAAAGAGGTCGAGGAGAGGATCGCGTTAAACGATATCGTCATACACCGCACAGGAGTGCTCTCGGTGGTGAGCCTCATCGTCTACGTCAACGGAGAGTATCTGAATACATTTCGGGCGGACGGCATCATTCTTTCTACGCCGACAGGCTCGACAGGCTATAATATGTCTGCCGGCGGACCGATCGTCGATCCCAAAGCGCAGATGATCCTGATTACGCCGATCAACGCGCACAATCTGAATTCGAGAAGCATTGTCATCGGTGCGGAGGATGAGGTCGTGGTGGAGATCGGAAAGCGGCGCTCCCAGAAAGATGAGACGGTGGAGGTGAGCTTTGACGGGGACAACGCCGTAAAGCTTGCGGTCGGAGATCGTTTTACAATAAAGAAGGCAAAGGATACGGCGTGCATCTGTAAACTCAGCAACAAGAGTTTTTTGGAGATATTAAGTAAGAAGATGCAGGGGTATACGTAAGGGAGGGAAATCCCTCTGCTCACCAGAGGTTAGATTTTGCTCTCAAAATCGCATTTTGCTCCGCAAAACAGGGAGGGATTATGAAAACAAAACGACAGGCAAAGATACTGGAATTGATTAAGAAGAACGATATCGAGACACAGGAAGAACTGTCGGATTATCTGTTAAAAGAGGGATATCAGGTCACGCAGGCGACGGTGTCGCGGGATATCCGCGAACTGAAACTGACGAAGGTCGCGATGAGCAGCGGAAAGCAGAAATATGTTGCACTGCAGGAGACGGGCGAGGACCTGTCTAAGAAATATGTGCGCGTGTTCCATGACGGTTTCGTGTCTATGGACATGGCGCAGAATATCCTTGTGATCAAGACAGTTTCCGGTATGGCGATGGCGGTGGCGGCTGCGCTCGACGCGATGAATATGCACGAGATCGTGGGAAGCATTGCCGGGGATGACACGATCATGTGCGCAGTTCGGAGCGTAGATGATACCATTGCCGTGATGAACCGGCTGAGAAAGATTGTAGAGGAATAGAAGGATTCTTTTGGGGAGAGAAAAGGTGATTCTATGTTACAAAGTCTACATGTTAAAAACCTGGCGCTGATCGACGAGGCGGAGGTGGATTTTACCGGAGGACTCAATATACTGTCCGGCGAAACCGGAGCGGGTAAATCCATTATCATAGGCTCGATCAATCTGGCGCTTGGAGAGAAGATTCAAAAAGAAATGCTCCGCGAGAACAAGGAGACCGGAGAATTGGAAACGGCGCTTGTAGAACTGCTGTTTGTGGTGGAGGATGCGCGTGCGCGCGCACAGCTTGAGGCGCTTGAGGTCTATCCGGAAAACGACGAGGTCATCCTAAGCCGGCGCATTGTAAACGGACGCGGCGCAGCGCGCGTGAACGGGGAGAGCGTTCCGGCGTCGCGCATCAAAGAAATTGCCGCGGTATTAATCGACATTCACGGGCAGCACGAGCACCAATCCCTTTTGTCGAAGAAGAAGCACCTTGAGATTCTCGACGATTTCGCGGGGGAAGCGCTCGCGAAAGAAAAGAGCGCGCTTGCCGGGACATACCACAGCTACCGGAAGCTTCTGGAAGAGGAGAGCCGGGCGGATGTGGACACGAAAGAGCGGGAGCGGGAGATTTCCCTTCTTGAGTATGAAGTTAAGGAGATCGAGGAAGCTGCCTTAAGGGAGGGCGAGGACGAGGAGCTTGAGAGCGACTACCGCAGGTTTTCGAACGGTCAGAAGATCGTTGAGGCGGTAAACGCCGCATACGGGAACACCGGAGGGGCGGAGGGAGCGTCGGAGCTTGTCGGCAGGGCCGTAAGGGAGATTTCTTCCGTCGCTTCTTACGACGACCGTCTTTCGAATCTGGAACAGCAGCTTCTCGAAATCGACGGGCTTTTAAATGATTTTAACCGTGAAATCGCGGATTATGCGGAGAGCATGGAGTTCGACGAGGAGACATTCTACGAGGTCGAGAGACGTCTGGATACGGTCAATCATCTGAAGGATAAGTACGGCGATACGATTCCGAAGGTACTCGCGGCGCTCGATGAAAAGCGGGAGCGGCTCATGAAGCTGTGCGATTACGACAGTTATCTGGAAGGGCTGCGCGCGGATATGAAAAAGACAAAAGCAACGTTGGATAAGCAGTGCAAGACGGTGTCGGATATCAGGAAGGAAGCGGCGGGACGGCTTACGGAGGCGGTGACGGCGGCATTAAAGGATCTCAATTTTCTGGATGTGCGCTTTACGATGGAATTTGAGCGCACAGCGGATTATACGGCGAACGGTTATGATGACGCGGGGTTTTTCATTTCCACGAACCCGGGCGAGCCGTTAAAACCGCTCGGAAAGGTAGCGTCCGGCGGCGAGCTTTCCCGTATTATGCTGGGAATCAAGACGGTATTAGCTGACGAGGACGCTGTTGAGACGCTGATTTTTGATGAGATCGACAGCGGGATCAGCGGAAGGACGGCGCAGATGGTATCCGAGAAGATGAATGTGCTCGGGAGAAATCACCAGATCATCTGTATCACGCATCTGCCGCAGATCGCTGCAATGGCGGATTCCCATTATCTCATTCAGAAATCCGTACAGAACCAGGCGACGGTTTCCACGATTGAACGGTTGGGAGCAGAGCAGAGCATCGAGGAACTTGCGCGTATGTTAGGCGGCGTCGAGATCACGGAGACGGTGCGAAAGAGCGCAAAGGAGATGCGTGAGCTTGCAGAGAGCAAAAAGCGGGGAAGATGATGCTCTAAGAGGCATAAAATCAAAAGAAGTGCTATAGTTACGTTTGAAAAGTAAAAATATCCATATAATAAGGGAAGATGCGAAGCAGGATCGTTTCGTATCTTCCCTTATTTTTGTCCGTGCGGCTACGCCACGGTGAATCAGAAAATGGCAGTAAGGAGTTCATATGAAGCACAAATTTTACGCAGTGATACAGCAGATGACATGGATTGGATATTTTCTTGTGGCGGTATTCGCCGTAAAGACTTTCGACCAGGCGATACCGGATCAAATGTACATTGAACAGGGGGAAGACGTGTCCTATGATTTTCATGTTCCGGTCTCCGTTGCGCTTGCAGAAGACAGCGAGGAGACTTCCTACAGCTTCAGCGCACAGCAGAAATTTTACCGAAACCCGTCCTACACGGTGACCTGTAAGCTGTTCGGTATTTTTCCGGTCAAGGATGTGGAAGTCACGCTTGTGGATAAACAGGAGGTGCACGCAAGCGGAGAGCCGATTGGCATATATGTGCGGACTCAGGGGGTTCTGGTGCTTGGAACTGCGAACGTCCGCGATGAGAGCGGGAATGAATGCAGACCCGCGCAGAATCTTGTCAGGGGCGGAGACTACATTGTGAGCGTCAACGGAGAATCCGTGTATGAGAAAGAAGAACTGATGGAAAAAATCGACGCGTACGGACAGAACAGGGAAATTATAGGGATCGAGAGGAACGGTGAGTATGTCGAGGTATCTATGAACCCGGTAAAGGGTCAGGAAGGGCGTTATCTGCTCGGAATCTGGGTCAGGGACGATATCGCGGGGGTCGGCACGCTCACATATTATAAAGACGACGGAACGTTCGGCGCGTTGGGACATGCAGTCAGCGACGGTGATACGGGTACGCAGATGAGCCTGTCGGAGGGCTATATTTATCAGGCGGATATTGTCGGAATCAAAAAGGGGGAGAGCGGGAGCCCGGGCGAGATTTCCGGCGTTATAGATTACGGCAGGGAGCATTGTCTCGGACGGATCACGGAGAATACACCGCTTGGCATCCGGGGGAAGCTTGAGGCAGGAGCGAACGCCATGGATGAGGGGAGCTTGTATCCGGTATGCTACAAACAGGATATACGCCTTGGAACCGCCTATATTGTCTCGTCCGTATCAGGGGAGAGCAGGCAGTATGAGATTCAGATCGAAAGCCTTGATTACAGCGGAAATGAAGAGAATAAAGGAATCATGTTCAAGGTTACGGATCCAAAGCTTCTTTCACTTACCGGGGGAATCGTGCAGGGGATGAGCGGCAGCCCGATCATTCAGGACGGTAAGATCATCGGTGCGGTCACGCATGTTTTTGTGTCGGATGCGTCGATGGGCTATGGTATTTTTATAGAGAAGATGATATAATGAGCGCAAGCGAGTCAACGTGCTTGTATGATTGACGAGCGGCGAATGATGATCATGTGCCGTTTTTGCACATGATATAATACGCGCAGGAGAGCGGGGAAACTTTCAGGTTGACGACGCGCTTCGACAAAATATCGGAAGGTGAAATCAGTATTATCATGTAGCAAAGAGTTTTGTCACAGGAGGGGCGAATATGGAAAAACTGAATGTTGCGATAGCGGATGATAATGAGAGAATGTTACGATTATTAGGGGATATTATCGAAAGTGATGATGATCTTAATGTGATAGGCGTTGCCAGAGATGGCGAGGAAGCATACAATGTGATAAAGACGAAGGAGCCGGATGTCGTACTTTTGGATATCGTTATGCCGAAGTTAGACGGGCTTGGCGTGCTTGACCGGGTGAACAATGATACGACGATCAAGAAGCACCCGACCTTTATCATGATAAGTGCCATCGGGCAGGAAAAGATTACGGAGGATGCGTTCAACCGGGGTGCAGATTATTACATCATGAAGCCGTTTGACAACGATATGGTCTTAAACCGTATCAAGAACATAAAGAGCAGCGCGGGAAGCCGCAGTACGGAAGTGCGCAAGGTCAATGCATATGAGAAGGCGAAGGATTTAAGCGAACGCAATCTCGAGGCGGATGTGACCGAGATTATTCATGAGATCGGCGTGCCGGCACATATCAAGGGCTACCAGTATCTGCGCGATGCCATCGTCATGTCCGTCAATGACATGGACATGCTCAACTCCATCACAAAGATACTCTATCCGACGATCGCGAAGAAATATCAGACCACGTCGAGCCGCGTGGAGCGCGCAATTCGCCATGCGATCGAGGTCGCATGGAGCAGGGGTAAGATGGACACAATCGACGAGATGTTCGGCTATACGATTCACAACGGCAAAGGCAAGCCGACGAACTCAGAGTTTATTGCGCTGATTACAGACCGCATTCGATTGGAATATAAGATGCATTAATACTTTTCAGAATATCAAAAAGGAGTTATAATATATCTAGGATCGAGAGGATTTTGACAGGGGTTTTATCAGAACCGATGGCAATCATTCTAAGGCTTGGAGGGTTATAACATGATGAAAGTATTATTTGCTGCTTCGGAAGCTGTACCTTTTATTAAGACCGGAGGACTTGCAGATGTGGCAGGGTCACTGCCAAGATACTTTGACACGGAGAAGTACGATGTTCGTATCATCCTGCCAAAGTATATCTGTATGGACGAACGGTGGAAGGGACAGCTTCATTTTTTGTGTCATTTTTATGTTCATCTGAGTTGGAGAAGGCAGTATGTAGGGATTTTCGAGACAAAGCAGGACGGCATCACCTACTATTTCGTGGACAATGAATTCTATTTCGCAGGGGATAAGCCGTACAACAACATTTATGAGGATGTGGAGAAGTTCGCATTCTTCTCCAAAGCGGTCATTGAGGCGATTCCGTATCTTGATTTTTTCCCGGATGTGATACACTGCCATGACTGGCAGACCGGGTTGATTCCGGTATTTTTACGCACGCTCTACGGCGACGAGAAGTGCTATTCCGATATCCGCACTGTATTTTCCATCCATAACCTCAAGTTCCAGGGAAGATGGCGGCTGCCCGCAGTTATGGATATTACCGGGCTGCCGGAGCAGATCTTTACGGCGGATAAGCTTGAATCCTATGGGGAAGCGAATTACTTAAAGGGCGGCGTGGTCTATGCGGATGCAATTACGACAGTAAGCCCGACATATGCGAAGGAGATCCTGACGCCCGAGGGCGGCGAGGGCTTAGACGGACTGATGTATGCGCGCAGGAACCGTCTGTACGGCATTTTAAACGGGATCGACTATAAAGAGTATGACCCGATGACAGATTTGTATCTGTCGAACCATTACAATGAGATGAACCACACCGAGGGCAAGGCGCTTAATAAGGCAAAGCTGCAGAAGGATCTGGGGCTTCCTGTGGAGAAGGATGTATTTTTACTCGGTATGGTATCGCGCATGACCGATCAGAAGGGTTTTGATTTGATTGCATATGTCATGGACGAGCTGATGAACACGGAACGTCTGCAGTTCGTGGTCGCGGGAACCGGTGAGGCGAAGTATGAGCAGATGCTCAGTTATTTTGCGGGGAAATATCCGGATAAAATGCATGTGACGATCGGGTACTCCGAGGAACTGGCGCACCGTATCTATGGCTCATGCGATGCATTTCTGATGCCGTCTTTGTTTGAACCGTGCGGACTGTCGCAGCTTATGAGCCTGCGTTACGGCACGGTTCCGATCGTGCGTGAGACGGGCGGACTTAAGGATACGGTGGAAGCGTACAATGAATATGAGCACACGGGAACAGGCTTCTCATTCGCCAATTACAACGCGCATGAGATGCTCGATGCGTTGCGCTATGCCGTGCGGGTGTACGGCACCGACAGAAAGTCATGGAACGACATGATCGTCCGTGGTATGCAGAAGGATTTCTCGTGGGAAAAATCGGCGCGGGAATACCAGGAGCTGTATCATACGGTCGTGTCGGAAACAGGAAGATGCAGATAGGCGGTCACATTGTGATCTGACCGTCCTCTCTGGAAAAATAATATACGTGATCGGATAAGATTTCCTCCCGGGATAACTGGGAGGAATTTACGTCCTGCACCATAGAGGAGAGTTCCATGCCTGTGGCGCGGTTGTCTGCGGGGATAAGGAGCACCTCATGCACGCTGCTTGGGAGAATGTAGAAGTCGCATTCGAGACGGTTGGCGAAGTTCTGCAGCAGATTGTCGTAGAGAATGCAGGAAGAGCCGTAGAGCTTCTGCTGATTCGAGAGGACGTACATTTGGCAGCATGTGTCCTTTTCTGCGCTTAGGGAGAAGGCTTCCTCCTCCGGGAAAAGCCCGTGCAGCACCTCTGTCATATTGCGGAGATCATAGTGCATGAGACGCGGGGTGTTCTGCATAGCGAGCGCGTAGAGATCGTCTTTTGTGATGTTCCAGTAGGGAAGGTGGCGGTTGTGGATGAGAATCGTGGCGTTGCCGCAGGGACCGGAGTTCAAAAGGCAGTGAAAGACGACGGCGAGGTCTAAGAAGCGGTAATGCGGGACGACAGAGAGCAGTTTGCGGTTGCGTTCGTAATTTACAAGCTTTAGGATGATGCGGGATTTCACCTTGTCGTAGTCGGTAAAGAAGCTGATGTCGATGTGCCCGCTGTGGCTGTTCTTGCGGTAGGTCGCCAGAATGTCGGATAATATGGCGTCAAATGGCTTGCTAAGCTCATATTGGCGGTAATAATAGTCCAGATAGATGGTAGGCGAGAGGTTGTCTCCGGGTGAAAGAATCGTCAATCCGTCGAGGTGTGTGTCGTTGTTCTTGAGAATGTCCGAAACGGCGATGGTTGCGTCGGAGCCGAGCTGACTTTTCAGCCCGGATACGATTTGCTGCTTGAATTCCTGATAGTTCATATAGCCTCCTGTGAGAAAGAAATGCGGGAGGGGAAGCGTACAGATGGGGAAGGGCGCAAAGAGCGCAAAGAACGCAAAGCGTTCTTTAAAATAATCCACGCTGACGGCAAAAGGGCGGACGCAAAGCGTCTGTCACAGATCGTGCCGTCACCGTGGATTTAATTTAGCATAGGTTGGCTTCGAATACAACTGTGCATTATTACTAAAAATGTAAACGACCGTCATTCGGATTTTAAGGTTTTCCACAGATAACTGTAGCGTTCCGTCGTGTCAATGCCGAGCTGTTTGTACACCGTACAATATTCTAAAATTTCATCGGGAGGGAAAATCGTAGGGTCATTTTTTGTCTCCTCATCGAGTGCATCCACGACCTTTTGGTTCGGTGATGCGTAGCAGACATACTCGAAATTCGCCATCGCGATGTCCCCCCGGCAGAGAAAGTCTAAGAATTTTTCCGCGTTTTCCCTGTGCGCGCAGCGCTTGGGAATAAACCAGGAATCGATCCAGAGATTCGAACCTTCCTCTGGCACGGCATAGGAGAGGTCGTCGTTCAATTCCATGGCGTAGGCGGCTTCTCCGGAATAG
This sequence comes from Roseburia hominis, assembly GCA_021771815.1. Taxonomy (GTDB): domain Bacteria; phylum Bacillota; class Clostridia; order Lachnospirales; family Lachnospiraceae; genus Roseburia; species Roseburia hominis_A. The sequence goes on from JAETOE010000034.1 coordinate 33,634, forward strand.
ACAAGTGCCATCGCAGCATTTCCGGCAGCCATTTCGTCCGCAGTCTCGTCCACATAGTAGGCATAGACGATCGGCTTTTGTTCGATCAGAAGAGCGAGCGCATCGGCAAGTTCATCCTCATCCTCCGTATTGATGTCATAGCCCGACAGCCTCAGAGCCGGGACGAAAGTATCGCGCACGGAATTCTGCATGATGATGGAATCCCGGTAGGTATCGTCCCAGAGGATATTCCAGCTTTGCGCCTCCTCCGTGGGCACCATTGTGGTGTTGTAGAGAATGCCAAGCGTACCGTAGAAATAGGGCATGGAGCAGCAGGCTTCGGGGTCGAAGACGCGGGAAGCGTCGATGATATCCGGGTTCAGATTGCCATAATTGGAAAAGCCCGAGAAGTCGATCGTGGAGACTTCCCCCTCAGAAATCAGGCGTTCTATCATGTAATCGGATGTACAGACGACGTCATAGCAGATGGAGCCAGCCGTGAACTTGGTGTACATTTCCTCCGGGCTTTCGTATTCTTCCAGCTTGATATGGATGCCCGTCTCCTGTTCGAACTGTTCGATGACAGACGGCTCTAAATATTTTCCGTAATTTAAAACGACGAGCGTATCTTTATCTGCATCAGCCGTATTTGAAGAGCTGCCGCAGCCGCCAAGAAAAAGAGCGGCTGCAAGAGGAAGGAAAAGAATGTGAGCTTTTTTCATTGGGAACACCTCCTTAGAAACTGCCTGCCGTCATCTGCTTATCGGAACGACGGTTCATTACGAGAAGCAGGAGAAAGGCGAACAGGAACAAAATCGTTGACAGCGCGTACAGCTCCGGGCGTATGCCCTTGCGCAGCTCGGTATAGAGCATTGTGGAGAGCGTGTTGACGCCCGCGCCCTTTGTAAAAAAGGTGATCGAAAAGTCGTCCAAAGACATCGTGACTGCCATCAGAAAGCCGGAGAAAACGCCCGGGGCAATTTCCGGCCACGTCACCTTGCAGAACGCATAGAAGGGCGAAGCGCCGAGGTCTAACGCCGCCTCGTAGGTGGAGCGGTTCGCCTGGTTCAGTTTCGGGAGCACATTTAAAATGACATATGGAATGTCAAATGTAATGTGCGCGATGAGCACGGTCACAAAGCCGAGATTCATAAATTTGACAAACAGCAGCATCAGTGAGATTCCTGTCACGATATCCGCGTTCAGGAGCGGAATATTTGTCGCGCCGAGCATGATGGAGCGGTTCCTGCGCTTCATGGCGCTGATTCCGATGGCGGCGAGCGTTCCGATCATGGTCGAGATGACGGCTGCCGCAAGCGTGATCTGCAGCGTTGTGAAGAACGCGCGCATGATTGTCTCATCAGTAAAGCAGGAAGCGTACCATTTCAGGGTAAAGCCGCCCCATACGACTCTTGATTTCGAGTTGTTGAAGGACAGCGCGATCAGCACGAGGATCGGCAGATATAAAAACAGGAAAATGATTCCGAGATAAACGCGCTGCGACCATTTTTTTACCATACGGCAGTACCTCCTCCGTCTTTATCGAATACATTCATCAGCGCCATGCTTGCGATGACAAAGAGCATCAAAACGACAGACAGCCCGGAACCTAAATGCCAGTTCGTACCCTGCATAAATTCCTGCTCGATGACGTTTCCGATCAGAAGCACCTTGCCGCCGCCGAGCAGATCGGAGATGACAAAGGAAGTCAGGGCGGGGACAAATACCATAATCACGCCGCTGATGATGCCGGAGAGCGTCAGCGGGAAAATAATTTTCACGAGAATGGTAAAATTTCCCGCGCCGAGGTCGCGCGCCGCCTCCAAAGTCTCCGGCTTGATCCGCACCATGGAATTATAGATGGGGAGGATCATAAAGGGCAGAAAGTCGTACACCATGCCAAAGACGACGGCGGTCGGCGTATTCAGCATCTTGATGTGGCCGACGCCGACGGCGGCGAAGATGGAATTTACGATACCGTTGTTCGAGAGCAGCAGCCGCCATGCCAGAATGCGCAGCATGAAATTCATCCACATCGGAAGGATGAATAAAAATACGACAAAGCTCTGGTGGCGGAATCGGAAGGTGCTAAGGATCATGCATAACGGGTAGGAGAGCACCAGACACACAAGCGTGCAGATCGCGCCGAGCTTTAAGGACAGCACGATCGACTTTACATGCACCGGGTCTGCGATAGCCGCGATGTTGGAAAAAGTAAATGCACCGTCAGATGTCGTCAATGCGTAATACAGGATAAATGCGAGCGGCAGGAGAATAAAGCCGATCATCCAGATCAGGTACGGTCCTGCCAGAAATTGCTTTTTTAATTTATACATCGATCTCTGCCGCCTCCTCGTCCTCGGATTCCGGTTTGTTCATGATCTGGATATTGAAAGGGATCACGCGGATGCCGACGTCTGTTCCTACCGCGTAGCACTGTGTCGTGTCCACGAGCCATTCATAGCCGCCCGCCAATATCTCGATCTCATAGTGCACGCCCTTAAAGATTACCGATGTAATCACACCGTCCATAAAGCCTTCTCCGGGGGAAACGATTTCGACGTCCTCCGGGCGTATGACGACGTCGACCGGGGTGTTCTCGCCGAAACCCTCGTCCACACAGGGGATTTTCGTCCCGAGGATCTCTACGACTTTATCCTTCACCATGACGCCGTCTATGATATTGCTGTCCCCGATAAAATCCGCAACAAAGGCGTTGACCGGCTCGTTGTAGATCATTTCCGGCGTGCCGATCTGCTGGATGTAACCCTGGTTCATGACGACGATCGTGTCGGACATTGTGAGCGCTTCCTCCTGATCGTGGGTCACGTAGACGAATGTAATGCCAAGCTCGTTTTTTAAGCGGATCAGCTCGTACTGCATTTCCTGGCGAAGCTTTAAGTCGAGGGCGCCGAGCGGCTCGTCGAGCAGGAGCACCTTCGGCTCGTTTACGATGGCGCGCGCGATCGCAATACGCTGCTGCTGACCGCCGCTTAAGGAGTCGATGGAGCGGCGCTCAAAGCCCTCGAGATTGACGAGCTTTAAGGCGTAGCGGATCTTATCCTCGATGTACGCTTTGCTCTTTTTTTTGATCTTCAGACCAAAGGCGATATTTTCCGCAATGGACATGTGTGGAAAGAGCGCGTATTTCTGGAAAACGGTATTTAAGTCGCGCATGTTCGGCGGCAGATTCGTGATATCCCTGTCGTCAAACAATACCTGTCCCTTGTCCGGTTTCTCGAATCCGCCCAGAATCCTTAGAGTCGTCGTCTTCCCGCAGCCGGACGGACCAAGCAGCGTGATAAATTCATTTTCACGGATATATAAATTCAGATCGTCCAGAATGACGTTATTTCCGTATGATTTGGTGATTTCCACCAGATTGATTAATTTTCGCTTCATATGGTAAGATTCCTTTCGTAACTGAACTTATATTGTATGATATCTGCATAAAAAGTCAATATATTTTAGGTGAAATGAAAAGGTAACTTCCACCTTGTAAGGGTAAATTCTACCAGAGATAAATTTTTATGTTCAAAAAAGGTTTATCTCTGGCATTTTTATGTTATGATGAAGGTGAAACCA
>JAETOE010000035.1 GCA_021771815.1 Roseburia hominis
TTCGTGCTGTCAAGGGTGGCGATAGCTTACCTCAGACTAAAATATCTGCAATTTTCAAGGTTCTTCTGAGGCTTTTTTCTTTGCCCAGTTTTTTCATAGGTCATTTGACACTATCTTTATAATTTATCTATAGAGCCATGGACAAAACTGCCTGTATCCACGGCTCCCCTTACCCAGACAAATACTTACAGCGGCATTGTCTCCACAGCCGCCTTCTCCGCCGCAAGCGCCTTTTTATATCGCTCGATGTACGCGTCGAATCCCCTGACGTCCGCCGCATCCGGCTCGATCACACTGCCGCCGTCGCCGCCGAACACCTTATCGCTCAAATAGCGCTCCAACGTCTCGCCTGCATCCTTTCTCACCATATAGGAAGCGAGCAGTGCCATTCCCCACGGACCACCCTCTCCGGCTGTTTCCATAACCGCGACCGGAGCATCCATCGCCGCCGCCAGAATGCTCTGCCCGACACCCTTCGTCTTAAAGAGCCCGCCATGTCCGTAGATCGTGTCCACTTTTACATGCTCTTCCTTGAACAGAATGTCACACCCGATCTTCAATGTCGAAAGCGACGCATACAGATGTGTACGCATGAAATTTGCCAACGTGAAATGCGCGTCAGGCTTGCGCACGAAAAGCGGTCTTCCCTCGTTTACGCCCATAACAGGCTCGCCCGAGAAATAGTTGTACGCAAGCAGCCCGCCGCAGTCCTTCTCTCCTTCCAGCGCTTTATGATAAAGCGTTCCAAACAACGAATCCATGTCCGCCGTCATGCCGAATGTTTCTGCAAATTCGCGAAACAGCCCGACCCACGCATTCAAATCCGAGGTACAGTTGTTGCAGTGCACCATCGCGACGGTATCCCCCGCCGGCGTCGTCACCAGATCAAGCTCCTCGTGGACTGCTTTTAAATCCTCCTCGATTACGACCATCGCAAAGACGGAGGTTCCTGCGGACACATTTCCGGTGCGCACCGCCACGGAATTCGTCGCCGCCATGCCCGTTCCCGCGTCTCCCTCCGGCGGACAGAGCGGAATGCCTGCGCATAGACTGCCGCTCTCGTCCAATAGCTTCGCGCCTTCCTCGGTAAGCACGCCCGCGCCTTCTCCTGCACAGAGTACTTTCGGAAGAATCGCCTCCAATTTCCACGGATACTTCTGCACGGCAGGCAGCGCGTCAAACTGCGCGATCATCTTCTCGTTATAGTTCTTTGTCTTTGCGTCAATCGGGAACATACCGGACGCTTCGCCGACGCCAAGCACTTTCTCCCCGGTCAGCTTCCAGTGAATATATCCCGCAAGCGTCGTAAAATATGCGATTTTCTCCACATGCTCCTCACCGTTTAGAATCGCCTGGTACAAATGCGCGATACTCCAACGCTGCGGAATGTTAAAGGAAAACTCTTTTGTGAGCGCGGCTGCCGCCTCCCCGGTAATCGTATTTCTCCATGTGCGGAACGGCACGAGCAGCTCACCCGACGCGTCGAACGGCATATAGCCGTGCATCATACCCGAAAATCCGATGGCGGAAAGCTTCGTCAGCGTCACACCGTACTGCATTTTTACATCCGCGGCAAGCTTTGTATAGCATTCCCTAAGCCCCGTCCAGATCATGTCAAGACTGTAAGTCCAGATTCCGTCGGCAAGCTGATTCTCCCAGTCGTGTGCTCCGGAAGCAATCGGCCTATGCTCCTCATCGATCAACACCGCCTTGATTCTGGTCGAGCCGAACTCAATGCCGAGCACCGCTCTTCCTCTTTCAATCGTTTCCCTTGCGTTTTCCATCTGTAAATCCCCCTTACAATTCTCCTGATATTCGTTCTATTATCAGCATATAACTTGTATGCTCGTAATAACAACTTGTTTTTTTACAATAAGAAGACGGTTTACAGCGTAGCCGCAGATCAATTAACTACTTCTATTTCTACCATTGAGGGGGAAAATTGAAAAGATTACGGGGATATAAGAACCTCCCCATATCGAAAATGCCGGGAAAGCCCAAAAATACAGGCTTTCCCGACATATAAGAACTTCTAAAGAGATGATCTGGATTCACCAATTAATTTCGAAAGAAAAATGCACGCCTTGCAAGCTCAAATGCACCCATAATTCCGGGATTTTCTCCCAACGCCGGCGCTGTAATGTATTCCGAAATATTTTCCTTTATCAACGGATGATTCACATACCCGCCAAGCAGCTCCTGCACGTTTCTTTGCACCAGTGGGAACAGCTGCTTTTGATGCATAATGCCGCCTCCGAGGATAATCTTCTGCGGAGAATATGCAAGAATATAATTTGCAACCGCCTGCGCAATATAGTACGCTTCCATCTCCCAGACTTCCTCACGGTCCGCCAGCTCTATTCCCGGTTTGCCCCAGCGCTCTTCTACCGCAGGACCACTTGCAAGCCCTTCGAGACAATTCGCATGAAACGGACATCTGCCCTTATAGGTATCCTTCGGATGTCTCTGCAAAAGGATATGCCCCGCCTCCGGATGTACAAGACCATGCAAAAGGCTGCCATTGCAATACACCCCAACGCCTACACCGGTCCCAACCGTAATGTAGATTGCCGTCTCACAATTTCTCGCCGCGCCAAAGGTGACTTCGCCCAATGCGGCCGCATTGACATCCGTATCAAATCCCACAGGCACGCCAAGCGCCTTCTGGAAGGCTCCGACAATATTGCAGTCCATCCAGCCTGCCTTTGGTGTTTTTGTGATATAACCATAGGTCTGCGAAGTCAGATTCAAATCAACCGGCCCAAAGCACCCGATTCCCAACGCCTCAATTCCTTTTTCTGCAAAAAAGTCTATCATACAGGGAATGGTCCTCTCAGGCGTTTCGGTCGGAATCTGGATTCTCTCCAAAATCCGTACCGGCTCCGCCCCGGCGGCATCTCCCCCGTCCAACGCCATTGTATCAACTTCCCCAAGTGCGCACACCATCTTTGTACCGCCCGCTTCAATCCCGCCGATTAACATTCTATACGCCTCCTTTTTCTCCGTGTTCTGCCCCGCAGCAGATCCGCATACCAGAACACAATCTCCGCGACATGTGCAAGATCTCCCTCCTTGCTGATCTCCCGCCACAAAGCCTTATAATGCATAAACCACGTTTCCAGACGCTCCGCCAACGGAAGCGCCTCTGTCTTCTTCCCTGTCAGTGCTGCACCGATTTCATTCCAGATGCGCACTCCTTCAACGGTAATATCATATGCGCGCAAAATGTTAAGTCCCTGGCTGTCCATGTGAACTGCAGTCTTTTGAATCTGGCGGCAAAGCTCTTTAAGCTTCTCGTCTGTCCTTTCCACTTCCGCCGCATCGGACACCTTATCCAGTGCCGGCAGTTCCTTCTCCTCTTTGCCCAGTTCTTTTATCTCGTAGTACATCACCGCATCCCACCAGTTAAAAAGCGAGTACCCAGGCAGCTTTGCCACTAGATTCACAAGCGACTCCGAATGATCGTAATATTCTATCCTTGCGATCTGGCGGTTGATTTCCTCAAATGGTATCACCTCATAATTCCATGAAAATGCAGCGCCGTAAATCATGCCGGGAACGGAATACTCCGGATGATTGACATGTCCGAAATCTCCCCAGTCTGTGTTCAAAATACCGATTGCATTATATTTCCTTGCGTAGGAGCACATCCGCACAATGTTCTCATAAGAGCTTTCAATAAGATTCATCCATTGATTCCAGCCGCCGACTCCCGGACACAAATACTGTTTTACTCCTGTCTCTGCCATCTTGCGGCTCTCATCCTCACGCTGGTCGGGTGCATATCCCCATGTCAGACAGATGATCTCCTCCGGCAGCTCCTTCACCAAAAACGGCTCCGCACAGATTACATCGCCCCAGAACATCGGCTGCTTTCCCTTCTCCACCAAAAATCTGCAAAGCTCCTTCACATAGTCGATGTACATACGGTGCACACCATGCTCTTTTGCATATGCCTTTGTCTTCCCTTTTCCAAGATCAAAGGTTTCGTCCGCACAGAAATTGAACTTATCCGAAGAGAACAATGCCATATATTCTTCCAGCATCCCCTTAATCAATGGAAGTACACGATTGTCCGTCACATTCACGGTGTGGTGCTGCATTCTGTCCCAGAAGGAAAAAGGCTGCTGCGCGGAATCCTCCAGTTCGCACAATTCTTCATAGCATTTTGTCGACAGTAAAGTATAAAGATGCCCGAAGCTCGCAAGAGATGGTATCAATTCAATATGCCGCTCCCTGCAGTAGCGATCCAATTCCAGAATTTCTTCTGCCATAAGCGGCGTCTCATCTCTCCACATTTCAGAAAGTCCCGAAAACAGGTATGTATGCTCCATATATAGCTGGAATTCATTTATTTTGTAACGGCACAGCCGGTCTGCAACACGCTTCAGATAATCCAGCTTAAGGACCCTTCCCCGCGTCTCATCCAGATAATAGCCGCGATGCCCAAGGTCCGGCTTATCCACAATCTCCACGCAGAAAAGCTCACCCTTACACTGCTCCACAATCTGGCAGAGCGTCTGGACAGCATATAAGATCCCTGCGCCATCGCCTCCCGCTCCGACAATCTCCTGCTCTCCTATGGTAAGACGGTATTCCTCCGCACCAAGCTCCGGGGCACAGCAAAGAAAGATATCCCCACTCTTTGGTTCTCCCTTTACAATATCCGTTCTCTGTCCCGTCCATGTCTGTATGCACGTTTTTAAAATATTGGCATATACCATGCCATTGCTGCCAATTTCGGGTGAGAGCACAATTCTGCTGTCATAACGAAGCCAAAAACTTCCCTCTCTTTTCTCTAACTGCTTCGGCTTTGGTATCAAGTACACTTCACTGTTCCCTTCCATAACAATACTCCTCCATCCATCATCAACATCACGGCATTCAAAGCAGGAATATCCGAATCCATCGCAGCCTCCCACTTCTATTAAATATGATGTTCCTTCAGATAACATAGTAACTCATCTGCTGTTGTAAATGCAATGCCTGTCACCGTATCCGCACACCCGTAATAGACGGCAATTCTTCCTGTCGCGGCATCCGTAAGCGCTGCGCATGGGAATACGACATTTGGCACGTCCCCCACGCATTCATAATACTCCTGCGGTGCCAAAATGTAATCCTTCGAGCGATAGAGGATCTTCCACGGCTCTTCATGGTCCAAAAGCGCCGCTCCCATCCGGTATACAAATCCATTGCAGGTCGTGATAACACCATGATAGAGCAGAAGCCAGCCCTCATCTGTCTCGATCGGAACCGGTCCCGGCCCTATCTTTGTTCCCTGCCATGCGGAGTCATCACCCTTGATCGGACTCATCACATGACGATGCCGTCCCCAGAATTCCATATCCGGACTCTGGCTGATAAAAATATCGCCAAACGGCGTATGCCCATTGTCACTGGGTCTGCTGAGCATCATGTACATTCCATTTATTTTTTTCGGGAAAAGCACGCCGTTTCTGTTGCAAGGCAAAAATGCATTTTCCAACTGTACGAATTTCTTAAAATCGAACGTATAAGCTACACCGATGGTCGGACCATGATATCCATTACACCATGTAATATAATACCTGTCCTCCAAAAAACAGACCCTTGGGTCATAACGATACTCCCGCTTTAGGATTTCTCCGTCCGCGCCCGTAAACTGTATCGGCTCATCTTCAATTTTCCAATGTATGCCGTCCATACTCTTTCCGACAAAAATATCCATGCTGATGGAACGGCTGTCACAGCGGAACACACCGGCAAATCCGTCCTCATAAGGTACGATCGCACTGTTGAACACACTGTTTGATATCTTGTTTCCGTCTCTGCCAATAATCGGATTTGCGCTATAACGCCACACTGGCATCCGGTATCCCTCCGGTTTTTCCTCCCAAGGGATGCCCGGCAGTGGCTGCCCAATAATTTTACTCATGACTTTCCCCTTTTCCACATATTTTTAGACAATGATAGGGAATCCCTTTACAGATTCCCTATCAAATTGTATTGCTATTTTTCTTCAGAAACTTCCCCGAAACGTCCGTCCGAGAATTCCCGCGTCGATTCACGCACTACAAGCTCCGGTTCCATAAGTATATGCGTCTCCTCCTCTTTCAGATTACCCTCCCTTATAATCCGAAGCAGAAGCTCCGCCGCCATCTCTCCGAGCCGCTCCTGCGGATGCGCCACTGTCGTAAGCGGCACTTTGCAGGTAGCCGCCAGATAAGAATCGTCGTAACCTGTAACGGACACATCCTCCGGCACGCGAAGTCCCATGTCGCCCAGAGCGCGAATGACTTCGATTGCGATCTGATCGTTGTACGCGACGACCGCATCAAAAGGCTGGCTTTTCCGTTCTTCTGCCAATTGACGCATTTTCTCGTAAGGGTGCATCTTCCGGTCCTCCGTATAGAACCAGACGACCAGATCCGGATCATAGGGAATTCCTGCCTCCTGCAGCGCCTGCACATAACCCTTGTGCCGCTGCTGTCCCTGCGTGTCGTCCGACTTGAAGATTCCGATGATCCTGCGGTGCCCGAGCGAGGTCAGATGCTTTGTCGCAAGATATCCTCCCCGGCAGTCATTCAGCAGAATCTGCGGTCTGTCCTTCATCTGCGCATGCACGCCCTGAATGAACACATACGGAATCTTATACGCATCCAACATCTCGTACAGATTAATATGACGGCAGGAAATCTGGCTCCTGCTCGGCTCGATGATCAGACCTTCGATATCCTTCTGCAACAGTTCTTCCAGACACTTCGCCTCAAGACTTCTGGAATTTCTCGTATTTTTCAGCAGAATGCTGTAACCGTTCTCCGTAAAGACCTGGTCGATTCCCTGCACGATGCGGGGGAAAATGTAATCGGATAAATATGTCGTCACGACCGCAATATTTTTCGATGTTCTGGTATGGCGCAGCATCTCAGAGCAAAACGTACCGCGCCCGTGCTCCGCGTAGATATAACCCTCGTTCTGTAAAATCTGGAGTGCCTTTCTCACGGTCTGACGGCTGACCCCATACTCCGCCGACAATTTGTTTTCAGACGGAAGCTTCTCCCCCGGACGAATCCCGCCTTCTATGATCTTGTGGTGCAGATCTTCCATCAGCTCATAATATTTCAGCTTCTTGTCCATCTTACCTCCTGCTACAGATTCCCCACCGCTTCCTTCGCAAGCCTGTCCGCCTCTTCATTCCCTTCTACGCCGGAATGCCCTTTGACCTTCACAAAGGAAAGCTTTATCTGATCTCTTACGGATGCAATGTAGTCGTGATAGGCGATCGTTCCCGCCTTGTTGCGCTTCCAGCTTCCGTTCGCCCACATCTCGATTCCCATATAGTCATAGTAGACCGTAAGCTCCGGCAATCCAAGCTCCACCGCCCGCTCTACCGCTGCCATGCTCCCCAAAACTTCGCCCGCCACATTGCGCATCGAAGCCATCTCCGGCTCATCGCCCGCGCCCTGTAGGATTTCCTTCTCACCGCCGTGAATCAGAAATCCGCCGTAACCGTAGACGCCTGTCGCAGCGTTGTAAGAACCGTCCACGAACGCGTAAACTGCCGGAAGTCCCGCCGCTTTCGCTGTCTTTTCCGCCGGAAGATCCGCCGCTGCTGTACGCTTCCCTTCGCCAGCCGCCTCGCTGTACGCTTTGGCTCCTCCGCTGCTTTCACCCAAGAACGCTTCTGCCTCCGCCCGTGTCTTAAAGCTCTTATAAACTGCGCCCGGATAGCCGTGCACCATCGCCTTGCACGCATCCCAGCTCGTATAGATTCCGGGCGTCTTTCCGGCTCTCACCGCATAATATTTTCCTGCCATATTCTCTTTCCTTTCCTACCGGATCATATAATACAAAATTCCGTACAATTCCCGCACATAGTAAGTCGGGAGATAGACGAAAAACGTATGGCTCGGCGTACTGTAGCTCGTGATACCAAGCCGCTCCGCGACCTGATTCGCCCGATATTCATGAAACTCGCTCGTCACGATGGTAATATCGCCGCCGATCCCGCGTTCCTCCAAGAGCGCCGCCGAATATTTCAGGTTCTCTTCCGTCGTCGTGGACGCATCTTCCAGAATCAGACGCTCCGATGCAATGCCCCGTTCTGTCAGATAGCGGTACATACATTCCGCCTCGCTGATATTCTCCCCCGGTCCCTGTCCGCCGGAAAGCACGCAGAATGCCTCCGGGTTCTGTTCCAGATAGTCGTATGCCGCCTCAAGTCGCTCCTCTAGAATGCGGCTCGGGCGTTCCCCCTTGACGCTGCATCCAAGCACGACAGCCGTCGTATTCTCCGGCGGGCGATGCAAAGCGCTACGGACGATGCAGACCGTCTCCACCGCCGCCGTCACCAGCACGCAGACGCACAAAACGGTCAGACAAACGAGCACAACCTTCCCGCCGCGCTTCTGCCAGATATTTCCAAGAAAAGTATGCACTCTTTTATAGCAAATTCCATAATAGAGCAATAGCCCGAATACAAGGATTCCGGTCGCATTCCCCATATTTAAAATCCCGCGGAAAACCAGCGGCGCCGCAAACAGCACAAAAAAGGCTGCTGAGACAACTGTAATTACTGTGTGTAGCCGATCCATGAAATGCACCTCCCGATTTCTGAATTCACAATGCCTATTTGAACATTATAACGGATTCTCTCTGTAATGTCTTGTACCTTTTTATAAATAGAAATAGGACGCAATTTCCTATTGCACTAAAAATTCCGGAGTTCTGCGCTCACACAGCACTCCGGAATCTGATTCTGCCTCTATGAAATCTCAAGCTTACAATTCGCGCGCATTTTCAGCGGACATTCATACACGTTCTCGCTGTTCTCCTTCGCAATATAAGACAGCGGACATTTTCTGCAGTCTCCCTTTATGAAATCCCCGCCGACCTCAAAAGAAAGAGTCGCCGTCTTCGTGCCCTTCGCCGCCTCCTCATGCCGGATATGATCCCAGCTCAGCGCCTGACTACAGCCGCTGCACCTCGTCTCGCCCAGCGTAATCGCCCGCTTACAGGTCGGACAGGCATAATACTTCTTTCCGGTCGATTCTGTCATCTCGACCGCCTCCGCGGGAAACTGTTTAATTAGTTCTGCTCTCAAATCATCCTGCATATAGTTTGCTCCTTATCTTCGGTTTTATTAGTACTATGATACCATACAACACCTTGGATTGTAAATTATTTCGTGACCAAATATATAAAAGCTTTCTCCTGCCACGAAATATTTCTTTCCTAATGAACAAAAATGTGAGAAAATAATAATATCAAGATACGGAAAGGCAGATTGGGAAATGAGAAAGTTTGTACGAATCGGCTATATCATCTGTATGGCAGGGCTTATCATACTGTTTGGCGTAATCGCCCTGGAAATGAAGAACGATGTATTCCGGAAACGCGAGGACACCGGATATCGGTATCTGACGGACTATGACTCCCGCCGGATTGCGGACGATACCGCGCCTCTCGGTGTGAAGACCGAATATCTGCTGCATATGGACGGTCTTCCGGAAGGCTCTTCCACCCTGATGTTCTATACCATACATCAGAGCGTAGAGGTATCTGTCGACGGCGAATTGATTTACAGCGTATATCCCGCTCCGGACAACCCTTTCGGGAAAACACCCGGAAACAACTGGAACTCCATCCCTGTTTACGCAACGGACAACGGCAGGGAATTTCGTATTGTACTTACTCCCGCATATGAGAGTTCTCTGGATATCGTCCCCGATTTTTATCTGGGTTCCGATTTAAGTATCTGGTTTCATTTAATCAGCCAAAATACCCTCATCTTTTTCTTAAGCCTGATCACCCTGTTGATCGGTGCGGTTTTTGTGTTATTTTCTCTTTGGAATCACCGGAATTCCAAGCTTGACAAAGGTCTTATACTGATGGGAATGTTCTCTGTCAACATCGGTCTGTGGAAGATTGCGGACTTAGATTCTACCGCCCTGCTTCTCCCCTATAGCATACCGCTCGCCTACGTTCCGTTTATTACACTGCTTTTGGTCGTGATTCCGTTCGTTCTATATGTAAAAGATTTATTTTCCAGGAAAGAAAGCCTCCTATGGTATCTGCCCTGTTTTGCAAGCATCGCAGTGATGCTTATTTCCATTATCCTGCAGATTGTGGATGTCGCCGACTTCCGGCAGCTTTTGTGGGCAAATCATATCGTCATGTGCCTGCTTCTTTTGCTTGTTCCCGGAATGATCATACATGAGCTTAAGACGGTCGGCTGGAATCCGCGTTTAAAGACAACGGCGATCTGTATGGCTTCCTGTCTGATCGGTCTGATCGCCGACATCCTGATTTATTATGTTTCCAACGGCACTTCCATTACTGTTCTCGGCATGATCGGGTTCATGATTTATATCATCGTTCTGGGGATCCAATCGCTGCACGACGCCAGAAAACTGATAGAATTCGGTATGAAAGCAAAGGATCTTGAACAGATTGCCTACCACGATCAGCTTACGGGACTTTATAACCGGACTGCCTTTGCAGAGTATACCTCCCTCGCTGGCTTTCACCCGGAAGAATGCACCCTCGTGATGTTCGATCTGAATAACCTGAAAAAGTGCAACGATACCTATGGGCACGACAAGGGGGATCTCTACATTACCAGAAGCGCACATCTGATCCAGCAGAACTTCGGAGATATCGGAAACTGTTACCGGATGGGCGGCGACGAATTCTGCGCGCTCTTATGCAACGTCCGTACAGAGCTTTGTAAGGACCGCGTCAAAAAGATGAACGCCGAAGTACGTACCTTCAACCGCCAGCATCCCGATGATTTTCCAATCGGCATCGCCTGCGGATACGAACGCTATGACAAAGAATCCGATTACGACATCAACGATACCTTACGGCGTGCAGACAAGATGATGTACCACGAGAAGTTCCTTATGAAGCATCCGGAGACTGCGCAATAGGCGCGCCCGCAGCATTTTCTCACCCTAGCGCGACGTCCAGTATCATCATGATCAAAAAGCCTGCTGCAAAGCCGAGTGTGCTCACATTCGAATGTTCCCCCTCGGCCGCCTCCGGCATCAGTTCTTCCACGACGACATAGATCATCGCTCCCGCTGCAAACGCCAGCAGATACGGCAAAAGCGGCAGTATGACGCCTGTCAGAAGAATCGTGACGCCTGCCGCGATCGGTTCTACCACACCGGATGCCATTCCGTAGATGAACGCCTTCTTCTGGCTTCCTCCTTCGCTCTTAAGCGGCAGGGAGATAATCGCTCCCTCCGGGAAATTCTGAATCGCAATTCCGATGGAAAGCGCGATGGCGCTTGCCAGTGTAATCCCGTTGCTGCCCACGGCAAATCCCGCAAATACAACGCCGACCGCCATTCCCTCCGGGATGTTGTGGAGCGTCACCGCCAGCACAAGCATCGTTGTCTTTTTCAGCTTGCTGGGCAGTCCCTCCGGCTTCTCCTCACTCAAATGCAGATGCGGTATTACCCTGTCCATGGCAAGCAGAAAAAAAATACCGAGCAAAAATCCGACCGAAGCAGGCACAAAAGCGAATCTGCCAAACTCCGGTTCTGCCATATCGATCGCCGGGATCAGAAGCGACCACACAGACGCCGCCACCATCACGCCCGACGCAAAACCGAGCAGTCCCTTCTGCACCAGACGGTTCAGTTCATCTCTCAAAAAAAATACACACGCTGCTCCGAGTGTCGTTCCGACAAACGGAACCAATAATCCAATCGCTACTTCCATATCTATGCTCCTTCTTCCATCTTCTCTGCGTTATCTCTGATGTAATTTAAGATATAATCGATTGTCTCCTGCCACTGTTCCTCTTTGGACACAGCCGCCTCTCCATCGCCCTTCTGCTCCCCGTAATTTCCAAAGCCGGCATGATTGCCGCCCTCGATCACATATTCGGTGCATACCTTGGCAAGCGGGATCGATTTCTCGTATTTTTTCTTATTTAATATCTCATCCTCGCTTCCGTAAATCGAGAGCACCGGAAGCTCCTGCAGCTCCTTCGTTGGATATGCCGCCAGCAAGATCAACCCGGAAAGCTCACTCTCGTGCTTCGCTGCAAATCCCGACGCCATCGCGCCGCCGAGCGAATGTCCCGCCAGATACCAGTTCTCCACGCCGTCATATATCTCCATAACTTCCTTTGCGGCATTCGGCGCAAGCACCGCCAGATGTTCCGGCATCTTTACCACAACGCAGAAGATCCCGGCATCGGCAAGCATATCCATAAGCGGCGCATATGCCGTCTCCTCAACCTTCGCACCCGGATAAAAAATGATTCCCGTACCGCTCCCCTCATCCCCGTATGCGATAAAATCATCCGTGTTCTCTACATTTGCAGTCTTTGTCTCGTACGCATTTGCGTGATAATAATTGCCTGTATAGGTACGAAATGCCACGATCGCCGCGGCAATCAAAAGCACGACCGTTATGGTATTTTGTATCAGTCTTTTTCGCTCCATATGTATTCCACCTTCATTCTATCCTATGCCGCCGAGTCGATTGTGCGACACTTTCCTTTTGCATGCTTTGCACATGGCGTTCGCAGTGGGCGACGGTACGCAGTGCAAACTCGGGAGCAGAGCTCCCTCGTTCACGGGCTTCGCCCTATCAGGACATAAAGAAACAAATTTCCCCGTGCAAGCACGGAAATTTGTTTCTTCATGTCCCGGCACTGCTCATTGCCTACGCGTACATTATACCATACCCCTCCTCCAAAACACAGATACTATGATGCAGATTATTTTTTGCAGAAAAATGCCCTGCGTATGGTGTCGTCGACGCGCGACTCACACATACTGCAGGACATTCCCACTATTTCCAATATGATCTTACGATGCCTGCTTCTTCACCCCAAGCACCAGGAACCGTATCACGGGGATTCTCCGCAATCCCTCATACACGAGAAACGAAAGCGGCAGTTCGATCGCCCACGCAATAAAATAATTCAAAAGGTGCGGCAAATTCGTAAATCGATACAGTGCAATGCAGGTCGCAAGCACGATCGGATAATGCACGATATACAGACCAAAGCTCGTGCGCGTCATATAATCGCAGAAGCGGTTCGTCCGGTCGCCCCACGCCCTGCCGCAGCCTAAGATCGCAAGCACCGCCGCCCACAGGTAGGCATTGACCAGCAGACTTTGCAGGCATTCCGGTGTGACAAAGCTTTCGCCGTAATAGCTTACGACGTACCATACGCCGAGCACCACCGCCGCAAGCAGCGCCGGAATATGCATCCGTTCCACCCTTTCCTCTACCTCCTCATGTGAAAACACGAAGTATCCGATCAGATAACACACGCCGTAAATACCGAAGCGGTAAGTCGTCAGTACAGGCATATTGAGAATCTGCGCACTGCCCCAGACGACGACGGCAAGCAGCGTCAGAACCGGAATACCCGCTCTCCCTCCGATCGTCCACAGCTTATCGTCCTTATCAAGCGCTCGGATCCCCACCAGAAGCAGGGAATACAAGAACAACATCTGAATGAACCAGAGCGGTCCGGTTCCGCTGACAGTATAAATCAGATAGCGGATCACCGCCGGAACTTCGTCTAATACGCCCGGGTCTGCGCCCATATGTACATTCATCCACCCGGTCGTCCAGTGCAGGACAAACAAGCCCAGCGTGGACGGAACAAGAAGCTTTTGCACCTTGCTCTTTAAAAATGCCCGCGCCGTCTGACGCTCCAGGGCATAGCGCGCGCTCATCCCCGCAATCACAAACAGCAGAGCCATGAACCACGGGTACACGATATAGGAAAACGTGTCCATAATACGGACTCCCGCATCCTCCCCGACCGGAAACGGGATGCCGACCGTATTGAACAGATAATTTACATGGTAGAACAGAACAATGACGACCGTAATCCATCGTATATTGTCAAGATAATGTTTTCTCATAATAACCACTTTCCTCACTTTCACCTCAGCCTGTGTCTGCACGGCAGGCAATTCTATTCTCCATTCACAGAGAACAAAAGTGCGCTTCGCACACTCTCGCGTTTCAAATGTTCCGGCAGCGCAGCTTTTGTTCCGCGCGCGACAGCTGCGCATCTGTGCACGCAGTGCTTTTATGCAATAGGACGCAATTTCCTATTGCATAAAAATTACCTTTCCGCATTCTCCCCGTCTTCCTGCATCATCCCGGCGACCCTCTTCGCCATCGCAAGAAAATCGTCCGCCTTGGTGATTGCAATTCCCTGCGCCTCATCCCCCAGAACGACCAGACTGTCTCCGGGCTTTAGGTGAAAGACCTCTCTGGCTCTCTTTGGAATGACGATCTGTCCCTTCTCGCCCAGCCGCACGATACCGAACATATGCTTTCCCTTCGGCGGAATGCCGATTCCCGTTTCCACCGGGGAATAGTTTACAAGATCATCGAGCGATACCCCATAGAGCTTCGCAAGCGCCATACAGTTCGTGATGTCCGGCGTCGTCTCGCCGCTCTCCCACTTCGCCACCGCCTGTCTGGACACGCCGATCGCCTCCGCCACATCCTCCTGTGAAAAGCGCTTTGTTTTCCGTAATGTCAGTAAATTTTCATTTATCATACTTTTCCTACTTTCGTTATGTTTGATTGCATTATAAAAAAATATAGGACAGTTGTCCACCAACTGTCCTATACATTTTCATATGATTTTTGTTCGGTTTGGTTGCGTCTATTCTTCCCGCAGACACAATCATATCTCCTGTTTACTGTAACTTGAATTTTCCTACTTCTACGTTCAGCAGATTTGCTATGTCCATATTGGAGTTGACCTCATTTCCAATATCTCCCACATTTGCAGTCAGATCCACTGACATTTCCGTAACATTGGTAACACCCCTAGCGCTCTCCTCCACTGCGATACTTACCGCCGATATTGCTTCTTTGATATAATCGATACTGCTCTTTACCTGCCCGCTCTCGTCAGCAAAAGCCTGCATCATACTGTTCATATCACCCGCATCGGCCCTGTAACTTCCGCTGGTCTCCAGCAACCTCTCATATCCCTTCATAGCCGTCTCATCCATAAAGGTAAGCATTCTCTCTGCTTCCTTTGCCAGCTCATTCACCGATTGGATCACATCCGCGCTTACTTTCTGGATCTGCACGGCTGTCTCCGCCGAGTTACTTGCCAGCTTTCCGATTTCATCTGCAACAACGGCAAAACCTCTTCCTGCTTCCCCTGCCCGCGCCGCCTCTATGCTGGCATTGAGAGAAAGCAGATTGGTCTGCTCTGTGATACTGATGATATTTTCCGTAAGCGTGCTGATTTCCTCCACCGCTTTGGACTTTCCTATCTTTTCATTGACAGATTCCGCCATGTCCTGTGCCATGCCTTTGGCTTCCTTCTGCTCCTGTACCGCTTTCTCATAAATCCCTGCAGCCTTTTCCATAATCTGACTGGAAGAATCCTTTCCGCCATCCGCATTCTCGGAAATAGCGCCAATAGCGTTATATACCTTTCCGATCGACTCGTTGATCTGATTTAAGGAAGCGCTGGTCTCCTCCATTGCGGCGCTCATCTCTTCCATTGTTGCGGAGACATCCGTGATACTTACCTCGGCATTGGAAAGATTTTGTACGACATTCTGGGAAGAACTGTTAAGCTGCAGCGAATTTCCGGCAATATTGAGCATAATTTTCCGGATGTGCTCCAGCAATGCATTCACGTTATTAGCAATCAGCTCCAGTTCATCACCGGTATTGATTTCAAGCTTCTGCGTCAGATCTCCCTCATTATGTACCAGATCATAAATTTTCTGATCCACACGCCGCAGGCTCCTCATAATCCTTCCCACAATGATACTGAGTATGAGTAATGCAGCCACCAGACAGATTACCGCAATCAGAATAATCTGCTTTGTGATCGCACCAAGCTTTTCTACCACACCGGACGCATTATAATCACACCCCAGGACTCCCACAATCGCTCCGTCGCTGTTTTTGATCGGCATGTACACAGAAATGACATCGCCATATCCGTCATCTTCAATATAATCCTGCACATGTTCATTTCCTGCAAAGGCATCCGCCATATCCTGATAGGATTCCTCAAATTCCTGTCCCACTGCTGCCTGCAGTTCGGATGTGTCGGTATCCACTCCATAATATACTTTTTTTCCGTCTGTATACAGCGTATACATATACGCAATTCCTAACTTTTCCTGCATGTCGCGCATGGAAGAAAGCAGCGTCCGATAACCCTCTTCCGACTCACAGCCTGGTTGAAGTTCACAGACCATGTCCACGTCGATCGCATCCACTGCAACCCTTCCCGCCATCCGGGCTTCCTCCACACCCATGGCAACCATGCCTGCATTGATGCTCCGATAGGAACAAACTCCCAATGCCACACAAATTGCCAGAATCAGTATGCTGGTCGGAAACAATATCTTGACCCGGATACTTAATTTTCTTGTCTTTTGTTTCATAACATTCCTGCATCCCCTTTTTACAGACCCTAATTTTCGTTCCGAAATATCTGTACGTTCTATATTATATCAGAAAAAAAGACAATTTTCCAAATTTATTGCGCCAAAAGTTTGTTCGATCTGGTTGCGCCCGTCACCATCCCATCCCGGCAAGCCATGCTCCTGCGCGGTTCTCCCGTTCCCGCGCGGACAGCCCCAAAAGCTTCAGTTCTCCCTCGATTTTCCCGTCCAGAAGATATAGGATCCTGCTGCATCTGCACGCAACCTTACAGTCATGCGTCACCATGAGGATCGTAGTTCCTTCCCGATGGATCCGTTCCAGTTCCTCCATTACTTCCGCTGCTGCCCCCTGATTGAGCGCTCCGGTCGGCTCGTCCGCAAACAAAATTTTCGGCCGATTCATCATGCTTCTGCATATACACGCGCGCTGAAGCTGTCCGCCGGACACCTCCGTGATCCTCCGCGCCCCAAGATTTCCGATCGACAGTTTTTCCATCAGCGCCTGCGCACGCCGCCCGGCTTCTTTCCTTTCCGTCCTGCCCTTCTTTAACTGCACTGCGGGAAACAGAATATTATCAAAAAGATCCAGGTTTGAGAACATATTCATCTGCTGAAACACAAAGCCCGTCTCGCTTAAGCGCAGGCGCGCCAATGCCTCATCCGACATACTGCAGATTTCCGTGTCGCCGAACCGGATTTCTCCCGACGATGCGCGCTCCATCCCGGACACAAGGTAGAGCAATGTCGATTTCCCCGAACCGGAAGGTCCCATGACGGCGACCATCTCCCCCTCCTCTACCGTAAAACTGACGTCCCGCAATATATTCTCCTTGCACAATTCCTTCACGCTTAAAATCTCAGACATCCTGCCATCTCCTTTCTTCCCGTCACTGCCACTGGCAGCACTCATACGCCTTTATTTTCTTTACCCCGGAAAGCCCGGGAATCGCTGCCGCCGCTGCGGTAAGCAGGACGAGCATCGGAAACAGGCATCCGAGTGTCCTTACATCCAATAGGAACCGGAATCCTGCCGCTCCGAGCGAACGCAAAAACATCCCGGCAAGCCGTTCCCCGAGCCAAATTCCGCCCGCGGTTCCCGCCACGATTCCCGCCGCCGTGACTGCCAGAAGCTTTGCGAGGTAGCCTCTTCCGATTTCAGAAGCGGTAACACCCAACGCCTTTTTCAGGGAAATCTGATACCGTTCTTTTGCCACGATTAAGCGCACGAACAGCAATACCACCACAAACAGGATCAATGCCGCCGTCAAAACGGCAATTCCCGCCGCCGCTCCGATCTGGCGTATCGTCTGTCCATAGGTGGAAGTCACATATTCTCCGATGTCCACCACCTTCGCCCCCGTTCCCGTCTCCTCACTCAAGCGCTTCTGATATTCCGCCATCCACGCGTCTCTTCCGGTATCGTTCCTAAGCGATACATAAAAAATACTCCACATCACCGGGGCATCCGCTCTGCCTGCCAAATCATCCGCACCGCCGACCGCAGTTTCCGCACTGTTAACCGGAGCATCCACACCGTCAGCCGGAACCTCCACGCTGTCTGCCGCGGCTTTCGCCGTCCTGCCGCCGTTTGTAATATCCGAATAAATTCCGCAGACGCTGTAAATTTTCCTCTCATCTCCAATCAGAAGCGTTACCGTACCGCCGACGGATACCCCAAGATCCTCTGCGCTTAAGATAGACAACGCAAGATCGTTTTCTTTAAGCGGTGCGCCGCCCACCTCATATGTGACCGGAAATACCGTATGATCCCCGAATTCTACATACAGATTCGTCAGGGAGCCGTCCGGTTGGAGTAAATGATACGCCCGCGTCGTTAAGTCTGCATACCGCGCTACCCGCCCGTCCGCTGCAAGCAGTTCCTCCACCCGCGCCGTCTTCCCCGAAATATCCTCTGTCTGGCGAAGATCCAGCCTGATTTCCCCGTCTCCGATTCCCATGTAGGTAACGAACTGCGGGGAGGAAATCGTACTCTTTAAGTTCTGCGGCACGGTCATCATAAAGGAACACAGCGCGATCACGAGCATGACAAGCGCATACTGCCGGATGCTCCCATCTTCCGCAGCTCCCGTCCTGCCAAAACAGCGTCCGGTAAGCGCGCTGACTGCCGACACCGTCTCGATCCGTTTTAACGTCCGCCTTACGCCAAGGAGCAGACAGCCTTCCACCGCCGCGCTGCCGATGACTGCGGCGCAAAATCCCGTCATCCCCTGTTTTGGCGCGCCGTACAATTCCTGCATACGCGCCAAAAGCGGCTGCTTTGCGGCGTACGCAGCGCAAAGTCCCGCCACGGCTCCCACGGCGGAGAGCAGCGCATATTTCCCGAAATAGAGCCGCCTGATCTCCCATCTTCCGATTCCGATCGCCTTTAACAGCCCGATTTCCTTCTGATCTTCCTGAAGCTTTGTCAGAAGGGTAAAACGGATACAGAGCAGCGAAATAAAAAGCATCAGCAGGCAGACAAGCAGAACCACGAGAATCAGCAGCCCTTCCGAAAGCGCGTTCATCATGCGTATTAACGGTCTTGTGATTGCCGGGCCGTTCGCCGGAAGCTTCGCGTCCGCATATACCTTTGCGAAAATATTTACATCCGTCTCCTCACGCAGCAGAAATTCAATCAGATATTCCTCCGTTCCCTGCGCGCGCAGCCGTTCATAGTCCTTGCCACATACCAAAAAGCGTTTGGAGGACGCCATCATGGAGCTCATCTGGGAATCCCGCAGAAACCCTGCTATCACGAAAGTCTGTGCCCCGATCTGCACCGTTTGACCGGCTTTCAGCCCGTATTCCTGCCTGTAACAGACCGGAACATAGATTTCCCCCTCCCGCACCGTAATGACCTCATTTTCCATATCAAGCAGAAAATCGAACGCCGCGCTCTGTGTGCACACGCCGTTGTCCTGCGTGCTGTCCGTCATGGAATGCCCGCCCAGCGTCAGCGACGCATTGGACAGGTTTAAGAATTTTAATATCTGGCAGGACTCCACCGCCTCATTTTCTCCGGCAAAGCGAAAGACTTCCTCCTCTTCTATCGTCCCCGTGTGCATCTGCAGAAAATCGGGCGTCTTTGCCTTCTCCATCAATACCTCCACGGAGCCTAAGAGTCCCGCGGACAGCATTCCTGCAAGTGCCGCCAAAAACGCGGACGCGGTCATAAAAAAGCAGATCGACACTGCAAGAAGCTTATTCGCTCGAATGTCATTTACTATCATTTTTCGTTCCATAAACGCCTCCTTTCTCCAGTTCTCTGACCGCTCGGACCGCATACAGCAAAAGCGACGCAGCGACGAGCAGTCCACCGGATACCTGGATGACTGCGGCGGCGCCGCGCCCGACGCTGCTTCCCATCCGCACAGCCAGACCGTCCGCCATAAGCCCGGCGGACGCGTAAGCCGCCACATACCCAAGCTGGGACAAAAAACCGATCAGTCCCCACGCCCTTCCCTGCGTCTCATCGGGAATGTTCGTGCGCACCAGATAATCCAGACAATTATTCGCAAGCGGCAGCATAGCAAAAAACAAAAATCCCGATGCACAGATCAGATAAATATTTTCTTTCAGACCAAAGAAAACCATCGCCGCACCCGCCGTACACAGCGACGCTGCAAGCACCTTGACATAACCCTTTCTGATTCCCCGCGCGCCAAGCAGCAGGCTGGTTCCAAGCATCCCAAGCGCACAGACCGTCTCTCCGATTCCAAGTGTCGTACTGTCCGCAAACGCCAGTATCATCGGTTCTGCAAGAATCTGGAACGCTCCCATAAAGCAGGTCAGCACGGAGGAAAGCAGAATCAGAAGAAAAACGCCCCGCTTTTCCGTCACTGCGCGCCAGCCCGCCAGAAGCGCCGCGGCAAACGGCTCTCTGTCCGCCGTCTGTTTCGCGGCAAGTCCCTTCCGCACTACCCCGGTCGCCGTGACCGTCACGAAAAAAGTACAGATATCAATGACGAGCAAAAGCTTGATATCCGAGACTGCAAGGAGAATCCCCGCAAGGAGCGGCGACACCAGATAGCGCGCCGAGCCCGCCAGACTGACCATCCCGCCCGCTTTTGAGTATTCCTCCTCATCTAATAAATCCGTGATCGTCGCGCGGTACGCCGGATCAAGCAGCGCGGAAAATACCGAACTGATTGCAACTCCCACACAGATTTCTGTCAGAGTTGCATCTCCCCGCAGCATACACAGCAGGATAAATAAAATTCCAATTCCCGAGCAGCCGTCCCCGAGCATCATCAGAAGCCGCCTGTCACAGCGGTCAGCCAAGATCCCCGCCGGTACGGAAAGCAGCAAACCCGGCAAAAAAGCAAGCAGCGAGATGAGCGCCATATTCGCCGCGCTTCCCGTCTGTGCGAACACATAGACGCCGAGTCCAAAGCTTGTGAGCCCGCCGCCGACTGCCGAGATCAATTCCCCCGCCCACAGCAGCAGAAACTTTTGATAATTTGATTTCTGTTTCATTTCTTCCTCCATATTCTTTTTCCTGATTGCGCTAATTCCCTATTACCGACCGATTGCCTGTCGGTAATGTTTTATAAAATAGGACTGTCGCTTGAAAAATGCTGTTTTCGCATCCTTCTTGTTGCGGCAGTCCCTATTGCCTACATAGGTTCTCCCTCAAAAATCTTCATGATAGCTTCCCGCAGCGCGCCTTCCTTCGCTCCGAGCAGCAGCTCCGTGTGATGGATGAACGCTTCTATGCGCCTCTGCTTCCGCTCCGGCGCCTGCTCTATCTGCGCATCAAACATTGTGTTGGCATAGAGCATCGTCATCTCAATCGCCTCCGCCGGGTAATCGGTACGACAAATCCCCTGCCTGCTCCCCTCTTCCAAAAGCTCCGTCAGAATCGGCACGATCCCTGCAAGCAGCTCCTCCTGCATCTTCTGATGCATCAGCGCATTCTGCGGCTTGTGTACCTGCTGCATGACCTCATGTCCGATGCCGCTGTCGACATTGAGCGCCATAACAGCCCCCGTCAGCCGCTCTAAGACCGGAAGCTCCGGCTGTCCTGCAATCTGCGCGGCTTTTGCCATGAGCTGTTCCGTCATCCGGTGGATCATGGCATCCAAAATCTCCTCCTTGGACTTGAAATGGTAGTACAGCGTTCCCCGCGCGATCCCGACCCGCTCTAAGATATCATTGGTACTGGTATGATCGAACCCCTTCGTGCCGAATAATTCCTCCGCCGCGTCAAGAATCTCATTTCTCCGCTCTTTCGCATCTTTTACTACACGCATGATTTCCCACTCTTCCTCACTCTAACCGACCGTCTGTCGGTTGAGATAAGTGTAACTGCAGCAGAATCATTTGTCAAGCCTGTTTCACTGCTTTTTTGCCTTTTCTTTTACTGCTTTTTTGCCTT
Source organism: Roseburia hominis (assembly GCA_021771815.1). Taxonomy (GTDB): domain Bacteria; phylum Bacillota; class Clostridia; order Lachnospirales; family Lachnospiraceae; genus Roseburia; species Roseburia hominis_A. The sequence goes on from JAETOE010000035.1 coordinate 21,781, forward strand.
TTCCTCCGTCAGACGGAATGCTCTGCATTTACTCCGTAATCAGAATCCGCGGCTCTACCTTCTTGATTTTCCCGGCTGCAAGATAGGAAAACAGCACGAACAGAAATGCTACCTCAAGCGCCGGAACAAGCATCTGTATCAGCGTCAGATGAGATGAAAAGCTGCTGATTCCACAGGTCTTTAACATTGTGACCGCAAGCGGGTCCGTCAGAAATTCGCTGAGCAAAATTCCCGGAACCGCGCCAAACAGCGCAACAATTCCGAACCGCAGCGCGAATGTAAGCCGCAGTCTGGCGGAAGAAAAACCTAATGACTTATAAATTCCAAGATCATGCTTCTCCCGGTACAAAATCCTGCTCCCCGTCATACCGATTGCAACGAGGACAAAGACAATTGTAATCGCATACATCAAAAGCTCCACTGCCTGCATTGCACCTGTGATGACAGAAATTCCCGTCCAGTTGTTTCTGTCCACCGTCACGGCATCCCCAAAGCGCTCTTCCAGGCGGTCAGCAAGCGCTTCCTTAACCGACGCATCCTCCAACCGGTAGCAGGTGTAGTAAAGGCTGTCATCTGTCATGCCGAGTCTTGCCGCGCCCTCGCTGCTCACGGCAAAATTCATTCCCATATCATTGGCGCACTCATAAATTCCGCTGATAATAAATTCCCGGCTCTCTCCCTCGTATTCCACCGTGACCGTATCTCCGATTCCCGTTTTCAATTCTTCCGCGGCAATCTCCGTGACAAGGACCTCATTGTCATACATACAGGTTCTTCCCTCCAACAGATTTAAGACCTCCGGTTCACTGCAGACATTAAGAATATAGTCCACCCCATTTAATGTCCCATTCAACGTGACAAATTCAAATGACTGCACGATTGCCGTCTCGTCCGCAATCATCTGCTCTACCTCTTTTGCTGTCTTATCATCGGACGCACGCACACCGATATCATAGGGAACCGCATTAAAGATATCCATCATACCCACGCCGTCCGGTCCCATCCACGCCCCGATCCGTGCCGTCAAAGAAAGGAAAAATACCAAAAGCATCGTGACGACACACACGCTGATATATTGTTTTCTGCCGGAGGAAAGCTGTCTTAAGGCAAGATGCAGACTCAGTCCCCTGCTGTGAATCTGCGTTCGAAATCTACTGTCCCAGTACACGTCCGCCGTTCCTCCCCGGATCGCGGCAAGCGGCGTAATTTTACCGATACGGGACGTTTTTACAAATATAACAAGTCCAGGCAGAAGAAAAATCACCCCAAGCGCCGCCGCACAAAGCCCCGCCGGGAGCGATACAGGAACCATAAGCCCCGTCGACGTCACCATGATGTGGTTCACCAGCGCCACGACCGGAAGCGACGCCGGAATGCCGAGCGCCATGCCAAGCACGACCGCCAGAAAATACTGGCACTGCTTCACCACACATAATTTCCTCTTTGTAAATCCGAGCGCCTTTAATATTCCCATATTCGTAAAGTCCTGCTCAATTCCTGTCGTGATGCTATGGCTTAACACAAGCATTGTCACTGCGAAAAGCACGACCACAAATACAAGGAGAAAGCCTGCAAAAATATTCTGTACGATCAGCATAAATCCCTCTATTGCCGATTTGGTATACACATTAAACGTATACGCTTTCAGATCCGTCTTTTCGTTGAGCAGCATCTGAAACTCATGCATCGACAATTCGCAGTTTTCACTCTTATAGATGTGGAGCATCTCTCCCTCCCGTGAAATTGCCTCGTCTCCCGCATCTTCCACTGCTCTTTTCAGCCGTTCCATATCCTTGTCACAAATCTGCAGGCTTTTCATTCCCATCATTGCGCTTCCCATAAACGGATCTTCGAAAAAGCCTGCCACGGTAAATGGCTCTGTATCCTCCATACCTGTAATCTCTATTTCCACAACATCCCCGATCTGTACGTCATACAGTGAGCAAAAGGATGGCGGTACATAGATTTCTCCCTCCCCGGGCGGCATCGGCTCGTCTGCAAATCCGCTCAGATTCTCTTCATACAGATGATAATCATAGTGCTCGGGATCATACGCGATCACCTGTCCGGTTGTACTTACCTCATCTCCCTTTATGATATGTTTCGCATAAAATACTTTCTGCCTTTCTACCTTCGCCGTCTCATCGAGCGCTTCCAACTGCCCTACCATATTGTCAAGCCCCGGCAGCGAAAGCACCCACGCGGCCGCATCTCCATAGCCCACCCGGTCCAACTGTTCGCTCTCATAGGACGCGCCGTTCTTTACGACGGCAAGCACCGCGCACAACATTGTACTGATAATGAAAATCAAAATCGTAATTCCGATAAATCCTCCCCGCTGATGCCTGATATTCCCTTTTAGTAAAGTCAGATACTTCATCTTTCCCCACCTCCTACCATGACATCGAGGAAAGCCACGCTTCAAGCTGCTTTTCCCGGTTCTTTGCATTTTCCTCCTCGTAGGGCGGCATAGTCATCTCCCCGATGATCCTGCCATCCTCCAAATAGAGAAAGCGGCTGCCGCAGATTGCCGCCCGGACGTCATGCGTCACCATAAGGACGCTCTGTCCCTGCCTGTTGATTTCCGTCAAAAGCTCCAGTACCTCTTTCGTATTTTGCTTATTGAGCGCGCCCGTCGGCTCATCCGCAAAAATGATATCCGGTTCATTGATAAGCGCTCTTGCAATCGCCGCACGCTGTGCTTCCCCGCCGGATACCTGTGACGGAAGGCGGTCCTTCGCATGCTCTACATGCATCTTACAAAGCAGCATTTCGGCGCGCGAATCTACGTCCTTTTTGCTTCTTGTACCGTCCAGATAACCGACCACCGCCGCATTTTCGAACAATGTCAGATTACTCACCAGATGCATCTGCTGGAAAACGAACCCGAACTTCCGCGCCCGGATATCCGCCATCTCCTTTTCCCTGCACCCCACAAGCTCCGTCCCACGATATTGCACGCTGCCGCTCGTCGCGGCGTCCATTCCACTTATCGTGTACAAAAGTGTTGATTTTCCGGCTCCTGAAGAACCCATGATCACCGTAAAGTCCTGTTCGTAAATTTCCAGATTGACCATATCCAGAACATGATTCTGCCTCCCGTTGTTGGCAAAGCTCTTGCACAGATCTGTCGTTTTTATAATCGCATTTTTCATATTTCTCTCCTGCCTCCTTGGGGCTTAATATAGCAGAAAAGTTATTAAGAAGTCTTTAAGAGATTGGAATCACGACAACCGCCTCCAGACCGTCCTCATGGTTCACCAGTTCAATCTGCCCGCCCATCCGGTTCATAATATATTTCACGATATAAAGCCCCAGCCCCGAACCGGGCACATCACCGACATTCTGTCCCCGGTAAAATTTATCAAACAGAAACGGCATATCCTGCGGCTGGATTCCTGCGCCGTGATCTCTCACATGAATTTCATACCGGCCGCCGTCCGCTCCCGCCCATATATCAATCCTGCTTCCCGGTGCGTACTTGCGCGCATTGCCGATAAGATTCTCCATCACCTGTGCCAGACGTTTCCGGTCAACCGCCGCCTCTGCCTTCGGTATCGGTCTGCATGGTACAATCTCTTCATATTCCAGCTCACTTAAGATTTCTTCCAGTACTTTTGCTATATCCGTCCTCTGCACCTGTATCTGCAGATGAGAAAGCTCCGACAGGGAGTGCAGCAGCAGATCATTTGTCAGCCTCGTCACCTCGTCGCACTTTTTCATAATCACCGCAAGATAACGGCAGCGCTTTTCATAATCTCCTTCCAGGTTCGCTTCCAGACCTTCCGCATACGCCCGGATTGACGCGATCGGCGTCTTGATATCGTGCGACAGTGCGGCGATGATCGTCTTATTTTCCCGGATGGCATTCTCCTCGCATTTCCGCGCTGCAACAATCTCATTTCGCATATGATCGAATGCCCAGGTGAACGCACCGAAGAAGTTCTCCCGCTCATAGTGCAGGGAAATATCCAGATTCCCCTTGGCGACCTCCCCCGCGTACGCCTCGAGCTTTCCGAACGGACGCAGTATCTTCACATAAAGAAAACAAAGCACAAACAGAACATAGGCAAACATAAGCGCGCCAGACCAAACTACGATATTCTTTCTGTATTCCGTTCTTCCTGCGGCGCTCTCCTTTTGCAGTTCTTCCCGCAGAAGCGCAATCTGCTCCTTTGCCGGATTGCTCCCGTCCGCCGCGCTCGTAAGCTGCTCGATCTCATTTAACAGGACAAGCCGCTCCCCTGTTTCCATGTCTGTCTCTGTTTTTACGGAAAAAAAGAGGAATCCGCCGCAGACCAGAAACAAAACGCCTGTCAATACGAACAGATTCCACATATAATGCTTTTTCAAGATAACCTCCTTACGGCTGCTTTTACAATACTTCCTCAATCCGTGTCCGATTGCAAGCCAATGAAAATCAGCCTTCCTGACAATTCAGCCGATATCCGTACACAGCTTGTAACCGACGCCCCACACGGTCAAAATCAGCTTCGGATTCGCCGCGTCCTCCTCCAGCTTTTCCCTAAGCCACCGGATGTGAACCGCCACGGTCGATATCTCAGCCTCCGAAAAGGCTCCCCAGACCTCATGAAGCAGTTCTTCCTTCTTCACGGCGCGGTTCGAATGCTCGCACAAATATGCCAGCAAGTCGAATTCCTTAAGGGCAAGACGGATTTCGACCCCGCCGCGCTCCACTCTGCGCAGCCCTGTGTCCACTCTTATGTTTGAAAACTCGTAGACCTTCTCTCCCTCTGCCCCGCCGTATGTTCTCCGCATCAGCGCCCTTACACGCGCAAGCAATTCTTTGAGCGAATACGGCTTCGCCAGATAATCATCCCCGCCAATCTCGAAACCCGTAAGCTTATCGTCCTCGTCCCCGCGCGCACTTGCAAAGATTACCGGAATACGGGAAGCCGCACGGAGTTCCCTGCACACCTCAAAGCCCGTTCCGTCCGGCAGATTGATGTCCAATATCATCAGGGCATATTGCTCCTTCGTCAATGCCTCGTACGCCTCGTCACAGCCTCCCGCAATTTTTACAGAATAATCGTAAGCGCGCAGCATATCCGCCGTAATCTCCGCAAGTTCCCTGTCATCCTCGACAAGAAGAATTTTTCCTATCATATGTTCTCCCTCTATGCATGCGTCGTAAAAAATTTTAAATCTTCTTATCCCTATGAGTGCGCCAGTGTCGGAAACATCAGCTTCTGTTCCTCAAAGTCTTCAAATACGCCGCCCTTCACAAAAAGCGTCGTATCCTCCTCATACACCTCTCTTGCCAGAAAACCCGACGTATCTTTCGGCGTAAATCCAAGAACCACGTTTTGAACCGTGTCCCCGAACGCCCGGATCACATCGTCTAAACGAATCTGATTCGGCGCAAATACGCTGTGCAGTGTGAGCGTGTCCCCTTCCTGCTCTGCGATCACATATGCGTCATGCGCCGCGTCGTAGTAGACGTTTTCCTGCATGAATTTCGTCACATAGAACATATAAAGTCCGTTGTTATGTATCATGTCAAACCGTTCGTGATGCACACTACTCTCTATCGCCGCCTCCAGCTTATCCCACTGCGCTCTCTCCTGCATGGGGAGCTGACGAGCCGCAGACGCCTGCACCTTGCGCGCTCTCTCTTCCTCTCCGGCTGTATTCTGCGCATCTGCGCCTTGCATTCCCTCGTTCTGCACAGCCTTCACATACTGGTATTCCGCCGCTTTCCGGTAACCGAATTTCGGATAGAAGTCAAGCACGCTGTCATTTGCAAACAGGTACATACCGTCCGTCTTCCCGGCATAGTCCTTCTCAATCTCCTCCATCAGCCCGCGAATCAATCCCTGCCCGCGAAACGCCTCGTCCGTCATCACCGTGCCGAGCTGAATCAGCCGCTTTACCTCGCCATTCATCAGCATATCCGTCAAATTCACCGACACATTCGCGGCCACGTTTTCGTCGCACACCATCGAATACGGGATATAATTTTCGCGCCAATATCCGTTCTGATACCAGTCCTCAAAATCCAGACCGAAGGTACGCTTTGCCAGTGCGTTAAAGCTCGCGCGAAGCTGCTCGTTCTCTTTGTAGTCTTTTTTGAATGTAAACATAATTGTTCTCCCCATACAAACGACACACGTATCTGCTTTACATCTTCGCCTTCCGCTTCCCGGCAAAGTCCTCCGAAACCACCTTGAACACGCACACCGCGTCCGCCTGCGCTTCCGTGAAATCGACGCGCTCTCCCGCCTGCTGCAAGAACATCTTCCCGAGCGCGTACTTCTTTTCTTCTATGTCTTCCACGAACTCCGCCTTCCCGTTTCCTATCACGCTTGAAAAACAGTACCCAAAATTGCAGGGCGTCTCGGCGCGCACCGGCTCTCCCTCCCTAAAAATCGAAAAGCATACCGCAGGATTTCTCTTTAACACGTCAATTTTTCTTCCTTCTTTTGCACTGTGGAAATACAGCGTAAGCCGACCGTCCGCCAGTTCGTAGCCGTAACTGAGCGGTACAACGTAGGGCGCTCCCTCGTCGATCATCGCTACGTTCGCCGTCTTACAGCCCGCCAGAATGCTTTCTATTTCTTTGACATCGTTTACTTCCCTGTCTTTCCTTCTCATATTGTTTCCCTCTTTCGCAATCACATATCTGTCATACGGATAACCGTTAAAATTGTAACATACCCAAAGCATTCTTGTCACCACCATTTATCCACGTGCTTTACCGCCATTTATCCACATGCTTTACCGCCGCTGTAAATTCATGCTCCGGTACTCCTTCGGCGACGCTCCGACCTGCCGTTTGAACTGCCTGTTAAAATTGGCAAGGTTGGCAAAACCGCACTCGAAAGCGATTTCGGAAATATTTCCGCCACCCGCACGCAGACGCTCACAGACTGCCTTGACCCGGATCTGGTTGATATATTCAATCGCCCCGACGCCCGCCGCATTCTTAAAACAGCTCATAAAATAGCTCTTGCTCAAATGCGAAGCCTCCGCAAGCTGTTCGATCGTAATACTCTCCCTGAAATGTTCGTTGATATAAGAAAGCGCCGGGCGGATCAGTTCGCTTTTGGCGGACGCACCGCGGGCTGCCGGATGCACGCTCCCGCTCTCCGCGAGAATGGCAAAAAAACGCAGCAATTCGCTTTTTAACACAATATCGTTAAGAGGCGTATTTTTCTTCGCATTCTTAAAAATTTCCCGGACACATGCCACAAGCTCGCTGTAGCGTTCGTGACTTTGGGTTATCCCTGTATCGACAAGCATCAAACCTTCCGCGAGAGGGATAAAAAATTCCAGCGCGCTGCGGTCGCCGCCCGCTCCCACGAACATTTCCGCGCTGAAAACAAGCGTATCATACAGTGTGACCTCATCGCTGCCGGGACGGACTGCGTGCAGCATATCGGGCTGCACAACGATGATATCTCCCTTCTCAAAACAAAATCTGTCGTCCCCGCAGATAAATTCCCCCTGCCCGTTACGAATATAATTCACTTCAAATTCCTTGTGCCAGTGCAGCGGCACATTTGAAAAATAATCGGGCAGGCACGATTCGTAGTAGCTGAACGGCACAAGCCGGGAGCTGTGAACCCGCTTCTCCTTAAAAACCTCTGTCGCCATGCGAAATCTCTCCCAAAATAGTAGTATCGTACCAGAAACCAGTAGTATTTCAGTAGGAATTCTGGTTCTTTTATCGTATTGTACCATATATAAGAAAACATTTCGATATGAAAGGTGCGTGATAGTATGAACACAAAAAATTACCCTGACTGGCTGGATAACGCCGTATTCTACGAAATTTATCCGCAGTCTTTTAATGACACCAATGCCGACGGTATCGGCGATTTTACGGGAATCATCGAGAAGCTCGACTACATCAGAGAGCTTGGCTGCACGGCTCTGTGGCTCAATCCCTGCTTTGCCTCCCCGTTCGGCGACGCAGGCTACGACGTCTCCGACTATTATAAGGCTGCGCCGCGCTACGGCACGAACGAGGATTTAAAGCGGCTGTTTGGCGCGGCGCATGGGCGCGGCATGCACGTCCTGCTCGACCTCGTTCCGGGGCATACCTCGGTGGAGCATCCGTGGTTCAAGGAATCCATGAAAGCGGCGCGAAACGAATTTACCGACCGCTATATCTGGACAGACAACGTGTGGGAAGAGCCGACGGGCTGCGCTTCCATCCGGGGCATTTCGGAGCGGAACGGAAGCTGCGCGGTAAATTTCTTTTCCCATCAGCCTGCGCTGAATTACGGCTATTACAAGCCGGATCCAGAGAAAAAATGGCAGCAGGCAACAGACGCTCCCGGTCCGCAGGGGACGATCGCCGCGCTCAAGGACATCATGCGTTTCTGGCTTGGCATGGGCTGCGACGGCTTCCGCGTCGATATGGCGGGTTCGCTCGTGAAATGCGACGAGGACGGAAAGGGTACGATCCGGCTCTGGCAGGATATCCGTGCATTTCTTGACGAGGAGTTCCCGGACGCGGCGATGATTTCCGAATGGGGCGAGCCTGACAAGAGTCTGCAGGGCGGTTTCCATATGGATTTCCTGCTGCACTTCGGTCCCTCCCACTACAACGATCTGTTCCGCTGTGAAAGACCGTTCTTTGCAGGCGAGGGAGACGCTTTCGAATTCGTAGAAAAGTATAAGGAAAATTATGCAAAATCCGAACAGAAGGGCCTGATCTGCATCCCCTCCGGTAATCATGACATGGATCGTCTGGCGCGAACCATAGAGGGCGATCAGGCAAAAATTGCCTTCGCCTTCCTCCTGTCCATGCCCGGCGCGCCGTTTATCTACTACGGCGACGAGATCGGTATGCGGCACGTCGAGGGACTTGCTTCCGTGGAGGGCGGCTACGAACGGACCGGCGCGCGCTCACCGATGCAGTGGGATCACACGACAAACGCCGGTTTCAGCGCCGCGCCGTCCGACCAGCTCTATATCCCGCAGGATAAAGCAGTCGACCGTCCGACCGCCGAGGCGCAGATGGTTGATCCGCATTCCTTAAGAAGCGAAGTAAAACGGCTGATTGAAATCCGCATGGCGCACCCTGCGCTGCTTAGCAGGGGCGGAATCGAATTTGTCTATGCAAAGAAAGACACCTACCCGCTTGCGTATCTGCGCTCTTGGGACGACGAGCGGATTCTTGTCATCTTAAATCCATCCGCGCATGAGGCTGCTTTTCCGTGTGAATTTTCACCGAAAGAATGTATTTATTCGTTCGGCGGAGAGTTTCACGCCACAGGCACAACGCTTAACGTTCCGGCTTATTTTGCGGGATTTTATAAGGTCTGATTCCGTATGCGCAGCCGCGCGACAACGGCGCGGCTGCAGAATCCTCAAAAAATAACAAGGAAAATATTATTTTCTTCCCTCATCGACATGATCGATTCCAAGCACCAGACTGACTCCCCCTGCAATGGCGATCAGCAGCGCGGGATCCGCTACACTGCTGACTCCCAGCGCCAGTCCCGCGATGCTGCTTAAGGCAAAAATCAGATTGATGGATTTTTTACAGCGTTCAAAGAAACTGTTTCCCGAAAACTCCTTAAGTTCCTCCGGAGTCAGGAGCGCATCCTCGCGCAGATGCAGGACGTTTTCCCTCACCAGCAGAAGAAAATCCTCCGTCATTTTGTAATACCCGTGCCTGTGCAGTACCTCCAGTGAACTTTCCACATCCCTTGTCCGGGTGAGCTCCGCCACCAGCGCATCGTCCGTCGCTGTCGCAATCACTTCATTGATCAGATCGAATTCTTCCCGTGTAGCCGCGAGCCCGTGTTCTTCCAGCTTTTTCCTGCAACTCACATAGTCCCTGTCATCAAACAGCTTCTTCACGGCGTTCCAGTCCTGGGACAACGCCAGGTTCCTGTAGCTCTCTTCCAGCTCTGCCTCACTGAAGCCGTCTACGCCGCCGGCCGCCAGGATCCGTCTAAGCTCCTCTTTGGAGGATGCCTTCGCCACTGCCTCCACAAAATCCTTTCCGCCCACAAATTCTCCGGTGCTCCCGTCTTCCCTGTTCACAACGATGCTATCCTTCATATCCTCTCTCCTTCCTTATTTCTGACCTGCAACAAGACTTTCCTCGATCAGCCAACGCGCCTCATCCTTTAGCGTTTCAGCATAAGGTCTTGTGTGGTAACCCAGTTCTCTTTCCGCCTTGGAATAATCGAACTCATTATTCCTTGCCAGATTATAGACGGCAAAATTTGTCATCAGAGGCTTTTCGCCTGTCTTCTGCGCCTTCTTCTCCATCTGGGCGGCAAGCAGGTATGCCATCTTGATCGGAACATAAAAGTGGGGCGTCTTACATCCGCTGGCATCATGAAGCATCTGGCACACTTCTTTTAATGTCACTTCCTTATTCCCCAGAATATAACACTCTCCGATTCTGCCTTTGTCCGCCGCAGCGATGCAGCCCTTCGCCAGATCGCGCACATCACAAAGATTGAAAGACCCGCCCATGCCGATCGGCATTTCCCCGTTCATAATCTTTATGATGGTTCCTGTTGTCTCCCCGACGGCAAAATCCTTCGGTCCTAAAATTCCACTGGGGTGAACAACACATGCCTTTAGGCCCCTGGTCCTACAGGCATCAAGTACCTCCTGTGTCGCCATCGCCTTGGACTGGCTGTAACATCCTACCTGTGTTTTTTCGTCGACAGGCGTGAAACGATCCGTTTCCCTGATTGCCGTCCCTTTCGGTTGTTCCGGAATTGCCCCCGTAGAACTTACATATACCATTTTCTTGCATTCTGTATGTTCGAGGCACTTGGCGATCATATTTTTTGTGCCGCCAACATTGACATCGATCAGCTTCTGGTTGAATTCCGCATTGGTCGTGACCATGCTTGCGCAATGAATGACAACCGATTCCGCTCCCTCGGGAATCGTAAAAAAGGTTTCCAGTGAATCCTCATCGCAAAGATTTCCCTCCACGATCTCCACAGCGGCCGGAACATACTTAACGGATTTGTCTCCCGGAAGGACTAACGCCCTTACACTGTCTCCCCGCTCAAGAAGTTCATCACATACATGGCTTCCCAAAAATCCAGCCGCACCCGTTACTAAATAAATTGTTTTTCCCATATTCTTCATCCACCTTTCTTCTATTTTACATGCATCCGTTTAAATTCTTTTTTTCCGTTTGTACTGCCTCCGTCACAGAGAATATCAACTCCTGCCAGATAGCCGTTGCGTTCGTCAGCCGCCATTGCAATCGCAAACCCCAATTCCTCCGGCGTACCCATCCGTTCCTCCGCGGCATATTGGATCAGGCTGCCGCCCTCTTTTGCTTCCAAATTGCCCATATCCGTCGCAATCAGCCCGGGGCTTAAGGAAACGACACGGATTCCTCTCTTTCCGTAATCAAACGCACATTTTGCCGCATACCATACCACAAAATTTTTAGACATTGCATATGCAAATCCGGCTCTTTCATATTCTCCCTTCGGAAGACTGCTTTTCTTTAACAGTTTTCTTATAAACTCTCTTTCATCGGTCTCGGCAAGCATATACGTCTTCTTACTGATCAAAAACTTCGGCAATACATAAGCGGAATTCGATGAAACATCAACGATTACGCTCCCCCGGTTCATATACCTGGAAAATTCCTGATTCACATATACCGTTCCAAGTGCATTGACGCGCAGCAACTGCTCAGGAGACGCCATTGCCGGGGACATTCCTGCCGCGTTTATGACATTTTTAATCTCTCCTAAAGAGGATGCATATTCCGCCAGCGCCTGAACGCTTGCACGATCCGATGTATCGCAGGCATGGACATGAACCTCATAGCCCAGTTCCTTCAGTTCCGCTGCCGCACGTTCCAGTTTTTTTACTGTCCTGCCCGACAAAATGATGCTCTTTTCCTTCGGCATATATTTTGCCGCCGCAAGACCCATGCCGCTCCCTCCGCCGGTAATAACACAAACCTCATTCATTTTATCTTCCTCCCTTCCCAACCGACAGGTATACAATAATCCCCAATGGTTAACTCAAGGTAAACTATTTTCACTGCTTCAATATTTCTTTCTACAAGCCTGCTGCCCACGACGCAAAAAGACCATGGCTGCCGCAACGTGCAAATTACCATGGTCTTTTTATTCCAATATGATTTTCTGAATATACAACAATACTAAGTGATTGTAAGGCGAAAACATTGACGCTTTTATGCCTTTTTATCAAATGAAGATGTATTTCCCTGACTCGACATATTCATAAACGTATCTTTATCGTTATGCGGGAACAGCAATTCCATATACAAGTTCCCCAATAAACTCTTTACTTTGTCAACATCAATGTCTGCAACGGGAAAATCGTTCATTTCCATACGTTTTAAATTCTCTAACACCTGCTCGATACCCGGCGATTCGACGGGCTGGGGCTTTGCTTCTTCCTCCTGCACTTCCCGTTCGACAGGTTCCATGATCGGCTTTGTTTCGGGAATATTATATACAACATTTTGACATGTTTTCTCAAAACATTCCGGGGCATACTCTGCGAGATAGCCCAGATCATCCATAGTCAGCGGACGTTTATTATGTATCTTAAGATATATGTTGACAAGACGCGTATCTTTTCCCATCGCTGCTCTCCTATCGTAAACATATTGACGGTTATCCTTACCTAATGGTGTCCACCCCGCTTTTTACCGTTATGATTCGAATGGTGCATCTCATTATTTCCGTGTTCTTCACCTGATTCATGCGCACTGATCTGGCTGTGAATTTCGCCCATCGTCATGTGCTGGCAGTCTTCGGTCGTAATGGTATCGTCATACTGGGACAGCGTGAGATAAGCCACATATTTTCCAAATGACATTCCACATCCATGCGCTTCCGTGAGGGACGAAACATCCGCCGCACAACTCACACCTCCATGCAAAAAGCAGCCGGGGCAGCTTTCAATCTCCGTCATGATCTCTGCTTCCTTGTCTGTGGCGCCGGATGCAACGGTAAAGGTCAACGCCGAATCCTCCGTCAGATAAGGCTGCATTGCGTCGCTTTCCACAATGACATCAATCGCCTGGATGTAGAACAGCCCGTTGACCTTCAAGCCGTCCAAAATAGTCGCCGCGTCCTCGTTATATGCCGTTGCCGATACAACACGATCATACCGATTGAGCGCAAGCTCAATAGACGGGTTGACATCAATACTGACATAAGATACCGGTGTCTGCACCGTATAGAGTCCGCCTATACCCGCTACGATAAAAAGCATTGCACAGGCAGCGACAAGTGACCGCTGCCAGTTGTGCGCCGTGGTCTTCGGACTTTGAGCTGTGCGCGCCTGCTGCAAGTATTGTATCGTAGAACTTTTCATTTTATCTGACGCTTTGACCTGCTCAAAGGCACTTCTTATTTTATTCTCCAAGTCCGTCACCTCCCAGCTTTTCTTTGAGAATAGCGCGTCCGCGCGACAGAAGCGAATAGACGGTATTCTCCTTTGAGTTCATCAAACCGGCAATCTCAGACGCCGAATAGCCCTCGTAATAATGCAAATAAATTGCATCTTTATATTTGGCGGGCAGAGAAAGAACGGCTTCTAATACCTCTGATTGCTCCGGTTCCAAAGTAACTGTTTCTTCCGCCAACACATCCAGAGGAACGGTTTTATGCCGGAACAAGCTCTTGAAGTGATCCTTACACGCGTTGATCGCAACCCGGATCAGCCATGCCTTTTCATGCTCCGCATCCGCAAAGCTGCCGTCATACAGCATGTATTTCATAAAGACGTCCTGACAAATATCCTCTGTATCCGCAATATTCTTCAGATGATACAGGCAGATGCGTCTAACCATATCCGAATAAGTCTCAACAATTCTAACCGTATCATGTTCCGTTTGCATTGACGCATCACCTCCCTGTGTTCTGACTTTTATTATAGTGCAGATTGGCACAAAGAGCAAGGCGGTGTGCTGCAAAAGCGCCGCACACCGCCTCATAAAAAGGATCAGTGATGATTTCCGTGATGATTTCCGCCATGGTGCCCGTTTCCATATCCACGTGTCGAAGAATTGGCATATCCGTTTGCACAGCCTGCACCGCTATGTGCATATTGGTTCTGGCAATTATCGCAGATTCCGTTGTTGTCTGCATCGACATAATTGCAATATCCCGTGCTCGTTGTGCCGCTATACGCATATTGATTTTGGCAATTATCGCAGATTCCGTCGTTATTCGCATCGACATGACTGCAATGTCCACTGTTCGTCGTGCCGCTATGTGCGTATTGGCTCTGGCAATTATCACAGATTCCGTCGTTATTCGCATCGACATG
>JAETOE010000075.1 GCA_021771815.1 Roseburia hominis
TTTAGCTGCAAAATAGCTGTCAAGCTCCTCTATCTTCACTCGCTCCTGCTCCATCGTGTCACGGTCGCGGACGGTCACCGCACCGTCTGTCTCAGACTCGAAATCATAGGTCACGCAGAACGGCGTACCGATCTCATCCTGTCTGCGGTAACGCTTGCCGATATTCCCTCTGTCGTCGAACTCGCAGTTATACTTCTTCGAAAGCTGTGTAAATACCTTCTCTGCGCCCTCGGAGAGCTTCTTGGAAAGCGGCAGTACGCCGATCTTAACAGGCGCGAGCGCCGGGTGGAAATGAAGCACGGTTCTCACATCCGGCTTCTCCTCCGTGCCGATGTTCTCCTCGTCGTAAGCGGCGCACAAGAATGCCAGCACCACGCGGTCCGCGCCGAGCGACGGCTCGATCACATACGGAAGATATCTCTCATTCTTCTCATCATCGAAGTATGTAAGATCCTGCCCTGAAGTCTCCTGATGACGTCCAAGGTCATAATCGGTACGGTCTGCAATGCCCCAAAGCTCTCCCCAGCCGAACGGGAATAAGAACTCGATGTCGGTCGTACCCTTGCTGTAGAAGGAAAGCTCTTCCGGATCGTGGTCGCGCAGACGCATCTCATCCTCCTTGATGCCGAGGGAAATCAGCCAGTCACGGCAGAAGCCTCTCCAGTACTGAAACCACTCCAGATCGGTTCCCGGCTCGCAGAAGAACTCAAGTTCCATCTGCTCGAACTCGCGTGTACGGAACGTAAAGTTACCCGGTGTGATCTCATTTCGGAAGGACTTACCGATCTGCCCGATACCGAACGGAATCTTCTTGCGGGAGGTTCTCTGTACATTCTTGAAGTTGACGAAGATACCCTGCGCCGTCTCCGGTCTTAAGTATACGGTATTCTTCGCATCCTCGGTCACACCCTGAAACGTCTTGAACATCAGATTAAACTGACGGATATCGGTAAAATTATGCTTGCCGCAGGTCGGACAGGGAATCTGATGCTCCTCGATGAAATTCTTCATCTCCTCCTGTGTCCATCCGTCTACAGAGCCTTCCAGAGTAATGCCTTTCTCCTCTGCAAAATCCTCAATGATCTTATCCGCACGGAAACGCTCATGGCACTCCTTACAATCCATCAGCGGATCGGAAAACCCACCGAGATGTCCCGAAGCCACCCACGTCTGCGGATTCATCAGAATCGCACAGTCCACACCGACATTATACGGATTCTCCTGAATAAACTTCTGCCACCATGCGCGCTTTACGTTATTCTTAAGTTCCACGCCGAGATTCCCGTAGTCCCATGTATTGGCAAGACCGCCGTAAATCTCAGATCCCGGATATACTAAGCCTCTTGATTTCGCCAGTGCTACGATTTTGTCCATTGATTTTTCCATCACTAATTCCTCGCCTTTCCTATTGATTACTGCTATTTATAGATAATAAATGTATAAACGTCCGTCTCAAAAGAGCTGCTGCCCGACGCTTCCGAACCTGCGCCCGTCTGTCCGTTTCCATCGCTCCCGGCCTGCTCTGTCCCTGCACTCTCTTCTGCAAGGCTCTCCGTTCCCGGCGCCATAGTCTCCGCCGCTGCCGCCGGACCGGCGTCCAGATAATATCCGTTGCGGATCGATACGCTGTCCGCGCCTGTGAGCTTGACATTCTCACAGGAAACGTAACGGATTTCCCCATCGACCTTTACATCTGTATTCGCGCGGATAATTACGACCTTAAGATCCTCGTCCGCATAAATCTCCTGCTTCGTCGCGGAACCTGTCACCTTGCCGTTCTCCACACGCGCAAACGCTCCGTCATACACATAGCCCGCTGCCAGAGAAGCAACGACTTCTCCCTGATACATCTCAATGCCATTGAAATCCGTGTAATCCTGCGCTGTCCTATAGCGCATCTTAAGCTTTGCCACACCGTCCTCTGCGGTGAGTTCCTCCATCTTCACGGACCCCTTCTCGTGCTCGCTCGTATATGCCTCTACCGCCTCGTCCACGAAAGCCTCAAGCTCCGTCTCGTCATAGAAATCCTCATCCAGCGCCTCCACATCGAGCGAATACACGATTCCCTTTTTATCCACATATACGACGCTCTCATCCCCCTCCAGCGAAACGCCGCAGCCGCAGAGCAATACGGCGCCAAGCGCCGCGCAAAGGATGGTGCTTATCCATTTCTTCATAATTATAATCCGCCTTTCTGCGAAAGGCACCAATGCGCCATGAAACATCTTGTCTACCTTTCACTTCTCTAATCTATCTTCCTTCTGTTATTATCTTCTTATAAGACT
>JAETOE010000036.1 GCA_021771815.1 Roseburia hominis
GATCGCAGATGTAGCGGAGAAAAGTATGGAAGAGATCAAAGTTATCATCGAGAAAAGGGAGGCGGTATTGGCTGATAAAAATTGATTTTGACATTTTAAGGGATGCAACGTATAATGTTATCTGTTATGTCATGATAAGTAGGGCAAATGATCGCGGCCCGGTGACAAAGCTGTGGGAATCCAGAGGTTCTTGCAGCTTTGTCGCCGGGGTGAGGAAAGTCCGGGCTTCACAGGGCAGGATGCCGGATAACGTCCGGTGGAGGCGACTCCAAGGATAGTGCAACAGAAATATACCGCCCGTTGCAGCCTCGGTTGCAATGGAAGAATCCGTAAGGATTCTTCGACCCGCCCGTTTAAGGGCGGGTTGGTAAGGGTGGAAGGGCAGTGTAAGAGACTACCGCCTCTCTGGTAACAGCGGGGGCACATGTAAACCCCATCCGAAGCAAGACCGAATCAAAGCGTTGACGCGGCCCGCCAGCTTTAGGTAGGTTGCTTGAGGTGGCTGGCAACAGCCATCCTAGATAGATGATCATTCCGACTGCGGCTTGCCGCAGTTTAGACATAACCCGGCTTATCGCTCTGCTTATCATTACATATAATATAGCGTTTAGAGAGAACGCCTGTCAGGCGTTCTTTTTTCGTCCGTTAATAATTTGATGAAATACAATATGGATTAGATATAGAAGGTTTGAAACATAGAACAAAATGTTGTATGATGTAATGAGTGTAAGCGAGTCAACGTGCTTGTATGATTGACGGCGCTAGATGTCCGGTGGACATCTGCTCAGCGCGGACTGAAACGGAGTGCAGACGGCGAATGCCGATCGTGTGCTGCTTTCGCACACGGTATAATGAGTGAAAACGATACGATGATATTGTAACGGTGCAGATAAAAGGGGTGTGGTAAATGGAAAGAGAAAACGCATTAAAGAGATTGCGGGAAATCATAACTCAGGCGATGGAACAGGGGGCTTCAGATGTACATCTGGCGTCCGGGTGCAAGGTGTACCGGCGCGTGGACGGCAGGCTGCTGCCGACAGAGGAAGAGGCGGACGATGCATGGCTTGCCGCGCTTTGCGGGGGACTGTTTACGGATGCGCAGATGGAGCGGTTCGGGCAGACCGGGGAAGCGGAGACAGGTTACACGCTTACAGAGTGCTGCAGGATGCGGGTGAATCTATGCCGGCAGCAGGGCGGCTATGCGCTGGCGTTAAGGTTGCTGCCGCTTGCGCCTCCTGCGCCGAAGGAGCTTGGCATACCGGACGCGGCGGAACGGCTTGCACGGGAGAAAAGCGGACTTATTCTTGTGACGGGAGCAGCGGGGAGCGGCGTGACGACAACGCTTGCAGCTCTTGTGGGAGCACTCGCGGCAAATGAAACGCGGACGATTCTCACGATAGAAAAGCCGATAGAATATATGTACGGACAATGTAATTCACTAGTGCTGCAGCGGGAAATCGGAAAAGACAGCGTTTCTTACGAGAGCGCGCTTTTGGCAGCGGGCAAGCAGGATGCGGATGTCATTCTTATGAGTGAACTTTGTGATGCGGCAAGCGTATCTCTCGCGATTTCAGCAGCGGAATCGGGCTGTCTGGTATTTGCGGCATGCCGGGAACCGGGGATAGATGCAGCGTTAGAGCGTGTGATAAGAATAGGCGGCGAGTCAGAGAAGACAGCACAGAGACTTGCGGGCGTACTAAAGGGCGCGCTTGCGCAGAAGCTGCTTCCGGCGGAAGGCGGCGGGCGCGTCGCAGCGTTTGAACTGCTTCTGGCGGGTCCTGCGTCGCGGAATATGATCGCGCAAGGCAGAATCAGTCAGTTGGCGGGACTTGCGCAGTCGGAGAGCAGAGACGGCATAGAACTGCTGGACGACGCGATTTATAATCTCTACATGAGGAGCCGTATTTCTTCGGAGACGGCGGTTCTGTACGCAAACGATGTCCAGGATATGCAGCGGAAGGTACAACTGTTTTAGTTTCTAACCAAAGTATAAAATGTTTCTTAAAAGACAATAGAACGGTTGACACGTTATTTTTCCGGGCTTACCATTATTTCATGAATTTGAAAGGCGGGAATGCGTATGAGAGAGAAAATGCAGAGATTTATGTCGGGCAGATACGGTGTGGATGAATTGTCGAAGTTTTTGAATATATTCGTGCTGGTGTTTCTGGTGATATCCATGTTTGCCGGATGGCTGCCGCTGCTTTCCATATTTTACTGGATTGGAATTGTGCTGATGATCTACAACTGCTTCCGCATGTTTTCACGTAATACGTCGAAGCGCTATGAAGAGAATCAGAAGTTTGTCAATATGCGCTACCGTTATGTAGTAAAGTGGGATCGGATGAAGAAGCGTTTTGCGCAGAGACGCACGCATCGTTTTTACAAGTGCCCGGACTGCAAACAGACGGTCCGCGTGCCGAAGGGACGCGGCAAGATCTGTATTACCTGTCCGAAGTGCAGGAAAGAATTTGTGCGCAGAAGCTGACAGGCAATAGCGGTGGGTGGAGGAGAACACGATATGTTCGGTTATATCAATATCAACCAGAAGATTATGACGGATGAGGAAAGAAATGCGTATCAGGCGTATTACTGCGGATTGTGCCGCAGGCTCAAATCGAATTGCGGAACGAAGGGGCAGATGCTTTTGGACTATGACATGACGTTTCTGATCGTACTGCTGACAGGGCTTTATGAACTGCCGAACGAATCGTCTGAGATTACCTGTGCGCTGCATCCGACGAAAAAGCGGACCGTGTGGATGAATGAGGCGACCGATTATGCGGCGGATATGAATCTGATCCTGGCTTATTATAAGCTCATTGACGACTGGAAGGACGAGAAGGCGTATACGAAGAAAGCGTTCGCGAAGATGCTGGATAAGGACTATTCCCGTGTGATGGAGAAGTATCCGAGACAGGTGAAAGCTGTGGAGACGTATATACGAAGGACGGAGGAAGTAGAGAAGAACCAGGAGACGAATCTCGATGCTGTGGCGGGGCTCACGGGTGAGATGCTCGGAGAAGTATTCTGCTGGCGCGAGGACGAGTGGCGGGACGAACTGCGGACACTTGGGTTCTACATGGGGAAGTTCATTTACATTATGGACGCTTACGAGGACTATGACGCGGATCTTTCCAGGAATGAATACAATCCGCTGACATATGCTATGAAGGAGAGCGAGGGTGATATGGATACCCTGTGCCGTCTGCTGCTTACCAGCATGATGTCGGAATGTGCAAAGTCCTTTGAGAGGCTTCCGATTCTGCTGCACGCCGATATTTTACGGAATGTCCTTTACTCCGGCGTGTGGTCAAAGTATGAATATCTTCAGATCAAGAAGCGGAAGGCAGAAGAGAAAACAAAAAAGAAAGCGCGTAAATAGCGAGGGTGCGATTTATGACAGATCCTTATCAGGTGCTCGGTGTATCACGTGGCGCCTCTGATGATGAAATAAAAAAGGCTTACCGGACATTGAGCAGGAAGTACCATCCGGATGCCAATATTAATAATCCGAACAAAGCGCAGGCAGAAGAGAAGTTCAAGGAAGTGCAGCAGGCGTATGACCAGATCATGAAAGAGAAGCAGCAGGGAGGCAGTTACGGCTACGGATACGGCGATCCCTCCGGCGGCTACAGCTACGGCGGGAGACGCAGCTATCAGAGTCAGAGTGATTCCCCGAAGATGCAGGCTGCAGCCAATTATATTGCGAACCGTCATTATGCGGAAGCACTCAATGCCCTAAATGAGATTCCGTTTGGGGAGAGAAGGGCGCGCTGGTACTATTTCAGCGCAATCGCCAATCAGGGAACCGGCAATAATATCATCGCGATGGAACACGCAAAGCGGGCGGTGGAGATGGAACCGAGCAACATGGAATACCGTCAGTTTTTGCAGCATCTGCAGTATGGCGGTACGTGGTATACGAATATGGGAAGCGAGTATGACCGCCCGTATTCGAGCGCGGGAAACTGGTGCTTAAGTATGCTGTTTTTAAATATGCTCTGTAATTGCTGCTGTTTCCGTCCGTTTTAGTGCACTTTTTTCTGATATGTGTTATACTTTTATAGTAGAAGGAAGATGGGATATGCTATGAGGAGTTGACATGGATTGGAGGAAAGGATAATGGAAGAACGGAGACGGAGTATCAGGACGGAGCTTCATGCAGAGCTTTTGATGAACCGGCTGGGAACGCAGGCCGAGGAGAAGATCATTATACAGATCTGCGATTTATCGAAAAGCGGAATGGGCTTCATCTGTGAGGGGCAGCTGGAGATGGGAGCCGTGTACGAATGTAGTCTTATGATATGGACGAAGGAAGTCATACAGGTCTTTGTTAAAATTGTGCGCGCAGAGGAGTTGGAGAACGGATTCCGCTACGGCGGTTTATTTGTTGGTATGAATGATCTTGACGCTTACCGGATTCAGGTGTATCAGACGGTGGATGAATATAAACAATAGAATACATATATAGACCGGTGGCTGTCACACGAGGATTATTCCCGCGTGGCAGCTTTTTTGCGTCGAAACTGCATGGGGGAGATTCCCTCAAGCTGTTTAAAGACGCGGCAGAAGTAATTGGAGTCTGAATAGCCGACGGAGACAGCGACATCCGCGATTGTAAGACCCCCGAAATGGAGCAGGGTTTTTGCGAGAAAAACCCTGTTTTTTTTGATGTACTGGACCGTGGTGTAGCCTGTTTCCTTTTTTAAAATCCGATTTACATAAGCTGCAGAAAAGTGAAACGTGTCTGCAATCTGATGCAGGGAAAGCTCTTCGTTAATGTGGAAGATAATATAGTCTGTGATTTTTGAGACGGTTTCGCTGTGCCGCACGCCGTTGAATTCGCCGGCATAGTAACAGTATGCTTCGACGATCCGGTGCATGATGCGTTCATTCCTCAGATATTCGATGGGAGCCTCCTCTAGCAGGATTCCGAAATGAGTTGCAATGATGTGGATATGGATGACGGGAATCTGTGAGGAGAGCAGCGAGACGCGCAGCGTGGAATTTAATAGCGAGCCGAAAAAGCGGAGCTGTTCGTCGGGGACATCCGGGATTCTTACGATAAGATCCAGATAATCTTCGGGATTACGTGAAAAACTGTCGAGAACCTGCACGGCCTGCTCATAATTTCCGGCCGCGACATGGGATATCAGTTTTTTCTCTAGAGAGTACCGCTTGAAAACGGATTCCTGGCTGATGATAGCCTCACGCCGGATAATTTCCTCCTGATTTTGAGCCCGGAAGCTGTCTGCGTCATATTTCATTTTAGAACCATCCTTTTTGTATCAAAATGTGCTATTAGTGTTTCCTTTTGTGACTGTTCCCGTCAAAGAGGGACTGTTATAATCATAACATAAGTTGTGATTGTGCACAATAAAAGAATGAACATGGCCGTGACGTTTATGTAAATTGTTAAAAACAGGTGGAATTGCCGTAAGAACGGCAGGAAGAGAGGAAAGAATGGGTTCAAAGCAAAACAAACAAAATGTGCCTCCGTTTGGACTGAAAGACAAAATCGGCTATATGATGGGCGATTTCGGAAATGATTTTACATTCCTTTTTGCACAGATGTATCTGATGGTGTTCTGTACGGATGTATTGGGTATCAGCGCGGGAGTTGTCGGTGTCATTCTGATGTCTGCCCGCATTGTGGATGCGTTTACAGACACGGCGATGGGGCGGATCTGTGATACGGCAAAGCCGTCAAAGGACGGAAGGTTCCGTGTGTGGATCAAGCGTATGGCGATTCCGATGGGCTTAAGCAGTATGCTCATTTATATGTACTGGGTGAAGGGATTTCCGATGCCGGTCAAGATTGCATGGGTGCTTGTTACCTATATTATGTGGGGCAGCTTTTTTTATACGGCATGTAATATTCCATACGGAAGTATGTCCTCGGTGATGACAAACAATGCAAAGGAGCGCGCATCTCTTTCCGTATTCCGTACAGTCGGTGCGGTGATGGCAGGAATGATTATCGGAATGGTGACGCCACAGCTTGTGTACCGCGCGAATGAGGCGGGGCAGCAGGTGATCATACCGGAGCGCGTGACGCTTGTCGCCGTGATATATGGCGTTTTGGCGGCGGTATTTTATCTGATCTGTTATAAGATGACGACGGAACGCGTTCAGATTAAGGCAGAGAAGGTTTCCGAGAATAAGAGCGTCGGACTTGGCGAGACGTTAAAGCAGCTTGCGGGCTGTAAGCCGCTGCTTGTTGTTATTGGTGTTGCGATTCTTTTGCTGATCGGAAGCCTGCTGACGAGTACGATGAATACATATCTGTACAAGGATTATTTTAACAATACGCAGATCATGGCGCTCGCCAGCCTGACGTCCACGCTGTCCATGCTGCTGATGGCGCCGATTGCTTCAAAGCTTGCGGGAAAGTTCGGCAAAAAGGAGGTCTGCTCCGCCGGCGTGCTGCTTTCGGCAATCATTTTCATTGCACTGTGGGTGCTGCGGATCAAGTCTCCGGTGGTGTTTATCGTCCTGATATTTATAAGCAATATCGGAATGGGTCTGATGAGTATGCTGACATGGGCGTTTCTTGCCGACGTGATTGATTATCAGGAAGTTCGCTCGGGACAGCGCAACGACGGAAGCGTCTACGGAATTTATTCGTTTTCGAGAAAGCTTGCGCAGGCGGCTGCCGGCGGACTCGGCGGTTTTGTGCTGGTGGCGATCGGTTATGTCAGCTCCGTAGAAGGAATCGAGCAGACGCAGAGCGTCAAGGACGGCATTTACAACTGTTCAACGCTCCTACCGGGCATCTGCTATCTGGCGGTGTTCCTGCTTCTGTGGCTTGTCTATCCGCTTGGCAAAAAGCAGGTGGATGAAAATGCAAGAGTGCTTGAGGAGAGAAGAGCGGCACAGAAATAAGTTTTCATTGTTGCAGTATGTGCGCCGAAGCCGCGCGGAATCGCGGGAAACGTATCCTCTATAAGGAAAGATATCCGCGGCGGCAGAATGGGAGGTAAAATGGTATACGAAAAATTGACCGCAGAAGAAAAAAAGTGGGTTGACGAAAATGTGCACAAAATAGAAAAAAAGCTTGTGAAGGTGAGAGAGCGTTCCGCGCGCAAAATTCCGTCGCAGGCTGTGGACGGAGTGCACGACGATAAGGCGGCCGAAGAAGGGCCTTCCGGTATGACGAGAACCTTTTGGACAAACGGTTTCTGGGCAGGGATGATGTGGCAGTTGTACGATGCGACAAAGGATGAGCGCTATGCAAAGGTCGCACGGTACACGGAGTCAGTTTTAAATCCGTGCCTGCTTGAAATCGAAAGCCATGATATCGGCTATCTGTGGCTTCCGGGCTCTGTGCTGGATTACAAAATTACGGGGAATGAGCAGGCGATGGCGGATGGGCTTACAGCGGCAAAATGGCTTGCGGGGCGCTTTAATCCGGCTTGCGGAGTCATTCGCGCGTGGGGCGGCGGCAACGAGTCGATGCCGCTTGTGAAAGGCGCGCCGCCCGTCCATATGGCGGGAGCGACCATTATAGACTGTATGCTGAATCTGCCGCTGCTGTACTGGGCGTCGGAGACGTCCGGGGACCCGCGGTTTAAACTGATTGCGATGCGGCACGCGGATACGACGAGAAAGCATTTTGTCCGTGAAAACGGCAGCGTGATCCATATCGTTGAGTTTGATCCGGAAAGCGGCGAAGTGAAGACGGACCATGGCGGGCAGGGCTACGGCAGGGGCTCCTCCTGGACAAGGGGACAGGCGTGGGGACTCTACGGATTCACTTCCAGCTACAGACATACACAGAAAAAGGAATATCTGGAGACGGCGGAAAAAATTGCATCGTACTTTATCGCGAATATTCCGGAGAATGGTCTGATACCGTCCGATTTCTGCCAGCCCGAAGAACCGTGGGTGCAGGACGACATCGGTGCGTGCGCTGCGGCGTGCGGTCTGATCGAACTGTCGGGACTTGTGCCGGAGGAAACGGGCAGAAATTATCTGGATGCAGCCATAAAAATGCTGCGCGCGATTGACGAAAAGAGTGCGGACTGGAGTGAGGATACGGACGGAATTACGCAAAACGGGACGACGGGCTATCATATGCCCGGACGGAACATGAATTATGTCTATGCCGATTATTTTTATGTCGAGGCGGTGCTAAAGCTTCAGGGAAAAGGCGTTTTTGTATGGTAGATTGGAGGAGAAAATGACGGATTTTAGCTTAAAGGGAAAGGTGGCGCTTGTTACCGGTGCGTCGTACGGCATCGGCTTTGCGTTGGCGAAGGCGTTTGCAGAGGCAGGAGCTGCGGTTGTGTTTAATGATATTAATCAGGAACTCGTGGATAAGGGGATGGCGGCTTACCGCGAGGCCGGAATAGACGCGCATGGCTATGTCTGCGATGTGACAAATGAGGAGCAGGTAGGCGCGTTTGTGGAGCAGGTCACAAAAGAGGTCGGACATATTAATATCCTTGTCAACAATGCAGGGATTATCAAGCGTATTCCGATGTGTGAGATGACGGCTGCCCAGTTCCGGCAGGTGATAGACATTGACTTAAACGGTCCTTTTATTATGGCAAAGGCGGTTATCCCGGATATGATCGAGCAGGGCGGGGGTAAGATTATCAATATCTGCTCTATGATGAGCGAGCTGGGGCGTGAGACGGTTTCCGCTTATGCGGCGGCAAAGGGCGGATTAAAGATGCTCACAAGGAATATTGCGAGTGAGTACGGGGCTTACAATATCCAGTGCAACGGCATCGGGCCGGGTTACATTGCGACGCCGCAGACGGCGCCGCTTCGGGAGAGACAGCCGGACGGAAGCCGCCATCCGTTTGACCAGTTTATCATCGCAAAAACGCCTGCTGCGCGTTGGGGAGAGGCGGAGGATCTGGCAGGACCTGCGGTATTTTTAGCTTCCCCGGCTTCCGATTTTGTGAACGGTCACATTCTGTATGTGGACGGCGGCATTCTGGCGTACATCGGAAAACAGCCTGGCGGAGAATGATTTATATACGGAACTTCGCGTATAAAATTTATCAGGGATTATTTGAATGAGAGGGTAGAAAAAGAGACATCAGACCGGCAAACGCCGGAGCTGGTGTCTCTTCGTTTATTACGTCATTTTGAGTAAATGTTGAATATTTAGGAGAAAATATTAAGAAATTATAAAAAACGCAATTTTTCAAGATTGCCTGTTGACAAAGAAATAGTATGGTGCTATTTTAAGTACATAGATGTTAGCACTCCACAACATTGAGTGCTAATAAGGCAAAAGGGAATTGCATATACTCGGATGGTCGGGGGAATGGCGATGGATGAAATCGAATTAGACGAGCGAAAAACAAAAATATTGGATGCAATTATCCGGAATTATCTTGAGACCGGAGAGCCGGTCGGCTCGCGGACGATTTCCAAGTATACGGACTTGAATTTAAGCTCCGCGACGATCCGCAATGAGATGGCAGATCTGGAAGAGCTTGGCTATATTCTGCAGCCGCACACGTCGGCAGGGCGCATCCCTTCCGACAAGGGATATCGCTTTTATGTGGATCATCTGATGCAGGAGAAGAATCGTGAGGTAGACGACATGAAGCAGTTCGTCATCGAGCACACGGAGAAGGTGGAACAGGTACTGCAGCAGGTGGCGAAGATTCTGGCGGCGAACACGAATTATGCGACGATGGTGACTGCGCCGAGCTATCACCGCAACAAGGTGAAGTTCATACAGCTTTCCAATGTGGATGAAGATCAAATCCTCGCAGTGATTGTCACTGAGGGCAAGCTTGTCAAGAATAAGATTATTCCGGTGTCGGAGCCGATTGACAATGAGACGATGCTTAAGCTCAACATCCTGCTGAACTCCAATCTCAACGGGCTGGCGCTCGAGGAAATCAACCTCGGGACAATCGCAAAGCTTAAGGAACAGGCGGGAATCCACAGCGACATCATCAGTGATGTGCTTGATACGGTGGCTGAGACGATGGGACAGGACGAGGACATCCGTATTTATACAAGCGGTACGACAAATCTGTTCAAGTACCCGGAACTGAGCGATTCGACGGAGAAGGCGAGCGAACTGTTGTCTACCTTTGAGGAGAAGCAGCAGTTGGTAAGTCTGGTGAAAGAGAATCTGCTCGAGGAGGAGAGTACGGGGATTCAGGTATATATAGGAAACGAAAGCCCGATTCAGACAATGAAAGACTGCAGTGTTGTGACGGCGACTTATGAACTGGGCGAGGGCATCCGTGGTACAATTGGTATTGTGGGACCTAAGCGAATGGATTATGAGAAAGTTATGGATAACTTAAAAGTGTTAAAGAGTTCTCTTGACGGGATATTAGATAAACCGAAGGGGCAGACATAAGTACCATATAATGGAGGATTAAGATGGCAGAGATGAACGAAGAAATCTTAGAAGAAGCAGTGGAGGAAGAGAAGACGGCGGAAGCCACGGAGCCGGATATGGACGGGGCGGAAGATACAGAAGCAGGCGAAGAGATGCGGGAAGATCAGTCAGAAACCCGGGATGCGGCGGAGACGGACGAAGCGGATGAAAACGCTGACAAAGATGACGACGAGACGCCGGAGCAGGATGCGGACAGAGAATCCGACGAGAAGTCCGGTGACAAGAAGGGCTTCTTCAAGAAGAAAAAGGATAAAAGAGACGAGCAGATCGAGGAATTGAACGACAAACTCAAACGCCAGATGGCAGAGTTCGATAACTTCCGCAAGCGTACCGAGAAGGAGAAATCCCAGATGTACGATATGGGAGCGAGGAGCGTTATAGAAAAGATTCTTCCGGTCATTGACAATTTTGAACGCGGACTTGCCGCAGTGCAGGAGGAGGCGAAGGAGGATGCCTTTGTCGTCGGTATGGATAAGGTATATAAGCAGATGCTTGCTGAACTGGAGGCAATCGGCGTTACGGCAATTGAGGCAGTCGGACAGGAGTTCGACCCTGAGTTCCACAATGCGGTAATGCAGGTGGAGAGCGGTGAGTATGAGTCCGGCGTGGTCGCACAGGAATTGCAGAAAGGCTATATGTACAAGGATTCCGTGGTGCGTCACAGTATGGTTGCAGTCGTATCATAAGAGACTGCGGCAATTTGGCCAGATGCGCGGACGGTAGTCTGCGATCTTAATATAAACAGTAATAACAATATGTTTTCATTTAGATGAGGAGGAAACAATCATGGGAAAAATTATCGGTATTGATTTAGGAACAACGAACAGTTGTGTAGCAGTTATGGAAGGCGGCAAGCCGACCGTTATCGCTAATCAGGAAGGTGCGAGAACGACCCCGTCCATCGTAGCGTTCACAAAGACAGGAGAGAGACTGGTCGGAGAACCTGCAAAGCGTCAGGCAGTTACCAATGCAGAGAAGACTATCGCTTCCATCAAGAGACATATGGGAACCGATTACAAGGTAGGCATTGATGACAAACAGTATTCTCCGCAGCAGATTTCCGCTATGGTACTGCAGAAGTTAAAGGCGGATGCGGAAGGTTACTTAGGCGAGAAAGTAACGGAAGCGGTTATCACGGTTCCGGCTTATTTTAACGATGCACAGCGTCAGGCGACAAAGGACGCCGGCAAGATTGCAGGGCTCGATGTAAAGCGTATCATCAACGAGCCGACCGCAGCAGCGTTGGCTTACGGTCTTGACAATGAGAAAGAGCAGAAGATTATGGTATACGATCTCGGCGGCGGTACCTTCGATGTTTCCATCATTGAGATCGGCGACGGTGTTATCGAAGTACTTGCGACAAACGGTGATACACGTCTCGGCGGTGATGATTTCGACAATAAGATCACTCAGTGGATGATCGACGAGTTCAAGAAGGCGGAGGGCGTAGACTTATCCGGCGATAAGATGGCGCTCCAGAGATTGAAGGAAGCGGCAGAGAAGGCGAAGAAGGAGCTTTCTTCCGCAACCACAACGAATATCAACCTTCCGTTCATCACGGCGACGGCAGAGGGACCAAAGCACTTTGACATGAACCTCACCAGAGCAAAATTTGACGAACTGACACATGATCTTGTAGAAAAGACCGCAATTCCGGTTCAGAACGCCATGAAGGATGCGGGACTGACCAATGCAGATATCGGCCAGGTATTGCTGGTAGGCGGTTCAACACGTATTCCGGCCGTACAGGATAAGGTAAAGCAGCTTACAGGCAAAGAGCCGAGCAAATCCTTGAATCCGGATGAGTGCGTAGCTATCGGCGCCTCCATTCAGGGCGGTAAGCTGGCAGGCGATGCAGGCGCAGGCGAAATCTTACTTCTGGATGTTACTCCGTTGTCTCTGTCTATCGAGACTATGGGCGGTATTGCGACCAGATTGATCGAGCGTAATACGACGATCCCGACGAAGAAGAGCCAGATCTTCTCAACGGCAGCAGATAATCAGACCGCAGTTGATATCAATGTTGTACAGGGTGAGAGACAGTTCGCAAGGGACAACAAGTCCCTCGGACAGTTCCGTCTGGACGGTATTCCGCCAGCACGCCGCGGTGTGCCGCAGATCGAGGTTACGTTCGATATCGATGCAAACGGTATTGTAAATGTATCCGCAAAGGATCTCGGAACAGGCAAGGAGCAGCATATCACGATTACCGCAGGCTCCAATATGTCGGATGACGAGATCGATAAGGCAGTCAGAGAGGCGGCTGAGTACGAGGCACAGGATAAGAAGCGCAAGGAAGCCATCGACGCGAGAAATGATGCGGATTCCTTTGTATTCCAGACACAGCAGGCATTGGATCAGGTAGGCGGAAACCTTGACGCAGCCGACAAGTCTGAGGTCGAGAATGACATGAACGCAGTGAAGTCCTTCTTAGATGCGCATCAGAACGCAGAGGAGATGACGGAAGCGGATGTAGCAGAATTGAAATCCTTACAGGAGAAGCTCACACAGAGCGCACAGAAGGTATTTGCAAAGATGTATGAGCAGGCGCAGGCAGCACAGGGCGCGGCAGGCGCAGGCCCGGATATGGGCAACATGGGCGGTTCAGATGCAGGAAACACAGCCACCGCAGATGATGATGTGGTAGACGCGGATTTCAAAGAGGTATAATTTGGGAAGCAGGTATTTACAGAGGGTCAGAGTGTGATACTTTGACACGATGTATGAGATATGGGGTTTCTGGATGGCAACATTCGGAAACCCTGTGTTCAGTAGAGAAGATTAGAGGAAAAGGTTATGGCAGATAAGAGAGATTATTATGAGGTCCTTGGTGTAAGTAAGACTGCATCGGACGACGAGATCAAGAAAGCATTCCGTGGGCTTGCCAAAAAGTATCATCCCGATATGCACCCGGGCGACAAAGAGTGTGAGGAGAAGTTTAAGGAAGCGCAGGAGGCGTATGCCGTTTTGAGTGATGCGGACAAGAGACGTCAATATGACCAGTTCGGTCACTCTGCATTTGACGGGACAGGCGGCGCAGGAGGCTTCGATTTCTCCGGTATGGATATGGGAGATATTTTCGGAGATATTTTTGGAGATTTCTTCGGCGGCGGCAGAAGACGGGCGAATGACGGGCCGATGAAAGGCGCGAATCTGCGCACAAGTGTCCGTATCACGTTTGAGGAAGCCGTATTCGGATGCGAGAAAGAGATCGAGATGGTCTTAAAGGACGAGTGCCATACCTGTCACGGAACGGGAGCAAAGCCGGGAACTTCCCCGGAGACCTGCCCGAAGTGCGGCGGCAAGGGAAAGGTCGTATTTACCCAGCAGTCGTTCTTTGGAACAGTGCAGAATGTACAGACTTGTCCGGACTGTAACGGTTCCGGTAAGATCGTCAAGGAGAAATGCCCCGACTGTCGCGGCACGGGTTACATTTCCAACAAGAAGAAGATTCAGGTATCGATTCCGGCGGGTATCGACAACGGACAGAGCGTACGCATCCGCGAGAAGGGCGAGCCGGGAGTCAACGGCGGACCGAGAGGCGATCTTCTGGTGGAGGTCGTGGTATCGAGACATCCGAATCTGCAGCGCCAGGATATGAATATTTACTCTACGGCAAAGATTTCCTATGCACAGGCGGCGCTCGGCGGTGAAATCCGCATAGGTACGGTGGACGGCGATGTGCTCTATGAGGTGAAGCCGGGCACACAGACGGGAACCCGTATTCGCTTGAAGGGCAAGGGCGTTCCGTCTCTGCGCAATAAGTCCGTGCGCGGCGATCATTATGTCGATCTGGTCGTGCACACGCCGACGGGACTGAATGCTGAGGCGAAGGAGCTTCTTCACAAGTTCGATGAACTGACGGGCGATTCCTTAAACCGAAGCGGCGTCCAGGACGGGGCGGCATCTTCCGATAAGCAGGAGAAGCCAAAGAAAAAGAAGGGATTCATGGATAAAATAAAGGAATCTCTGGATGATATATAAAAATAGGGGAATGTCCTGCGTGACATTCCCTTATTTTTAGTGAATATTACCTATTGAGCATCGCTACTAAATGTTGTATCATGGCAATAGTTGGAAACTATACGTAGTATTTTGTTTTAACAGTTCAGTCAGGACTTAGCATTTACTGCTAAGTCCGTGAGGAAGCATAGTGGTCGAGATGCAGCAAGCCCAACCGCGAAGCGGTTTTGCATGGCTTGATGCCTGTAACAGGAAGCCGGAAGGCTGAACTGTTACATTTTGTTTGAGTTTACAAGGAGAGAAAGCCATGGAGCAGGCAGCGATGAGAATAGACATAGACGAAGTCGCTTTTGCGCAGTGGAGTCATGAAGAGGCAGATTTACTTGAACGTGGAAAACAGGCATTGCGGAAAGAAAAGAAGGAGCTAGAGCGTGAGCGCAGGAAGCTTGAGCGGGAGAAACGGGATTTTTCAGCCGTCAAGAACTGTGAGGATGATCGTATCGAGAAAGAGAAGCAGCTTTTCGAGATGAAGTGGAAGATTCTTGAGGAGGAATTAAAAAAGCTTGCCGATGAGAAGAAGCAGGTGGAGAGACAGCGGAATTTCTATAAGCATCTGGCAGATCATCAGGTACAGGAAGAGAAGAGTGCCGCCGTCGTGCGCGGCGAGTTGTTCTTTGCCGGGGTCGAGGATAAGCAGGCGTTGAAAAAGCGCTACAAGGATCTGCTTAAGATTTATCATCCAGACAATCGTTCCGGCGACGTCGGGACGGTACAGGAGATCAACCGTGAGTATGACAGGCTGCAGGCGCGGTATCAGTAGAAGCTCTGTCAGGCTGTGAGCGATGTGCCAGCAGACATCGGAAAAGAAGAAAAGAAGCCGTTACGGTTTTTAAAATCGGAACGGCTTCTTTGTGTGCACCTGGCGGCGCGCGTTTTACCGGATATATTTATGCCGGATAGATCAGATGCGCTTCGTCGATGTCGTAGAGCGTGTTCGTCAGATAGCGGTTCGCGAGATAATTCGCCATGCCGAGATTCATATCCAGATAATTGCCGCAGTCTTTTGCGGCAGCGCCCGGCACTTCGCCCTTAAAGTCACGGATGAACTCGAACATCTCAATCATGAGAGGCACGATATCTTTGGATTCATAGTCGCCTGCGAGCAGAAGATAAAAACCGGTGCGGCATCCCATCGGCCCGAAGTAGACTGTCTTATCCGAGAAATCCTTGTGGTTGCGCAGGAAAGTCGCGCCGAGGTGCTCGATCGTGTGAACCTCCGCGGTGTTCATGACCGGCTCGTCGTTCGGCGACGTCATGCGCAGATCAAAGGTCGTGATGACCTCCGCACCGACGTGATCTTTTCTTGATACATAGACGCCCGGCTGCAGTTTGATGTGGTCTATGGTAAAGCTTGCAATTTTCTCCATGAATATACCTCCTTGTCATTTGATTTATGTCCGCCGCACGTCGGCGGACAGCTTATTTAAACATTAAATCAGAACGGAATCTTCGTCAAGGGGGAAATTGCCCTTTTGCCTGCAAACCGCATCTGTTTTCGGTAAACTACATCTGTTGCCGGCAAACGCCCTTGACAGCGGGGAGAGGGAAAACGTATAGTAGAGATATGCGGGATGCGGACGTTCTTGAAAAAGAAAATACGTAAGGGCGCCATGGCGATGGCAGGAGACGGCAGGAAATACAATAGAAGCTGCCGGAGAAATGAAAAGGATAGATGTATGATGGAGAGATACGATTTTGAACATAGACCGTCAATTTTGATTCAGGGCGCAATGGAGACGGAGACGGAATACATGATCGCGCAGCTTGCAGAGGCGGAGTGCGTAACGCTCGGAAACTGGAGATTTCATACGGGATTTCTGGGGGAATACCGTGAACCTGTCATTATTTCAAGAACCTATCAGGGAATGGTAAATGCGGCGGCGGCGACCAGTCTTGCGCTGGTGCATTTTGCGCCGCGGGCGGTCATCAATCAGGGGATCGCGGGCGGACATGACCCCGGATTTCACAGAGGGGATATCGTGCTTGGGGAGCGTGTTGTTCCGATGGGGGCGATGCTGTACGGGTTTGGCGGCGCGGGAGCCGGAATTGACGCGGAGGCGTTTGAACCGCTTCCGATTGAAATTTACCATAAGGGAAAGCAGGCGACGGAGAAAGTAACGGATTTTCCGTGCGATGAGAGACTTTTAAAACTGGCGGAGAAGGTGGTAAGCCCTTACCGCACTGCGCGCGGCGTGATCGGTTCGGCGGATGAGTGGAACAACCAGCTTGACCGGATCGCGATGCTTCACCGGCGCTATAAAACGACGACCGAGGACATGGAATCGGCGGCTACGGCGCAGATTTGCTTTTCCTACGGAGTACCGTTTATCGGCATCCGCATTTTGTCGAATTCCATTGTAACGGATGAGGAGTACGACGAAGCGGTAGGAGAGGATGTGCAGAAGTTCGTGATAAGCTATGTAGAGATGCTTCGGGAGTTTTAAGGGGATAAGCTTGATTTTTAGGACAAAGTGCCAACTCGATTGGTACTTTCTGTCCTTTATTTACTATATTTATAATTTCTTCAATTGGACTTAGATTTATTACATTATGTATACAACCATCCATAAAAAATCTTAACGCAAAGTGTACCTATCTCCAAAAGTGTTTTTCTCGATAACTCCATTCAATCCTTTAGAGCTCTTAATGAAAGGTCTAATCCCCCAGCTATGCTGGGGAGAATAGTGTAAGTGGAAACGATGAGGATATAGATAAAAAGCCTCCTATGTTAAAATGAGAATGGTGTCGCAAGCCAAACTCAAAGATAGGAGGCGGTCCTAATGGACAATAAAAGTTTATCACACACTAAATGGAAATGCCAGTATCATATAGTTTTCATTCCAAAGTATCGGAAAAAGCAACTGTATGGGCAAATAAAGGCTGATGTACGTGAGATAATCGGCACATTATGTAAATATAAAGATGTTGAGATTATAGCTGGCGCAGTATGTGAGGATCACGTACATCTAAGTGTGGCAATTCCCCCGAAAATTAGTATATCAAGTTTTATGGGATATTTAAAAGGGAAAAGCACGCTAATGATATATGACAAACACCCGGAATTGCAAAGTAAGTGGAACAAAGCATTTTGGGCACGGGGATATTACGTAGAAACAATTGGTAATATAACGGAAGATGCTGTCAAAAAATATATTAAGGAGCAAGCAGAAGAATCACGAAAAGAAGATACAAGAAGTACCGCTTTTTAGCGGACCAGTAAAAACGCTTGCGACACCGCCCTTTTGGGCGAGCAGTAATAAAGCCCTTATTAGGGCTTTGGGCAAACCACCAGTTGAACTGGTGGTTGCTGACTTAGAATATCGAATACCTTTTGAAAAAAATCCTGAAATATCCTCCAACTCAAAGTTCTCACCAAAAAAATTGTTAGTTTCTAATTTTCCTGATAGGGTTTGTCTTAGTTCCCCTAAATCGTCATCAAAAAAACCGTTTTCTCGATATAAATGTACTTTTGCACCATCTGCTTTAAAATAAAATTGCATTGCATTATTTCTCCTCACATGACAAATCTGGTATTTCATCTGTCGAATCAAATGTATATTTATACTTTATATTCATTATTCACACTTGTTATTCTCCATATTATATCATTTTTTGGCTGTAAAAGCCACCAGAATATTTTCCAGACCCGGTAGCCCGCAGGATTGCAAAAAAACTGGAAATTCAGCAAAATGAAATAACCAAAAAACCCAGCAAATACGGCCATTACCGTAAATACTGGGTTCTTTTCTTAATGCCGGCAGCGGGACTTGAACCCGCACGTGGTTGCCCACAACAGATTTTGAGTCTGCCTCGTCTGCCATTCCGACACGCCGGCGCATATAGGGCGCAAACGAAATTGCCAATAAAATCGTTACGCTCAAACAAGAGATATTTTATCATAACATCTGAGGGATTGCAAGTAAAAATATTCTATTTTTACTCGTAAAATAGAATATTTTTGCCTGTAAAAAAGCACAAGTCATTTTAGGGGTTTTTCGTTGACAAAAGTTATCATATATGATAACTTTTTGAGTAGAGCGATAGAAGAAAAGCCGGAGTTTTCGGCAGATTTGAGGGAATGATGAAGGATGGTGAGAAGAACGCCGGCGCGCGCTACGAGGTCGTGGAGCAGCTTAAGAACGCGCGCCGGGCGCAGAACGTGACACAGGAGGTGCTTGCGGAGCGTGTCGGTACGAAGAAGTCCAATATCTCCCGTTTTGAGAGCGGTAGATACAATCCAAGTCTGGATTTTCTGATTAAGATGGCGGAGAGCCTTGGCAAGCAAATTCATATTAAGATCAGTTAGGAACAATAGAGGGAGGATGTTTATAGATGACAAAGACATTGGGAGATGTAAGAGAGATTGACAAGGATGTGGAGCTGTGCCGGACGACGAACGAGCGTATCAGCAATCAGGCGGCGCAGCTTTTGATTGAGAACCAGATTCCGTTTACACGCAACTGGGTCAAGATTCCGTTTTTTCTGCGGGAGAAGTACCGCGGTGCAAAGCAGATCTATATTATCCGCACAAACCGCAACCGTTACGGACAGGCGAGACGCACGATCGATCAGATGGAGGCGCCGTTTCGCAGGAGGCTGGTCATGAGTAATTACTAGAACGGGAGTGAAGAAGGGGCTGCCACACTTAAGGCGTTTCTTTTCAGATAATCGGAATTATCGAGAAGAGTTGCTAAGTGCGGCAGCCCCTTTGTATTCAGCTTTTTGAAGCGGCTATATTTAGCGCGCCGGGATTTTCTTGTCGGTATACATGATATGGTTGATGAGCCAGCCGAGCAGGAATTCAATGAGTCCTTCCATGTATTTCTGCGGGTCCTCGTCAAGTTCAAGGAGATTTACGCTCTCAAGCTTCGCGGCGAATGCGGCGTGGGCATTCTTCTGAGATTCCAGTCCTTCGTAGCGGATGCTTTCCATGTATTCTTCCTCGTCCGTGAAATGGCGGATCGTGTAGTCCTTAAGTTCATTTAATATATTGATGATCTCGTCGTAGCTGTCTGCGGAGATGCCGGAACGGACCAAACGGTACGCTTTTTCAACGATTTCAAAGAGCAGACGGTGTTCTTCGTCAATCAAATCAATGCCGGTCAGATAATCGTCAGTGAATTCACAGGGATTATCCCGGATCATCCATTCCTCGAGCGGAGGAAGCTTCCCGATCATGATGTCGCTGCCGATGATGTGGTGGTAGAGCCAGCGGGCGAGGAAGTCCATAAGTTCTTCAAGAACTGCCTGCTGATCATCCTCATTCTCAATATCGTGAAACAGGAAATCGCGGATTCTGTCACGAAAAATGGAGTGCTGCATGCGCTGTCGGATCAACTCGGGATCGCGGATCTGCTCCATGTAAGTCTCCTCATGAACGAAATGCGTCTCGGCGTATTCGTCCAGTTCCCCCAACAGCTCTTTGACTTTCTCGTAGCGGTCAGCCAGATATTCGTTGTGCAGCAGTAAAGTCGCTTTGTCGATCAGGGAAAAAAGATATCGGTGATCGTTATCTAACTGCTCAATTCCTATGATGCAGTCATCTGTAAAATGAAACATTTCAATCATCCTTTCGTGGGGTTCCAAAGCCGCGGCAAAGGAACAATTTATATCTATTTATTATAATACAGCGGCAGCAAAAGGTAAACAAAAAAGAGGCGGCTGCCTCCTTTTCCATAAAACTACTTGTGCAATTCGACATTCTGCTCCTTTAAAATGAAATAGTCAATCAAGCGGTTTAAGGTATTCTGCTGTGTTTTGATAATTTTTCTGAAATTTTCGTTCTCTTTTGTTAAACGATGTAATTCCATATTCTCGTCCATATTTACCACCTTACTTTTTTTTGCCTTATGGGAAATGTCGTCTGACAATTTGTGGAGCATATGTGCAATCATAGTTTATGCGGTGTGGATTGTCAATTTAAATCGCGCGGCTTGTGAGAAAGATGCGGTATTGTAAACAAGATACGCCAAATTTTGCGTCATATTCGACAAAATATAAAAGGGCGGAAAGACATGCGTCCGCGTAATTTATGAATTTTTTGCGAAATAAATAGGAAAACAAAGGGCAGTGTGCTAAAATAGCAGAGGTAATTTGAACTGGCAATGATGATTGTAGGAAATCGGTATGAGGCGTTGACATGAATTTAAATAAAAATATAAAAAACATTCTAAAATGCGGGGTGTGGGGAATCGGGGCGCTGATTCCTCCGGCAGCTTTTTTTTACCTGCTGGAATGTTATACCCACAATCCGTTTGCAGAGGTGCGTCCGTGGGCGCAGCTTTTTAATGTCGTGCTGTTTGAACTGCTCGCGGGAATCCTGTTCTGCCTGACCGGACGGCTCCGGACCGCGTACCGGATCCTGGGGGGCGTCTCGATGGTGTACGGAATTGCGAATGCATATGTAGTAAGGTTTCGGACGAATCCGATCGTGCCGTGGGATATTCTTTCCTGGCGGACGGCGGCGAGTGTGGCGGGAAATTATGATTTTGCCCCGGATAAACGGATGATCGTGGTGACGATCGGCTTTGTTGGAATACTCGCGGCGCTGTCTTTTGTAAAGCTTCGGATGACAGGGATCGCATTTTGGAAGCGCTGTATTCCGGGCGTATGCCTTGCGGGGGTGCTTGCTCTGTTTGCGGGCGTACTGCAGCAGGAGAGCTTTCAGAACGCGCACAGGTTGTACAATAAGCTGTTCACACCTGTATTCATGACTGAGGTGGACGGTATTCCGGTGACGTTCGTGATGAATCTTGCATATATGTCGATCGAGAAGCCGAAGGGATACAGTATAGAGGAGGCGGAAGGGCTGTTGGCGCAGTACGGGGAGACGCCGGAGATATGGACGGATATGCCGGATGGAGGAACAGATGAGATACTTGTAAATGAATTGGGCGCAGGAGCAGATGAGACGCTTGTGAATGAGCTGGATGAAGGAGTGTATGAGACACTTGTAAATGAGCCGGACGGGGAAGCGGACAGTGAACTTCCCAATATTATCGTTGTGATGAACGAGGCGTTTTCGGATCTTTCGGTGCTCGGCGATTTCCGGCCGAGCCGCGATGCCACGCCGTATTTGCACAGCCTGCAGCAGGGAGCGGATAATACCGTGACGGGAATGCTCAACGTGTCTGTCTGCGGCGGCAATACGGCGAACACAGAGTTTGAATTTCTGACGGGAAATACGATGGCGTTTCTGCCGCAGGGCAGCATTCCTTATCAGCAGTACATCACGGGCGAACGGCCGTCGATGGCAGCTTATCTGAAAGCGCTTGGTTATCGGACGGTGGCGACGCATCCCTACAACGCTTCGGGGTGGGAGCGCGACACGGTGTACCCGTGGCTTGGTTTTGACGAGAGCATATTTAAGGAAGACTATTACGGCGCGCAGTATGTGAGAGATTATGTCAGTGATCTGAGCTGTGTGCAGAAAATCATCCAACTGTATGAGGAAAAGGAAGAGGGAGTGCCGTTGTTCGTATTTAATGTTACAATGCAGAACCACGGCGGCTATCAGGACATTTCCCCGAATTTTACGCCGGAGATTACGGTGGAAGGAACAGACAATGTTTCGCTGGAACAATACCTGTCTCTGACGGAGTTGTCGGATCAGTCGTTAGAGCAGCTCATTTCCTATTTTTCCGGTGTGGATGAGAAAACGGTGGTGGTATTCTTCGGAGATCATCAGCCGGGCGATGCGGTCGCCGAACCGATCCTGGCGATGAACGGCATGCACTGGAACACGCTGGATGAAGAGCAGCTTAAGCTGCGGTATCAGGTGCCGTATGTGATCTGGGCGAATTATGATATCGAGGAGGAGCAGAATGCAGATACAAGCGCGAATTATCTTGGTGCCCAGGTGCTTGCGCGCGCGGGCGTGCCTGCGGACGCTTACCGGGATTTCCTGCTTGAGATGAAGGAGGAGTATCCGATTCTTTCGGCTGTGCGCACCGTGACGGCGGACGGAGCGGAAAGTCAGGTGAAAGAGGAGCAGGGAAAGATGGACAGTTACCGGAAACTGCAGTATTATATGTTGTTTGACTGGAAAGAGGAGTCTGGAGAATGAAAAGGAAACTTTCGCTTGTGATGGCGTTTCTCATCCCGTTTTTGATCGCCGTCATCATCTGTATCGATCATGAAATCTATCCCTTCGGGGAGCAGTGTATGCTTCATATTGATATGTATCATCAGTACTGTCCGTTTTTTACGGAGTTTATGGAGAAACTGAAATCCGGGGGAAGTCTGTTCTATTCGTGGGACATTGGGCTTGGGGCGGACTTTGTGTCGCTGTACGCCTACTATCTGGCGAGTCCGCTCAACTGGCTGATCGTGCTCTGCCCCAGAGGGTATGTCATTGAGTTTATGACATTATTGGTGTTGGTGAAAATCGGTCTGTGCGGGCTGACGTTTTCCTATTATTTGCAGCAGCATTTTGCCGTGTGGCAGGAAAAGCAGCTTCCCGGCGAGGTGTGCGCGTATGCGGCGGCGGTTTTCGGCACAGCGTATGCTCTCTCGGCGTTTATGGCGGCGTATGCGTGGAATATCATGTGGACGGACTGTATGGTGCTTGCACCGCTCGTGGTCTTAGGACTTGAGCGTCTGGTAAAGGAGGGGAGACCTCTTTTGTACTATGCGGCGCTCTCGGTCTGCATTTTGAGCAACTATTATATTTCGATCATGGTCTGCATTTTTCTGGTGCTCTGGTTTCTGCTGTATTGGGCAGAGCACAGGCAGACGGGATATAGGGCGTGGCTTCGCTTCGCATGGTATTCGCTGCTTGCCGGGGGAACGGGGGCGGTGCTTATCATTCCGACCGCGATCGTACTTAGCTACAGCGGGGCGTCGGGAATTTCTTTGCCTGAGGGCATGGAATGGTATTTTCATATCGCTTCGGAGCTGGCACGGTCGCTGATGCTGGTGGAGACGTATACCGGGAATGCGCACTGGCCGAATCTGTACTGCGGTATGTTTGCGGTCGCGTTCTTTTTCCTGTTTTTGTGCAGCAAAAAGATCGGATGGAAGCGAAAACTCGCGGTGACAGGGCTGCTTGCGCTGTTTTGGATTAGCTTTGCGAACAATTTTCTGGATTTTATCTGGCACGGACTTCATTTCCCGACATCCCTGCCGGGGAGACAATCGTTTTTGTATGTGTTCGTGCTGCTTGTGGCTGCGTACGAGGCGTTCGTGAATCTGAAGGGAAGTAAGCTGTGGCAGGCTGCCGCGGCATTTGCGGCGGGGGCGGCGTTTCTTGCGTTGTCGTATTTCTTTCTGGACGGGGAGACAATGGAGCGGGAGTCGGTCTATGTGAGCGCGGTATTTCTGGGAAGTTATCTTGCGCTTGCGGCGGGATATCTGATCGGAACAGAGAAGATCAGAAGGCTGATGCTTGCGGTCGGCGCGCTCGCGGTTATTGTCGAGCTGACGCTCAATTTTGATGTGACGGGACTTGAGACAACGGGCAGGACGTCCTATGTGGGACATCTCGCGGATTACCGCGCGGTGTTAAAAGAGGTGGAAGAGCAGCAGGACGTCGGGGGAGAGGATGCGGTATTTTACCGGACGGAGGAGCTGGAACGAAAGACCAAGAATGATGCGGCACTCTCCGGTTACCGCTCGGGCTCGCAGTTTTCTTCCCTGATGAATCTGAATGTAAGTCATTTCTATCAGGACGTCGGGATGGAGGGCGGCAAGAATTTCTATTGTGCCGGGGGAGCGACACCGCTGCTGTCGTCCATGCTTTCCATCCGCTATGTGCTCGCCGACAACGCGATGGAGGCAGGACCGCTTCGTACGCTTGTGGCAGAGAGCGGCAGTACCTATCTCTATGAGAATGCGTATGTGCTTCCGCTTGGGTTTATGATGAGCGAGGAGAAGGTCACAGCATGGAATTACGACGAGCTCGGGGACATCGGGGCACAGAATGTTCTTGCAAATCTTTTGGGCAGCGAGGAGACGATGCTCGTTCCTGTTGCATCGGTATCAGGTGTGGGAGAGTCGTCCTTCGACGTGAGCGAGGCGGGCTATTATTATGCCGATTATGACAAGACGACGGTGGATAATCTGACTGTGGAGACGAGCGGCGGCAGAACGCGCTCTTATACGAAAGTTTCACATGGCTATATGCTCGAACTTGGTTATTGTGAGGCGGGAGAGACGGTTAAGGTGACGAATACAAAGAATGAGACAGTCACGCTGCATGTCTACTATTTGAATCTGGATGCGCTCCGTGTGGCGTTTCAGACGCTTTGCGCCCAGACCATGGAGCTGACAGCGTTTTCGGATACACGAATCGAGGGGAATATCTGGGTGGAGGAGCCGGGCAGACTGATTTTTTCCATTGCGCGTGAACCGGGCTGGACACTGTATGTAGACGGGAAAGAGACGGAGAGCGAGATTTTCGGGGAAGCGTTCTTAAGCGTCCATTTGGAACACGGCTTTCATGAAATCGAACTGAAATATGAGACGCCGGGAGTGCGGGCAGGCGCGGGGATTTCGATTGTATGTATCCTTGCGGCGGGAGTCAGCATTGCGCTGCGCCGAAAAAGAAGTATGTCGTGATGTGTACAAAAAATTGGACAGATAGAACGAACATGTACATAGAATTGGACAGATAGAATGGTACACTCCTTTTATCAAATGGTAATCAAGTGGTGAAAGGAGTGTATGTCTTATGAAGGGATATGTAGTGGACGCAGGATATATGGGATATGTGGAGGGCAGATATATGCTTTTTGCAAATGAGGAGGACTATAGAGAATACTATTCGCAAGAATAGTATTCTCTGGAATATTATTTTGCGAGGTAGAGATTGAAACAAAGGGGGGAAATATGGTAGAATCAAGGATGAACCTTTGAGACTGCGGTGAAGAAGAATGTATGGAACCGCGTCCGGTGAAGGAAAGAAAGAAGGAATTTGTATGGCAGAAAGACAAATCGAAGTCTATGGCAAGCAGATGGAGGGGATTGTGATACATCCCTATGAGCATCACGCCAAGTATTACGAGACGGATCAGATGGGGATTATCCACCATTCCAACTATATCAGGTGGATGGAGGAGGCGCGGATGGATCTGATGGATCAGATCGGTCTGTCTTACAAGGAGATGGAGGCGCTGGAAATTATCAGCCCGGTGCTCTCGGTGTCCTGCGAATACCACAGCATGGTCCATTTCGACGATGTGGTCGTGATCGAGCCGCGCATCGTCAAGTACAACGGAATCAAGATGGAAGTGGAATACCGGATGACGGACAAGGAGACAGGAGAACTCAGGACGACGGGCAGAAGCTCACACTGCTTTTTGAACCGCTCCGGCAGGCCGATTTCCTTAAAGCGGTCTTACCCGGAACTCGACACGAAGTTTTTTGAATATACGGATATTTAACATCATTTTTTTATTAGGAGTGGGAGACAATGATACAGGAAAGACTTAAGGCGCTTAGAGAAGAGATGGCGCAGCGAAGCATTGATATTTACATTGTACCGACTTCGGATTTTCACGAGTCCGAGTATGTCGGGGACCATTTTAAGGCGAGAAAGTTCATTACGGGCTTTACCGGCTCTGCGGGGACTGCGGTCATCACTGCGACGGAGGCGGGACTCTGGACGGACGGACGCTATTTTGTGCAGGCGGCAAAGCAGCTTGAGGGAAGTACGGTGACGCTTTACCGCATGGGCGAAGAGGGCGTTCCGAAGGTGGATGAGTTCGTGGAGGAGAAGCTTCCGGAGGGAGGCTGTCTTGGTTTTGACGGAAGAGTCGTGAACGGAAGCTGGGGCAAAAAGCTCCTCGGAATCGCAGAGAAGAAGCACGGCACGCTGCATGTGGACGAGGATCTGATCGATCTGATCTGGAAGGATCGGCCGGCGCTTTCCAGGAAGCCGCTTTTCTTATTGGAGGAAAAGTATTCCGGCAAGAGCACCGCAGAGAAATTAAAAGAGCTGCGGGGGGCAATGGAGGCGGAGGGCGCGAATGTCCACATCCTGACGTCTCTGTATGATATTGCATGGCTCTTAAATATCCGCGGCGGTGATATTGATTACGTTCCGGTCGTGCTCTCG
The DNA here is from genome assembly GCA_021771815.1 of Roseburia hominis. Lineage (GTDB taxonomy): Bacteria > Bacillota > Clostridia > Lachnospirales > Lachnospiraceae > Roseburia > Roseburia hominis_A. The sequence goes on from JAETOE010000036.1 coordinate 26,466, forward strand.
TACCTTGTCGTGACAGAGAAGGAGTGCATCTGGTTCTTGCAGGAGGAGATTGTCGATGAGAAGACCGCGGCATATTTAAAGGAGAATCAGATTGCCACAAGACCGTATGACGATATTTATTCCTATGTGAAAGAACTGCCGTCGGACGTGTGTGTGCTGATGAACGGAAGTACGGTCAATTACCGGATCACGGCGAGCCTGAAACCGGAGATTACGGTTGTGGATAAGCCGAACCCGACCGAGCTGATGAAAGCCGTGAAGAACCCGGTGGAAGTGGACAACACCAGAAAGGCGCATATCAAGGACGGCGTTGCGTTTACCAGGTTTATGTACTGGCTTAAGACGAACATCGGCAAGATCCCGATGACGGAGATTTCTGCTTCCGACTATTTGGAGCAGTGCAGAAGGGCGCAGGAGAATTTTATCGACTTAAGCTTTGACACGATCTGCGCGTACGGACCGAATGCGGCGATGATGCACTATGCGGCGACGCCGGAGTCGGATGCAAAGTTAAAGCCGGAGGGCTTTCTTCTGGTGGATTCCGGCGGACATTATTTCGAGGGAACCACGGATATCACGAGAACGATGGCGTTAGGACCGATTACAGACGAGATGCGTCTTCACTTTACCGCCGTATGTCGTTCAAATCTGGCGCTTGCGAATGCGAAGTTCCTCTACGGCTGCACCGGGCTGAATCTGGATATTTTAGCGCGCGGTCCGCTGTGGGATATGGGAATCGATTATAAATGTGGCACGGGACACGGCGTCGGTTATATCTTAAACGTACATGAGGGACCGAACGGTTTCCGCTGGAGAGTCGTGCCGGAGCGCCACGATAACGGAACGCTTGAGGAGGGAATGATCACGACGGACGAGCCGGGCGTATATCTGGAAGGAAAGTACGGCATCCGCACGGAGAACGAGCTTGTGTGTCATAAAGCGGAGAAGAACGAGTACGGTCAGTTCATGTGCTTTGAAAATATCACGTATGCGCCGATCGATCTGGATGCGATCGATCCGAACGAGTTGACAGGGCGCGAGAAGAAGATGCTCAACGATTATCATGCGTTGGTATATAAGACGATTTCCCCGTATATGACGGAGGAGGAGAACGAGTGGCTTAAGAAGTATACGCGTGCAATTTAAGAGACAGAGAAGTTAGATTGGAGAAGAAAATGAGCGAAAAGCTGGTATTGATTGACGGACATAGTATTTTGAACCGGGCATTTTTCGGAATACCCGATTTGACGAATTCCGAGGGACTTCATACAAATGCCGTATATGGATTCCTGAACATTATGTTCAAGATTCTTGAGGAGGAGAAGCCGGATTATCTCACCGTTGCATTTGATGTGTCGGAGCCGACTTTTCGCCATAAAATGTACGATGCGTACAAGGGCACCAGAAAGCCGATGGCGTCAGAACTTAAGGAGCAGGTGCCGCTGATGAAGGAAATGCTGCGGGCGATGGGCGTTACGGTCATCGAGAAGGGCGGCTACGAGGCGGACGATCTGCTCGGGACCATCGCAAAGCAGAGTGAGGCGGAAGGAGTCACGGTGTCGGTCGTTTCCGGCGACCGTGATCTTTTGCAGCTTGCCTCGGACAATATCAAGATTCGGATTCCTAAGACGAAGCGGACCGGAACCGAGATTGAGGATTACAATACGAAGGAAGTATTGGAAAAATATATGGTGACGCCGACACAGTTCATTGATGTGAAGGCACTGATGGGCGATACGTCTGACAATATTCCGGGTGTGCCGGGCATCGGTGAGAAAACGGCGACGGCAATTATCGCACAGTACGGCAGCATTGAGAATGCCTATGCGCATGTGGATGAGATACGGCCGCCGCGGGCGAGCGCCAATTTGAAAGAACATTATGATATGGCGCAGATGAGCAAGACGCTGGCGACGATCGAGATCCATGCGGATATTGATTACAGCCTCTCGGATGCGAGATTAGAGAAGGTTTCCGATCTGTATACAGAGGAAGCCTATTTGTTGTGTAAGAGATTGGAATTTAAGAATCTCCTCGGCAGGTTTGAGGTGAGTACACAGGCGAATCCGGCGGAGGAGCATTTTAGGAAGATAGAGGATAAGAAGGAAGCGGAGCGCGTGTTTGCCGCGCTTTTGGGAAAGGAATGCGGATTTTATGTCGTGCCGTGTGAGGAGCGCCGCGACGCGCATACGGAAGCGGACGGGCAGATGAATCTGTTCGGCGATGCAGGGACTTTTAACGGCACAGTGGGGGCTCCTTCCGGCAGCGGAACTTCTGCGGCGGAATCAGAGAATGCGCCCGTTCCGTTTCTGGGGCTTGCGGTGGCATACGGCACGGAGGACATCTATTATGTAGAGGCCGGGGAGACGCTTAATTGCGATGCGATCCGGAAATTGTTTATGGAAAGCGGCGCGGCATCCTATGCGACGCTCGATTTAAAGCCGCAGCTTGCGGCGCTCGGTATGTTGGAGAAGAAATGTGACGGGACGGTTTCACAGGAGAACTTGTTTGACAATACGATCGCGGCATATCTGCTCAACCCGATCAAGAACGAATATCCGTATGAGGATATCGCGAAGGACTATGCAGGTTTTATGCCGCCGTCGCGCAGAGATCTGCTTGAGAAGCTGACTTACGATGCGGCGGCGAAAGAGAAGCCGGACGCGTTCTTAAAATGTGTCTGCTGTATGGCGTACACCGCTTTTGCATCAAGAAAAGCATTGGAAGAAGAGTTAAAGAGTACCGGAATGGAAGCGCTTTTTACGGATATTGAGATGCCCCTTGTGTTCACGCTTGCGGATATGGAGAAAGAGGGCATTATCGCATCCGGCACGGCGCTTAAGGAATACGGCGACAAGCTGGCCGTACGCATCGGCGAATTGGAGCAGAAAATCTACGGGGAAGCGGGTGAAGAGTTCAACATCAATTCGCCGAAGCAGCTTGGCGTGATTCTGTTCGAGAAGCTTTCGCTCCCGAACGGTAAAAAGACCAAGACGGGTTATTCGACGGCGGCAGATGTGCTTGAGCATCTTGCGCCGGATTATCCGATCGTGGCGGATATCCTCGAGTATCGTCAGCTTGCCAAGCTAAAATCTACCTACGCGGATGGTCTGGTAAATTATATTGCGGCGGACGGAAGAATACACACGTCATTCAATCAGACGATCACGGCGACCGGACGTCTGAGCAGCACAGAACCGAATCTGCAGAATATTCCGATGCGCATCGAGCTTGGAAGACTGATCCGCAAGGCGTTTCTGCCGAAGGCGGGATATGTGTTCGTCGATGCGGACTACTCGCAGATCGAATTGCGCGTGCTGGCGCACCTTTCGGGGGATGAGAAGCTGATCGAGGCTTACCGCACCGCACAGGATATTCACCGGACGACGGCTTCGCAGGTATTTCATATTCCGTTCGACGAGGTCACGGATCTGCAGCGAAGGAACGCGAAGGCGGTCAATTTCGGAATTGTCTACGGAATCAGTTCGTTCGGACTAAGCCAGGATCTTTCCGTCAGTAAGAAAGAGGCGGCGGAGTACATCGAGCGCTATTTCGAGACATATCCGAAGATCAAGGGTTATCTGGACGGACTGGTGGCGGAAGCGAAGGAAAAGGGCTATGTCACGACGATGTTCGGCAGAAGACGCCAGATCCCGGAGCTTTCCTCGAGCAATTTTATGCAGCGTTCCTTCGGGGAACGCATTGCGATGAATTCACCGATTCAGGGAACGGCGGCGGATATCATCAAGATTGCGATGAACCGTGTGCACGACAGACTTCTTGCGGAGAGACTTAAGTCGAGGCTGATTTTGACGGTACATGATGAATTGCTGGTCGAGACGGCGGCGGATGAGGAAGAGAAAGTCAGGGAAATTCTGACCGAGGAGATGCACGGTGCGGCAGAGCTTGCGGTGACACTGGAAATCGATATCCATTCCGGATGCGACTGGTACGAGGCGAAGTAAAGCGGACTGCCGCGGAAAAAAGGGCGGAAGGAAAAGAAGCAGGAGAGACATATGAAGTTTATCGGAATTACCGGCGGGGTGGGCGCGGGCAAGTCGGAGATCCTTTCTTACCTTGCCAAAAGGCCGGGGACGAGGGTCATGCTGGCGGATGAGATCGCGCATGACTTGATGAAACCGGGAACGGAGTGTTATAATCAAATACAGAGTGTATTTGCGGGGGAAGATATATTTCTGCCGCAGGGAGGTCTTGACCGCGGGAAGCTTGCGGAGGTTATTTTTTCGGACGATGCGAAGCGCACTGCGATGAATGCCATCGTGCATCCGGCGGTAAAGCGTTATGTGAAGGAGACGGCGGAGCGTGAGCGTACAGAGGGCAGGATACGGCTTCTGGTGCTTGAGGCGGCGCTTTTGATTGAAGAACATTATGATGAAATTTGTGACGAACTCTGGTATATTTATACGAGAGAGGAGATAAGGCAGCAGCGTCTGGCAGACAGCAGGGGATATTCACCGGAAAAGGTGCGTCAGATTTTTGCCAGCCAGTCAGGGGAGGAGGTCTATCGCGCTGCATGCCGTGTAGTCATTGACAATAACGGCACGGTGGAGGAAGCTTTCGCGCAGATTGACCGGGCGATTTCAAACATGAACAGAAGAACAGGAGATACCGCAGATGAGTGATATGAGCGTATTCGACCAGCAGCTGGTGTTTGGTCTTGATATTGGAACAAGAAATGTCGTCGGAACCGTGGGCTACAAGGACGGAGACGAATTTATCGTTGTGGCGCAGCATATTGTGGAGCATGAGACGCGCGCCATGCTTGACGGACAGATTCATGACATCGGGCGTGTGGGGCGCACGATCGGCAAGGTGAAGGCTGAACTGGAATCCCAGGTCGGGCAGGAACTGACGGAAGTGTGCATCGCTGCCGCTGGCCGTGTGCTCAAAACGGTGACGACAAATATCCGGTATGACTTCGCGGAGGAGACGGTCGTGACAGGAGAGGACATCCATACGCTCGATCTGCTCGGAGTCGAGAAAGCGCAGGAAATCCTAAAGAAAATGAATGATACCCGCTATAAGTTTTATTGTGTGGGTTATTCCGTCATGAAGTATTTCCTGAACGACGAGCCGTTTTCCAGCCTGGAATCCCATAAGGCGGAGCGGATCGCAGAGGACATTATCGTGACCTTCCTGCCGGAGGATGTCGTGGACGGACTCTATGCGGCGGTCGGTATGGCAGGCCTTTCCGTGGCAAATATGACGTTGGAGCCTATCGCTGCGATCAATGTCGCGATCCCGGAGAATTTCCGCCTGTTAAATATCGCGCTTGTCGATATCGGCGCGGGGACAAGTGATATTTCCGTGACGAGGGACGGAAGTATTATCGCTTACGGCATGATTCCGCTTGCGGGGGATGAGATTACGGAGCTGATCGTACAGAATTATCTGGTCGATTTCAAGACGGCGGAGTATATCAAGCTTACAAGCGGCATCGCGGATAAGGTTACATATAAAGATATCATGCTGATCGAACATACCATTCCTTCCAAGGAGATCTGGGAACTTACAGAACCGGTGGTCGATAGGATGACGACCGAAGTGGCTGAGAAGATCAAAGAGCTCAACGGCGATAAGACTGTGAGCGCAGCGTTTATCGTAGGAGGCGGCGGTAAGATTCACGGTTATACGCAGATGCTTGCGAAGAAGCTTGATCTGCCGGAGGAGCGTGTGGCACTCCGCGGCGAGGAAGTGCTTGGGGAGGTGACTTTCCTGCAGGCGGAGATCAAGAAGGACCCGTTGCTGGTAACCCCGGTCGGTATCTGCCTCAATTATTACGACCAGCGCAACAGTTTTATCATGGTGCGTTTTAACGGCGAGCGTATCAAGCTGTATGACAACAGCAAACTTACAATCGTAGACGCTGCGCTTCAGGCAGGTTATCCGAATGAAGAACTGTTCCCGAAGAGAGGAAAAGAATTACAGTTCCAGGTCAATGGAACGAACCGTATTGTGCGCGGAGAACTGGGTGAATCGGCGGATGTTTATATGAATGACCGTCTGGTGAATATCAACACGCCGCTGGAACCGAACAGCGATATCGTGATCGAGGCGTCTACACAGGGGAAGGCTGCGCACTGTACGTTAGAGCAGCTTCCGGAGTATTCTTCCTCGGATATGAAGCTTATTGTAAACGGAAGGATCGTGCGTTGTCCGAAGTATCTGGAGGTCAACGGCAGTCTGGAACTTCCGTCATATGAGATCAAGGACGGCGACCAGATTGAGACGCGCAGCTTCTACACGGTGGGGCAGCTGGCGGAGTTCATGGATGTGGAAGTGGATATGGAACATGAGATTCTTGTCAATAACCGCGTCGCGTCGATGGACAGCCTGATCTATGAGAATTTTACAATTGACTGGACGGTACTGTCCTTTGGTGCAGCGGCGGTAGATCCATTGGAGCTTCCGGTCGCGGAGAAGTTTGCGTTGACGGGAGCGGGATCTTCGGATGAAGGGGAGCAGACTGCGGAAGGAGAAAACCAAGGAACAGGTGAAACCGGAGCGGCGGAAACGACAGAGGAAAATCCGGTAGAAGGGAAAGATACCGCAGGGGCAGGCAAAAGAACTGTCACGAGTGCGGTGGAAATCCTGGCAGGCTGGGAAAGACGGATGTCGGAAAAAAGAGAAAAGCAGCGCGTCTTAAAGGAGCAGGAGAAGAAGCAGGAGGTGCCGGCAGAGGAAACGCAGGCGAAGGAGCCGGAGAGAATGTCGGACGTACCGGCGGAGGAAGCACGGGCGCAGGAAACGGAGAGAGCGTCAGATGTATCGGCGGAGGAAGTACGGGCGCAGGAAACGGAGAGAATGCCGGGTGTGCTGGCGGAGAGAACGCAGACGCAGGAGCTGCAAGAAAAACCGGATGTACCGGCAGAGGAAGCACGGGCGCAGGAAACGGAGAGAGCATCGGATGTGCCGGCGGAGGAAGTACGGGAGAAGGAGCCGGCGAGAACACGGGCGCAGGAAACGGAGAGAACGCCGGATGTACCGACAAATGAAACACAGGCGCGGGTACCGCAGGAAGGTACTGCCGGACGGCGTGAAGGGATGGCGCCCGGATCGACGGAAGCTGTGCAGAAAGTTTCGGATGCCGCCGACGGAGCATCTGCTGCAGCTGAAGTGAGAGACGAGGCAGCCGGGAATACGGTCAATGTCGTTGTCAACGGACGGCCTATCCGTCTTACCGGGAAAAAGAGTTATATTTTCGTAGATATTTTTGAATTTTATGAGTTCGATCTTAAGGCGTCTAACGGAAGAGCGGTCATTACGAAGCGAAACGGCGGGAACGCGAAGTTTTCGGAGGAGCTTTGCGAAGGCGATCAGATCGAACTCGGATGGCAGGAGAACTAGGAACATGGAATTATGCAGCATTGCGAGCGGCAGCAGCGGGAACTGTATCTGTGTCGGAACGGATGCGTGCCATCTTCTGGTGGATGCGGGAATCAGCGGCAAACGAATCGAAGCGGGACTGAATGCCATTGATCTGAAGACGGAGGAGATGCAGGGAATTTTAATTACGCATGAGCACGGCGATCACATCGCGGGACTCGGCGTGTTGGCGAGACGCTACGGGCTGCCTTTGTATGCGACGGCGGGAACTATCGCGGCGGTCAAACGCACGGCGTCGGTAGGGAAGATTGATGAGACGCTTTTTCGCGAAGTACATGCGGGGGAGAAATTTGAGGTCGGCGATATGACGGTCGAGCCGATCGCGATTTCCCATGACGCCGCGGAGCCGGTGGCGTACAAGATGACACAGCCGGGAAAATCAATGGCGGTCATGACGGATCTCGGAAAATACGATGACAATATCGTGGAAAAGTTAAGAAATCTCGATGTGCTGCTCCTCGAGGCGAATCATGACGTACATATGCTTCAGGTCGGAAGTTACCCCTATCCGCTGAAACAGCGTATTTTGGGGGAGCGGGGGCATCTGTCCAACGAGCTTTCGGGCAGGCTGTTAGGGGAGGTGCTGCACGATCATTTTAAGACGGTGGTGTTAGGGCATCTTTCCAAGGAGAATAATTATGCCGAGCTCGCGTATGAGACGGTGCGGCTGGAAGTGACGATGGGAGAGAATCCATACCGGGGCGATGACTTTCCGATGTATGTGGCGAAAAGAGACGAACCGTCGCAGATGATACGGTTTTAACGAAGAGAATGTTGACTTGGTAAAATACCCTGTATTATAATCAGTGTTATTGTGGCAAAGTGAAAAGCAGGAATATAAGGAGTGCAAAGTTTGAAACAAATAAGTAAAAGACAGCCAAGAAATAAAGGGCATAGCAAATAAACCATCTTTCGGTGGTTTAAAAATCAAATATAGACACAACACCTAATCAGGTAACAGGAG
>JAETOE010000076.1 GCA_021771815.1 Roseburia hominis
TGCTCACAATCTTTGCCGGACTCTCACAGTTTGAGAGAGACCTCACACGGCAGCGCACAAGGCAGGGACTTGAAGCTGCGAGGGCAAGAGGTCGTAAGGGAGGCAGACCAAAGTCTGATGAAAGCAAAGTATCTACCGCTCTGAAGATGTACGACTCAAAGCTGCACTCGATAGATGAGATAACCAAAGCAACCGGAATTAGCCGGGCAACCCTTTACAGAGCCATCGACAAACGCAAGAAAACAACATGATTCAGCTTGCTGTCCGGCATCGGCTCCAGTCATGGAAGCGCACCTGTCCTTGACTGGTGCGTATTAGGCTACGCACCTACGGTTTATACGGCGAGCCGACTGTAAGGACGCATTATCCCTACATTCGCCTTCCCCTGCTTTTCTTCGGAGGGTCCTGAGTCTGTCCGGTGTCCGGCTTTTGTGTCTGCTGCTTCCTTTTCTCTTCCTCCTGACGCTGCTTTATTCCAAGTGCAGCCTTCACCTTTGCCCAGATATCCCGGAAGAAATCGGAGATACGCTTACCGCACATAGAGATGAACGAGTCTTCCCCATGTCCTTCAATCCTCACGGAGATATTATCGGCATATTCCTCCGGAATCCTCTTTCCTGTCGCCGGATCCATAAACGGATATTTCTTCCATGTCAAGGTCTGACCCGAAAGAATGGCATCCTGATAATCCGGATCTTTAATCTCAATCGACACAAGTTCCCTTATCAACCGGGCTTCAAGAGGATGTCTGCGCTCAAGTGCGGTCTGTGTGCCGGACACGGTTTCCTTCAGATGTTGCAGTTCCCGTTCCGCCTTCTCTCTTCCGGCTTTCTCATGCCGTGTGGCAGCGGCTTCTCTCTCCAGTGCGGTGGCGTTGCCGGACACGAGCAACTTCAGCTCCGCATTCTCCTTTGCAAGCCTCTCCACCTCTTTCTTGGCAAGGAAACTTATCGAGGCGTTGTTTATCCTATCCAATGCCTCCTTCTCAACCTTGACAACCTCTTTCTCCCTGCTGTCCGCCGCCTGAAGAAGACGGTCAGCGGATTCTATGCGACCCTCGGCATATTCTCCGGCTTCAGTGTAAGTGTCGAGCCTGTCCTGCGCCTTCACTATCAACGGAAGAAGTTTGTCGAGCTGCTGCTGTTGCCGTGCTATCTCATTTTTCTTTTCAGTGAGTTCACTCCTGGTCTTGTTCAGTTCCTTTTCCTGCTCCCGGATCTGACTGTCCTTTTTAAGAATCTCCCGGTTCTTCTCCTTTACCAAGTCCTCCTGTCCGGCGAGTTCCTTGAGTAACTCGTCCAGCCGCCCGCGTTGCAGCTCGTATTGCTCCTTATAATACTGGGCAAGATCCTTATGCTTGGCAGGGCTTCCCTCCTCGCCTCTCTCCAGCCCGAAAGGAGCCATCGCAATGGCATACTCGGTATGCCGCCTTTTCAGATCCCACTGGGTCATGACATCATCGGCACACAGCCGTAAGGTCTCCACTGTCGCCTTTTTCTTGTAGCGGCGTTTCTTCTTCGGGACTTCCTCACCATTCTTCTCCGCTTTCTCCTTATCCTTGGCGGCTCTCTTTTTTGTAGTCCTCTGCTTCTTGCTCTCTCCGGACACAACAGGAACAAGAGACACATGAAGGTGCGGAGTCTCCTCGTCCATGTGCAGAACCGCACTCACGATGTTCTCCTTGCCATGTTCTTTCTGAGCCCACTTGATCGACTCCCGGCACCACTCCATCAGCCTGCCCTGCTCGATGATCTCAGCCATACCCTCGACCGATGCGCTCATGCGGATCTCGATGCAGCATATCTGACCTTTCCGGATCTTGCGCTCGTATTCATTGCCGTCGGCATCCTTCTGATGACGGACAGCATCAAGCCTTTTCTCGATGGCTGCGCTGCGGCCAATCTCCCGGGCTTCCTTTATAAACTCCTTATTATGTCTGGTAAGGTCTCTGCGCTTGATGTTGTACGGCACATGCTCCGTTCCGTCCGCCTTCTTCCTCTCGATATGGGTGGAGTAGGACACCGGTGGACCGTAGCATTTCTCATAATGGCAGACTGTATAGTGGCTCATATATTTTCAATGGAAGGTGGACGGAAACGGCCGGGAAGGGATGCAAGGGGAACGGCGGCCGCAGAGCTGTTCCCTTTGCCGGAGAGTGCAGAGAGAGGGTCACTCTCTGCCCGGGGGTGACGGGGG
>JAETOE010000037.1 GCA_021771815.1 Roseburia hominis
CAATCTACGGTCATCCCGATGAGAGTCTGCGGCAAGTGCCGATACCGCACGATCGGAGAGATGTTATTGCCGAAATCAAAGTGCGGTTTGCCCCTCCCACAATGTGCCGTCTGACAATAAGGCACATTTAGGAGGACAAAATCATGCAAACACCACAGAATGAAATGCAACAGCTTATCAACACCTGCATCGAAAACCGAAACCTTAATGCTGCGCGTGAATGTCTTGGGATATATAAAAGCTCCTTTGGCTGCGATTCCTTCTATGAATCCTGTGCCGTCATGCTCCTCTCTTATGACGGTCCGAAGGTAATGTTAATCGGTCTTGATGTGAGCGATCCCACTTTGAAAAATTATCTTGCTACAGAAACCTACCGAAATCTTGAATTCGTCCATTTTACAGGCAACGATTATATCAATGACCTTGTCTCTTATCTTCCATCATGCGACAGCCAATATTTGTGCTTTCTGGAAGAGAATCAGCGCTATGCGCCCTCCCGCATCGCCTCCATGGTTTACCATATAGAACAGACTCCTGGGTTGGACGCCGTTGTCTGTATCCGCAATCACATTGACGATAACGGAGATATTATTGCGCATCCGGATTACGCCTATGAGGAAACGCTTGGGAACAAAATTCTTAACGGAAAGCTTCTTTTGGAATACTCTATTAACGCAAACGTGAACCTGTACGGAATCCCGTCAACACTGATGTTATCCATCTCCTATGCCCAGACTCTTACATTGTCTGACACCCGGGTAACATCGGAGCTTTGTTCTATGGCGCTCTTATATCAGCTATTAATGCCAGCACGTATTGGTTATCTGTACACTCCTTACGTCTCGACTCTTCTCACGGAATACCGTGATACCACCATAGCGCAGGCACATTACGAATCCTATATCCGTTTTCTCTCCGAGACCAGACAGCTTGAATGTACTGTACCGAATCCTTCTCCGTTTCCTGTGCGAAAAAAGCCGCTTGCGCGCGACATCACCTTTATAAATAATTTATCAGGCGGCGGTTTCTACAACGTGCAACCCCTTATTGAAGAAGCCAAGCGCCGCGGTTTTCGCGTTCATGTCACAAACGATCGGTATGCCAAGGCAGAAGTCGGTGTATATTCGCAACATATCTGTCATCCTGAGAACGCTAAATTCTCCGTCATATTGCTTCACGACATGACTCAGGGAAGCCTTTCCTGGCCAAATTTCTGGGAGGTAGAGCGTTGGAATAATTTTGATATCGGCATTCTGCCCGGAGAGTCATGGACAAAATGCTGGAAACAGTGCAGTTGTTTCTATTACGCTCATCCGCGCCACGGCGTTTACACTCTAGGCTATCCCAAGAGTGATCAGATACGTGGCAACGAATTACAGCAAAATGCCCAAAAGCTACGTTGTGAACTAGGCATAAAATACGACTATACCATCCTCTATGCCCCATCTTGGGAGAATGATAATAAAGAGGATGATTTCATACAAGCTTTGTCCTCCCTTAAGGTCAACTTGATTATCAAACAAAGCTGCTGGAAGAGTCATCCTGAAATCGCAGAAAATATCAATCAAATGCGTATGCTGCACGAACACAAATACGACAATGTTTATTATATTGCGCAGGAGGAAAGCATTATGACAGCTCTCAATCTCTGCGATTTGGTTGTATCTGATGAGTCAAATGTCATGACAGACGCAATTTTATTTAATAAACCTAGCATTGCAGTAATCGACTGGCTTATTCCAGATGAGACCCCAAGCCGTCCCTGTTGTGTTCCGGTTGATTAATGTCATAAAATGTCATAAAACAGAATTACGCCAGACTGTAGAGGATGTCATGGCGCATATAATTCCATATGAGGACTATGTGCAAAAGGGCTGGAATACTTTTAACAATGCAGACAATTCCTGCCGCGAAATCATAGATGCTATCGAATATTTTACCCAAGGAAGCCCCGACACTTCTACTCCTGATTTTCTCTCAAAGCAGGTTACTTCTTCTAAATATTCGCCATGCACCATGTGGAATCATGACCACCCGTAAAACGGGTGGTTTGCTCCGGGCTATAAGCCCGTGTTACTGGCCAGCGCCTAAAGACGCTGGCTTTCACTTTACGTTCAAGCCACTACGCCCTTGACTCGTCGCCGCCCTTCAAAGGGCGTCCGTACTACTGGCTACCCCTTGAAGGGGTCCTCATACTCCTTCACACTGAGTTTATCCTGCATGATATCGTACTTCTCCTGGTCTTGTATATACTTTTTTATGGTTGCCTCGTTGAGTCCTACCGTGCTTACATAGTATCCTTCTGACCAGAAATGTCTGTTTCCAAATTTATACTTTAAATTTGCGTGCTTATCGAAAATCATAAGTGCACTTTTTCCCTTTAAGTATCCCATAAACTGTGACACACTGTATTTCGGCGGTATACTTACTAACATATGGATGTGGTCGGGCATAAGATGCCCTTCTATAATCTCTACTCCCTTGTAAGCACAGAGCTGTTTCAGAATATCTCTAATGCTTTCTTTGTATTGATTATAAATTATTTTTCGTCTATACTTTGGAGTGAAGACGATATGGTACTTACACATCCACTTTGTGTGTGCTAAATCGTTGGTCTTATTGGCCATTTTAATCACCTTTCCTTTCTATAGTAGTGGCTTGGACACCTCTATTATACACAGGAAAGGTGATTGTGCTATAAGCACTTGCCCACCACCCGCATAGCAGGTGGTTTATTGTTTCGCACATCTCCATTTCTCCGTTGGGAGAAACTCCGATGCACTCAACAGGCTAAAGCCCATAATTAAAAGGAGCGTTCCGGTTCAACCGGAACACTCCTTTTCCAATGCAGGCTTTAAAATTCCCTGTAACTTCCCTATCGCAATATTAATTCCCTTTTCATAGCCCGCTAACAGCTTGATGCCGCGCTCAGCAATCTCTTTTACTGTCAAATCCGATGCTGTGTATATGTCCTCTGCAACCTCATATTCCTCCTGTTTTGCATAACATTTAATGAAATTCATATAAGGCTCTCGCTCATCCAGTTCGTTAATTCTGCCAATCTCCTGTATCACTTTCTGATATTCTTTTGTGTTCTGTTCGCTCTTTTCCTCCAGGCAGATTAGTGTCTGATATGCCTCTATTCCTGCCGCAATCTGATCCTTCAGTTCTGCGAAATAGTGGTCTAATTCATAGAATTCCTTACTCATGTCGATTCTGTCTTCCTCAGCAAACAGCTTTGGTGCACCTTGAATAATTGCAGGAAAATCTAATTCTCTATCACATAGTTGCTCGATTGCTTCCTGCAGCGTCAGTTCCACTGCTCCATGAATTCTTGCTCCGCCCTCCGTGGCATTATACACCGTTCTCTTTCCCTGATTTCGCTTGATTGCAAGTTCAAACCACTTCCGATAGGAATCCATCTGAATATCGGTACGAAGCGTCGTTCCATCCATTCCCTCAACCTCTACAAGAGAATCTTCATCCCGCTTGTTCTCTTCGTTCTCAGCAAACCCGCTCACATGCGTCTTTCCTCCCGTATATGCCAAGTCCTGCCCTATCAAAATAATCTTTTCAAACCCCAGATATTCTGCTAAAGAAAAAGCATCCGTTGCCACAGAACCGCCTGTCTTTAATTCTCCTAATCCTTCCCCCGTCTTCGCTTTCAGTGCCTCTTCAAACCCCTCAAAGCCTACCGGAGATTCGAAAAAAAGTCGGCTCTGATTCCTTCTCGCAATAGCTGGAATCGAATTCGCAGACAGCACGAGAGGATATTCGGCAATCCGCCCATCCTCAAATACAGCCGGATTCTTTCTCGGATCTACACTGATTCCGATATGAAAATCAATTCCTTCCCGTATCAATGCCTTTAATGCAGAATCCACACTGATAATAAAAGCTCTGTTTCCTACTGACTCTAATTGCTTAATATTTTTATCAAGGGACGGTCCCGCAGAAACTATAATAGCAGGAATCCCGGATATGTTGCATTTTCCTATGGCACTTTTTAAATTATTAAGAGAACTTCCCTCTATAATATGTGGCAGACTATAAAGCATATTGTCCGCTAACCGCTCGCCAAACGCCACCTCGGTGTTCATGTTAAACACATGTTTTTTCACACAGTACAGCATCTTTTCGATATAATCCTGCCCCTGCGCCAGATACAGGACATCATAATTCGGCAGAATACATTCTGTTACCAGATTTCGATTTTCATAACTGATCAGGTCATCTAACTTTCCGTGAAGATGCTCCTCATTCATTCCTTCCACAATCAGGTGCACCCATTCCTTTTCCAGAATGTCCTCCAACGGGAAATGCTCCATTGCCACGATAAAATTCTCATGATCCGGTTCATAAATGACAAGGCTCTGGGTTCCGTTGCAATTCTCGCACAATTGTCTGATTACTCTTCCATCCGATATCCCGAACACACAAATAATGGCATAATCTTTAAATCGACTATGGTTCACTACATATTTCTTTGCCGCCAGTTCCGGCTCATATATACTATTGAAGCGCCAGTTATATCCATCTCTCTGATGGCACATTATTTTCTGATGATTCACGGTTTCGGTCACAAAGCAATACGTAACGCCGCACTCCTTTAATGACTGATACCTCAAAACAAACGCTTTCCCGAGTCGGTACAACGCTTGCTCATTTTGCTCTAGTATATTCACTTCCCAGCCCCCTGTTTTAATTCTTCTAATAAATTCAGTTCTTCCGAAATATCGTAGAACAGCAAATCTGCCAGTGCCAATCCATCCTTGTATTGATACGCGGTTACAAGTTCCCGCAAGTCAGCTAACACCTTCTGCTGCATTGTCTCACCTGCTCCGTCTGGAAATCTTCCAAGCACCCCTATAAATTCCTGTAACTGTCCATTTAATTCCGGAAGCAGTCTCCCTAGAGCCTCATATGCTGCCTGTTCACTGTTCTCATAAAACAAATCTGCACATTCTTTTACTGTTTCCGTCAATCTCCGTTCTGCCATATTACTTTCTCCTTATTTAGAAAAAATAAAACCGGCAGCGAACTGCCGGTTTTATTACGTTCGTACGATTGTCTCTTACAATTACTGTAACAGAGAAAGTACACCCTGAGTAGACTGGTTAGCCTGAGCAAGCATAGACTGTCCTGCCTGAGCAAGGATGTTGTTCTTGCTGTACTCAACCATCTCTTCTGCCATATCTGTATCACGGATACGAGACTCAGCAGACTGAGTATTCTCAGCAATGTTGTCAAGGTTAGCGATGGTGTGCTCCAGACGGTTCTGGATAGCACCAAGCTTAGATCTCATGTCAGATACCTGGCTGATAGCTGCCTGTACCGAACACATTGCACTACCTGCGCTAGTAAAAGAAGAAACAGACAGTGAATTTACGCCTAATGTTGAAGCAGACATAGAAGTAATGCTGATTGTAATCTTCTGTCCACAAAGAGCACCAACCTGAAGGTTCTTTGCTGTAAAACTACCATCGATCAGGTTCATGGTGTTGAACTGTGTTGTAGAGGAGATTCTTGTAATCTCAGATGCTAACTGATCGATCTCCTTCTGAACCGCATTTCTGTCAGCCGTGGTGTTGGTATCGTTAGCTGCCTGAGTTGCCAGCTCGTTCATACGCTGTAAGATAGAATGAGTCTCGTTCAACGCACCCTCAGCAACCTGGATGAGAGATACACCATCCTGTGCATTTCCGGATGCCTTGTTAAGACCACGAATCTGGCTTCTCATCTTCTCAGAAATTGTTAAACCAGCAGCGTCATCACCTGCGCGGTTTACTCTGTAACCAGAAGATAACTTCTCAGAAGACTTTGCCTGCTGACCTGTTGTGATACCTAACTGTCTGTTAGCGTTCATAGCTGTAAGATTGTGCTGTACTACCATAATATTTTCCTCCTTGAATGTGATGCAGCTTCCATGCTGCATATAATTTGATGTGTGGCTTCCGCCTGTCCCGGCCGTACGCTCCGATTAAGCTTCCGCCTCAAGTAACAATTGTTATCTTGTTTACTTGTAATATATATCGGACACTTATTCCGATACTTTATAGATAAAAAAGAAAAATTTTTTCTTTTTCACTATTCATATTATTACTTTTTCTTGTCCGTAAACTGCGGATCGATATAATTCGTCTTCATCATATTCTTATAATACTGATTGACAACCTTCTGGCTCTTGCGCACTTCCTTAACCTGTTTGCGGACAGCAGTAAACTTCTGCTCCATCAGACTCTTGTTCCTCGCCTCATCGACCTGTATCGCCGCGCTCTTCTCTGTAATCCTGCGGATATAATCCTGCATCTGGGCAATCTCCTCCCGGTATGCATCCTTGTTGTCCTTTAACTCGTCCCGCACCTTCTCATATACTTCCTGAAAACCGGCATCGAGTGTCTCAAGCGCCTCAATCTGCACAGCCTTCTCCTGTACTGTCTTATCAAAGTCGTCCGGGTCTAACGCTGGATCCTCCAGTTCCTCTCTCTGCTGCTTGTCCAATGCCATCATCGTATCGAGGATCTGATTCTTCTTCTTTAAGCTCTGCAACATAATCGGAATATACTGATTTTTCTCCATAAAGATCCCTGCTCTTTCCCTATTGCCGCGTATGCGCCAGTTTCATGACCTCTTTCCACGTATCGCGCATCGTACGAAGATGCTTTAATACCTCTTCCAGAATTTCTTTGTCCTTCTTCATGTTTGCTTCACGCAGACGCATCATCAGGTAATTATACACTTCATCAAAATCTTTTGCCACCGGATATTTGTGATTGAGCGTACCTTGAAATTCCTCAATAATATGTTCCACCTTCATGATATTATCATGCGCTTTCTGCACATCCTTCTCCTCGATCGCTGTAATTGCGAGATTTGTAAACTTTATTGCTCCCTCATAAAGCATCAGTGTAAGCTCCGCCGGCGACGCTGTCATGACCTTATTGTTGGCATACGCCGCGTATCCCTGATTTGCTAACATGTAATAACCTCCCTGTTATCCAAGTAAGTCCAATGATTCCAAAAGAATCATTGGACTCCTTTCATCATGTAATATTAAACTGCCTTTATCAGCCGCCGAGCAGACTTGACAGTGAAGATGTCTGACTGTTCAACTTCGCAAGCGCCGTCTCCATCGCCGAGAACTTCTGATAGTAATAATCCTCCTGTTGCTGTAGCTTCTCTTCCCACTTCTTGATTGTATCTGTATAGTCGCTGTACTCAGAAGCCATTTCCTTGTCGTTGTAGACCGTGTATACACTGCTCAGCGTCGTGCTCTTCATCTTCTTACCAATCTCATCATACAGATTCGACGTAAGCTTCTGCATAAACGCTACAACCGTGTCCGGATCGGAATTAATCATTGCCATCAGCTTGTCATTATTGCCGGAAACAGACGCGTCATCCTCATCACCGTCGATATGATATGCATACTGCTGATTCTCCGGCGCGTTAAAATAACCAAGCGTCTTTATACCGAAACTGGACAGATAATAATTCTTTCCATTGATTTCAAATCCTTTGCTCATGGCACTTGTCATAGCACTCATAACGCTCTCCAGGCTGTCGTCCCTACGAAGCAGGGAAGACTTTATCTTCTCCTCCCACTTCTCAATCTCAGATTCAGACATAGCACCCTTCTCTTCATCTGTAAGCGGCTCATAGCCCTTCGCCGTATCGGCATTATACAAAGATGTAATCTCATTGATAAGCGAATTGTACTGTGTCAGGAAGTCTTTGATCTTGTCATAGATACCTTGCGTATCCGTTGATGTCGTAATGCTGACGGCATTTGTATCACCGTCTCCGGTTGCCTGCAGTGCCGTGATAGAGAGTCCGTTAATTGAGTATGTATTCAAACTACTCGTATACGTGATTCCATTGAGCTTAATCTCAGAATCTATTCCATCAATCTTCTTGGCATCGGTATTGTACTGCGTCGCCCCCGACTGCGTAATCTGCTGCATCTCCTGCACCTGGCTGATAAAATCCGCCAGAGCTGTATCATACGCATCCTGCCCATCCGCAGTAGAAGTATCTATCGCCGCAAGACCCTTCAACACGGAATGATCCTGCATCGTCTTCTCCGCGGCTGCCATATCCGCCTGACTCTGCGTAATCTCGGCCGCATAGGTATTGGTGAGCATCGTAACATCCGCCGTGCCACCGGCTGCATAGGCATTCTTTACCGCCTCTGCAATGCCTTTTCTCGAATATGGATCACTTGCATCAAGTGTATCTATTGCGCTCTCGTATGCATTTACCTTCTCGATGTTCTTTGTCAGCGCCGTAACCATATCGTCTGTCAGCGCATCCGGATTCGCCTCTCTGATATCAGAAAGCACATCCGCCGCGCGCTCAATACCTGTCGCCACTGCACCCTGAACATATTTTGTCTCTGTAATCTCTTCTGTTTTGCTTGCATCGACAGTCGCCGTCCTGCCGCCCGTTACGTCATTGCCGTCCTTATCCACTTCCGTAAAGGTCGTTTTGTCGTCACTCAGCTTATAAGTCTTGCCGTCGGATCCTGCATATGTTCCAGTATCATTCGGTGTATAGGTAGTGCCGTCTGCATCCGTATATTTGTAAAAACCTGTTCCCTGCTCGTTCGCAGTCACATTGTAATATGTCGTCTCATCCTTGATACTGATAGTGCTCGTGATGCCGCCATCATCCGTATAGGAATACTTAGCGTTTCCGTCGTCATCCTTCTCGCCGGTCGCCGTCCAGACATGACCGTTCGTATCCGTATAGGTGCCGTCACTGTTCGCCGTATAAGTATTATTATCACTTCCCACATGAGTTACGACCTTCTTGATATAACTCGCGTTACCCGCGTCATCCTTGCGTGAGAAAATCGCATTGCCATCATCGTCAAATGCAGTCGCGGTATACACATTGCCTGAAGCATCCATGACAGAGTTCACACGCTGCTTTGCCGTCATGCCGAGCAGCGTCTCAAGCTTATCCTGATCTGCCGTGCTGAGTCCGCTGTTCTTCAGCGCATCCTTCATTGCAGAATACGCGCTCGCATAGCCGTAAGCCGCAGAGAGATTATCCTTCTGCGCCGTCTTCTTCGCGTACTCCTTCTGTGCATCCTTGTATGCCTGAATTGCATTAACGACATTCTGCCTGAGCTGAGTTCCGTTTGCATCATAATACTTCGTGTAAGACTGATACGTTGCATCCGTTGCAGCCGAACCGACATTTAGGCCAAGCTTGTAGAGCGCATTCACACCGTCAACATTTGCACCTGTCAGAGTAAAATCGTTATCCTTACCGGTCTCCTTAGAACTTACGAAAATACGATGATTTGTCTCGTCGTAGTTCGCGCTTACACCCGCATCCTTTAATGCTGCAATAAAACTGCCGACTGTCATTCCCTGTGTGACAGTAATTGACGTTGTCGTGCCGTCTCCCTTCGTGAGATTGATCTTGCCGTCACCGCCTGTATAGCCAAGCTCTGCCAGAGTAGTTCCTGTGCCGACATTGCTGCCGAGCTGACCACCTGTCAGATAACCTGCCTGAGCCACGCTGATGATATTAAGCTGCTGCGTACCGCTCGGCGCGTTGTTTCCCGCCGTGACCGTAGCCTTCGTCGAATCTGAAACAGTCGTGGTCTTCAGATTGTACGCTGTAGACAGCTTCATATTTCCAACGCTGGTGTATAAGCTGTAAATCTTAGTATTCAGCGTCTTCCATGCATCCTGCTTCCAGGAAAGCTTGGTCTGCGCTTTCTTATATTTGTTGGTCTTGTAATTGTAAGAGGATACGAGCGCGGAAATAATCGCCTCGGTATCCAATCCTGAATTTAAACCTGTAATACGAATCGGCATATGTTTCTCCTTTCCCCTTGAATTATCTACAATTTCTCATCGACAAGAATTCCGGCAACCTCCCACACCTTCGCAATCATATCAAGCGTCTCCTCCGGTGGGAACTCTTTGATGACTTCCTTAGTAGACTTGTCCACAATCTTAATCGTAACGCGGTTAGTCTCTTCGTGAATTCCGAATATCGCCTCTGAATTCGTCATCTGCTTATTCAGATCCGAAACCGCCTTCTTAAGCTGTCCGCTCTTGCCATCCTTCGGCTCCCCGGTTTCTTCCGTGCCAAACGGATATTCCGTAGATGCTCCCCGGTACGCCGAGGTCTGTTCCGTCTGACTCTGTGTCTGTTCCGTCTCCGGCGCAGGGCCTGCTCCTGTTACAGCAGGCATTGCCGCACTTCCCTGATACGACATCGCTGCGCTGCCCTTGATGTTCTCTAACTCCACTTGTTACCACCTCCGTGTGATAGTATGAATCGATATGTCCACTCATTTATCTATGTCATATATCGGAGAAAACCCCGATTTTATTAACCAATGTCAGAAAAGATTCTTGATTGACTCCAATGTGTCGACATTCAAAGCAGCCTTGTTTTCGTTCTGAATCTGCAGGAAAACTTCTTTGCGGTATACCGGAATCTCTTTCGGTGCAGTAATTCCAATCTTCACCTGATCTCCCCGAATCTCGAGTACGGTAATCTCAATGTTATTATTGATTACCAGAGACTCTCCCTTTTTACGTGTCAATGCCAGCATATTCTATTCCTCCGCTTTCTTTCTGCCTTTGAGTACCTCATAAATTTTATACTTTACCGGATAATCGTCCTCCACAATAATCTGGCATCCTTTTTTCGTGTCCGTGTTGATGACGATCGGAGCTTTAAGATTCACGGATAAGTCCTCCTGCTTCTCAGTCGCCGTAAGCGTTACAAGCACATAAGTGTTGTCCTCCGTCATCTCTCCGAGCGGCGTGAGCATCTCGTCATTTACCACCGGATTGTAGTCTGGATTTACCGTATTCGGCTGCATCACCGGAAATGCTGTGTGCGGATCGTCCATCGATTGAAACCACATCACGGAAGATGCTTCTATGCCCTTTTCCTCATCATAAATCAATGCGAATCTGCGAAACTCCGGAAATCCGATCATACCGTTTTCCAGTGTGATGATCTTATCCTCCGCAATGTCGATCTCCCCAAAAAGTCTTGTGTCTGCCTTCATCTGTTATCCTCCCGCTTCTTCCGTGGTTATCACTTTATTATATGAAATTCAGAAGTGTATTCTGATTTACCTTCGCTGCCGCCTGCAGGGAAGCTTCATACGCCGTGTACGCGGATGTATAATCAATAATAATATCCGACAATTCACGGTCCTCATTGGTGGATTTGAGCGTCTCCACCGTCGTCTGCTGATTGGAAACCCTGTTCTTGGTGAGCTCAAGACTCTTTCCCTTGCTTCCCACGTCTGTGTTCGCAAGATTCACTTTCTGCAGGTAGTTATCAAAGTTGCCGATGTAGCTGTTATACAGCTTCTGTAGGTTATCGTCCGCGTAATCAGCCTCTTTCTTCACCGCGGTCAGCCAGTCCTCAAGCGCCGCCTGACAGTCATCCGATGCATACTCCTGCATCTTCTGCATCTTCTCAATTTCTTCTACCTTGGCATTTGCCTCCTGCGCAAAACGCACCGCCTCAATCATCGCGTCAACATCCCTGCCAATCGAGGAATCAAATACGGCGGAAGCCTGCGTATTGACCGTCAGTGTCTGGTTTCCGGAAACTATATATTCAATGTCCTGATAGATTTCTTTGCCGTTCTCATATTTCACATAGTCGATCGGGTGATTCGGATCCGTCACATTTGTACAGTTAAAATAGTACTCAGGACAAACCTCGCCCTTGTCAAAACCTGTCTTTGTATAATCAATGTCGAACGTCGCCTTTCCGCCACGGAGCGTCGTCGATGCGCCTGCGCTTAAGATCAAATCGCCTGTCTCCTTGATAAACACGGCCTCACCGTCCGGAATATTGTATTCGTTATCACCATTTGCCGAAGCCGCCGCCCAGTCCTCCAATGTATCATAAACCGTAACATCCAACTTGCCGTCGTCGTGAACCGTGCCGCTCGCATCCGTATAGCTGTAGGCAATCGTTCCTTTATTCGACGCCGGTACCGGAGGCGTTGCCGTCGCGTCACCTGTGCCGCCGTCCAACACATTGCCGTCCTTGTCCACAATGGCGTCAATCTCTCCATAGCTTAACCGCACACAGTCGAAAATTGCCTGCTTCGGGTCGGAAATCGTATTGCCCGTCACCTCCGCCGGTGTCTTTGGAACCGTCACCTCATCGCTGTAGTAACGGTGCTCTTCGATCTTCTCATAGCTAAGGCTCTGCGTGATATTATAGGATGTCTCTTTGTCATCTTCCATAAAAGTCAGTTTCTGATTCGTCCGGTAACCCGTAAACACGGTACGTCCCGCATAGTCCGCATTCCCCTCGGAATACACCTGATCGCGCAGCTTCTCAAGATTGGAAAGAATCGTCTTGCGGTCGTCCGACGTTATCTGATCGGACGCTCCATATACGCACTGGGTGCGGATATCTCCCAGAATCGTCTTCATATTCTTGAGCGCCGTCTCCGTGACCCCCAGCCATGCCTCCGCATCAGGAATATTATTCTCATAATACTGATCGATCTCGCTTAAAGTGCTGCGAAACCTTAATGCCCGCACCGCGATGACCGGATCCTCGGAAGGTCTCTGAATCTTCTTCTGGGAAGTCATCTGGTTATTCAGATTATTTACATTAATCTTATTCCCATTGATATTGCTTGACGTATTGTGAAGTATCATGTTGTTAGTAATACGCATATATCATTCCTCCTATACACCAGTCTCTAATATCAGCCTGTCATAAACCTCCGCCATAACCGAAATCATCTTGGATGAAAGATTATAGGCATTCTGGAATTTAATCAGATCGAGTGCCTCTTCGTCCTCGTCTACACCCGATATGGACATACGCTGGCTCCCGATCGTACTCGCAATGTTTGCGTAATTCTGGCTGAAAATCTTCGACTCCTGCGTGTCAATCGAAATGTCGGCGATCATACATTTTAAGAATCCGTCCGCCGTACCGCCGCGGTACAGCACAACATCACTCTTTAACTTTGCAAGATCCTCGACCAGATCGTAGGCATCCACGCCGCCCTTGCCCGTAATATCCACAGTTGTAGCCAGCAGTTCCGGGTTCTTCACACAAATGTTGCTCACACGAATATTCGCTGCCGTCAACTTATAATAGCTGTCAGACATCGAACCCTTCACCGGATTACCGTTCTCATCCAGACCATCGAATACAAATTCTTCCCCGGTCACTGTATCCTCTCCGGTGAAAAATGCATAATAATCTGTCTTATTTCCTTTTAAGTCCATACCTTCTTTGAGAATATCGTTAAACCGGACTGCAAAACTCCGCAGGAACTGGTTCATCTGCGCCATATAATACGGAACACCCATAGAATCGACCGCACTTCCGATTGCCGCCGACTTGCCGTCTACCTTTGCACGCTCTTCCGTGCTGAGTGCATCCTCCAGCTCAAAGGTGTAAGAAGTAATATTGCCGTCGGCATCCTCCTCATAGGTGAAGCCAACATAGTTGTAATCCCTTCCGTTGATGTGGAGCGTACCCTCCTCCGGCATCGTGATTCCCACGATCGCATTAATCGACGGGCTGTCAATGCGGACATGCATGCTGTCCTCCACGCTTGCAGCTCCGCTGAAATTCTCACCATTGTTGCCGTCGCGGATATCAAAAAGGGCCTTCAGAGAACCGGACATATAACTTGCGCCCGCAGCAAAAGTATTCCCTGTCTTCTCCCATTTAATGTCATAGAGTCCGTCCGAATCGGTCTGGTTTACTTTATTTTCTCTGGAAACACACATAAGCGAATTATAGTCGTATGTATCTACCAAAAGCTGTCCGCCAATCTTAACCGTGTAATAGGTTGCTCCGGTCGGCTCGTCGGGATGATTGGTATCTGTTACCGGAACCTCAGAAACCTCAGTCGGCACAATCGTCGACAGTTCGTCGATCAGAAGTGCTCTCTGATCGCGAAGCTCATTGGCATACGCGCCCTGAATCTCAATGACATTGATCTGCTTGTTCAGTATCGCAATCTTCTCGGCAATCGCGTTGATATTCATAACGGTCGACTTAATCTCGTCATTCACGCTCTCCTGAATATCCGTAAGTCCCAATGACACGCTGTTAAAATATGTCGCAAAGTTCTGCGCACTTCCGATAAACTGCTGCCTGACATTGACATCCGACGCGTTGTTCTTTAACGTATCAAGCGCGTTGAACATCGTATTCAAAATCGTTGAAAAGCCCTTCGAGGTATCGTCGTCAATAAAATAATTCTCAATCTGCTGCAAATAGTTGAGCCTTGTCTCATACAGACCTACCGAGGACTGATTATACCAGTACTTCGCATCGTAGTACTCATTGCGTACCTGCTTGATAGAAGTGGTGGTAACGCCCGTTCCCACCGCACCATATTTCTGATAAACGCGCAGCGAATCAGAAGCGACCCTGTTCGCCACCTGCCTGGTATAGCCTTCCGTCTGTACGTTCGATATGTTGTTCGCCGTCGTATTTAACGCTACCTGATAAGCGTTCAAACCCGATGTTGCGATTGTTAAACCAAAAAATGTAGATGGCATTCCGACACCTCTTTCCGTCACAATGACGCTTTCTTATATATTATCCGAGCTGTGTAATCAGATGTTCAATCATCTCATTAACTACGTTGATGAAACGGCTCGATGCATTGTATGCATTCTGGTATTTGATCATAAATGTCAATTCCTCGTCAGAGGATACACCGATGACCTGCTGTCTCTGGTTTTCGACAGAAGCGACCGTTCCGGCGAGACTGGTCGCGGTAGAATTATATACGTCCCCGTAGGTCGCCATTTCACCGATCATCGACTTATAGTAATCCTTAAAACTGCATTTCTTCGTATCGTTCGGGTTTAAAGCTACCCTCTCTTCGTCCCATACTCCTGCCAATTCTGCGGCAAGCGCATAGTCGACGTCTCCGTTCTGCATAAGGTGCGGCAGGAGAGATTCATCGAGGACAAGCGCTTCGTTTACGCTTAAGCTCTGCAGCGTGTACTGCTTTGTATCGTCAAAGACATCCTCTTCATTATAGATATAGACTGTCTTTGTCTCCATGACCGGATTACCGTTTCCATCCACCACCGGATTGCCATTGGCATCCATCTTCTGTACGGTATAGCTTGCCGTCTTATAACGTTCCGTTCCGATTCTGGTAAAAAGCTCCTGCGGCGGCAGTTTCCCATCCGATCCGGTAGAACAATTCTCTGCATCGAGAATCTTCGTCTTCTCCGTCAGGGTATATGCGCTTCCGTCTTCAAGCGTGACAGTAAACGTCGTCGCTGCACCGCCCGTCACCTCACTGATAAAGTCTCCCGCAGTCACGTTTGGACAAAGCGTATCGTTGATAGCAGTCACGATGTTGTGAATCATCTGATCCAACTGCGCCTCGGCTCTTAACATGACTGACATTCCTGTCGAATCATTGTAGTTCTTCGCGCTCATTCCCTCGACGTCCGTGTAATTGGCAACATGGTCGCCTCTTGCAAGCACAAGTGCTTTTAACTCTCCCATGTCGTTCTTGTTCTCTACGGAAATATCACGCTCAAAATTAAAGACATTGACATATTTTCCCTTATTGGGATCCGACAGATATCCCCAGTACGGCGTCACAAACCCGGTCGCTTTATCCGTCTTCTTCTCGATGTTGTAGCATCTTACCTCGTCGACGAACTCCGTTCCCTCAATGCTTACCCTGACAATACCATTTGATGTCTCATGATAGGAAATATCGACCAGACTTGCCAGCTCGTCAAGCGCCTGATCTCTCGCATCGCGGAGCGTCATTGCAGTCTCAATTTCACCCGCCTCGATCTTCATAATCTCAAGATTCAGTTCGTGGATCGTCTTTCCCAATGCGTTGACCTGATCGATATCATCGTTGATCTGTGTATTGATCGTCTGCTGATAACTCTGCAGACCGGAATAGACCGCGCCCGCTCTTCCAATAAAAAGCTGCGCCTTCTGTACGACCATGTTCTGATATACTTCATCGTCCGGCGCCTTATATAACTCCTGAAAGGATGTCCAGAAATCTTCTAACGCATCCTGAAACGCCTCGCCTTCCATCTCCTGAAAATAAGTCTCTACCTCGTAGATCGCCTCATAAGTCGCCGCGTAGAATGCCTGACGGCTCGACTCCGTGCGGTAAGACCTGTCCAGAAATACATCCCTGGTGTGAATGACGTCTCCAATATAAACGCCAAGTCCCGACTGCTGATAGCCGATTGCCGTCGTCGTATTAAGCGTAAGATAATTACGGTCTGCAAACAATACGTCCTGACGGACATAACCTACCGTATCAACGTTTGCAAGGTTATTCGATGTGGTGTTGAGCGCATTCTGGCTGCTCTGCAATCCGGCTACACCGATAAATAAAGTTCCAAAACCATTTGCCATGGTAATCCTCCTAGTATTCCTACTGCTTGGCGTCGAATCCGCTGCTGCCAAGCAAATCCCCCGTATTATAGGCATTCTTGTTATAGTTGGCAGTCTCGGGCGCCTGCCGCATACTCCGAAGCAGCGTCAGGTCAAATTCCACCATCTCCAATGCCTGCTTTAAAAGAGTCTCATTCTGCTGGTTCAACCGCTGCATCTGCGTGCCCACTTCCAGAAGTCTGTCCCTGCGCTCCGAAAGCTTCTTCTGCTCCTCGGGCTGGTTCTCGAGATAGCCGATCATCTTATTGATCGTCATCTTCGCCGGATCCTTGCCGAGCACCGTCGCCATATCGTCAAGCACTCTGGCTCTCTTATTTGAAAGATTAAGCAGCGTACTCGCCGCATTCTGTTCCTGCGTCGTCACCTCGCTCAACTTGTCGATATCCGCCTTGATAATTGCCTGGCTCTTGACGTCCGCAAGCTCGATCAACTCCTGATATTGCTTTTCTTCCTCTCCTAAGACTTCCAAAAGCTCTTCCATTAAACTAGCCACAATCCGCCCTCATTTCTCTTAGATTCTCTTACAGCATAAAGGAACGATAACGCTCTAACAGCTTATCTGCAAATGCATTCGTGCTGACGTCATAACTGCCGGACTTCACCTTCGTGGAAAGCTCTGCCACTTTATCTTCTCTGATATCAGAAGCCTCTGCTACCGCCTGCTTTGCGATCTGATAATCCCGTCCAAAGGAAGAAATCTGCACTTCATCACGATTTGTCTCTGTCTTTGCTGTCTTCGATGCCCCAACATTCTTGCTTGTTTTATAAATCTGTGCCACCTGATTATAAGCTTCTACTCGCATAATGGCATCTCCTTTCTTTGATGAAAATAACATTTCTAGTGTTTATATCGGACGGTTTGCGCATTTCCTTAGCGATAAAGCAAAAAAAGGCGCTAGTGCGCCTTCTTCACTTTGGTTCTATTTCATTGTAACACACCAACAGCCGCTTGCACATTTCCTCCGTTAAGCGCACAGTCGGCGAATTATCATCACCGGTATTGCGATTCTCTACAATCAGCACACTGCTGCCATCCGTGAGCGTATGTGTGTGCCACACTCCCTTTTTGACATTGTAGCACTTATAGGGCTTTAACACCGTGGCTTGTATTTCTCCGGGCCGTTCTCCGCCTCCCGCCGTAAACAAAAAACATTCCCCTTTCAGCAGCACAAAGACTTCGTCACTTAAGGTATGCTTCTGCATCGTTTTAAGATTGGGCACATATAGCTCCTCGCAGGCGTTTAACACGGCAACCCTCCATGACTCATAATCAATCACCGGTGCATAGCCTGGTTCGTTGTACTCCTTGATTTCAATATCCATCGCATTGGCCTCCCTATGTTTTTACACTATTATAAGGAATGCTCTCCACCTTTGCCATGCCTTATTTTTTAGATAGGTGCCGGATTTTTATTCATCTGTGTCCGTTTTCCCCGCCTGTACTTCCAACTCTTCCTCGCTGCTCCTCGCCTGTGCTTCCAGCCCATCCTTCTCGTCCTTCGGCTGCACTTTCTGCTCATCCTCTTCATTCTTCGCCTGCTCCGCCGCCTCTAACGCATCGCTGAGGCTTCCCATCTGCGCCGATGTCGCTTTCACAGCTTTCTGCTCTATATCTGCCAGTTCTTCCTTCTTCTTCTCCACGGAGCTGCCCCGCGCGGCGTCCATACTGATTTCCGATTTAAGAACGCCCGCTCTGCCCTCCATGGTCGCAGCAACGCCGCCCTGTACATCCGCTAACTTCATCGAAGAACCTGCCGCCAGCAGCGCTTTCATCCCTGCTTTTGAGATGCCGACCGTAGCCGCCGGCTCCTCTTTTGCCCGACTGCGATTCTCCGCATTCCGGTTCGCCTTCGCCGCCTGCTCCTGCTGCTCTTTCATCCGAACCTCCTGCTGATGCGCCCGAAGCTCGCCCTGTAATTCGCTGATTTTTGTATTCAGTTCCTGTCTCTTCTTGATTTTCTCCTCCACGGGAAGATCGCTGTTCTGCGAAAGCTTCTCCAGTTCCTTTTTCGTGTTCTCGATCTGATTCTGAATCTGCTTCGACTGTGCATCCATTCCCTGCGTTTGACCCATCGGGAATGCGCCGCTTCCAGTTCCTGTACCTTCAATTCTCATGCTCGTATTCTCCCTTCTATGCATACCTCTTATCTTTCATTTCGGTGCAGAAATCCGATTTTTAAGAAAAATGTTGTGAAACTGAAATTTTTCGTTATAAACGAACTCACTCGCACATCAAAAGCGCCGTCACTACGACCTCTCCTTCCCTCTGTTCTATCTCAATATCGCCGAAATATTTCTGCGCGATCAGCTTCATATTCTGCGTACCGAACCCATGCCTCTCGCTGTCGCCGCCTGTGACCGGAAGTCCATTCTCCCCGATTAAAAGCTCTCCTTCGAACGAATTAGCGATTTCAATCAGATATGCATTTCCGCTGCGTTTTGCCCTGACGCGCACAAAACCGCCCTCCCCTGCCGCCCGGAGCGCGTTATCTATCGCATTGTTCAGAAGAATGCTCACGTCAAATACGTTCAGCTTTGTGCCGGACGGATAATGAAACTCTGCGCCAAACCGAATCTTTCCTGCCGCCGCTTCCGCCGCCTTTTCATTTAAAATCACATCCGTGACCGGATTGCCCGTCTGTATGGAATAATCCAATGCAGCGACCGTCTCCTGCCACTGTTTCAAATACTGTCCCGCCTCTTTGTCGGCACCGCGATCCAACAAGCCTGCCAACACCCCGACGTGGCTTCGGACGTCGTGCTTTACGCCGCGAATCTCCGTATAAAGGCGCTCCACCTCCGCGATATGCGCCTGCATATCCTGTATTTGTCCGGCAAGCAGCAGAGCTTTCCTCTCCTGTACCTGCTTCTCCTTTAACTTCTGATACAGGACGATCATGCAAAAAATTGCGCCAAGCAAAATCATTTTCCCGATCGTCCACCAGACAGAAAGCGCCGGATAGACATCCTGCACATACCGCCCTGTCTGCTCAGAAAAAATGTCGTCGTACATCCGGTAAATTTTGTAGCAGACTATGCCGAGTACGGAAGGAATCAGCAACACGCAAAGTTCCGCCGTCTGCATATCCTTTTCATGAATTCCTTCATTACAGTTGTCGATTCTTTTCCCTTTTAAATCGCCGGAAAATGCCCGTCCGACCGCACGGACGCTTCCCCAGAGAACCAGCCCGAATACCGCACATTCCAATACATCATGCCAACAGAAGGATACGAACAGCATCCGGTATTTCTCCCCGTCGGAAATGTCCGCTTCGCAAATCTGCCCGACAACAAAATCCGACAGTACCCGCACAATGTCGTTGACAATGGACACTGTGAACCAACGGATCGAAAAGAAGGTGGCCGCAAGAAAAATTTTCATCCTTAAGCCGTCTCTGCCGCAAACGAGCATCACAAGAAACGCTGCGAATATCGCTGCAGAATATACCGTGAAATTGTCCACAAGAAACGGCACATAGTACAACACTGCCGTCACTGCAAAATATGCGCCTCCGACAAGCCAGGTCTTTGGCGCTTTTCCAAAGAAGGTGCGGTACAGCGCGCTAAATCCTACGCCCGTAATCATCTGTAACGTCATACAGTAAATATCGCTGACGACCTGATAATAAGTTTCACTCATCCGCGGTTTCCTCCCCGCCCGTCTCTCTTCTGACAAAGTGCATATACTGTTTCACGAACTGCGCGTATTTCTGCTTTGCAAGCAGGACCGTCTGCTCGTTCTCCAACGTAATTCCTGCCGCGTTATATTTCCGCACATATCTTAAATTTACAAGATATGCTCTGTGCGTGCGCATGAAGTCATTTCCGAGACTTTTTTCAAGTTCTTTCATTTTCCCGTAAAACTCGATCGTGTCGTCCTTCCTGTGAAGAACGATCTTGCGGTTGAATACTTCCAGATAGTATATTTCGGAAAAAAGGATACGCTCCGTGACAGCGCCGTGTTTTATCATAATACCCGCCTCTGCACTCATTGTCTCCGCCCCCGCATTTTGGCATTCTTCCACCGCCTTTTTAAGCACGTTAAAAAACTTGGCTCCGTCGAGCGGTTTGACAAGATAATGGAATGCACTGACATCAAACGCGTCATAGACATACTCTTCCAACGCGGTGACAAAGATAATGACTGCACGGCTGCCCGTCCCCCGCAGTGCACGCGCCGTCTCCATGCCGTCCCTCCCTTCCATACGGATGTCCAGAAACAGGATGTCGAACGCTATTTTTGCATCAAGAAGCGTCTGTCCGTCCTCGTATAAAAAGACCTCCATTTCGGGGTACAGACGATGGATCTTTCTCTCTATGTCGTTTAAAATCTCGGGTTCGTCGTCGCATACTGCTATTCTCATTCTGCAAAACTCCTATGGGATGTATTATTTATGATGTATCGGTTCTGCGGGGCGCGCGGGCAATTTTTCTGTTGTAAACAGATGCTTTATTGTTGTGAACAGAACGGTATTGTCTCTCTGCGCTTCCGCAAATATTCCGAATACCCCAACCGCCGCCCCGGAAAAATAATTGCTCCACAACGAACCCGTTATGGAGCAATCGCTCTATCTCTTAATATCATAATTCATGTTCATCAGATTTCGGATGCTGCTCACATCGTCCGTGATGTTCGCATCGCCGCGAATCGTATGCTTGATCACGCTGCTTGCCACCGCAAAATTCACAATATCCATCGGCTTATAGTCATGCATCATCGCGTAGATCAGACCGCTCGCAAACGCGTCGCCGCCGCCCACGCGGTCAAGGATGTTAAACGTGAAAAGCTTACTCTCAAAAGTATGATCCTCATACCACAGATACGCTTTCAGACTGTTTTCACTTCCGCTGTGTGCATAGCGCACATGACGCGCAATGCATTGAAGGTTCGGGTATTTCTCCACGAACGCCTGAAATATTTCATCCTGCTGCTCATAACTCGGCTGCAGCGGAACGCCGTCCTTGACGTCTCCCTTGCTGTGGTCGTTCTCATCCTTCCAGAGATGGTACGGCTCAATGCCGAAGAGCACATTGACGTACGGCAGGCACTGCGTGCAGAAATCGCGTGCTTCCTCCCACGTCCAGAGCGTGCTTCTGAAATTTCCGTCAAAGCTTATGGTAATTCCCTTCTGTTTCGCAACCTTGAGGCAGTCCAACACCAGTTTCTTGCAGTTCTTAGACAGCGCAGGCGTAATTCCGCTCAGATGCAGCCATGTATACCCGTCAAGCAGCTTGTTCAAATCGACATTCTTGTAATTGTACTCTGCAAAAGCACTATTCTTCCTGTCGTAGATGACCTTGCTCGGGCGAATTCCATAACCCGACTCCAAATAATAGCTGCCGAGACGGTGCGTCGGCGTCTCCTCCGGCGTACTTAAAATCATCGGCGTACAGTGTACGTCGTTGCTCCTGAGCATACGGACAGCACTCTTTCCGAGACTGTTATTGGGAACGACACTGAAAAATGTGCTGTCAACACCGAGATTCGCAAGCGCAAGCGCGATATTCGCCTCGCTTCCGCCGTAACTCGCCTCAAAATTTGTCGCCATACGAATCTTCTCGTAGCTTGGCGGCGTCAGGCGAAGCATGATCTCACCGATCGTAATAAACTTGTGCGAGCTGCTCGATTCTGTCAGCAGCGGGTTAAAATGTTCCATAAAAAACCTCCTTCTTGGGATTCCTTCTTAATGTCTATATGTTCAGTATAGCGGATTCTGGAGGAAAATCAAGATGGGGGTGCCTGCGTTTCGGCGACTAATTATCAAGAATTTTTCCGTCAATGGATAGGATTATGGTCTGCCACGGAATAAATTTCCCGCTTTCCTGCAAGGCCTTTTTCACAGCCGCCTCAAGCCCGCCGCAACAGGGAACCTCCATCCGCAGGATGGTAACGCTCTTGATATCGTTATTTCTTACTATTTCCATTATCTTTTCACTGTAATCAACGGAATCGAGTTTCGGGCAGCCGATCAGCGTGACTTTTCCCTTCATAAAATCCTCATGGATGTTCGCATAGGCGTACGCAGTACAGTCAGCCGCAATCAGTAATTTTGCTCCGTTAAAATAAGGGGCGTTGACAGGCGCCAGCTTAATCTGGCAGGGCCATTGAGCGAGCTGTGAACCGGCTGTCGGCGTATGGGACGGAGTGTTTTCCGCATTCTGATGCACAATTTGGCGTACCTGTGTACCCGGACACCCCGCATGAGACGCTTTTATGCCCTGCGCCTGCATCTTCTTTTGTTTGGCGGCAAGAACAGCCGCTTCGTTATAAGCGGGCGCTTCCCGCTCCTCGAAGCTGATGGCGTTGGTCGGGCACTCCGGCAGGCAGTCGCCCAGACCGTCACAGTAATCCTCACGGGTGAGCACTGCTTTCCCGTCAATGATTTCAATCGCACCTTCATGACAGGCCGCAGCACATGCACCACAGCCATTGCATCTGTCTCTATCAATTTTTATTATCTTCCTAACCATTCTGCTTTCCTCCTAAATCGATATCATGTTCAATCTTTCTATCGCATCCAAAAGCCCGGGCAGACCGACCTCGTCCACGTCATAGCTCACATACGAAAACTTCATGCAGAGCGCGCCTTGACTTTCTGTTTCTGATTATACTATAATCCTTTTAAAAGTATGTGGTTATAACCACGGAAATGAGGTTTTTATTATTTTGAATTTTATTTCCAAAACAACCCTTTTTCAGGGATGCTCAGAGGAAGATATCCGAAATATGTCAAAACATTTGAAGTTTCGGAGAGACAGATATAAAAAGGGACATGTGATTTTCGGTATGGGAGGCGTCGTAACAGATATAGGCCTCATTCTTTCCGGGAGCGTTCGAGTTGAGCATACGGATCTCTGGGGGAATACAAACATCCTCGGTATTGCCGCGGCCGGCGAGGTATTTGCAGAATCCTATGCCTGTATACCGAACGAGCCCATGATGGTAGATGTGATAGCGAACGAGGACTGTGATATTTTATTTATTAACGTTCCCAGACTGCTCACACCTTGTTCGGTTTGCAGCAGTCAAAACAAGGTTATTCATAACCTTGTCATGATCAGCGCGGGGAAAAACCTACAGCTTTCCAGGCGCAGCCTGCACACATCACCCAAAACAATACGCGGAAGACTGTCTTCTTATTTTTCGCAGCAGGTTTCTGCACAAGGGAGCAATAAAATTGTAATCCCGTTTGACCGCCAGCAGTTAGCGGACTATCTGAATCTGGATCGCAGTGCTTTATCAAAGGAACTGGGAAAAATGCAAAATGACGGTCTGATTGAATATCACAAAAATACTTTTGTGATAAAAACCGATATCCAATAACGGGATGTGGCGCCTGTACCATAGAGGTACTTGGTCTTGAGGTGCATCTTGCAATAGACTGTTTAAACCCTTATCTGTTCTAAAACAAAACTGATCTTTCGATTTTACAGCATTTACAGTCTCATTTATTTGTCGAGTGATTTCATCGTCGGGAGCTTAATACCTTGCATTTTACTGCTTTTTACACCTTTTTATACCTTATCATTCCTGTAATCATTCAGCATCCCCTTTTTTATATCATGTCACAAATTTTTACTATATGCTGACCTTTGGGCGTAAATCGGGCGTATGGTGGGCGTATGTCATTCTGAATCTGTTTGAGTTTTTTCCTTCTTATACATGTCTGCAATATATGATGGACCATTCCACCATAGTTTTGATGATTCATCATATAACAAGGCTCCCGTTTTGGACGAAACAAAATCTTTTAACGCCACGCTTGGTTCCAGTTTCAAATCTTTTACCAATTCTTCGACCACCAGCGTAACCGTTACATCCACCGCAAATTTCTTCTGTTCGTCTGTAACATCCTTTAATTTTTCCATATCCGCTCACTCTCTTCAAATGACAGGGATTTTAAGCCCTTATCTGTTCTAAAGCAAAACTGGTCTTTCAAGCGTTCGGGAATTAATCTGCTGATGCACAAACGATCTGCTTCCTCACTACCGATTGTGCCGTAAGCCCCAACCAGATAGGTCAGAATCGTAACATTTGTTGCATCATCCGCAATCTTTCCGGCTATCACGTCATACCGCTTCATTTCTTCAACCACTGCCGGAAATGCGTCTGCCTTTCTATGCCCTACAACACAATGCAGCCAATCAGCATCCGCATCACGGAAAATATAATCAGCTATTTCGGCACTTTGATGGTAACGGAATACTGAAACCACTCCATACCCTTGCTCCCCATCTATTGTTCCCTGCGCCTTTGCTTTTTTCAAGGAAGTGTCGATAAACTTCTCTGCCTGATCCTTGGATGATGTCACATAAA
This sequence comes from Roseburia hominis, assembly GCA_021771815.1. Lineage (GTDB taxonomy): Bacteria > Bacillota > Clostridia > Lachnospirales > Lachnospiraceae > Roseburia > Roseburia hominis_A. The sequence goes on from JAETOE010000037.1 coordinate 24,758, forward strand.
AACCTTTTCCAAAATCTTTGAAATCCGCGCATTTTGCTAAATCCGGTTGTCTTACTTCACAATAGCTTCCATGGTAAAGAAGCATGCCATCGGACAATTCAAGCATTCAAATTCGCCCCCTTATTTTTCAGCAGAGTTTTGATTTCATCGAACACCGCATAATCACCTTCCATATGAAAAACGCCATAGCACTCTTCAATAAATTTAAGGATGCTATACTTATCAAACAGCTCATTTACTTTTTGAATCGGCATATGCCATTCTTCTGAGGCGAGACGTAGTAACCGAACCTGCATAAAAACAATTTCAGATTTCTCGCTCATATCAGCATCCCCTTTCCATATTATTCTAATCAGATTTTTATCTGTTATGTCTGGCTTTTGTAAGAATTATTCTAACATAAAATACTTACCCTTTCAATGAGCATGCTTTTCTTTTGGGAGGTGTTATTGTCTTCTTCAATTTTCCTCAGAAACGACCATTTTAGATAGCAAAAACCCGACTGACACGTTTCATTTTTCAGAAACAATCAGTCGGTTTTCATCTTAATTTTTATAAGTTTTTATATCTTTTTTAAATTTGGTCGTAAATTGGGCGTATGGGCGAATTTTTCGCCTCATCTCAATTCCATCTCCGTTGATTTTACTGCGTTTGCAGACCCATTTACTTATCAAGTGACTTCATCGTCGGGAAAGGCAATTGACTTACTTCGTTATTCTTCATTATAGCTTATTTTCGCCTTTTTTCAACAATTCGATTCTTCATTATGATGTGTTATTCACCCGGTAAAACTTCAAATTTGTTGTAAATTTGTTGTAAACCACACAATTTGCTGTACTCACTATCCGTTTCGGACTCTTTCCTAAAATACATCAAGATTGCGTGATAAATTTTCTATTGCTTCCTGTTTCTTCATGTCAGTGACTTCGGCATATATGTCCATCGTTGTTTCAATATTAGCGTGTCCCATGATTGCCTGTATCACTTTCACATTTGTTTCCTTCTCGCAGAACCTTGTACAAAAGGTATGCCTTAAATGGTGGCATGAGAAGTGAGGTATTATGACTGGCTGCCTCTTTTCCTTTTTAGCATTTAACACTTCCTCTGCATTGTACGATTCGTATATTCGCTTGATTGCCCTGTTCACAGCTTGAGGATTATGAAGGTTTCCAAACCGATTGCTAAAAATAAAGCCTGTCATTCCGTCAATCACCGTAGTATTGAAACCTTCTTCTTTCTGTTCGCTGTATTCCTCTTGGAACGCTTCATATACTGCGTCCATCATTGGAATGGTGCGAATACCCGCTTCTGTTTTCGGGAGGGATACTCCAAACTCACATTTTGTTGTGTCGGTTCGCCGGGGATAATATGTAACACTATGGTTTATACTGATTATCCTCTTTTCAAAATCTATGTCCTCCCACCTCAATCCGATTATTTCGCCAATCCTGCACCCCGTACCTAATAGCACTGTAAAAAATGGTGTCCAATGGCAATATACCGGACTTTTAGCTGTGTAGTCCATAAAAGCTCTCTGCTGCTCCAGCGTAAGGGCATGGCGCACACCATGATTTTTCCCCGGTTTTTTCTTAATTTGAGCCATCACTCCATCGCTCGGATTATTTCTGATGATGTCATCTCTCACTGCAAGCTGGAATGTCGGGTGGAGAACGGTGTGGATTGTTTCAAGCGTGTTTATCTGCAATCCTTTTTCATTTATCAGATGATAATAGAAATACAGCACATCTGAATACTTTATCTCTCCAATTTTTCTTTTTCCGAATTCGTCCCTCACAAAACGGTCATACATGTAAACGTAATTCGTATAGGTTGTCCGCCTTAACTCTGTCTTGGTAGTAATATACCTGTCAAATACAAAATTCAGGTCAGCGTTACCTGCCGCATATACATCCAGACCGTCGAGCTGGTCTTTCATCAGTTGCTTTTCTTTTTCTCTAAGCCCTACTAAATCATTCGCATATATATACCGCCTTTTCCCATAAGGATCAGTATAAGTGTACATATATGACTTATCCTTGCGCTGGATTTCTCCCTTTCGTAAAGCCCTCCCTCTATGGTCTTTTCTTGCTTTTGCCATCTCTGCTCCTTTCTTTCAAAAGGAAAGAGATATTTCGTACTGCTACTTACTTTCTTCCATTGAGTATTGAATTTCAACACCCCTGTGTAGCACTTGCGTTATGGTCATGTCATGTTTGGCAGCATAGTCTTTCAGCTTCTCATACTCTGCATCGTCAACCCGGAGGCTTAACGATCTCAGCTTAGGCGAGTCGGTCTTTGGACGTCCCGTTCTCGGCATTTACTATGCACCTCCTTCATAACTAATACCATTATAGTTTGCGTTCTACAAAAAGTCAAGTATTTTTTGTAGAACGGTAATTTATCACGAAACCCTCTTTTCCTTAATCACTCACTAACTCTAAAAGACTCCAGATACTGCTCAAAAATGTCACAGTTTACCAATACTAATTTATCCACCTTATAGATAGCGTTTGCCTGCTTTGCAAGCTCCTGAAATTTTGTCAAACCCATGCTGTACATCTCTGCACCTTCCTTGTATCTGACAAATTTCTTTCTGTCTACCTTCTTTACCATAATTTCCTCCATTCATTGCACAGCCTTATCTGCTAATAAATAAACAGAATACACTTCTCCCCATTTATTAGCAGATAAAAACTGCAATACAGGTGGCAGCTCGTTACACTGCCCACATCGGTCTTGCACCGTCATTCAAATTGACCGGATTGCAGATTTCCTGCAACCCGGAAGTATCATTATCACAGATATGCTTCATCGCCCCTTGTAACCGCTACACACTTTGCCAGATTTCACTCGCTCCTTACCTTTGCTTCAATGCAGTTTTTCAGCATTTCCTCACGTTCACCCTGCCATAAGGCAGGACAGATATGTCATGGCGCATCTGCCTAGTGGCTCCGCATATCCTCACGTCCTGTATGCAATACAGTATTCAATTTTCAATGTACAACGCTGATAATCAGCTATGGAAAAGGACAGCTAACCGCCCCTTATACCGCTTCAAATGCCAATATCTTCGTAATCAGCTTTGTTTCAAGCCTCCGGCGTAGCGTTTCATCAACACAAAAATGCAGCCGCCCACTCTCGTCATACATTTTCCGGGTGGACAAAGTAATTATGTATCCCTCATAATGCTTCAAAACTGCGTTGATTGCCATTACATCACCTTCTGATGCTGCCTTTATGATATGGAAAGGCAGCAAATTCTTTTCTTCCCTACTCTTACATCTCTTTTTCATCTGCTTTTTCCTCCATAATCTTTCTCAAAATCTCAAGTGAGCGTGTCCGGTGTTCGTGGATCGTACTGCGTACAAGGTTCATTTCCCTTGCTATATCCGCATCGCTCATTTCCAGAAAATACGAAAGCAGTATTACATTCCGCTTCCGTTCCGAAAGTGCCTGCAACGCTTCCGCAATTAGGGCGTCCTTTACTTCAATGTCATAGCCATACACTGTAAAATGACTGTTCTCCACTCCATACTCATCCATAACAAACAACTGGTTCAGCTCCTTTTCAGACAGTTCAGAAAACATGGCTTCATGCTCCCTGCGGTAATCCATGTGCCGGTAATAGTTAATCGCTTCACCTTTCAGCGACATCTGGCACAGGCGGTCAAAGCGATGCCTGATTGTCAGTTCATCATGGCAAGAAGGTTTCTTCATACGAGTTCACCTCCTCCCCCGTTGTGACGTGACAAAGGCATACGCCTTTTCCCTTTCCGTTGTATCTGCCAAATAGCAATAGGCTAATGTTCGGGTGGGAGTAAAAATTTTTGAAAAATTTATATAAAAAACGCCCGAACAGGCTCAATGCCCATTGGACGTTATTCATATCTGTTATTCTGTTTTCTCCACAAACTGCGAGCGTGTATAGTTCACTCTTTAAGGTATATTCTGCTTCACTTCCAGTAAAACACCTTATAAAAGAACCTTCCCACGCCAATAGACGGACAGGTTCCCGAAGTCAAAAAAATATCCCTCAGACCGTTCAGAACACATAAATTCCCCTAAACGTACCCAAAGGATAAAAACCACGCAAAAAAACCTTTGGATACTGCGTTTTTTTATATGCAATATCCAAAGTCATTCTATTTTATTGTGTATTATGCCCCTCTGATAAAGTGAATTATTAGTGCATTTTAAAAGTAAAATGTGCAATATACACTATACATGGAGGTGCATATATGGCAAGAAAAAAGAAAATTGACAAGGAAATGGGACTTCGTCTGAAGCAGGCTAGGACTGAACAAAAACTGACCTATGAAGAACTGGCTGAAAAATCCGGCGTTTCCTCACGCTATATCAAGGAAATCGAAAATCATGGAAACGTGCCAAGCCTTGAAAAGCTGGGGCAGCTCATACGAGCCTTACATATTTCCGCCGATCCGTTTTTTTATCCAACTGTCCCGGCAGACAACCTCGACTACCAGCGGCTGTTGGTTTACCTGTCACAATGTACAGAAGAACAGATTACAACAATTCTCGCTATTGTGGAAGCCTATCTTCGGACATATAAAAATTTTTCAAAGTAAATCCACTCCCTCTCCTATCTCTTTTCTAAAACAAAGGCGGCCACCCTTAGCCGCCTAATTACCTCCTTCCTCTGCAAAACTGTGGCTTGTTTTGCTGTACAGAACGCTTCTTTTTAAGGAAGCAGAATATGTCATCATTTGTCATTTCTTCTCAATGTAATAACTGCATGGCATATCAAGCCAAATACAAGAGAAAAACAGCCACCGCCAAATAGTGATGCTCCCCACGGTAGCAGTAACTTGCGGAAAGTAACAAAAGGCAAGTAAATACAAGAAGAAAGGCAACCGCTATCCCTTATTATATCAACAACTAAATAGAGCATAGAAAAATAAGACGTTCAAACATGAGCGTCTATTTTTTTACCCAAATTTCAGACGAAAGGGGCTGATAACGTGGCAGTATTCCGAGTGGAAAAAAACAGGGACTACACCGTTATGTCAAACCACCACCTACGCAATGCTGACCTGTCCCTAAAATCAAAGGGGCTGCTTTCACAAATGCTATCGTTGCCCGAAGAATGGGACTATACCCTAAAGGGACTTTCCCAAATCAACCGTGAGGGCATAGACGCTATCCGGGAAGCAATACGGGAACTGGAACGGGCGGGATATGTGACCCGTACAAGGGTACGGAACGAAAAAGGACAGTTGGGGGCGGCTGATTATGTGATACATGAATTTCCAGTACCGCCCAAGCCTACATTGGAAAATCCAACACAGGACAAGCCTATATCGGAAAATCCAACATTGGAAAACCCTATGCAGGAAAATCCAACGCAATTAAATAAAGAACTATTAAATACAAAATTATCAAATACGGATTTATTAAATACCCATTCCATTCCTATCCTTTCCACTCCCTTAACAGAGGGAACGGCTACGCCGCAGGAACGGAAAGGAGACGGCTACACCAACATGGACGCAGTACGGGCTTATGAGGAAGTCATAAAGGACAATATCGAATACCGCTATCTGATACAGGACAGCAACATTGACAAGGGTATGCTTGACGAGATTGTTTCCCTCATGCTTGAAACCGTCTGCACCCGCCGCAAAGTGATACGCATTGCCGGGGACGACTACCCCGCAGAGCTTGTGAAGTCCAAGTTTATGAAACTGAACAGCAGCCATATCCAGTTTGTGATTGACTGTATGCACCAAAACACCACCAAGATACGCAACATCAAGAAATATCTGCTTGCGGTTCTTTTTAACGCACCAAACACCATTGACAGCTATTATACCGCCCTTGTCGCTCACGATATGGCACAGGGCGTATTTTTATCGCAGGAACAGGAGGACGACAGCTTATGAAACAGGGAGCTTTGATTTATGACAGGGAAAGCGGACGCTATGACATTCGCTTTGGACTGGACGATTACAACGGCGGCTTGCATTGCGGCGAATGTTTTGACGTATTCGCAGGCGGCAAATGGAAGCCGACACGCATTGAAATGAGTACCGGGCGGGAATGGTATCTTGTCGGTATCAAGACGGACGTACTGGACGGCTTGCGTGTACGGGTACATAACAGATAACCGGGCGGCTGCCCTGCACCACCCCAAGAAAGGAGGAATGACAGCCCATGCAGGAACAGATCAACGAAAAGACCGTTGCTATCTCAATCAAGACGGCGAAGCTGACCGCCGAAGTCTTACAGAAAGCCATAAAAAAGCTGCTTGACGCAAAGAAGCACAAAGCACCGAAGATATACAAAGGCAAACAGACATTAAAGCACCTTATGAAGCAGAACACGGGCGTTTCCAGTATGGAAATCACGGACGCTAACATAAAGGCGTTTGAACCCATAGCCAAGAAATACGGGCTTGATTACAGCCTAAAGAAAGTAAAAGGCGAAGAACCGCCCCGCTACCTTGTCTTTTTCAAGGGGCGGGACGTGGACGTTATGACGGAAGCCTTTAAGGAGTTTGCCGCCAAGCAGCTAAACAAAGAGAAAAAGCCGTCCATACGCAAAATGTTAGCCGCTTTCCGGGAAAAGGCAAAGCAGATGAACCAAAGCAGGCAGAAAGAGAAAAACAAGGACAGGGGGCGGGAAAGATGAAGCCAAACATCAAAAAGCTGCTTATCCTCAATGCGCCGTACCTGCTCTTTGTATGGCTCTTTATGAAAGCAGGCGAAGCGTTCCGGCTCTCTCCGGGGGCTGACCTCTCCGGGAAGCTCCTACACATCATGGAGGGCGTGACCGCCGCCTTTGAAAGCCCCCTGCCAAGCCTTAACGGGCAGGATTTTGTGATAGGCGTTGCCGGGGCGGTTATCCTGCGGATCGCCGTCTACATGAAAGGCAAGAACGCCAAGAAATACCGCAAGGGCGTTGAGTACGGCTCTGCAAGGTGGGGGAACGCAAAGGACATTGAACCCTACGTTGACCCGGACTTTTACAACAACGTCCTGCTGACACAGACAGAACGCCTTACCATGAACAGCCGACCCAAAAGCCCCAAGTACGCAAGGAATAAAAACGTGTTAGTCATAGGCGGTTCGGGAAGCGGCAAGACCCGCTTTTTCGTCAAGCCAAACCTCATGCAAATGCACAGTTCGTATTGCGTGACCGACCCAAAAGGCACAATCCTCATAGAGTGCGGAAAGCTCTTAGACAGGGGCGGCTATAAGATAAAAGTGCTTAACACAATCAATTTCAAAAAGAGTATGCACTACAACCCCTTTGCGTACCTGCACAGCGAAAAAGACATATTAAAACTTGTCAACACAATCATGGTAAACACCAAAGGCGAGGGCGAAAAGTCGTCCGAAGATTTTTGGACGAAAGCCGAAAAGCTCTACTACACCGCACTGATCGGCTATATCTACTACGAAGCCCCGGAGGAAGAAAAAAATTTCACAACCTTACTTGACATGATAAACGCAAGCGAAGCGAGGGAGGACGACGAGGACTTTAAGAACCCGGTAGACCTCATGTTTGACCGACTGGAAGAAAAAGACCCGGAACACTTTGCCGTAAAGCAGTATAAAAAGTACAAACTTGCGGCGGGCAAGACGGCTAAATCTATCTTGATTTCATGCGGCGCACGTTTAGCACCCTTTGACATTAAAGAGCTGCGGGAGCTTATGGAAACGGACGATTTGGAGCTTGACACGTTGGGGGACAGGAAAACCGCCCTCTTTGTCATTATCTCCGACACGGACGACACTTTCAATTTCATTGTCGCCATGATGTACACGCAGCTTTTCAACCTCTTATGTGACAAGGCTGATGATGTGTATGGCGGCAGGCTTCCCGTACACGTCCGCTGCCTGCTTGACGAAGTGGCAAATATCGGACAGATACCCAAACTGGAAAAGCTGATCGCCACCATACGAAGCCGGGAAATATCCGCCTGCCTTATCTTGCAGGCACAGAGCCAGTTAAAAGCCATATACAAGGACAACGCCGACACGATTGTAGGGAATTGCGACACGACCCTTTTCTTAGGCGGCAAGGAGAAAACCACGCTCAAGGAAATGTCGGAGCTTTTGGGGAAAGAAACCATAGACTTATACAATACATCAGAGAACCGGGGGCGGGAAAAGACCTACGGCTTGAATTATCAGAAATTAGGCAAGGAGCTTATGAGCCAAGACGAAATTTCCGTCATGGACGGCGGCAAATGTATCTTGCAGGTAAGGGGCGCACGCCCCTTTTTCAGTGACAAGTTCGACATTACCAAGCACCCAAGATATAAATTCCTTTCCGATTTTGACAAGAAAAACGAATTTGATATTGAAAAATATCTGAAACGCCGCCCGGCAGCTATCAAGCCGGAAGAACCCTTTGACCTCTACGAGATAGACGGGGGCGATTTATAAGGGCGCAGGAGGAAAGGACACAGGGAAAAGGGCTTTGCGTCATGGAAATGTGCATAACAGGCTATTGCGTCATGGATAACACCATTCACAGCACATGGAAAAGCTAAAATGCAGTTTTCCCACGTCCTGCAAACAGTGTTACCCACAACGCAAAAGTGCAAGCCAGTTATACACAGTTCCACAACGCCGACTGAGACGGCGAAAAGCGCACCCCTCTTTCATTCATAAGGGCAAAAAGGAGGTAATCATCATCAAAACCGTAAACACCGGGTACATGGTTCGTGCGCCCACAGGGGGACGCACCACCCCTTTACAACTGAATACCGCCACGCCGCAGCACCTACGCAGCGTGGGGACAGCCGCCAGTACAGGGCGGCTTTTTTCATACCCAAAAACCAAAAAATAAATTTTCCAAGCCGCAGGAAGCGGCAGAAAGTGAGGACTATATGGCATTTTTTAATTCCGCAATCACAGTATTACAGACACTTGTTATCGCATTGGGCGCAGGATTGGGCGTATGGGGCGTAATCAATCTTTTAGAGGGCTACGGCAACGACAACCCCGGCGCAAAATCACAGGGCATGAAACAGGTCATGGCTAATTAGAGGTAATCAAAAGAGGAAAGGAAAAGCACAATCCAGACGGAACCGGCGATACCGTCAAGAAATATTTGTGAGTTAGCAAGAAACCTGATATAATG
>JAETOE010000038.1 GCA_021771815.1 Roseburia hominis
CAGATAAAAACGTGCCGTAAAACACAGCACGTTAAGATAGACAATATGAAGGAGATGCCGAATTCAATCTGCGGTAATACTGCCGTAGGTGGGAACTATAATTCGACGTGTGACATTATAGAATGAAGAAATTGAGCATTGTATACGTAATACATGGAAGTGCAGATGGCATCAAACGATCTTACAAAACAGTGCCATAACCTCTTACATCTTGGGAATACCCAGAACAGAAAAAAACAGATCTTTTACTGGGATGGAAATGTTGTCAGTATGCAGAAAGATGGAGAGGAAAGCTTCTACTTGCAGGATGATCTTGGAAGCCCGATGGAGCTGCTTAATGCAGAGGGAGGAATAAGGGAGAGCTATGCCTTTGATGAATTTGGTGTGTCTCTTGTGGAGCGGAATGGATTTATACAAAGCCCCTACAATGTGATAAATTATAGAGATAAACCTTGTAGATGGTACAACACGTCAGTTGCAGAAACTCAAATCAGACAAATTCCTAAAAAAACGTAGATGACGGGTATCTGTACTATATAGAAGAGTCTGCCAATAAGAAGGATGAAAAACCGTATCGGTTGGATTTGGAAAGTGGACACAAAAACTGTGTTTTTCAGATGGATAGAAAAATCGTAGGGATAATCCTTTAAATGTAACGGATCGATTCGGCAGATCACTTTCGACCACAGACCCATACGGGCAGACAGCAGGCTATGAACAGAGAAGTATGATGCCTTTGGACAATTCCTAAGCACTTATGGTATAATTATCATATCGTCAGACATTACCAGCGCCCAGGCGCACACCGGACGCCCACGGCGAATGCCGTAGGCGCAGGGAGACAGGAGTTACTATGGATAAGATCAAAAGACCGCAGTCCTTAAAAAAGAAAATTCTATTCTTCATGATACTGTGTTGGGGTGTTCCGATTGCAGTATTTTTTACGTTTACAACGTTTTCCTACCGCAACGGCATCGTCGAGAAAGCGGAGGGACTGATGGAGGACGAGCTTGAAAATGTGGCGGCATTTACGTCCATCCGCATTGAGGATGCGATCGCGCTGTGCCAGAGACCGTCCTACGAGAAGACGTGGGAGAACGCATGGAACAAGTATCATGCGGGAAAGTACTCCAAAAACGAATATCTGCAGGAGGTAAATTCCAGCCTTACGGGCAAGTTCTATCTGGATAAGCGGTTCAGCCTGTATGCGTATTACTGCTACGGCGACGAAGAGCCGGAGTGCTTCCGTTCGCGGATCGGTATTCCATATAAGAGCTATGTCTCAGAGATTCAGCCGCACATTGAGAACCTCATAGAATCGGATTCCTCTTATGCGTGCGTGCGCGTGGTAGATAACCGGATTTTCATTGTGCGCAATCTCTACACGACGATGGATTATGAAAGGTACGGCACGCTTGTAGTTGAATTGAACAGGGATACGTTGTTTGCCGATGTGCCGCCGGACATCCGCGAGAATATGGTGGTTTGCTTTAACGACAGCGAGGGTCTGCTTAACTTTATGAAGGAAGAAGAAACGGACGGACGAAGCGAGCTTTTGGAACAGCTTCTTGCGGCGTATGACGGCAGTAGTGACGGCAAACTTGACCGGATTGAGAACAGCGCCTACAACGGTTATCTCTATCAGGACAGACAGGATAGCTATCACATCGGAGTCATACTCTTTGCCCAAAAGAGCGAGCTGTACTCGAGTCTGTATGAATTCTACACGATTATTTTTATTATGCTGCTGCTGTTTGTGCCGCTGTTCTGCTACGGTATCCATTTCTTCAGGAGACACATTCAGGAGCCGATCGGAAATATGCTCCGTGCGTCCGGGCGGATGGAGACGGGAGAAATCGGTATCACGGTGGAGGGCGAGATGCCCAATGAAGAATTTCTTCATATGAAAGAGAGCTTCGACCGTATGTCCGCGCAGGTGAAGTATCTGTTCGACTATGTGTACGATGAGAAACTGGCGCGCAAGGATGCGCAGATTCAGGCGCTTCAGGCACAGATCAACCCGCATTTTCTGAATAACACGTTAGAGATGATGAACTGGCAGGCGAGGATGTCGGGGGATATGATCGTGTCCAAGATGATCGAATCGCTCGGGACAGTGCTCGATTACCGGATAAACCGCGCAAATGTAAAGGAAATCCATCTGGCGGAAGAACTGCAGTGCATTGACGCGTATTTCTACATTATGACGATGCGCTTTGGACAGAGACTTTCGATTGAGCGGGAGATCGACGACGAGCTGCTCTACATTATGGTGCCGCCGCTGATTCTGCAGCCGATCGTGGAAAACGCGATTGTTCACGGCGTGGAGACGGTCGCGAACGGAGCGATTCATCTTAAGGTATATCATGACGAGCGGAATGTCTATTTTGAGGTGCGGAATACAGGAAAGCAGATGACGGAACAGGACAAGCAGCGCATTCAGGCGATTCTTGCAGGAGACGAAGACCAGATACCGAAGAATACAGGAAGGCATACGTCCATAGGTATTTCAAATGTGAACCGCAGAATCCGTCTGGTATATGGGGAAGAATACGGACTTTCTATCGTGCAGGGGGAGGATTGTGTGACAGTTTCCACAATTACAATACCTTATCAGACGGCGGAAGAGGAAAAATCGTTAAAAGAACGGAATGCAGTGGAAAAAGAATTGAGGAACATGGCAAGATTGAACAAATAATGTCAACTCGGTCTAATGCCTTTTGTGAGTTCTGCTCTTATAATATGAGTATAGTAAATGATAAACATTTACATTAAGTAAATGATAAACATTTACGAGAAGCAGAAAACAAGGAGGATATGACTATGAAGAAAAAAGTATTGTCAGTTCTGTTAATCGGAACGATGACAGCATCTGTGCTGGCGGGGTGTGGAAATGATTCCGGCGAAGCGGCGAATGCGGGGGAGAATGCAAACGCTACAGCGGATGTGGCGGATGCAACAGGAACAACAGAGGCAGGTGGGGATACTGCTGAGGCGGCGACAGGCAATCCGGTTACCTTAAAGACGGTGTCTATGTTCGGAGGAACAGACCCGAACAAGGAAGCATACGAGGCAATTAATGCAGAGGTAATGGAGCAGTATAGCTACATAACCATCGAAGACAATTCACAGACCTCTGATGAGGAGTGGAAGGCAGCAGTCAACGCAGACTTCTCTGTTGGAAATGAGCCGGATGTTATCCAGTTCTTCACAGACGCAACAGCGGACAGCATCATTGCAACCGATAAGCTGGTATCGATCGAGGAGATTCGCGCGGAGTACCCGGAGTATGCGGCAGACACACTTGATTCCGCACTGGCAGCGGCAGCGAACACCGACGGCGTACAGAGAGCTGTTCCGACAACAGGCTACTGGGAAGGCTTATTCTGCAACAAGGATCTGTTCGATCAGTACGGACTTGAGCTTCCGACTGACTGGGAATCCTTAGAGACAGCAATCACAACATTTAAAGAGAACGACATCATTCCGATCGCATGTTCCTTAAACAACGTACCGCATTACTGGATCGAGTTCTTAATGCTGTATTCAGCAGGCGAAGAGGAGTATACCTCCATACCTGAGACTGCACCGGAAGGCTGGATCAAGGGACTTGAGATGTTTAAGACTTTAAGAGATATGGGTGCATTCCCGATGGATACCGATTCGGTTGACGATGCGTACACAGGTCAGTTATTCCGTGACAAGAAGGCAGCAATGCAGCTTGACGGTTCATGGTATGCAGGAAACATTGAAGATACGGAGAATACGGTTGTAATCGCATTCCCGGGTGTTCCGGAGCAGAAGGCAGAGCCGAATTCCCTTGTAGGCGGTATCTCTTCCGGTTTCTACATTACAAGAAAAGCATGGGAAGATCCTGACAAGAGAGACGCAGCAGTGAAGTTCGTTATGGCACATACCTGTCAGGCAGGCGTTCAGAGATATTGGGAGGCTACAGGCGCCGTATCTCAGGCAGCAGTAGAGGTAACTCCGGTAGAGGGAGCAACACCGTTCGCAGAGTCCATCGCAGCATACACAAGCAGCGCAAGCGCAATCGTAGCTCCGACAGATTCCAGAATCGGTGACGCATACAAGACACTTGTATCAGAAATCGTAAAAGTATCGACAGGCTCTATGACTGCGGAAGACGCAATCAATGAGGCACTGGCACTCGTACAGTAATACGGGAACAAAAACGGAGGGGCTATGCCCAAAAGTCTGGCCCCTTCGTTTTTTATACCCTGAATTCGCAGTAAATTTTGTGAAAAAAGAAAGGTGGAAGAAAGATGTTATATAAGAAAAAATGGCCATTATTCCTGTTTTTAGTACCGGGTCTCCTGTTTTTGTTGATCTTTCTTTACATACCGTTTGTTGAAAATATTAAGAACAGTTTTTATGATATGGCGTCGGTGGTAGCGATGCCAGGACAGGAATTTAAGTTTATTGGATTCGATAATTACAAGAGACTATTGACGGACCCGGATGTGAGATCAGCATTAGTAAATACCTTAAAGATGATGGTGCTGACTGTTATCTTTGAGGTTGGAATCGCATTTGTCCTTGCAGTCATGGTATCGCAGGTCAAGAAGCTCCAGCAACTGTTTCGTACCGTTTACTTTTTCCCGGTAGTTATCTCGGCAACAGCGATCGGTTTGTTATTTAAATTGTTCTATAACTATAACGGCGGTATGTTAAATCAGATTTTGGAGCATTTCGGTCAGGAACCGGTACTCTGGCTCGGACCGGACTTAGCGTTTATCATGATCTGTATTCCGACATTGTGGAGTTACATCGGATTCTATTTTGTAATTCTGCTCACGGGGCTTGCCGATATTCCTGATGATATATATGAGGCGGCGTCGATCGACGGCTGCAGCAAGTTCAAACAGGTATTTTACATTACGCTTCCCAGCTTGAAGCCAGTATTTTTTACATCTGTAACACTGGCGGTCACCGGTGCGTTAAAGGTATTCGATCTTCCGTGGGTGCTGGCGCCGAACGGAGCGCCGCAAGGTCTGACGCATTTCCTCGGAACATATATGTACCAGACGGCATACGGCCTGAACAATTATGATTATGCATCCACACAGGCGCTGTTGATCGTTGTATTGGGAGTCGTTGTATCGAAAGGCGTGGGAGCGCTGACAGCGGATAAAGAAGAAAAAGCGGAACTGAAAGCGAAAAAGGCAAGAGAAAAAGCGGCGAAAACGATGAAGAAGGAGGCGGCATAGATGGATACAGCAGTATACATGGAGAGGCCATATAAGAAAAAAAGAAAAATAAGCCCTGGCATGGCAGTGATCTATATCATCCTGGTTTTCTGGGCGGTGCTTACCATTTTCCCGTTTGTATGGGTGGTTCTCAATTCCTTTAAGTCGTCCGCGGAGGTATTACGTTCGTCTTTCTCGCTTCCGCAGGAATTCACATGGATGAATTACGAGAATGCGTTTGGAAAGCTGAACGTGCTGAACGCATATAAAAATAGCTTTATCATATCGGGCTGCGTAACGCTTGGGGTCATGTTTTTATCAGCTCTGATGTCCTTTGGTCTGACGCGCTATCACTTCAAAGGAAAGGAAGCAATCCGAAGCCTGATCGTGGCAAGCTTGATGTTCCCGGCATTTGCAACGATTATCCCGGTGTACAAGATGATTATCGAGTGGGGAATGCTTGGCAAGCCGATCGCGGTAATTCTTCCGCAGATTGCAGGAAATTTAAGTTTTGCGACGATTGTAATGACAGGATTTATGCAGAGTATTCCGATTGAGATGGAGGAAGCTGCTTACATGGAGGGAGCAAATGTATTTCAGGTATTTGGCAAAATCATTGTTCCGCTCTGCCGCTCATCTCTTGCGACAGTAGCGATTTTCAGTTTCCTGTGGTCGTACAACGATCTGTTCGTGCAGAAAATCATGATCGCTGGACATAAGCAGTATTATCCGGTCTGTACGCTGCTCGAGGAGATCAGTTCCCAGTATGGAACGGACTTCGGACTGATGGCGGCATCGGTTACGATCATCGTCATTCCGGTCATGCTTGTGTATATCGTGCTCCAGAAAAACATTATCAAGGGATTGACAGCCGGTGCGGTGAAGGGATAAAATTTCTTCAAGGCATTACGCGGGGCGGTTGGTGAGAAGACAGATTACCAGACCGCCTGGTGTATGACTTAGAGAGGGGTGACATTATGTACAAGGTTATGCTTGTAGATGATGAGCCGATTATCGTGGAGGGCTTATCGCGGAGCATCGCATGGGAGAAGTGGAATTGTAGAATCGTGGCGACTGCACATGACGGACTGGAGGGGAAGAATCTGATTGAGAAGGAGCAGCCGGATATCGTGTTTATGGATATCTGTATGCCGGAAATGGATGGTCTGGCGATGATTGCTGCAATCAATTCGCAGTTTCCCAATCTGGAAGTTTGTGTGCTGACGGGATACCGTGACTTTGAATATGCGAAGGAGGCAATCCGGCTCGGCGTCACGCGCTTTCTGTTAAAGCCTTCGAACATGGATGAACTGGAAGAAGCAATCGGAACGATGTGCGCGAACCTCAAAAAGAAGGGAATTACCGGAGAAGAAGACAGTGAGGCTGCTTTGGAAGAAAATGAAAGCGGCGCGAAGAAGGAGAGTGCATCAAGCAGCTTTATCGTGAAGAATGCGCTTGCCTATATTGAAGAGAATTATACGCAGAAGCTGACTCTGGGAGAGGTCGCAGAGAAGACCTATGTGAGTCAGTGGCACCTTAGCAAGCTTTTGAACCGCCACATGGAGCAGAGCTTCTCCGATATTCTGAATCATGTGCGTATTGAGCATGCGAAGGAGCTTTTAAAAGATCCTTCACTGCGCATCGGGGATATCTCTGAACAGGTCGGATTTCTTGATCTGGCACATTTTTCCCGCGTATTCAAAAAGCAGGAAGGCGTATCTGCAAACGAGTACCGCAATCAGGTGCTTGGAAAATAAATCACAAGTAGATAATCAAAAATAGGAATTTATTTCTGCCACCAGATGAAAACTGGTGGCAGTTTTTATGGTGTCAACATATACTGCTTGTGTTTTATTTAAGCAGCAAGCGAGTCAACGTGCTTGTAATCCTTAGAACGTGTAAAGGCATATTTGTCAAAGCATTGAAAAAGATTGAGGAGCATGGAGATGGCAGAAAAATAATCCAAACGGATATTAAAGTTTTAAGTGTCAGCCGACTGATTCTTCCGGTATTGCTGAGGGGACATTTTACAGATTTTTTGAAAGGTCTGTGAAAAGTAGCTGCTGGAGGAAAAGCCGGTTGTGCTGGCAATCTCTTCGATACTGTGATTGGTGGTTTTCAGGAGATCCTTTGCAACGGAAATACGAACCTCTGTCAGGTATGAAATGGGAGACTTTCCATACAACTCGGAAAATTTGTGGCTTAAATAGTATTTGGTCAGGTTGCAGTTATCGGCAA
Source organism: Roseburia hominis (assembly GCA_021771815.1). GTDB lineage: Bacteria > Bacillota > Clostridia > Lachnospirales > Lachnospiraceae > Roseburia > Roseburia hominis_A. The sequence goes on from JAETOE010000038.1 coordinate 7,446, forward strand.
GAGAACTGAGCGTAATTTTGTCAGGATAATTTGCTTCAATATAACATTTTGCCTTATGGCATTCACGGCTGCTGTTCTGCATATCTACAAGTTCATAGGAGACATGATCCTTGCGGCAGATCAATTGAATCAGAATTGCCAGATAGTGCTGGCAGATTTCTGCGTACCCCTGTTTTTTACCATGCATCTCATGATGAATGTTCTCAAAGCACTGGTGAATGACAGGGGAGGCGGCGGAGGGATTGATAACGCTATATTCAATAGACCTGTCCGTGTTGATTTTGAGTCCTTCCACACCCAGCACATAGTAGTCCAACGGGTCGGAGGGGTTGGAAATCTCTGTGTGTTGTACACGGGCGCCGATCAATACCAGCGTATTGGCGGAAACGGGGATTTGTTCGTTCTCAATCTGGATATATCCGACGCCGCCTTTTATATAGAATATTTCTGTAAAATAGTGGCTGTGCAGGAAGCTTGTCCAGTCATTTTCGTATTTGGAAGAGGAGATGTATAAAAGTCTGGAAGGAATTTCAGGCAGGGTGTCCAATTCTAAATTTAATTTCCGGTTACTCAAAAAACAGCACCTCCTTTTTGGTAAATCGGTACAAAAATTTCCCGTGTTTTAAAATATATCTAAGATAAGTATACGAAAAAATAACGGGTTTGACAAGAATTTATATATAAAAGCAAGATATCTAAAAACAAAAGCAAGATATGGGTAAAAAAGAAGCCGAAAAATAGATATAATAACGAATGTAAGGAAGAAAACGAAAGTTTTCTTCAACAAAATAACGAAAATGTTGTGGGAGGTAGAAAAATGAAAAAGAAGCTTGTAAGTGTAATTCTAAGTGTAACAATGGCTGCTTCTCTTTTAGCGGGGTGTGGGGCAGACAACGGTAGCAGTAACGGCGACAGCAACGGGAATAGCACAGACAACGTAGAAAGTACACCGCAGACAGAGGCGGCAGAAGCAGAAGCGCCGACGGATGGCGCCGCAGAGGGTGCAACTATCAGCGTAGCGGCCATCGAGACGGCATATGGTTCTGAAATGTGGCAGGAAGTAGCAGATGCATTTACCGCGGAGACCGGTATTGCTGTTGAACTTACGACAGATAAGAATCTGGAGGATGTGATCGGACCATCTATGCAGGGCGGTGAGTACCCGGATGTGATTCATCTGGCTACCGGCCGTGAGGCAGGTCTGACAGAGCAGTTTATCAAAGGCAACATGATTGCGGATATTACGGATGTTTTGTCTATGACGATTCCGGGTGAGACAGCTATTGTATCAGACAAGATTGCCGGCGGTTTCACAGAGACGTCTCTGACAAATCCTTATAATGACGGTAAGACTTATCTGGCTCCGATGTTCTATTCTCCCTGCGGATTATTCTATAATGCAGGATTGCTGGAGGAGAAAGGCTGGGAAGTTCCTACGACCTGGGATGAGATGTGGGAGTTAGGCGATAAGGCAAAAGAGGAAGGTATCTACTTATTTACATATCCGACCACAGGATACTTTGACGCATTCTTCTATGCATTGATGTATTCCGTAGGCGGAACGGAGTTCTTTGAGAAGGCAACTCATTACGAGGAGGGAATCTGGGAGACTCCTGAAGCACAGACATACTTTGATATCATTACTAAATTAGCATCCTACACCAATCCGATCACACCGGCACAGGCAAATGATCAGGACTTTACACAGAATCAGCAGCTGGTACTTGACAACAAGGCTATTTTCATGCCAAACGGTACATGGATTGTCGGCGAGATGGCTGAGGCTCCGCGTGCAGACGGCTTTAAGTGGGGGATGACAGCTCTTCCTGCAGTAAAGGACGGCGGAGATGGCTACAGCTATACATGGTTTGAGCAGGCATGGATTCCATCCGGAGCAGAGCATCAGGAGGAGGCAAAGCAGTTTATTGCATTCCTTTACAGCGATGTGGCCTGCGAGATTTTTGCAAAACATGGTGCAATTCAGCCGGTACTTGGCATTGCCGACAAGTTAGAGGGCGACAACGTGATGTTCTATTCTATTTATGACAATGGAGCAAAGGCAGCTATGGGTAACTTCGCAGCATTTGAAGCAATCCCTGGCGTTGAGGTTCGTACCGTATTCCTCGATCCGGTGAACTCTCTGGTTTCAGGAGATATGACTGAGGAGCAGTGGATTGAGAGCGTAATTTCCGCAAGCGATCAGATGCGTGAAAATTTAAAATAATAACATCCTTAAGAAATACGATAAAGAATCAAAGGACGGCGGGCAGAATACTTGCCCGCCGTTTTTAAACACAGGCTTGGAATCACTCACAGCGCGTGACCCCATGTTTAGGAAAGGAGAAGGGCATGAAAAGTTCCAGAAGACGTAACGGATTTTTGCTTGTATGTATTGCGCCGGCGGTCATTTTATTCGTCATCTTTATGATTGTGCCTACGATGAATGTATTTCGCATGTCATTGTATGAAAAAGGCGCATATTCACCGGACGAAACATTTGTCGGACTGAAAAATTTTCAAGTATTATTCAATGACAGTAATTTCATTCGTGCCATGCAGAATACGATTTTGCTGATTGTTGTAGTGACAATTATAACCTTTGCATTTGCACTGGTTTTTGCCGGTATTCTGACGAGGGAAAAGATAAAGGGACAGAATTTCTTCCGGGTTGTTTTTTATATTCCGAATATATTATCGATCGTAGTTATTGCAGGTATTTTTTCTGCAATCTATAAACCGGAAAACGGTATGTTAAACAGCATCATCGGATTATTCCGTGATATGAAAGACCCGATTCTGTGGAAGGGCGAGTCTTTAGTAATGGTCAGCCTTATTATTGCGATGGTATGGCAGGCGATTGGTTACTATATGGTCATGTATATGGCGTCTATGGCAAGTGTGCCGGAAAGTCTTTATGAAAGTGCAAACTTAGACGGCGCAGGCAGGGTCACACAGTTCTTCCAGATCACGATACCACTGATTTGGACGAATATCCGCACCACATTGACATTCTTTATAATTTCAACAATAAATATGGCGTTTCTTTTTGTAAAAGCAATGACTTCCGGCGGACCAAACGGTGCATCCGAGGTGGCATTGAGCTATATGTACGGACAGAAGGATGCGGGGTTATATGGTTACAGTATGGCAATCGGGGTTGTGATCTTTCTGTTCTCCTTTGCGCTTTCTGCATTGGTAAATAAGGTTACGGATCGTGAACCGCTGGAATTTTAGGAGGGACGGATATGAGTGAAAATAAGCATACGGATTCGGTCAACCGTTTGTACAAATTTTTTATCTATTTTGTTTTGATTCTGCTTACAATCACGATTCTTGTGCCGGTTGCATGGGTATTTCTGGCGTCTGTCAAGCAGAACAGTGAGTTTTATGGGAATCCGTGGACGCTGCCGGCAGGATTTTACTGGCAGAACTTTATAGACGCATGGAATACGGCACAGATGGGTGACTACATGTTAAATTCTGTGCTGGTTACAGCATTGTCGCTCCTGTTGTTGTTAATCGTGGCATTGCCGGCATCCTATTGTCTCTCGCGATTCAAATTTAAGGGTAGCAAATTTTTGAATACGGCATTTATGGCAGGTCTGTTTATCAATGTAAACTATATTGTAGTACCGATATTTTTGATGCTAAGAGACGGGGATGCATGGTTAAAAAAGGTGTTTGGAAATGGGTTTCTGCTGAATAATCTGGTTGTGCTTGCGGTTGTCTATGCAGCGACTGCACTGCCATTTACCATTTACCTGTTATCGGGATATTTTTCAACGTTGGCACACGATTATGAGGAGGCAGCTTATATTGACGGGGCAGGTTACAGTACAACCATGTGGAAGATTATTTTCCCAATGGCAAAGCCGTCGATCATCACCATAATTTTATTTAACTTTCTCTCCTTCTGGAATGAATACATTATTTCCATGACGTTGATGAGTTCCGCAAAAGGACCGAAGACGCTGCCGGTAGGATTATTGAACCTGATGCAGGCACAGCAGTCCGCGGCACAGTACGGCATTATGTATGCGGGTCTTGTAATTGTAATGCTTCCGACCTTGATTTTATATATCTGCGTACAGAACAAGCTGACACAGGGAATGACGGTTGGCGGCTTAAAGGGTTGAGTTGCAAAAGGAAAGGAGAAAGACGATGGAATTTTGGAAAGAAAACGCAAAATTAAGGCTGATTTTAATTGCGATTCTGTTTATTGCAGGAATCGCTGCTACGATTGCCGGATGGCGTCTTACCGGTCAGATGATGGGACTGGGAATCATGATTGTGGGTGTAATCTGTTTATTGGGGGCATTGTGGATTTACAATAAGCCCTTTGAGAGACCGCATAAAAAGAAAGTATAAAAGGAGCAGAACATGAGTGAGTTAGAAAACAGAAAAACAGGACGGGTTACAATTCCGACAAATCTGGATGTGGTTCCTGAGACCATTGAAATTCTAAAGCGCTGGGGTGCAGACGCAATCCGTGACTGCGATGGAACGGAATTTCCGGAGGAGTTGACCAGAGTCGGAGCAAAAATATATTCTACCTATTACACCACCCGCAAGGACAACGCATGGGCAAAGGCGAATCCGGATGAGGTACAGCAATGTTATATCATGACCGGATTTTATACGGCGACGGAAAAGGAGTTGTCTATTCCGCTGATGAAGGGGATTTCCGATGAGCTGATGGAGGTAAATACGAGAGACGACATCAAGCGCTGGTGGGAGGTCGTGGACCGTTCCTCGGGGGAGGTCGTGCCGGCGGAACAGTGGGAGTACGATGAGAAGACCGGCTGCGTTGTGATTGAGGAGACGAAGGCATTTCATGAATATACGGTCAGCTTTCTGGCGTATTTAATCTGGGATCCGGTGCATATGTACAATGCCGTGACAAATGACTGGAAGGATTTTGAGCATCAGATTACTTTTGATGTGAGACAGCCGAAAACGCATCAGTATTCCATGGATCGGCTGCGCAGGTTCTGCGAGGAACATCCCTATGTGAATGTGATTCGCTATACTACATTTTTCCATCAGTTTACCCTGCTCTTTGATGAGCTAAAACGCGAGAAATATGTGGACTGGTATGGTTATTCCGCATCCGTAAGCCCCTATATTCTGGAGCAGTTTGAAAAAGAGGCAGGATATAAGTTCAGACCGGAATATATCATCGACCAGGGGTATTACAACAACCAGTACCGCGTGCCAGGCAAAGAGTACAAGGATTTTCAGGCATTTCAGCGCCGTGAAGTGGCAAAGCTCGCAAAAGAGATGGTGGACATCACGCATGAATGCGGAAAGGAAGCCATGATGTTTCTGGGCGACCACTGGATCGGAACGGAGCCGTTTATGCCGGAGTTTGCGACCATCGGACTGGATGCAGTGGTGGGAAGTGTGGGAAATGGAAGCACACTGCGGCTGATTTCTGATATTTCCGGTGTGAAATACACCGAGGGAAGATTTTTGCCATACTTTTTCCCGGACACTTTCCACGAGGGCGGAAATCCGGTAAAGGAAGCAAAAGAAAACTGGATAACGGCGAGAAGGGCAATTTTGCGCAACCCGATTGACCGCATCGGCTATGGCGGTTATTTGAAGCTGGCACTTGATTTCCCGGAGTTTATCGAGTATGTGGAAGGCGTATGCAATGAGTTTCGCGAGCTATATGAAAATGCGAAGGGAACGACGCCCCATTCGGTAAAGACGGTCGCGGTGCTTAACAGCTGGGGAAAAATAAGAAGCTGGGGATGTCATATGGTACACCATGCGCTGTATCAGAAACAAAATTACAGCTATGCCGGAGTGATTGAGACATTGAGCGGCGCGCCCTTTGACGTGCGGTTTATTTCCTTTGATGATATTTTAGAGGATGCAAACGTGCTTAACGATGTGGACGTGATTCTCAATATCGGAGACGGAGACACTGCGCATACAGGTGGCGCTGTCTGGGAGAATCCTAAAGTTTCTGCAGCCATCCGGTCATTTGTCTATCATGGAGGCGGTATCATCGGCGTCGGCGAACCATCCGGACATCAGTATCAGGGTCATTATCTGCAGCTGGCAAATGTGCTCGGGGTGGAAAAGGAAACGGGATTTACGTTGAATTATGACAAATATAACTGGGAAGAACACCCGGAGCACTTTATTCTTGCAGACACCACAAAACCGGTCGATTTCGGGGAAGGAAAGAAGAATATCTATGCATATGAGGGCGCACAGATTTTAGTACAGCGGGAAAAAGAAGTGCAGATGGCGGTAAACGAATTCGGAAGCGGGCGTGCAGTATATATCAGCGGGCTTCCCTACAGCTTCGAAAACAGCAGAATTCTGTACCGGAGTATTCTCTGGAGCGCGCATGGAGAAGAAGAATTAAAGCGCTGGTTCAGTTCAAATTATAATGTGGAAGTGCACGCATATGTCAAGAACGGAAAGTACTGCGTTGTAAACAATACTTATGAACCGCAGAGCACAGTTGTTTACCGCGGCGACGGAAGCAGCTTTGAACTGCAGCTTATGGAAAATGAAATCAGATGGTACAGCATTTGACAGGAAAGGGATAAAAAAATGAGAAAACCAGTGCTAATCATCATGGCTGCCGGTATGGGCAGCCGCTATGGCGGATTAAAGCAGATTGATGCTATGGACGAACAGGGACATATTATCATGGATTTTTCTATTTTTGATGCGAAAAAGGCGGGCTTTGAAAAGGTAGTTTTTATCATCAAAAAAGAGGACGAAGAGGATTTTAAGGAAGCAATCGGGAACCGCATCGAAAAGGTGATAGACGTCGCCTATGCATATCAGGATCTGCATAATCTTCCGGACGGCTACGAAGTTCCGGATGGAAGGATGAAGCCTTGGGGAACCGCGCATGCAGTGTTGAGCTGTAAGGGTATGATTGACGGTCCGTTTGCAGTCATTAATGCGGACGATTATTACGGCGCAGACGCGTTTCAGAAAATTTATGAGTATCTGTCCACGCATGAGGACGATGAAATCTACCGTTATACAATGGTGGGTTACCGACTGATAAACACGTTGACGGAAAACGGTCATGTAGCGCGGGGAATCTGTGAAGTAAACGAAAAAGGAGAGCTTATACGTGTCACGGAACGGACACAGATTGTAAAAAGGGGCGATGGCGGCGCTTATACGGAAGATGATGGCGTAAACTGGACTACATTGCCGGGGGATACGATTGTATCCATGAATATGTGGGGATTTACGGCAGGATTTTTAAAGGAGATAGAAGACAGTTTTGTGGCATTTTTAGAGGAAAGTATCAAGAAAAATCCACTGAAATGTGAATATTTTCTGCCGACGGTCGTGAGCAGCCTGTTGGACAAAAAGAAGGCGGGTGTAGCTGTTTTGACTTCAAAAGATAAATGGTATGGTGTAACTTACAAGGAGGATAAGCCGATAGTCGTCGATGCAATCAGGAGATTCAAAAGCGAGGGTTTATATCCAGAGAATTTATGGGGGAATGAATAATGGGCGCAGTATTGGAAGAGCAGAAAAGAGAAGTAATTGAGAATTTCTGTTTTGAGGGTGTCTGTCACAACGATGTTCTCTGGGGCAACGGGCACATCAATGATACATATCGGCTGACCTTTGATATTGGAGATAAGGAACAAAAACGCTACATTTTACAGCGGATGAACCGGAGTATTTTTTTAAAACCGGCGGAAGTGATGGAGAATATCATGGGTGTAACTTCCTATCTGCGAAAAAAAATTATTGAAAATGGAGGAGATCCGGAGCGTGAGACTTTAAATGTGATTCCTGCAAAGAACAAAAAGGCATATTACGTGGATTCACAGGGAGAATATTGGAGAGCGTATACTTTCATTGAGCATGCAACCTGTTTTGACCAGGTAGAAAAACCGAAAGATTTCTACGAGAGCGCGGTTGCCTTTGGTAATTTTCAGAGGCTGCTTGCCGATTATCCGGTTGAGAAGCTGCATGAGACAATTCCCGGCTTTCATGACACGAAAGCCAGATTTGAGGTGTTTAAAAAGGCGGTGGAGGTGGATGTATGCAAGCGGGCTTCATCCGTAAAACAGGAAATTGATTTTGTACTTGCAAGGGAGGATGTCGCAGATTACTTTGGCGATTTGATTGCAAAAAATGAGGTGCCGTTTCGGGTAACGCACAACGACACAAAATTGAATAACATTATGATTGATAATGAAACGCGCAAAGGAATCTGTGTCATTGACTTAGATACGGTCATGCCGGGACTGGCAATGAATGATTTTGGCGATTCCATCCGTTTTGGAGCAAGTACGGGACTTGAGGATGAGCCGGATCTTGACAAAGTATGGTGTGATATGAATCTGTTTGAGCTCTACACGAAGGGATTTATAGAAGGCTGCGGCGGAAAATTGACAAAACAGGAGATTGCGTTGCTGCCGATGGGTGCGAAGGTCATGACCTTTGAATGCGGAATGCGGTTTTTGACAGATTATCTGCAGGGAGATACCTATTTTAAGATTCACAGACCACAGCAGAATCTGGACCGCTGCCGGACACAGTTTAAACTGGTCTGGGATATGGAGGCAAAGTGGAAGACGATGCAGGAAATTGTAAAGAAATATCAGGGCTTATCATTCAGATAACCCAATAGCCGATGTACCCGCTTACAATGGCAAAAAGCGCCCCGGCGATGACGTCGCGCGGTTCGTGCACGCCGCCGACGACGCGGATGACGCCGAGCGCGGCGCCGATGACAAAGAGTCCGACGCCTATGCCGGGATATAAGTAGAACGCTGTCATGGCGATAATGAACACGGAAAAGACATGACGGCTGGGAAAGGACTTGCCGGAAGTCTCCTTTTCGATTGCCGGGGGCAGATCGAACCGCTCGTAAGGTCTTTGTGCATTAAAGACTCTGCGGAAGACCGTGACAATAAGGAAGGTGACGGCAGGAACGATGACGGCGCGCAGAAGAAACGGATCGCGCCGGGAAAAGAGAAGGAGAAGCAGCGACGGATAGAGCACGAACACAAATCCGGTCAACAGGCGGTTCAAAAAGCGTGTCAACCGGATTCTGCGCGGGTGATTGCGGATGATATTCGTAATTTTGATATATTCGTTTTTGGTCATTGTTATTTTCCTTCAAGCTGTGGTAAAATCAAACTGTTCATATACGTTTACTGCATGTGCCGCTGTGCGGTTTCCGCTCCGGCGACTGCAAGCAGCGCGCCGATGAAAACGCAGAAATCCGAGATGTTAAAGATGATATTGCGAAGTCTTTTCGGACCGATATTGATGTGGAAATAGTCCACAACATGTCCCTTTGTGTAACGGTCGTACAGGTTGCTTAAGCCCCCGCCGAGCAGCAGGGCAACGCCTGTCTTTTCGAGCGGACGCCCCGATGTGCGCATCAGAAAATAGGAGAAAACGCCGACAATGACAAGCGCGGCGGAGTGCAGCAGGCGCATCAGTTTCGGACGTTTCTCGAGCAGATTTAAGGCGGCGCCGTCGTTATAATATTTTTCGAGGATGATTCTGCCGCCGAGGCGGGGGTGGCGCACTTTTCGCGCATATTTTCTATCAACAAAATATTTGATGAGAAGATCTGTAATAAACACTACGCATGTAATAAGAAGATAAACCATAAAAATCCTTTCGTACATTTTTCTTTTTATTATACCCTTACTTTGCCCAAATGAAAAGAAATTTGCCTTTTTTTATCCTTATTTGTGCATCTATCAATTAACTATTGAAACAAAACATAAGTGCTGATAAAGTGAAAACATAAGAAAGAAATACAGGGAGGTTTGTGATATGAATATTATCAGAGCAAAAGATTATCAGGACATGAGCAGGAAAGCGGCAAACATTATTTCGGCGCAGATCATTATGAAGCCGGACTGCGTGCTCGGACTTGCGACAGGCTCTACGCCGATCGGTACTTACAAGCAGCTTATTGACTGGTACAATAAGGGCGACTTGGATTTCTCGAAGGTATCGACGGTAAATCTCGACGAGTACCGCGGACTGAAGCATACCGATTCGCAGAGCTACTACTATTTCATGCATGAGAATCTGTTCTCGCATGTGAATATCCGAAAGGAAGCTACCTTCGTTCCGGACGGAACGAATCCGGACGCCGGGGCAGCATGCGCTGAGCATGAGAGTGTGATACGCGAGCTTGGCGGAATTGATTTGCAGCTTCTGGGACTTGGAAACAACGGTCACATCGGTTTTAACGAGCCGGGTGCAGCGTTTGAGAAAGAGACGCACTGCGTGGATCTGACGGAAAGCACAATCAAGGCGAACGCACGGTTTTTTGATTCGATCGAGGAGGTGCCGACACAGGCTTACACGATGGGAATCCGCACGATTATGCAGGCGAAGAAGATTCTTGTTGTCGTAAACGGCGCTGGAAAAGCGGACATTGTAGCGCGGGCGTTCTGGGGTCCTGTGACACCGGAAGTTCCGGCATCGATTCTGCAGATGCATCCGGATGTCACGGTAGTCTGCGATGAGGAAGCGCTCTCGATGGCGCCGCAGCATTGACGGAAAAGGAAAGCATGGAGATAGGAGAATTGACATGACGATTAAGAATGCGCTTGTATTTACGTTGGATGAGGGATTTGTAAAAAAGGACGTTTTCATTGAGAACGGATATTTCACGGATAAGGAAGCTTGCGGGAATGCGGCAGACGCGTGTGCCGGGGAGCCGGTGATCGACGCGGCGGGAGATTATCTGATCCCGGGACTTGTGGACATCCATTTCCACGGCTGTGCAGGCTATGATTTCTCGGACGGAACAAAAGAGGCGCTTGCGGCAATCGGGGCATATGAACTGAAGAACGGAATCACTTCGATCTGTCCGGCGTCGATGACGCTTCCTGAGGAGACGCTTGCGGCAGTCTGTGAGAATGCGTATGCATATGCGGAGGATTTCAAAAAGGAACACACAGACGCATCATACGCTGGCGACAGCCCGGAAAAAAGAAAAACAGGAGCAAGGCTCTGCGGCATCCATCTGGAAGGACCGTTTATTTCCATGGAGAAAAAGGGCGCGCAGAACCCGGCGTATATCAGGAAACCGGATGCCGCGATGTTCGCGCGTCTCCAGAAAGCGGCGAACGGTCTGGTACGCCTTATCACGATCGCACCGGAGACGGAGGGAGCGGAGGCGTTCATACGGGAGCTTTCCGGTCAGGTCCATATTTCGATTGGACATACCTGTTGCGACTATGACACGGCGCGGGCGGCGTTTTCGCTTGGTGCGGATCATGTGACGCATTTTTATAATGCCATGCCGCCATTTTCTCATCGTGCGCCGGGGGTATTCGGTGCGGCGTTTGACGCAAAGCATGTGATGCCGGAGTTGATCTGCGACGGCATTCATATCGATCCGTCGGCAGTGCGCGTCGTATTCTCGCTCTTCGGAAAAGAGCGGATGATTTTAATCAGCGACAGCATGATGGCGACGGGCATGGAGGACGGCACATATGCGCTCGGCGGACTTCCGGTCACCGTACATGGAAATCTGGCGACCTTAGAGGACGGTACGATCGCCGGTTCCGCGACGAACCTCATGGACTGCATGCGCACGGCGGTGTCTATGGGAATACCGCTTGAGACGGCGGTGCGCTGTGCATCCTACAATCCGGCGAAGGCGATCGGAACAGACGATGTGTGCGGAAGCATCGGAGCGGGAAAATACGGAGACTGCGTACTTCTTTCGAAAGAGGATTTGTCCACGAGAGCGGTCATTCTCGGCGGAGAGGTCGTGGAGCGCGCGTAGATAACAAAAAAGGCAGCCGGTCAGGAAACTTCCTGACGGCTGCCTTTTTGTCGCTTATTGTCTATTTGTATTCAAAATTCGGGATCGCTTCCCAACGATGGCGCATGACATGCGCCGAGAGCTTGGGCTTTCTGTCCCTCGTAAAGAGTCCCTTCTTGTTGCCGTCGGCGCGCATCGGTCCCTGAATCGTTCCGAAATCGGCGAAATTCCACATCTGTTCCCCGATGATAAAGGAGCGGGCGTCGAACGCTTTTCCGTAGGCGAGCAGGAAATCCGCCTGATATTCCTCCGAGAACATTTCCGGCACGGTAGCGTGCATGCCGGCAACGGTGTCGGCGCCGTATTCCGTGAACATCAGAGGCTTTCCGATTTCCTCCCAAAAATCAAGCTCCATATTGAGCGCATACATTGCAGCGTCCAGATCGCCGGAGAGGTTGTACCAGCCGTAGTAGCGGTTTAAACATACGACGTCCATCGTGCGTGTGGTGATATCCCTCGTATAGTCGTTCTGGCAGCATACAAGAGTCACAGGACGGTTCTGCGGATCACACTGGTGCGCCAGTTCATAAAGCGGATGCCAGTAATTGTAGGCGGATTCCGGGAAATGTTCGGTGTCCGGCTCGTTTCCTAAGGACCACATGACGATGCACGGATGATTCTTGTCGCGGTCGATCATGTCGCGGAGGACGTCCTTATGGTGAGAATGAATGTCAAACGTCTGATATGGATCGACGGAGCCGCCCGCATTGATGCCGACCGCCGGGGTCTCATCGATGACGACGATGCCTTCGCGGTCGCACAGATCGTATATTTCTTCGGCATAAGGATAGTGGCTTGTGCGGAAGGAATTTGCATGCAGCCAGTGGATCAGTCCCATGTCCTTTACATCAAGACACAGATCGAACCCTCTTCCGTGAACGAAGAAATCTTCGTGCTTGCCGAAGCCTTTGAAATAAAAAGGCTTTCCGTTAATCAGGAATTGTGCGCCGCGCACTTCTACGGTGCGGATGCCGAAGGTTTGCTCGTAGTAATCGCATCCGAAGGAAATACATGCCTTGTAGAGATAAGGCGTGCCCGGGTATGGTTCCCAGAGCTTTGCATTGGCGATCGTGATAGTTCCTTTTGCCCCGCCTGCGGAAGCGACGACTTCACCCGAAGCGTCACGGATCTCTACCCGGATACAAACGTCCCTGTCGTCCGCGGAAGCGGAGGTGAAGACTTCATAATCCAGCGTACCTGTCGTGCCGTCCGAAGCGATCCCCGGTATCAGTGTAATGTCCCGGATATAGGTCCGGGGCGTGGTGTAGATGCGCACCGGACGGTTGATTCCCGCATAGTTGAAGAAGTCGAAGTTCGGCAGATTGATCGCTTCCTGATAGTCCTTGCCAGCTTCTACACTTGGAATCCCGGCGTTGTCGGAGCCGAAAAAGGCGGTTCCCTTTTCATTGCCGACCGGAAGCGTGGAACGGTTGACGCGGTTGTCGACTAAGACGGTGAGAATCCCTGTCTCCCCGGCGGCAAGATACGGCGCAAGCTCAATTTCGAACGGCAGATAACCGCCCTTGTGCGAGCCGATTTCATTGCCGTTCAGATAGATCACGGCGCTGTTTGCGACAGCGTCGAAGCGGAGCACACTGCGTTCGCCGGAAAAAATCGCGGGAAGCGTGACCTCGCGCTGATAGACGGAAAGACCGGCAAATCTGCGGTAGGCAGGGTCTTCCTTCTGGTCGTTATAGGACGCGGGAACCGCGATCCATTCAAAATCATCCTCCAAAATCATTCCGGGTGTGAAATCCGACTCCTGCCCCAGAAGACGGAACTTCCAGAGATCGTTCAAACAGATGATATTTCTTGCTTTGTTGGTCTGTGGATAAAGCATGGGAAATCCTCCTCTTCTTTTGATGCGTGGTTCACGGCGCATCTGTGATGAATCTATCCTAGCATAAGAGCGGGACCACTGCCATGTCATTTTTCCGCTGAAACCTATCAATTTTTTTAAAGTTTTCGAACAGATATGAAAAATATATGAAATGTGCAAGATTGTACATTTTCCTTTTTTCGGGAGCGGGATAGAATGAAGGTGTCTATGAAAGATATTTCGTATTTTGAGGGAGGGAAAATTTCTATGGAAGAAAAAAAGGATAAGTTTGCCGGATATCCGGAAATTTCAAATGAGGAGATCGATGCGGCGCTTCGTTTCTCCTGCGGGCAGACGGAGCGCAATCTGCCGCAGTTTACCGAGCGCTTTCAAAACGCATACAGCGTGAATAATTTCTATGAGCCGATTGATAATACAGACTGGACGAACGGTTTCTGGACGGGGGAAATCTGGCTTTCCTACGAGTATTGCATGGATATGGCAGAGAAGAAGGGGGCGGACGGGAAGGAAGCGCGCTTAAAGCGGGCGGAAGCGTTCAAAGCGGCGGCGTCGGTTCAGGTGGAATCATTCTACAACCGTATTAAAAATAAAATCGAGGTCGACCATCACGACATGGGATTTCTCTATACGCCGTCGTGTGTGGCGGCTTATAAGCTGACAGGGAATAAAAAGGCGAGGGAGGCTGCCCTTCTGGCAGCGGATCAGCTCATCACACGTTATCATCCCGTCGGCGAATTTATTCAGGCGTGGGGACCGATGGATGCCCCGGAAAATTACCGTCTGATTATCGACTGCCTGCTGAACCTTCCGCTTCTCTACTGGGCGACAGAGGAGACGGGAGACGGAAAATACCGCGAGATTGCGGAGCGGCATATTCATACGGCGGTGGCAAATGTGATACGGGAAGATGACTCCACCTGGCATACCTTTTTCTTCGATATGAAGACCGGAGCGCCGGATCACGGGGCGACCTGTCAGGGTTACCGCGACGGCTCGGCATGGGCGAGAGGACAGGCGTGGGGCGTCTATGGTATGGCGTGCGCTTACCGCTACACGGGGCGCGAGGATTATATTGAGAAATTCCGTCGTGTTACGGAGTATTATCTGAACCACCTGCCGAAGGATCTGATTCCGTACTGGGATCTTGAGTTTACCGACGGAGACGAGCAGCCGAGGGATTCGTCCTCCGCGGCAATTGCAGCGTGCGGACTGCTTGAGATGAGCAAATATTTAAAAGAGGAGGAAGCGGCTTACTATGCGGGGCTTGCAAGGAAGATGGTAAAGGCTCTTTACGATCGCTATGCAGTGCGGGATGCGGCAGAATCTAACGGTCTTGTGCTGCACGCGACGTATTCCAACCATTCGCCTTACAATACCTGCAACCACTACGGCGTTGACGAGTGCAACATCTGGGGCGATTATTTTTATATGGAAGCGCTGACGCGGCTTCGCAAGGAATGGAACCAGTACTGGTAAGAGACGTGGGCGCGTAAGCGGCGCCGAAACGGTATCGGCGGAGGCGAAAAGTGCATGGGAGGAAGAAGCATGACAAAACAGGAATTTATACAGCGGGGATATGAGTGGCATTTTCCGGATGATGCAAAGGCGGTCGCGGAATATTGCTGGGAAAATTATGAAAAAGAGGCGAAAGAAGTGATTGCCTATGCCGACAAATTCTGTCAGCATGAATTTCTTTTCAATACGGAACACGATCTGGAGCAGCTTGACGATCCGGTGTGCTACGGCGAGAAAATCCAGTGGGACTACAATCCCGGCGGCGACCCGGAATATGTCTGGCAGTTCAACCGTCACAGATATTTTATTGCGCTGGGGCAGGCGTATCAGCTCACCGGGGATGAGAAATATGCAAAGTGTTATGCAGATATGCTAAAGGATTGGATTCTCACAAATCCGCTGACGGAGGAGAATAAAAAAACGACCTGGCGCATCCTGGAAGCGGGATTCCGCGGGGAGTACTGGACGAAAGCTTTTTATTATTTTAAGGACAGCCCTGCGGTCACGGATGAGCTTGTGACGCTGTTTGAGGAATGCCTGCATGTGCACGCGCGCTATCTGATTTCCATGCACTCGCCGTACCGCCTGATCAGCAACTGGGGCGTGATCGAGAATCATGGGCTTTTTGAGATTGCGCTGACACTGCCAAAGAGCGAGACGACAAAGGAATATGTTAGCGTAGCCGTTGACCATCTGGAAAAACTGGCGCGCATGGCGGTGATGCCGGACGGCGTGGAGTGGGAACAGTCGCCGATGTACCACAATGAGGTGCTTAAATGCTATCTGGATGTGGTCTGTCTTGCAGAGAAGAACGGTATGGAATTGCCGGAAACGATAAAGGACTGCGTGAAGCGTATGTCATATGCAAATCTCATCTGGCAGAAGCCCGACCATCACGAGTTCATGATGGGTGACAGTGATGACTTTGATATCAGCCCCGCGTTATGCCGTGCGGCATATTGGCTGGCGGACGGCGTTCTAAAGCATGGGGCGTATGACAAGCCGGATTTCGAGTCGGCGTGGGAACTTGGCGCAGAGGGAATACGTGCGTTTGAAATGCTTCCGGTATGCGAGCCGGAATTTACTTCGGCGGCACTTGCCGATACCGGAAATTACTATTTCCGTTCCGACTGGGGCAGGAACGCGAATCTGATGCATCTGCACTGCGGCACGATCGGAGCGGGACACGGTCATTCCGATCAGCTCCACATTGACCTTGTGGCAAACGGCGAGGATGTCCTGATGGACGGCGGCAGATATACCTATGTTTTCGGGGAAAAGCGCTGTGAATACAAGGATCCTACGATGCACAACACGATCACGGTAGACGGAAAGCTGTTTACGGTCTGCAAGGATTCATGGGAGTGCAGCAGGCTGTCCGCCCCGGTCAAGCAGCAGTTCGTGACAAAAGAGCGCTTCGAGTTCGTGCAGGCGGGGCATCTGGGCTATCTGCCGGAGGGTGTCTTCGTGAACCGCAAAATTGTCTATCTGCGCCCGGATGTCTATATTGTGATGGACGAGTGTTATGCAACGGGCAGACATACCTATGAAAGTTATTTTCATTTTAACAATGAGGGGAGTGTGACGCTTGACGGTTCTGCGGTGCATTATGACGGGAAAAGTGCCGATGCGGCGCTTACCTTCTTAAGTGGAGTGGAACTGTCTAAAAAGACGACGCATCTGTCGAGACGCTACAATCATGAGGAAGAAAATGAGACAGTGACCGCGGTATGGGGTGGCGAGGGTTTTACGTCATGCCTGATCGTCATCCACGCGGGAGCCAGGGGGGAGCTTCCCACACTGCACTGTGAGAAAATCCCGGTATCTTCCGCCCTAAAAGGGACGGTCTATCCCGATGCGATGGCAGAAGCGGTCAAGCTTACGCTGGATCAAAAAGAATATGTGGTGATCTTCTGCCATCAGGAAGTCAATTCGCCGACAGACCTTGTGGAAGCTGACGGATGTCTTGGCTTTGGAAATGTGATTGTCTTTGACAAGGAAGAGACGACGGAGGTCGGTCATACGCTTCACTGGTAGGAGTTTTATTTTTGCATATACTCCGTAGGCGGCACGCCGACGACCTTCTTGAATACCTTGCTGAAGTAGAACGCACTGACAAAGCCCAGCATTTCCGCGACCTCGTAGACCTTATATTCCCCGCTGGCGAGCAGCTTGCGCGCCTCATCGATCTTGCACTGCGTCACATAGTCGTTGTAGCCGATGTCGTTGTACTTCTTAAAGAGCTGGCTTAAGTAATTCGGGCTGATCGCAAAGACTGCAGCGACTTCGTTTAAGGAGAGGTGTTCCGTCACGTGCTCCTCGATGTAGTGCTTTACCTGCGAGACGATCGGCTTGCGGGATTCCTTCCTGCGTTCGCGGAAAATTTCGCACAGGCTGTCGCGGAAATAGGTCAGATAGTCGATGACCTGTTCTGTCGTTGTCATCTTATAGAGCGTGCGGTAATTGTCCGGTCTGTCCCGGAAAATACTGGATACGATCTCTTCGCCGCCGGGAAGAAGCGAAATCGATAAATATAAGATATTGCTTGCACAGTCAAGCGCCTGCAGGTGATGCCCCGGGTGCGCGGCGAACAGGTCGATGATTTCGGTCAGCGTATCGAAAAGCTTATCCGCGTCGAATTCCTCATAGGCTTGTGCCAGATCATCCTTGAAAATGGCGAAATTGAAGGACTTTTTGTAGTCCTCCGTCTTCTGGCAGTCATCAAAAAATGCCGTCGGGCAGGAGACGGACACGTTGGAAAAGGCGTCGCGCGCATACTGATAAGAATCCGTGATGGCGAGCGGATCGGTGACCCAGATGCCGACGCCCGCGTGCAGGGAAACATTGAAGTAATTATGCAGTTGACTTCCTACATCCGTGATTGCACTGTGCAGGCTTTCGCGGAAGGAATCGCCCGCATCATCGGCAAAACAGAAGATGAGCGCGAAATGATGAAGATCGAGCACCATGTCATAGCAGGACAGATACTTGGAAAAAAGCTCTCTGCTCATTTGGAAGGAACTGTGAAACAGATTTATCTGCTTTTCATCGGAGAGCGGTTCTGTGCTGTCGTTTACGATCTCGCAGTAGCAGCAGACATAGCCTGCGGAAGAAAAATCGATCTTAAGCTCCCGGCACTGCAGCAGAAATTGTTCGCGGTTCTCGAAAAGATTGTGCAGCAGGCTGATGAAGAACTTGTCGTGGTAGGAGTAGAGCGTCAGCCGCTCTTCGGGCACCTTTTTTGCGGATGACTTTTCAAGCCGTGGGAGGATGCGCTCGATCGAAGTGCGCAGGACATCCGGGGTCAGGTCAAGCTTTACCAGATAATCGGAGACGCGGCAGGTAAGCGCTTCCCTTGCCATCTCAAAATCCTCGTAGCTTGTCAAAATGATGAAAGCGGGGGCCTGATCGCCGAAACGCTCGTTTACGGTACGGCAGAGCTCAAGCCCGGACATGATCGGCATTTTGATATCGGTAATCACGATGTCCGGCATATCATTTTCTATGAGGGAAAGCGCAGCCTGACCGTTGGAGGCAATTCCTGAGATCTCGATCTGCATGGATTCCCATGGAAGCATGGACTTGATTCCGACCTGTACAAGCGGTTCATCATCAACAATCAATAATTTATACATTGGAAGCATTCTCCTTTTGGCGCGGAATCAGAATGGACATGGTCGTGTACTCTCCCAATTTGCTTGTGATGGTGATGCCGTAGGAAGAGCCGAATTCATATTGAAGACGTTTGTGTACATTACTGATGCCGATTTCTTTGAAAAAGTCGGATGTATTCACCGATTCATCATTTAAGATTCTGGTTATCGTTTCTTCTGACATGCCGACTCCGGTGTCGGTAATGTCAATACGCAGATCATTTTCACCCGCCGGGTAAAGGTGGAGCGTAATCTCCCCGGAGGTTCCGGTCGGCTCGATGCCGTGGAAAATCGCGTTTTCTACAAGCGGCTGCAGCGTGAACTTGATGATCTGGCAGCTTAAGAGCGTATCGTCGTCCACAGTGACCGTCATGCGGATCGTGCCGCCGTAGCGGTATTGCTGGATCGTAAAGTAATCCTGTACGAGCGCAAGTTCTTCGCGCAGCGGGATCAGCAGCTTGGTTCCCTTGGCAATGCTCTTTAACAGGCGGGAAAGAGCGGTCGTCATTTCCATGATTCCGGTCGCCCCCTGGATGGTAGCCATCCATTTGATGGAGTTTAACGTATTATACAGGAAATGCGGGTTGATCTGGCTCTGCAGTAGCTTGTATTCAAGATCGCGTTTCTGCTTCTCGTCCGCTAAGGTCGTCTGGATCATGCGGTCTACATTCTCGGCAAGATCGTTGACACCTTTTCCGATGTCGCCGAATTCGTGCGCCCATTCAATCGAGGTGTCCCTGGAAAAGTCGCCCTCGGAAATGCGGATCAGACGCCGTTTGATCTGCGCGACAGGCAGATTGATCGTGCGGTCAAGAAGCCTGTTTAGGAGAATACCGGACGCCAGAAGCAGAAGGAAAATCAGCATGAGCAGCAAAAGAAAGCCCGGCTGGTTCGGATACATTTGCTCGGGGGAGATGAGCTGGCTGACATAGCAGCCGGAGTGCTTTAGTTCTTCTGTCACGACTACATATTCCGTGCCGCCCGAATCACGGATGTGGCTCACGGAAGCGTTCGTGCTTTCCACTGTATAGGCGCTTGGGGAAAGGAGCGTGTAGTCGCAGTCCGCTTCCGTAAAGGTTCCGTCCGTATACAGATAGGTGTGTTCTCCCAGCGTGAGATAGAGCAGACCGCCGTCCCCGCTGTAGGTGTTTGACAGTGCATCGGCAAACAGATCGTCGCTTACTTCTATAAATATGTAGCCGCCCAGGCTCGAACTGAACTTGTAGGTGATCGGCTTGAGCAACGGCGTGATGGTCTTGGTTCTGCCGGGATAGAAGACGTCCGGCAGAAAGCCGATATTGTAGTCCTCATAATCGGGAGCAAGCAATTCCTCGTAGAAAGCCTGCCTGGGCAGGGAGTGCGCAATATTGACCGTGCTCGAATAGTTTGCCGCAACTACCTGAATGTAGCGTTCCGCAAGGTTCGTGATGACAACGCGGTGGAGATAGGACGAGGAGGTGTTGGTCTGACAGTATTCCGCGAGCGCCTCATATGCTTCGATGCGCTTTCTGGTGGAAGCGTTGTCACTGGACTCTACGAAAGCGTTGATCTTGCTGTTGGTCTGGCAGTAGCGCACCAGCTCGTCGATATTATTCAGTTCATTGTCGATATAATCGGATAAGAACAGAAGCTCCGTGTCCGTGGTCTGTATCAGGCTGCGCTTCAAAAAACGATGATAGGTGTAGTAACAGGCGAACGAGATGACAGCCCCCATTAAAATAGAAAAGGACAGCGTAATCAGAAGAAGCTGCTGCCTTATCGTGCGGTTGTGCTTTTTATGACACATTGTTTTCCTCAATACACATTTTTTCATATTTATAAGTATAGCAGATATCGAAATGATAGTAAATGATGCAAAAGGCCAGTGGGAATGAAAAATATTAAGAATTATATGCAAAATATGAATATTCTGTAAAGAAAGATAAAATTTTGTAAGAACAAGAAATGGCATAAATTAAGTGAAAATGTCCATTCCGAAAAGGCGCGGAATGCAATAAAATGGACTTACAACAGAGAAACGCAAGTGAATCTGAAAGGAAAACAAGGAGGAAAATCCTGCACAGCTTGCTGGGCGTTGCTCCATGCAGTGGCAGTCGCATTTTCCTTCGGAAAACAAGGAGGATATGGGGAATGAAAAAGAAACTTGTAAGTATGTTAATGGTTGCTGCAATGATGACCACGATGGTAGCAGGCTGTGGGGACAGCGGTGCTAACGCAGACAGCGGCGATGGCAATACGCCGGCGGACAGCGGCACAGACAGTGCGGCAGCAGCGACAGAGGCAGCTCCGGCAGATGATGCGGCGGCAGAAGGCGGGGAGGCAGTTACCTTAAAATGGGCGATCTGGGATCAGGAGACGACGACCTACTGGCAGGCATTGGCAGACGCCTACATGGTCGCAAATCCGAATGTCACGATCGAGATGGTAGACCTTGGTTCAGCAGACTATATGACGGTTCTTGCGACGGAGTTATCCGGTGAAGGATCTGATTTCGACGTTGTTACGATCAAGGATGTACCGGGATATGCAACACTTGTTCAGAAGAATGCAATTCTCCCGCTGGATGATTACATTTCCGCAGACGGTGTAGACCTTACACAGTATGCGGGCGTAACCGATCAGGTAACGGTAGACGGCAAGCTGTATGAGCTCCCGTTCCGTAACGATTTCTGGGTACTGTTCTACAATAAGGACATATTCGATGCGGCAGGCGTTGATTATCCGACCAATGATATGACATGGGAAGAGTACGATGCGCTGGCAAGACAGGTCACGGATACGACCTTCGGCTCCCAGGTATACGGCGCGCACTACCATACATGGAGATCCACGATCGGTCTTATGGGCGTTCTTGACGGACAGCATACCATCTTAGACGGCGACTATTCCTTTATGAAGGATTACTACGACATGGTGCTTGCTGAGGAAGCGGACGGCGTGTGCAGAAGCTACTCCGATCTGACAACAGAGGGATTACATTATTCCGCAGCATTCACGACTGGTGATACGGCTATGCTGAATATGGGTTCCTGGTTTATTTCTACCATGATCAACAACCTTGCAAGCGGCGAGTATGACAGCAGCTTATGCGGTAACTGGGGTATCGTGAAGTACCCGCACGCTGAGGGCGTAGAGGCTGGTTCTACCTTAGGTACGATTACAGGTCTTGCTGTAACGGCGGCAACAGACACACCGGACGAAGCATGGAATTTTGTAAAATGGGTAAGCGGCACAGAAGGCGCACAGGTAATGGCTGACACAGGAAACTTCCCGGCGATCATGACAGACGAGGCTATGGAGACGATCACAGGTCTTGAGGGCTTCCCGGCAGACGACAACTCCAAGGCAGCGCTTGAGGTATCCAACCTTTATCTTGAGGTACCATATGCAGAGAACGTATCTGAGATCAACTCTATCTTAGACACCTATCATGCAATGATTATGAACGGCGAGTGCACCGTTGACGAAGGAATCGAGAGCATGAACAGTGAGATCGGTGCAATTCTCGGTCAGTAAGATACACAGAAATACAGAAATACAGGTCGGGGACCAGACACCTCTGGTCTCCGATTTTTAGAAAATGGGGAAGGAGAGAAGCCGTAGGCTTTTTCGTATAAAGTTATGGAAAAAATAACCGCAGCAAACGTAGATACATACCAGAACGAGCTGGATGCGCTTATCGTAAAGATAAGGACAGAGGCGGACGAAAAGCAGAAGAAAAAGGATCTGAACCGTATTGATCTGCTCCAGAGAAAAATCAGTGCA
This sequence comes from Roseburia hominis, assembly GCA_021771815.1. Taxonomy (GTDB): domain Bacteria; phylum Bacillota; class Clostridia; order Lachnospirales; family Lachnospiraceae; genus Roseburia; species Roseburia hominis_A. The sequence goes on from JAETOE010000038.1 coordinate 30,031, forward strand.
TTCCGAACAGGCAGTAAGGTCAGCCGATCGACGAAGCGAGACCTTGTAGCGTACTCCTTCATCGCACCGAACTTTATCGGTTTTGCTGTATTTACGCTGATTCCGATCGTGTTCGCATTTTTGCTCGCATTTATGACATGGGATGGTTCCAATCCGATTGAGTGGGCGGGACTTGGCAATTTTTCAAAGCTTGCATCGGACACACATTTCATTGCAGCGCTCAAGAATACGATTATTTACTGTATCGGAACGGTTCCGCTTACGATGATTATGTCGTTGGCGCTTGCAATCATTTTGAATCAGAAGGTAATCGGGCGTGGAATTTTCCGTACCCTGTCCTTCTTCCCGTATGTAGCGTCTCTGGTGGCGATCACTTCCGTGTGGAAGATGCTGTTCCACCCGTCCAAGGGACCGATCAACAACATGCTGCTGACCGTGTTCGGCGTTGCACAGGAGAATTTGCCGCAATGGTTTTCCGGCGGTCTGGTCATGGTTTCAATGATCCTGTTCTCCGTCTGGAAATACATGGGCTACTATATGGTTATCTATCTGGCCGGTTTACAGGGAATCTCGGGAGAGCTTTATGAGGCGGCAAGCCTTGACGGAGCAAATACCTGGCAGAAGTTTCTCTATGTGACATGGCCGCAGTTAGCCTCCACCACATTCTTTGTTATCGTTATGCTGACAATCAACTGCTTTAAGGTGTACGACGTTGCAATCATGCTTGCCGGCGGTGGAAAGGGCGAATTGACATTGAATTCTACCGTTCTTGTTTACTACATTTACGAAAAGGCATTCGTGGAGTGGAAGCTTGGTTACTCCAGCGCGATCGCAATGGTACTGTTCGCACTGGTACTGGTCGTAACGCTTATCCAGTTCCGTGGACAGAAGAAATATGCAGCGTAAAGTTGTGGTATGACAGGAAAGGAGGAAAATCCTCTGCTCGCCAATGGGCTCGCATTTTCCTTCGGAAAACAAGGAGGATATATATGAAATCGGCACATAAAAAAGCGGTTTTCTCAAAAGTAATCATATATGTAATATTAATTATTATAGCGCTTGCAATGCTTGTTCCGTTCTTGTGGATGCTTTCTGCTTCCATCAAGAGTGACCGCGAGGTATTCCAGTATCCTTTCGTATGGATTCCGGAAGTCCCGAAGTGGAGCAATTATTCAGAAATCTGGACGAAGATTCCGTTCGGTAAATTCATTCAGAACACAGTGTTCTTAACACTTGTCGTAACCTGTCTGCAGCTCCTTACGAGTTCCTTTGCGGCATATGCGTTCGGCAAGCTGAAGTTCAAGTACAAGAATGCACTGTTCATGGCATATCTTTCCACGATCGCAATGCCATGGCAGGTATACATGGTTCCGCAGTTCATCATGATGCGTAAGATGGGCTTAAATGATAAGCTGCTTGCAATCATCTGCTTACAGGCGTTCTCGGCATTCGGCGTATTTATGATGAAGCAGTTCTACGAGGGCATCCCGGACGAACTGTGCGAGGCGGCCAGAATCGATGGCATGAGCGAGTACAAGATTTATGCAAACATCATGCTCCCGCTCTCCAAGCCGGCGCTCTCGACACTGACGATCTTCACATTTGTAACAACATGGAACGATTACCTTGGACCATTGATCTACTTAAAATCGCAGGAGAAAAAGACCATCCAGTTGGGTCTTAAAATGTTCATCGGACAGTACTCCTCCGATTACGGTCTGATTATGGCAGGATCGGTAATTTCCCTGATTCCGGTACTTATCGTATTCTTGATTTTACAGAGATACTTTGTAGAAGGCGTTGCTTCTACAGGATTGAAGGGATAGGATAATAGTAGAATGATTACGAAAGGGCTGTTAAAAACGCCCTCCCTAAAAGAAAAATCGCCCAGACCGTGAGGTCAATGGCATTAAGTTAAGGGCGATTTAGAGAAGTTAGTACCGTTTTTCGGTATTAACTTCTCTTCTTATATCCAGCTAACTACTAAAAATGATATCTAAAAGCATTATTTTCACGACAAATAGACAAGGAGATTTCCTTGTCAAAATAAATTCTATTTTATTCAAATTTATGCTACTCTATACATGAAACTTATTGCTTGTTTGACTTTCATATCACGAGGTCTTGAACGCCCAGGGCGAATAGGCGTAACATATCTTGCAATAAGTATTTCAATATCAGGTGGGATATTTTTTCCCAATAGGAATTCTCGGCATATATGTACTGAGACGGAAAAATTGACTTTATAGCTATATTTTCTGTTTCCTTTTTCTATGACTACGTGCGAGGTAATCAGTTCTGAAAAATTGTACATTATTAGACCGGCAAAGATTTCTTGGAGAATATATTCCACCTTTTTTGCATGGAAATGAAGTAATCCAACAGTGTATTTTAAATCTCTGAATGAGGTTTCGATTCCCCACCGCATCCCATAAAGCTTCTTTAATTCTTCAGGTGGAAAGTCATCAGAATTTAAGTTTGTCACAACCACTTCATAAGAATTCTCTGAAATCGGGAACCGAACAATTCTAAAAGGTAGATTATATAATACAGTCTCATCAGATTTTTTGCTTGTCGAAGGCAGATAATCAAAAGTTCTATTATGTGGAATTCTTCGATATTTATTTTTCATCTGAAATAAATTCTTCATTTCATTCGTCTGTTTACGAGTCAAATTTAAATCAATATATTCATCAAACTCTTCTTCATTAGGTAATTCCAGACCATCTACTATACCTGTTTTATATTTCCCAAAGTCCTTTACGCGTATTAGATAAAACCACCCCTTTTCTTGAACGTGTGCCATGACATTATAAGATTCATAACCTCTATCCATTATTACAATCGCTTTATCGTCAATAATAGATCTATCAACCATTTCTGTTAAAGCTTTCTTTTCAAATGCATCTTTACGTTTAAAAACAATTACGTCTTCGTAGGTATGAGCTAAGAGATTGTATAATACGTTCAGGTGAAGAAGGTTATAAGGTTTTACACCTTCTTTGGGTATGAAAAGAGAATCTATATCTTTGAGGTTAGTTGGTATTTGAATGTCTGATCCATCAACAGCTAGAAGTCTATAGCTCTTATAATTATCCTTTTTAGAAGTTTGAGAAACAAAATCATGAAAAAGCTTTTCGAATGCAAGCGGAAGTATTTTCTTTCGTTGCTGCACAAAAGCGGATGATGTTGCGGTTGATGCATCACATCCAAACAATCTTAATAATTCGTTTGTCAAAGTTGTCCCCTCCATTGTCAGTAATGACAAAATCATTTTTTCGTATGGTATTTTTCTGTTCCTTGAAAAATCAACATTTGGGTTAGAAACAAGACCAGTCAAATCTTGTTTCTGTTTATTGATTATGCTGAGCAATAAATTTTTTAATTCTAGAGATTTTTTATTCATGCGGTGTCCTCCTTGTAAATAGATGATTTTCTAATTACAAGGGCCGCTTTAGCTACTCTTAAAAACAATCAATAGCTAAAGCGGCCGCATTTTTTAATTGGTTTGTCAATACTTTTTCTCATAAAAAAGTGTGCTGAGCACACTCTCAGCTCCCCTGCCCCTCAATCTTGAGGGGTGGGGTTTTTCTTTGCCTTTATTTATTGTAAAATTCTATTATGAATATTTTACAATCTATCTTTAATGATTATTATGA
>JAETOE010000039.1 GCA_021771815.1 Roseburia hominis
TGGAATAAATGTACGGGAGAGAAGGAGAAGTACAGCGCCTTTCCCCGTATATTTTTTGGATTTTTGACAAAACATACGTTCTGTTGCTTGCGTGGTAAGTTCTGGTATGTTATATTATCCAGAGGAAAGTGAAGGAAAGGAAAAAGAAGATGGCTAAGAAAGAATCTTATGACGAGAGTAGTATTTCCGTATTGGAGGGACTCGAAGCCGTAAGGAAGCGCCCCGGTATGTATATCGGCAGTGTGTCCAGGAAGGGTCTGAATCATCTGATCTATGAGATCGTGGATAATGCGGTGGACGAGCATCTTGCCGGCGCCTGCGATACGATCCATGTGACGCTTGAGGCGGATGGCTCCTGTACGGTCGAGGACAATGGGCGTGGGGTTCCGGTCGGTATGCATGCGAAGGGAGTGTCTGCGGCGCGTATCGTCTACACGACGCTGCATGCGGGCGGCAAGTTCGACGATTCTGCGTATAAGACGAGCGGCGGTCTGCACGGCGTGGGTTCTTCGGTCGTGAATGCGCTTTCAACATATATGGATGTGGAGATCAGCAGGGAGGGGTATATCCATCATGACCGCTATGAGCGGGGTGTTCCGGTCATCGCGCTTGAGGACGGGCTGCTCCCGAAGCTTGGCAAGACGAAGAAGACGGGAACGAAGGTGAACTTCCTGCCGGACCCGGAGATCTTCGAGAAGACGCGTTTTAAGGAGGATGAGGTCAAGAGCCGTATGCATGAGACGGCATATCTGAATCCGGAACTGACGATCGTCTATGAGGATCGCAGGGGCGAGGAGACGGAGCATATCGTTTACCATGAGCCGGAGGGAATCAAGGGCTTTGTGGGCGATCTCAATAAGAATAACGAAGTGCTGCACGATGTAGTGTATTTCAAGGGGGAGTCGGAAGGAATCACGGTCGAGGCGGCGTTCCAGTACACGAACGAGTTTCATGAGAATATCCTCGGCTTCTGCAATAATATTTTTAACGCCGAGGGCGGGACACACATCACGGGCTTTAAGACGGTCTTTACGACGATTATTAACGCCTATGCCAGGGAACTTGGCATTTTAAAAGAGAAGGATGCGAACTTTACGGGGGCGGACGTGCGCAACGGGATGACGGCGGTAGTTTCCATCAAGCACCCTGATCCGCGGTTCGAGGGACAGACAAAGACGAAGCTTGATAATCAGGATGCGTCGCGCGTCACAGCGAAGGTCACCGGAGACGAGATACAGCTTTACTTTGATAAGAACCTTGAGGTGTTAAAGACCGTGATCTCCTGTGCGGAGAAGGCGGCAAAGATCCGTAAGACCGAGGAGAAGGCGAAGACGAATCTTCTGACGAAACAGAAGTTCTCGTTCGATTCCAACGGGAAGCTGGCAAACTGCGAGAGCCGGGATGCTTCGATCTGTGAGATCTTTATCGTCGAGGGAGATTCTGCGGGCGGTTCGGCAAAGACGGCGCGTGACCGCAGCTTTCAGGCGATTCTGCCAATACGCGGTAAGATTTTGAATGTCGAGAAGGCGAGCATTGATAAGATTCTGGCGAACGCAGAGATCAAGACGATGATCAATGCGTTTGGCTGTGGTTTCTCGGAAGGGTACGGCAATGATTTCGATATCACCAAGCTGCGCTATGACAAGATCATTATCATGGCGGATGCCGACGTCGACGGGGCGCATATTTCCACGCTGCTTCTGACATTGTTCTACCGCTTTATGCCGGAACTGATCTATGAGGGGCATGTCTATGTTGCAATGCCGCCTCTGTATAAGGCGATTCCGTCGAGAGGCGAGGAGGAATACCTCTACGATGATGCGGCGCTTGAGCGATACCGTCGTACGCACAAGGGCAGCTTTACGCTGCAGCGCTACAAGGGTCTTGGTGAGATGGACGCCGAGCAGCTCTGGGAGACGACGCTCGATCCGAAGAGCCGCCTCTTAAAGCGGATCGAGATCGAGGACGGGCGTATGGCGTCCGATATCACGGAGCTTTTGATGGGCAACGACGTGCCGCCGCGCAAGACGTTTATCTATGAACACGCGAGGGATGCTGCCATTGATGCGTAGCGGCAGGCTGACGGGCGAAAACAGAAAGGGAAGTAACATAGTATGAAAAAGGGTTCCAATGTAAATCAGGAAGAGCAGATTATCCGCACGGAATATTCGGAACTGATGCAGAAATCTTATATCGATTACGCGATGAGCGTTATTATCGCGCGCGCCCTGCCGGACATCCGGGACGGATTAAAGCCGGTACAGAGACGTACGCTCTATGATATGTATGAGCTTGGCATCCGCTATGACAAGCCGTACCGTAAGAGCGCGCGTATCGTCGGCGATACAATGGGTAAGTACCACCCGCACGGCGACAGTTCCATCTACGGCGCGCTCGTCGTACTGGCGCAGGATTTTAAGATGGGTCAGACCCTGGTGGACGGTCACGGTAATTTCGGTTCGATCGAGGGAGACGGCGCGGCTGCCATGCGATACACGGAGGCCCGTCTTGAGAAGCTGACGCAGGAGGCATTTCTTGCGGATCTCGACAAGGACGTCGTGAATTTCGTGCCGAACTTCGACGAGACGGAGAAGGAGCCGGAGGTGCTTCCGGTGAAGGTGCCGAATCTTCTCATCAACGGTGCGGAGGGCATTGCGGTCGGTATGACGACGAGCATCCCGACGCACAATTTCGGTGAGGTCATTGACGGGGTGATCGCTTACATGAAGAATCCCGATATCAACACGGGGCAGATGATGAAATATATTCCGGGACCGGATTTCCCGACCGGAGGCATCATTGCGAACAAGGACGAGCTTGCGGCAATCTACGCTACCGGAACGGGTAAGATCAAGATTCGCGGCAAGGTCGAGCTTGAGCAGATGAAGGGCGGAAAGGAACGTCTTGTCATCACGGAGATTCCATATACGATGATCGGTGCGAATATCGGAAAGTTTCTGAACGATATTTATAGCCTGGTCGAGACAAAGAAGACGAACGATATCGTGGATATCACGAACCAGTCGTCGAAGGAGGGCATCCGCATCGTCATCGAACTGCGCAAGGGCGCGGACGCGAAGAATCTGGAGAATCTTCTCTACAAGAAGACAAAGCTTGAGGATACGTTCGGCGTAAATATGCTCGCAGTCGTTGACGGCAGACCGGAGACGATGGGGATCGTGCCGATCATCCGCCATCATGTCAATTTTCAGTATGAGCTGGCGACGAGAAAGTATAAGACGCTGCTTTCCAAGGAGCTTGACAAAAAGGAGATCCAGGAGGGCTTGATTGGCGCATGTGATGTGATCGACCTGATTATCGAGATCTTGCGGGGCAGTACCAATGTGAAGGATGCCAAGGCATGTCTGACAGCGGGCGTGACCGATGGAATCAGGTTCAAGTCTGCGCAGTCGAAAAAGGACGCGTCACAGCTTCGCTTTACCGAGCGGCAGGCGGACGCGATCTTGGAAATGCGTCTTTACAAGCTGATCGGACTCGAGATCGAGGCGCTTATGAAGGATCATGAGAAAACGCTTTCCAATATTGCAGAGTACGAGGAAATCTTAAGTAACCGCGCGGCGATGGCGAAGGTCATAATCAGGGAGCTGGAAGGCTATAAGAAGGAATACAGCCGCCCGAGGCGGACGGCGATCGACAATCTCGAGGAGGCGGTCGTTGCCGAGAAGAAGATAGAGGAGATGGACGTCGTATTTTTGATGGATCGCTTCGGCTATGCCAAGACGATCGATGTGGCGACGTATGAGCGCAACAAGGAAGCGGCGGATGCGGAGAACCGCTATATTCTGACCTGCAAAAATACGGACAAAATCTGTATTTTTACGAACAGGGGGCAGATGCACCTGTTAAAAGTGTTAGACCTTCCGTTCGGAAAGTTCCGCGACAAGGGGACGCCGATCGATAATCTGAGTAATTACAACAGCAGTGAGGAAAGCTTTGTGTATATCACGAACCTCAGTGCAATCCGCGATACCAAGCTTCTTTTCGGAACAAAGACGGCGATGCTTAAAGTGGTGGACGGAGCGGAGTTCGACGTTGCAAAGCGGACGACTGCCGCGACAAAGCTTGCGGACGGCGACGAAGTGCTGTTGGTAACGCCTCTTTTAGAGAATCAGACGCTTGTAATGCAGTCGGAAAAGGACTTTTTCCTGCGGATCGACGCGTCCGTGATTCCCGAGAAGAAAAAGGGAGCCGTAGGCGTCCGTGGCATGAAGCTCGGGGCGGGAGATGCGCTTGCTGCCATTTACACGCTTATCGAGGGGGAGAGCGTCAGCGTGGAGGTCAAGGGCAAGGAGGTTGCCTTAAACCGTCTGCATGTCGGAAACCGTGACACGAAGGGAACGAAGAAATAAAAATGAAAGCGATTCTATTTGATTTGGACGGAACGATCATCAATTCGGAAGAGGGAATTACGAAGTGTGTGCAGTATGCGCTGCGCGCCTATGGAATCGACGAGCCGGACAGAAAGAAGCTGCTCTGCTTTATCGGTCCGCCGCTCGATCCCGTTTTCCGGGAGAAGTACGGCATGACGGAGGAGGAAGCGTGGCAGGCGGTCGAGAAATACAGAGAGCGTTTCGATGTGGAGGGTATTTTCGAATGCTGTCTGTACGACGGTGTGCGAGACGCCATTGTCCGTCTGAAAGAAAAAGGCTATGTGCTGGCTCTGGCGTCCTCGAAGCCGGAGACGGCGTGCAGGCGGATTTTGGAACATTTTTCACTGACGCCGTATTTTGACGAGGTGGTAGGATCGACACTGGACGGCAGGATCAGCACGAAGGAAGAGGTCTTGGAGGAGCTTGGACGCAGGATGGCGGATTGTCAGATCGGCAGAGATGAGATGTGTCTGATCGGCGATACGAAGTATGACGCTGCCGGAGCAAAGGCATTCGGTATCCGCTGCATCGGCGTGAGCTACGGCTTTGGAACGAGGGAAGAGCTGCTTGACGCCGGAGCGGAAGCAGTATTTGATCAGATGGAGGAAGTGGAGCGATACATTGAAAACGACAGGAGCTTATAAAGTCTGGAACATTGTTTATCCGGTGGGAATCTACTATGTAGTATCGTCGCTGGTATATTTTGCATTGGAGTTGTTCTTTGGAACAGCATATGAGAGCTATATGCTGCGGCAGATGATCTGCGCCGCGGCGACGATTCCGTTTGTCTGGTCGTTCTACCGACAGGATAAGGCAATCGAGGAGACGGTCTACGGAAAGCGCAGGATCGTCTTAAAACGTCATACGGCGGAAGAGAAGCCGGCGGACATGGAGTCTGCGGCGGAAACGGTCAGCTTTGTTATGGCTGCTGCAGGCGGCATACTCGCGCTTGCAGCGGGTGCGGCGCTCGGCGTGGGAGTGAACAATCTGATTGCCATGACGCCGCTCATCCGCATGTCAGCGGGATTTTCGGAGGCGAATCAGGCGTTTTTTGCGGGAGAGATTCTGTTTGAACTTCTCGGTTCAGGGCTTTTAATCCCGATTGCGGAGGAACTTTTATACCGCGGCGTTGTCTATAAAAGGCTGCGCCTTCTTGTGGGCGTCTGGCCTGCGATTGTGCTCTCGGCAGTTATTTTCGGGGCGATGCATTTTAATCTGGTGCAGTTTTTTTATGCGGGAATCTTAGGGATTATGCTGGCGTTTCTGGTGGAGCGGACGGGCTATGTGTACACGGCGGCGCTTGCGCATGTGGGAGCGAACGTAGCGGCAATTGTGCGGCAGGAGACGGGGTGGCTCTCCTTTGCCTATGAGCCGACCGCTGCGGGGATTGGCGTTACTGCACTGTGTCTTGTTCTGGCGTGTGCGGTGCTTTGGCGGATGTGCAAATCTAAATCTTAGCGCTTTCTGTAAGGCGGGTGGCATTGACTATGAAATCGGAATATGCTATTTTAGAGTCAAATCGCAGGAAAGGGAGTGATAAGATACATGGAAGACGGCGCAGACAGTGACAGCGATACACAGATGCAGCAGTCATTCGTGCCACCGTTCTTGGGCGGTCGGATGACGGATTGTTACATAAGAAGATACAGGCTGCTCCATGCAGTATTATGAATAGTGAAAGGTATGGTTCGCGTGCAGGGTACAAAGTATGCTGCAGACGGGTCATACCTTTTTGCGCGTTCATAATAAAAATATGCCGGTAGCTTCCCAGGAAACAGGGAGAACGGCAGAATTCTGTAAGGAGGAGAACTTGTGTTACAGCCTATTATTTTGTTAGTGATATTAATTTTTGTGAATGCAGCCTTTGCGAGTGCGGAGATTGCAGTGATTTCAATAAGTGAGCCGCGCCTTCGGCTGCTTGCACAGGAGGGAGATAAGCGGGCGAAAAAGCTGCTCTATCTGACGGATCAGCCGGCGCGTTTTCTGGCAACCATACAGGTAGCGATCACGCTTGCGGGTCTGCTGCAGAGTGCGTTTGCCGCGGAAAATTTTGCAGGACCGCTTGTTGCGGTTCTGGTCGGGCTTGGCGTCACGATTTCAGAGGAGGTGCTTAAGACGGTCTGCATCGTTGTGATCACGCTGATACTGGCATATTTTACGCTGGTATTCGGCGAACTTGTGCCTAAGCGGATCGCGATGAAGAAAACAGAGCAGATAGCGCTGGGAATGGCGGGCATCCTTTATCTGGTAGGGCGGATCTTTGCTCCGCTCGTGTGGCTTCTGACGGCGTCCACCAACCTTATACTGCGGCTTCTCGGCATGAATCCCGAGGAGGAGGAGCAGGCGGTGTCGGAGGAGGAAATCCGCATGATGCTTGCCGAGGGAAAAGAGCAGGGAACGATTCCGTCCGAGGAGACGGAGATGATTCAGAATGTCTTTGAATTCGACGATATAACGGTCGGAGCCATCTGTACGCATCGTAAGGAGATGGTCTCGCTCTCGACGATGGAGACGGAGCAGGAGTGGGAGAAAATCATCGCTGAAAGCGAGCACACGTATTATCCGATTTTTGAGGGAAGGAAAGAGGAGATCGTGGGAGTGCTGGACGCCAAAGCGTATTTCCGCATGAAGGAGCGCACGAGGGAGAGCGTGATGCAGCATGCGGTACGAAAGCCCCTGTTCGTGCCGGAGACGATGAAGGCAAACGCCCTGTTCGAACAGATGAAACAGAATCAAAATTATTTTGCGGTTGTGGTTGATGAATTCGAAGCAATCGAGGGCGTGGCGACGCTCTGCGATATCATGGAATATTTAGTCGGCGACCTTGACGAGGTTGCTACCGCTTAGTACGTTCTTTTTGAAAGTGTGATCTACAATTTAGACACAATTTAATAAAAACAGGAAAAGAAGCCCGGAAAAGGATTTTGGTAAAAAAATTTTTCGGGCTTTTTTTATTTGAATTGTTTGCAGAATAATTTTTAAAACAAAAAATATAATAAATAAACTGATAATATGATGAAATAATATAAAGATTCAAATAATCAGACAATAGAAGAAAAAAACAGGTAGACAACGGCGAACGAAAGTTGTATATTAGGAGATAACAACGGAGACGAAGACAACTGTCCGCCACACGAAGACAGTTGCTCGAAATACAGCAAGTAGAAAGGAAGCTGATTATGAAAGAGCAGAATAATAAGAGAGATACCTTAAACCGCTTCTCGGTATCCGGCGCGGGGAAGGAAGCGGCGGGAATGTATGAACCGTGCTTTGAGCATGATAACTGCGGAATCGGCGCTGTTGTCAATATCAAGGGAATCAAGACGCATAAGACGGTCGAGAATGCTCTTAAGATTGTTGAGAATCTAAAGCACAGGGCAGGAAAGGACGCGGAGGGAAAGACGGGGGATGGTGTTGGTATCTTATTACAGGTATCCCACAAGTTCTTCTCTAAGGCGGCAAAGCAGGCGGGGATTGAGCTTGGCGGCGAACGCGATTACGGCGTCGGCATGTTCTTCTTTCCGCAGGACGAATTAAAGCGCAACCGTGCGAAGAAGATGTTCGAGGTCATTGTGAAGAAAGAGGGTATGGAGTTCCTCGGATGGCGGGAAGTGCCGACGGATCCGGATAAGCTGGGGCAGAAGGCGGCCGGCTGTATGCCTTATATCATGCAGGGCTTTGTGAAGCGTCCGGAGAACGTCGCGAAGGGGCTTCCGTTCGACCGCAAGCTTTATGTGGCGAGACGCGTGTTCGAGCAGTCGAACGATGATACCTATGTGGTTTCTCTCTCCAGCAGAACGATTGTATATAAGGGCATGTTTTTGGTAGAGCAGCTTCGCCTGTTCTTTGCGGATTTGCAGGATAAGGATTATGAGTCGGCGATCGCTACGGTGCACTCGCGTTTCTCCACGAATACGAACCCGAGCTGGGAGCGTGCGCATCCGAACCGCTTCATCGTACATAACGGTGAGATCAACACGATCAAGGGAAATGCGGATAAGATGCTTGCCCGCGAGGAGACGATGGAATCCGGACATTTGAAGGGGGAACTGCAGAAGGTGCTTCCGGTCATCAACAGCGAGGGTTCCGATTCTGCGATGCTGGACAATACATTGGAGTTCCTTGTGATGAGCGGTATGGATCTTCCGCTTGCCGTCATGATTATGATTCCGGAGCCGTGGGCGAACAACCACATTATGTCGCAGAAGAAGAAGGATTTCTATCAGTACTATGCGACGATGATGGAGCCGTGGGACGGTCCGGCGTCGATTTTATTTTCCGACGGTGACGTCATGGGAGCTGTGCTCGACCGCAACGGTCTGCGTCCTTCCAGATACTATATTACGGAGGATGATTATCTGGTGCTCTCTTCCGAGGTCGGCGTGCTGGATATTGACCCGACGAAGATCGTCGTCAAAGAGCGTCTTAGACCGGGCAAGATGCTTCTCGTCGATACCGTGCAGGGAAGAGTGATCGACGATGACGAACTGAAGGAGATTTATGCGAATAAGCAGCCGTACGGCGAATGGCTCGACCGCAATCTCTTAGAACTCTCCGAGCTTAAGATTCCGAATCAGCGCGTGCCGGAGTACACGAAGGAGGAGCGCCAGCGGATGCAGAAGGCGTTCGGCTACACGTTCGAATCTCTGCGTGAGGCGATTCTTCCGATGGCGAAAAGCGGCGGCGAGGGAACGTCCGCGATGGGAATTGACACGCCGCTCGCAGCGCTTGCAAGCGACCATCAGCCGCTGTTCAACTATTTCAAGCAGCTCTTTGCACAGGTGACGAACCCGCCCATCGACTCGATCCGTGAGAAGGTCGTGACTTCCACGACGGTCTATATCGGCGAGGACGGCAACCTTCTGGAGGAGAAAGCCGAGAACTGCAAGGTATTAAAGGTCAACAACCCGATCCTTACCAACACGGATTTGATGAAGATTAAGTCCATGAAGGTAGAGGGATTTCAGGTAGAAGTCCTTCCGATTATCTACTATAAGAATACAAGTCTGGAAAAGGCGATCGACCGTCTCTGTGTCGAGGCGGACCGTGCGTACAAAGAGGGGGCAAATATACTGATCCTCTCCGACCGGGGTATCGACGAGAACCATGTGCCGATCCCGTCGCTGCTCGCCGTATCAGCATTGCAGCAGCATCTGGTAAAGACGAAGAAGAGAACGGCAGTTGCGATGATCTTAGAGTCCGGTGAGCCGAGAGAGGTGCATCATTTCGCGACGCTTTTAGGCTACGGCGCCTGCGCGATCAATCCGTATCTGGCGCAGGACACGGTAAAGCAGCTTGTGGATGAGCACATGCTCGACAAAGATTACTACGCGGCAGTGCAGGATTACAATGCGGCAATCCTGAACGGTATCGTAAAGATTGCGTCAAAGATGGGAATTTCCACGATCCAGTCTTACGAGGGTTCCAAAATCTTCGAGGCGATCGGCATTGACAAGGATGTGATTGACAAGTATTTCACAAATACGGTCAGCCGCATCGGCGGAATTACGTTAAAAGATATCGAGAATGATGTCAATGAGCTTCATTCCGCAGCATACGATCCGCTTGGGCTTGAGACGGATCTTACTCTGGACAGCAGAGGACGCCACAAGATGAGAAGCGGCGCGGACCCGCATCTTTACAATCCTGCAACGATTCATCTGCTGCAGGAGGCGACAAGACGCGGCGACTACGAACTGTTCAAGCAGTACACTGAGCTTGTCAATAAAGAAGAGAGAGAAATCACGCTGCGCGGTCTGATGGATTTTAATTATCCGAAAAAGGGCGTGCCGATCGAGGAGGTCGAGAGCGTGGATTCTATTGTGACCCGTTTTAAGACGGGCGCAATGTCCTACGGTTCGATTTCACAGGAAGCGCATGAGACACTGGCGATCGCCATGAACCGTCTCCACGGAAAGTCGAACTCCGGTGAGGGCGGTGAGGATGCAGAGCGTATCGCGAGCAGGCACAGCGCAGTAAACCGCTGCTCCGCAATCAAACAGGTGGCGAGCGGACGTTTCGGCGTCACGAGCGAGTACCTGGTCAGCGCGCAGGAGATTCAGATCAAGATGGCGCAGGGCGCAAAGCCGGGCGAGGGCGGACATCTGCCGGGCAAGAAGGTCTATCCGTGGATTGCGAAAACGAGACTTTCCACACCGGGCGTATCTCTGATTTCCCCGCCGCCGCACCATGATATCTATTCCATCGAGGATTTAGAGCAGTTGATCTTTGATCTTAAGAATGCGAATCGCGACGCGCGCATCACCGTAAAGCTAGTCTCCGAGGCAGGCGTCGGTACGGTCGCAGCGGGCGTTGCAAAGGCGGGCGCACAGGTCGTATTGATTTCCGGTTACGACGGAGGTACAGGCGCAGCGCCGTCAAGCTCCATCCACAACGCGGGACTTCCGTGGGAGCTTGGGCTCGCGGAGACACACCAGACTCTGATTATGAACGGTCTGCGCAATAAGGTACGCATTGAGACGGACGGTAAGCTGATGAGCGGACGCGACGTTGCGACGGCAGCGCTGCTCGGCGCGGAAGAATTCGGTTTTGCGACGGCACCGCTTGTAACGTTAGGCTGCGTCATGATGCGTGTCTGCAACCTTGATACCTGTCCGGCAGGTATTGCAACACAGAATCCGCAGCTTCGGAAGCGTTTCGCGGGGAAGCCGGAATATGTAGAGAACTTTATGCGTTTTATCGCGCAGGAGCTCCGGGAATATATGGCGAAGCTTGGATGCCGTACCATCGACGAGATGGTCGGAAGAAGCGATCTGTTAAAGGTGCGCGAGGACTTAAGCGGGCGTGATAAGGAAATCGACCTCACGAGAATCCTGAACAATCCGTTCGCAGGACCAAAGGAGAAGGTGACGTTCGATCCGAAGCATGTGTATGATTTCGAGCTGGAGAAATCCAAGGACGTTACGGTACTCTTTAAACAGTTAAAGGGCGCGTTGGAGGAGAAGCAGCGCAGGAGCATCGATGTGGAGGTAACGAACACGGATCGTTCATTCGGAACGATTTTCGGTTCTGAGATTACGAAAAAGTACGGCGGAGAGGGCTTGCCGGAGGATACCTTCATCGTAAAATGCAGCGGCGCGGGCGGACAGAGCTTCGGTGCATTTATCCCGAAGGGACTGACCTTAGAGCTTGTCGGAGATTCCAATGATTATTTCGGCAAGGGACTTTCCGGCGGTAAGCTGGTCGTATACGCGCCGACAGGTGTGAAATATGAGAAGGATGAGAATATCATCATCGGAAATGTAGCGCTCTACGGAGCGACCAGCGGCAAAGCGTTCATAAACGGTGTGGCAGGCGAGCGTTTCTGTGTGCGCAATTCGGGAGCTTCCGCAGTTGTCGAGGGCGTGGGCGACCATGGCTGCGAGTATATGACCGGAGGACGTGTCGTCGTACTCGGAAAGACTGGAAAGAACTTTGCGGCAGGCATGAGCGGCGGTATCGCTTACGTGCTGGATGAGGATAACGACCTCTATACCAGAATCAACAAGGAAATGGTATTCTCCGAGGAGGTTTCCAATAAGTATGACGTTATGGAATTAAAGGAAATGATCAAGGAGCACGTTGCTCTGACCAATTCCGAGAAGGGCAAGAAGGTGCTTGACAATTTCAGTGAATATCTGCCGAAGTTCAAGAAAGTCATTCCGTACGATTATAACCGTATGCTCATGGCGATCGTACAGATGGAGGAGAAGGGTCTTTCCTCCGAGCAGGCACAGATTGAAGCTTTTTATGCAAATACGCGCAGTTAATTGACGAAAGGGAGAAAAGATGGGAAAACCAACAGGATTTATGGAATATGACAGGGAAGATGCGAGAGCGGTGGAACCAGGAGAGCGTATTAAGAACTTTCGTGAGTTCCACACCCCGCTGTCCAAGGAGAGACAGCAGGTTCAGGGTGCGCGCTGCATGAACTGCGGTGTGCCGTTCTGCCAGGCCGGTATGAATATTATGGGAATGACCTCCGGATGCCCGCTTCACAATCTGGTCCCGGAGTGGAATGATCTTGTATACACGGGAAACTGGGAGCAGGCATACAACCGTCTGAAAAAGACGAACAATTTCCCGGAATTTACATCGAGGGTATGCCCGGCGCTCTGTGAGGCTGCCTGTACCTGCGGGCATTGGGATGACCCGGTGACCTGTAAGGCAAACGAGCACGGCATTATTGAAAATGCCTACGAACAGGGCTATGCGGCGGCAAAGCCGCCGCGGGTGCGCACCGGAAAGAAGGTCGCGGTCATCGGCTCCGGTCCGGCGGGACTTGCCGCGGCTGACCAGCTTAATAAGCGGGGACATCAGGTGACGGTCTACGAGCGTGACGACAGGGTCGGCGGACTTCTGATGTACGGCATCCCGAATATGAAGCTTGAGAAATGGGTCATCGACCGCAAGGTAGACATCATGAAGCAGGAGGGCATCGAGTTCGTGACAGGCGTCAATGTCGGAAAGGACGTAAAGGCGGCGAAGCTTTTAAAAGAGTATGACCGTGTCATTTTAGCATGCGGCGCAAAGAATCCGAGAGATATCAACGCGCCGGGAAGAGATGCAAAGGGTATCTATTTTGCAGTGGATTTCCTTGCGGCTACGACGAAGAGCCTCCTGGATTCCGATCTTAAGGACGGGAAATATATCTCGGCAAAGGGTAAGAAGGTCGTTATCATCGGAGGCGGCGATACCGGAAATGACTGCGTGGGTACATCCATCCGTCATGGCTGTGCGAGTGTGACGCAGCTTGAGATGATGCCGAAGGCACCGGAGCAGAGGGCGGAGAACAATCCGTGGCCGGAGTGGCCGAAGGTCTTAAAGACGGATTACGGTCAGGAGGAGGCGATCGCCTTATTCGGTCATGACCCGCGTATCTACCAGACGACGGTCAAGGAGTTCTTAAAGGATAAGAACGGCAATGTAAACGGACTTATCACCGTAAAGCTTGAGAGCAAAAAGGACGAGAAGACCGGGCGCATGGTGGTGGCGGAGGTCACAGGAAGCGAGCAGAAGATGGAAGCCGATCTGGTGCTGATCGCAGCAGGCTTCCTCGGTGCGGAGAAGTATGTGGCGGACGCGTTTGGCGTGGAGCTAAATGCAAGGACGAATGTTGCGACCGCGGAAGGTGCATACGCGACGAACGTGAAGAATATCTTTGCAGCAGGCGACGTTCACAGAGGACAGTCGCTTGTAGTATGGGCGATCCGCGAAGGGCGTGAGGTCGCGAGAGAAGTGGATGAGAGCCTGATGGGGTATTCTTATCTGGAAGCGCAGTAGAAGGGAAGGATTTAGTAATAACACACGATTACAGTATAGCGATAATGAAGAATCCCGTGGAGCGGCAGGCTCTGCGGGTTTTTTGCTTTAATATTTAGGATATATTGTGTTGCTTTAAAGCGTGAAAGTGATGATTTCTATAAAGTAAAAAGCCCTGCGCACACATATTTTAGAAAAAATTAAGAAATAACAAAGGGATTGTTAAAGCTTTGGTAAAATTTCTCTTGTATTTGTCCTGTATAGTAGGAAATAACTGGTGCGGCAGGTTTCAGAAGAATTCAAGAAGCGTTTAAGGCAGCTTTAAGAATGATCTGTTACTATAGGCATAGACCAAGCTGTCCGAGGGGCGGCAGAGCGGGGAGGTACAGGAGAAAATGGGAAGATCGGCATCCAGTGCGGCAAGAGACGAGCAGTATGTGCGCACAGATTGGGGAATCGGAGAAGCGGGAACAAGAAGCGGACAGGCGAGGAGCCAGAGAGTGCGCACAGATTGGGGAATCGGAGAAGCAGGAACAAGAAGCAGGCAGAGTAACGGACAGGCGGTGCGCGGGCAGAGAAGCGGACAGACGGTGCGCGGGCAGCGGGAACAGAGCATAGACGAGCGCAGGATGCGCGAAGAACGGGTGAACCAACGGGAACTGCGGGAGAGAAAGCGGCGAGCGAGGGAGAGAAGGAAACGAAGACAACGGCTGTTTTTCCTGTCGCAGGCTTTGATACTCTTTCTGATGATATGTCTTGCTGTCGTGGTAGTTAGCGAAATAAAGAGCATAAAGGCGGGTGCAGGGGTGTCTCCTGCCCAAAAGAATATAGAAACGAACCCGGCAGGAGGGAATCAGACAGCCAATGCCCCGGAAGATTATATGACGGATTACGCGAGCCAGTGCGGGGTCTGGGAGGTTGCGGCCCCTGTGAAGCGGGAGACATGGGAAGCGGTTGAGAAGCTAAACGAATATGCCGCACAGAGCGAGACGATCGGTGCGATTTTGGAGGATACGTCGCGCTATCCCGATGAAATGTTAGAGGCGCTTGCGAACAACCCGGAGATGACGGACTTTGTGGCAGGCTACCCGGCGGCGGACGGAAGTGTCTCAGAGGGGTTAAGCGAACGGGAGAAAGGCGAGGCGCATCCGCTTTTCCTGCAGTGGGATCCCAGATGGGGGTATGCATCCTACGGAGACGGAAGCAATATCGGTCTGGCGGGCTGCGGACCGACAAGTCTTGCAATGGCGCTTTACTATTTGACGAAGGACGAGACGATTACGCCGGATAAGATTGCGAAGTACAGCATGGAGAACGGCTACTACATGTCGGGAACAGGAACGGCATGGCTTCTGATGGAAGATATGCCGGCGCGCTACGGCGTTGCGGTGGACAAGCCGGGTATTAGCGGGGATATTATGCGCGCCGAGCTGGACGCGGGACATGTCTTAATCTGCGCGATGCGTGCCGGAGATTTCACGGCGTCCGGTCATTTTATTGTCATTTATGGATATGATGAAAACGGTTTTTTTGTAAATGATCCGAACTGCGTCGCGAGAAGCAGAGAGAGTTGGAGCTATGAGAGAATCGGCGGTCAGATTAAGCAGTTGTGGTCGCTTGGAGAGGCGTAGGAGAGAAGCATGATCGGACAGGCCCTAAGTAGTAAGCATTTTTTGAAAATGTTCTGTCAGGATGAGGAACTTCGTAATTTACGCGGAAGCGTTAAGGCAGTTGTAAAATGGTATTCTTTTCGTTATAATAAGGGAAGTACAAACGAGAAGGGGAGTATATACCATGGAGACGGAAGCGAAGCGGAAGGAAACTGGTGAAAAGTCTGAAGAAATGAAAGAGAAGCCGAGGGAGAGTGCAGAGAATTCGGATAAATCAGGTGAAAAGCCGGAAGAAATAAAAGAGAATCCGGAGGAAAGCACAGAGAATCCGGATAAATCAGGTCAGAAGCCGGAGAAAAGCGCAGGAGTGCAGGAGAAGAGGCTGTCGGAAGCGGGCAATCGGCAGGAGGAGCCGGAAGCGGAACTTGCCGGAGCGGAAATCGTTGACGCGGGAGTAAAAGAGCCGCAGGCGGCAGTGCGGATCACGGATGCAGAGCCGGATTATTCCGATATCGAGGTGAGGAATCCACGCATCGGAAAGGTGTTAAAGCTGCAGGAGGAAGCCAGACGTCAGAATGAGATTGAAAAGCTGCGCAGCAAGCGCATCCGTCAGGAGCAGGAATACATCGATAAGATGAGCCTTGCCGTGGAAGAGCATCTGCGGGAGACGAAGGAGGAGCAGCGCTACAACGAGCAGTTCGAGGAGCGCATCCGCTATGAGGTCTACCGCATGCACGGCATCAGCGAGGATAAGCTTCAGGGTATGACCGAGTACCGGAGAGCGTGGTATCAGGGCGCGGCGTTCGCGCTGTTTTTCCTGTCTTTGGTTCTGATTGTCCTCTGCGGCGTGCTGCACGGCTTTGGCTCGGAGATCTGTATTTTTATGGCGTTCTACACGGCAATCGAGGGAGCGCTTTTGTCCAACGGAAGAAAGCAGGCTTTTGTTTTTGAGGTGATTACGAAGATACTCTATCTTGCATTGTTCCCGACGATGATGGTGGCGTTCGTCTGCTATGAGCTTGGTTTTGAGGAGTACGCAATTCTCGTACCCATTTTCACGGTTGCAGGCGTGGTCGTGCTTATCATCGGCGCAATTTCTTATTTCCTCTACGACCCGTACCGGATGGATCGTAAGAACCGCAAAAAGGCTAATTCTTACATCAAAGAAATAGAGCGCGCTGCACTGAAGGAAGTACGCCTGAAGGAGAAGGCGTTCGCAAAGCAGGAGAAAAAGAAGGAAAAGCGTTCCGGGAAAGAAGCGGAGCGCCAGAAAAAGGAAGAGGAAGCGGCGGAAAAGAGAAGACAAAAGAGCGAGGAGCGCGCCGCACGCAGGGAAAAGCGCGCTGTATGGTGGAGCGAGAAAAAGGCTGCGCTGCCGTTTGGAAAGAAGCGGGAGGCAGAAGAAGAACAGGAGAACGAACATATGTAATAAACTGCCGGACAGAGTGGGAATGATCTCCCTTTTGTCCGGCAGTTTTGTCCGATGCATTTGACAGAGCATGCGGCCTGGAGTAAAATGAGAACACAAAACTATGCGTACTATGAGCGCGGAAATGAGGCAAAATGACAGAGTTTACATTTTCAACACTGGAATATCACAGACCGGACTTTAAGAAGCTTTTGGCGGCTGCGGAGCAGATGACAGAGCGGGTACAGAAAGCCGCATCTTATGAGGAAGTAAAGCGGATCATGAAGGAGATGGAGGAGCTTTCCGACGATCTTTCGACGGACATGGTGATCGCTTCGATTCGTCATACGTTAGATACGACCGACGAATATTATGAGAAGGAAGACGAATATATTAATAACACGATGCCGACCGTGATGCCAAAGCTTCTGGCATACGATGACGCGGTCATGAACTGTGCGTTCCGTGCGGACATCGAGAAGGAGTACGGAAAGCAGTTTTTTGTGCAGAAGGAGCTGAACAAAAAGACCTTCTGTGAGGCGAACATTCCGCTGATGCAGCAGGAAGCGAAGCTGACGAACGAGTATCAGAAGATTATGGCGACCGCGGCGATCGAGTTCGACGGGAAGACGCTCAATCTTTACGGCGTGCAGAAATATTTTGAGCATGAGGACCGGGATGTGCGGCGTGCGGCAGTCAGGGCTTATTCCGATTTCTATCACAGCAATGAGCAGCGTCTTGAGGAAATCTGGGATGAGCTTATCACGATCCGTAATCAGATGGGAAAGAATCTCGGATTCGAGAATTTCATCCCGGTTGGTTATATGCAGCAGGGGCGTACCGATTACGGTCAGAAAGAGGTCGAGTCGTTCCGCGAGCAGGTGCTTACGGAAATCGTACCGATCTGTGAAAAGCTATATGAGGCGCAGGCAAAGCGTCTTGGCGTTGATTCACTGATGGTCTACGATGAGAAGCGGGTATTCCCTGACGGAAATGCCGTTCCGGCGGGGGACGATGATTTCATGGTGGAAGAAGCGCGTAAGATGTATCATGAGATCAGCCCCGAGACAGGTGAATTCATTGATTTTATGATCGATCATGAGCTTATGGACCTGAAAAACAAGCCGGGTAAGGCATCCACGGGCTATATGACACATCTTGCCCGCTATAAGGCGCCGTTTGTATTTTCCTGCTTCAATCAGACGATTGGCGATATGCAGGTATTAACGCATGAGCTCGGACATGCGTTTGCGGGTTACATGGCGATGCGCAGCCAGCCGATTTCCGATTACTATTCGGAGTCTACGGATATTGCGGAGATTCATTCGATGTCGATGGAGCAGTTCTCTTATCCATATGCGGAACGTTTCTTCGGTGAACAGGCAGATAAGTTCCGTTTTGCGCATCTGCAGGAAGCAATCACATTCGTGCCGTTTGGCGTGGCAGTCGATGAATTCCAGCATATCTGTTATGCAAATCCGGGGATGACGCCGAAGGAGCGTACGCTTGCGTGGAAGAAGTTAGAGGAGAAATATATGCCGTGGCGCAGATA
Source organism: Roseburia hominis (assembly GCA_021771815.1). GTDB lineage: Bacteria > Bacillota > Clostridia > Lachnospirales > Lachnospiraceae > Roseburia > Roseburia hominis_A. The sequence goes on from JAETOE010000039.1 coordinate 18,223, forward strand.
CGATGCGGACGATTTCTTTGACCGCGGCGGCTTCTGGTATCATAAGCTGCACATTTATCTCTATCCGTTCTACTACATTAACTATACCTTAACGACGATGGGGGCGATGGAGTTCAAGAAAAAGAATTATGAGAACCACGAGGATGCATGGCAGGATTATCTGAATCTCTGCAAGTGCGGCGGCAGCATGAGTTATCTTGAGACGTTAAAATACGCGAATCTCATGAATCCGTTTGAACAGGGAAGCGTGAAAAATGCCATCAGCGTAGCGAAAGATGAGTTGTTTGAAAGCCCCTATATGAAGTAGAGCAGGCAGGAAGGCGGCAAAAGATGCCAGAGCCTGGCGGAAGAAAAGAAACGATTGAGGGAGTATAGAAGAGGGAGTATCATATGGAAGAATTATTGGAAGTGACAAGAAAGCAGCTTCGTTTTCAGAAGATCATCAGCGCATTGCTTGCAGTCATTATTGTCATGCTGCTTGTGGCGGGGACGATGTTTGCGCGCCAGATGAACCAGATGACGACAGCGATGAATGAAGCGGTCGAAAAGCTTCAGGATATCGACGTGGAGGGCATTAACGATGCGATTTCCTCCACACAGGCGATGCTTGAGAGCGTGGATGAATTCTCTGCCGCAGTGGATCAGGTGACGGATCGCGTAAAGGATTTTGATACGTGGATGTCCGGTATTTTTGGAAATTAAAAGGGAAACGCGATTTGCCTAACGGCGGGTCGCGTTTCCTTTTTTGTTAGTAATTTTTGCGGATTTTTTGCCTCGATTTGTAGTTCTGCCGGAGGAGGCTATGCCTTTTTTGCCTTGATTTGCAGATTTACCTGCGGGCTTTGCAGTTTTCTTCGCCACGCTGTAGCCGAAGCTGCCGAGCTTCTTCCCGAGCAGAAAATATTCGCCGTGGGAGTAGGTGACAAGCCCGGTATCGTTTAAGTGGAATTTGCCGCTCTCGTCCATGTAGGCGTAGTCGATCGTGACCGCGACGACGTCGGCGAGAATCAGATTGTGGCTACCGAGCGGCAGAATCTTGCGCACCCTGCACTCGATATTGACCGGACTCTCGGCAATGCCGGGGACGAATACCTCGCGGGAGGGCAGGGGCGTCAAATGCATTTCTTTGAATTTGTCAACGTCCCTGCCGGAGCGCACGCCGCAGTAGTCGGTGGCTAAAACGAGAGCTTCCGTCGTCAGATTTACGACAAATTCACCGGACTGCTCGATCATGTGGTAGGAGTAGCGCTCCGGGCGCACCGAAATGGAGAGCATCGGCGGATTCGTGCAGACGGTTCCCGCCCATGCGACCGTGATGATATTCGGTTTACCCTGTAGGGCGGGATTTTTACATTCCGGGTCAGCGCCGTCCTTATACTGGCAGCTCACCATGACGGCGGGCAGGGGATAGAGCATATTGCCGGGTTTGAATGCGGATTTTGACATAGCGGTTCCTTTCGTATACAAAATGATGGTGCATCACTTCATCAGAATATCCATCAGATAGGCGTAGACATCTTCGTTCTGCTTCTTCCAGTTGTTGCAGACGGCCTCCGCCTGCTCTTTATTCTTTACGGTCAGCGTCAGGTCGATCAGATTTGTGTCATGCACGCGGAACTGGCAGCGCACGGCGTAATCCTGATTCGGGGTTTTGTAGTAGTCCGCAATGACGGAGTTGACCGTGCGCAGCTCCAGTTTGTTTTTCTCAAAATAGGCGATCGTGTCGTGCTCGATGGCGTCCGTGATCTTGTCGCGGAAAAAGCCGAGCGTCTCTTTTCCGGCTGCCGTGATGTAGTACTGGGTGTTGCTGTGGGTGGATTCCGTGCGAATCAGACCGGAGTCGGTGAGGTCGTTTAAGACCTGCTGTACACGGAAATAATCGGTGTATTCCTGCTCGAGAAAAAAGTCGGAAATCTGTGTGTTGGTCAGTGGAAAATCCACCTTATCGAGCATGTTTAAAATGGTAAGCTTATATATGGTAAATGGTTCAGCCATGTGATTCCTCGTTTCTATAATATTTTCCCTGCCAGATATTCCGTTCGCGCATGCGCTTTTGAATCGTGTTTAAAACGCGTTTCTTGTCCGTGCTCCAGAGCGGTGCGATAAGAAGGCTCCGCGGTCCGTCTCCGGTGAGGCGGTGTATTACCATTTCCGGCGGGAGCAGTGCGAGACAGTCAATGACGAAATCGCAGTATTCCTCCAGCGAAAAGAGGGGGAACGGTTCTTTCTCATAGAGCATTCCCAGATCGGTATTCTTTAACACATGGAGCAGCTGCAGCTTTACGCCCTGGACCGGAAGCCCTGCGACATAGGAGACGGATGCGCGCATCATTTTTTCTGTCTCGTTCGGAAGCCCCAGGATTAAATGTGTAATCACGTCGATTCCGCGGGAGCGCAGGTCGGATACGGATTTCTCGTACTGTGCGAGTGTAAAGCCGCTTCTTATAAAGCGAAGTGTGTCGGCGTGGATGGTCTGTAGGCCAAGCTCCACCCAGACGGGTTTTATCTGATTCAATTCTGCCAGCAGATCGAGTACGGGCTCTGGAAGGCAGTCGCAGCGCGTCGCGATGGAAAGAGCTGCGATATCGGGATGAAAAAGCGCCTCTGTGAACAGGGAACGCAGCACGTCTACAGGGGCGTAAGTATTGGTGTATGCCTGAAAATAGGCGATATATTTGCGGCAGTCAGACTTCTTTTGTATGCGTTCCTTTGCCTGCGCAATCTGCTCTGTTATAGAGAGCGTGGGAGCGGAGGCGAAATCACCGCTGCCTCCCGCACTGCAGAAAATGCAGCCGCGGGTGTCAAGACTGCCGTCGCGGTTGGGACAGGTCATACCGCCGTTTAAGGAGAGACGGTAGATCTTTTCCCCGAATGTCTTCTTAAGGTATGCGTCTAAGGAGAAGTAACGCTTGTCTCCCCAGAATGCGGGATAGGGCTGTTCGCGCGAGTCTGCGGGGCAGCCCGCTGCAGAAATATTCATAAAATCCTCCTTGTTTTCCGAAGGAAAATGCGACTGCCTATGCAGGAGCAGAGGATTTGCCTCCTTGTTTTCCGAAGGAAAATGCGACTGCCAGTGCATGGAGCAACGCCCAGCAAGCTGTGCAGGATTTGCCTCCTTGTTTTCCGAAGGAAAATGCCTGCCATGCCTGCATGGCGTGTGCCCTTTGCATGGAGCAACGCCCAGCAAGCTGTGCAGGATTTGCCTCCGCCTTAGCGCACGATATGAGACTTTACCGCCTCGCTTACCACTTCGGCAACGCGTGGGTCGAAGGCTTCCGGCATAATAAAATCATCGGAGAGCTGCTCGTCGGAGACAAGTCCTGCGATCGCTTCTGCGGCTGCAAGTTTCATTTCCTCTGTGATCTGGGTCGCGCGTCCCTCGAGCGCTCCCTTAAAGATGCCCGGGAAAGCAACCACGTTGTTGACCTGATTCGGGAAATCACTCCGTCCGGTACCGACGATTCTTGCGCCTGCCGCCTTTGCCACATCCGGCATAATTTCGGGAACCGGATTTGCCATTGCAAAAAGGATGGAATCGCGGTTCATCGATGCGACCATCTCCGGCGTTACGATGTTCGGAGCGGATACGCCGACAAAGATATCTGCTCCGACTAACGCATCGGCGAGTGTTCCGTGCCGGTCGGAGAGATTCGTTACCTCAGTCATTTTCTGCTGCATCCAGTTTAAGTTCGGATAGTCCTTTCCGATGATGCCCTCGCGGTCGCACATTGTTGCGTCTTTAAAACCGTAGGTGAGCAGAAGCTTCGTGATCGCGACGCCTGCGGAGCCGGCACCGTTTACAACGACGCGGCAGTCCTCCTTTTTCTTTCCGGTGACGCGGAGTCCGTTGATGATTCCTGCGAGGACTACGATTGCCGTACCATGCTGGTCGTCGTGGAATACCGGGATGTCCAACATTTCTTTTAAGCGCTCCTCAATCTCAAAGCAGCGGGGAGCGGAGATGTCCTCTAAGTTAATGCCGCCGTAAGCCGGGGCGATATTCTTGATGGTTGTGATGATTTCCTCGGTGTCCTGCGTGTCAAGGCAGATCGGGACGGCGTTGACGTTGCCGAATTCCTTAAACAGAACGCATTTGCCCTCCATGACAGGCATGGCAGCGTAGGCACCGATATTTCCAAGACCGAGAACTGCGCTCCCGTCGGAGATGACAGCTACCGTATTGGCTTTCATAGTGTATGTATATGCCGCTTCTTTATTTTGGGCAATGACTTTACAGGGCTCTGCAACGCCCGGAGTGTAGGCGATCGCGAGATCTTCTCTCGAATTGACCCTGGATTTGGCTACAGTCTCGAGCTTGCCGTTCCATTTTTCATGCATGAGCAGTGCCTTTTCGGCGGTACTTGTCGTCTGATTTTCCATAATGTGATTCTCCTGTTTATATGAATGTACGCTTTAATATAGAAACAACAGTTCAATCATACCATTATCATTTTCACAAATCAAGAAAATTAGGACTTCCTATTTTGAAAAAAGTATTGTATAATACGCGTATCATAAATTCATTTTGTCGTTTCAGACACGATTCCCACAGCGTATGAGAGAATAGCAGGAATAGAGAAAATAGAGGACGCAGAGAATAGGAGAATATGAATGAGAGAGAAGTATGAGAGTTTGTCGGCAGTCGTATTGAAGGATCTGGCGAAGGCGAGAGGGCTTAAGAACATTTCGAACATGAAGAAGAGCGATCTGATTGAACTGATGCTGGCGGAGGATGAGCGTCAGGCAAGGGAGCGGGGAGAGCAGGCGCAGACAAATGAGAGTGGGAGTACGCGTGGAGGCGGAAGAGAGAGTACCGGAAGACCAGGGAGCGCGGGGACACACGCGAGACGACCGATTGCGCATGAGAACACAGGCGAGGACGGAGCGTATGAGAGCACGGGGGCAAGAGCGCGCAAGGGAGCGCGTGAAACCGGCGGAACGCGTGAGAATACGGGAAATTATGAGAATGCAGGCATGAGAGAGCGTGTAAGAGAGAGCGCAGGCGCGAAAGAAACCGGAAGAGAGAACGGCAGTATGCGAGAGAACGCAAGAGAAAATGTAGGCGCGCGTGAAACCGAGCGGGAGAACGGAAGAGAGAGCGCAAGCATGAGAGAAAACTCCGGGGAGGCGGGAAAGGACAATACCGCACCGGACGAGACGCTTATGAATCTTGACAGCGGCATCACGGCAAACGGTATCTTAGAGGTCATGCCGGACGGTTACGGCTTTATCCGCTGCGCAAATTATCTGCCGGGAGAGAACGATGTCTATGTGTCTCCGTCACAGATTCGAAAGTTCAATCTGAAAACAGGAGATATCGTCAGCGGAAATACCCGTGTGAAGACAGAGAAGGAGAAGTTCTCCGCTCTGCTTTATGTGACGTCGGTGAACGGATATCATCCGAGCGTGGCGCAGAAGCGGAAGAATTTTGAGGATCTGACGCCGATTTTCCCGAACCAGCGCATCCGTCTGGAGCATCCCGGCAGCAGCGTTGCCATGCGTATCGTGGATCTGGTGTCACCGATCGGAAAGGGACAGCGCGGTATGATCGTGTCCCAGCCAAAGGCAGGCAAGACGACGCTGTTAAAAGAGATCGCCAAGTCCGTCATCATGAGCAATCCGAAGATGCATCTGATTATTTTATTGATCGACGAGCGTCCGGAGGAGGTGACGGATATCAAGGAGGCGATTGTAGGAGAAAATGTGGAGGTCATTTATTCGACCTTCGATGAACTGCCGGAGCACCATAAGCGCGTCTCGGAAATGGTCAATGAGCGTGCAAAGCGTCTCGTGGAGCACGGAAGGGATGTTATGATCCTGCTCGACAGTATCACACGCCTTGCGCGGGCATATAACCTCACGGTTCCGCCAAGCGGACGTACCTTATCCGGCGGTCTTGATCCGGCGGCGCTTCACATGCCGAAGCGTTTCTTCGGGGCGGCGCGCAATATGCGGGAGGGCGGAAGCCTGACGATTCTTGCGACCGCGCTCGTGGACACGGGAAGTAAGATGGACGATGTGGTATTTGAGGAATTCAAGGGGACGGGCAATATGGAGCTTGTGCTTGACCGCAAGCTTTCCGAGAAACGAGTATTTCCGGCGATCGATATCGTGAAATCCGGTACGCGCCGCGACGATCTGCTGCTCGATCCGCAGGAGCAGGAGGCGGTGGACATCATGCGCAAGGCGATCAACGGAATGCGTACGGACGACGCGGTAGAGAATATACTGAATATGTTTGCCCGCACCAGAAATAATCAGGAATACATCAATATGGTAAAAAAGACGAGAATTATATAAAAAAGACGAAAATTATATAAAACAGCTTGATTTTATAGGGGTCATATGTTAAAATAATACCGCTGTTTATTCGGGACGATCTCTTGCAGAAAGTGCCATATGCGGATCGGGTATACGGGTACAAAGAGATTTGAAACAGGGCAACTATAGAACGATAAGAGTATAAAGAGGTGAAGATCATGAAGGCAGGAATCCATCCAGATTACTATCAGGCAACTGTTACATGTAACTGTGGCAATACGTTTGTTACAGGTTCAACAAAGAAAGATATCCACGTTGAGATCTGTTCCAAATGTCATCCATTTTACACAGGTCAGCAGAAGGCTGCTCAGGCTCGTGGACGTATTGACAAGTTCAATAAGAAGTATGGTATGCAGCAGCAGTAGTACGGTGCGGGTGGCACTGTACTCGTAAGTGAAAACGGTTACAGATAAGGTTGAGGTTTTTTAATCTCAACCTTTTTTACCTTTATGGTTTTGGAAAGCAAAATAGGAAGAATTATGAGATATTCGGGAATTGGCGGTCAGGCGGTCATGGAGGGCGTGATGATGAAGAATCAGGAGAAATACGCCGTAGCCGTGAGAAAGCCGGATCAGGAAATAGTAGTCGAAACCTCAGTGTATGAGGGGATTGTTAAGAATAAGAATATAAGAAACATGCCGATTTTGCGCGGTGTGTTCAGTTTCATAGAATCATTGACACTCGGGATGAAGACGCTTACCTTTTCGGCGTCCTTTTTTGAGGAGGAAGAGGAAGCGCCAAAGAAACGCAGGGAGAAGAAAGAGCGGCGCGCGCTTAACGAAGAAGAGCGGCAGCGCAGGGAGAAGCGGCAGGAGAATGCTATGATGGGCGGTACGGTAGCACTGTCGGTCGTACTCGCAGTCGCCATTTTTATGATACTTCCGTATTACATATCCGTCTTTTTTCAGCGGTTTATCGCGTCGCAGACGGTCATCGCGCTCTTAGAGGGCGTGGTTCGCCTTGTGATTTTTATCGGATATGTGGCGGCAATCTCATTGATGCCGGATATCAGGCGGGTATATATGTACCATGGAGCGGAGCATAAATGTATCAACTGTATTGAGCATGGATTGGATCTGACGGTTGAGAATGTGCGGGGCAGTTCCAGACAGCATAAGCGCTGCGGAACAAGCTTTCTGCTGATCGTCATGCTCATCAGTATAGTTTTTTTCATGTTTATTCGTGTGGATAACGGCGTGCTGCGGCTTTTGCTGCGCATCCTTCTGATTCCAGTGATTGCCGGAGTTTCCTATGAGTTCATCCGACTTGCAGGGCGCAGTGACAATGTGTTTGTCAACATTTTAAGTAAGCCGGGACTTTGGCTGCAGAAGCTGACCACGAGAGAGCCGGACGATGCGATGATCGAGGTGGGAATCGCTTCGGTGGAGGCAGTGTTCGACTGGAAGTCTTATGTGGAGGAAATACGATGACATATCGGGAGGCAATCGATCTGGGCGAGAAGATTCTCTCCATGGCGGATATTGCAGACGCGAAGACGGATGCATGGCTGCTGCTTGAGATGGTCTGCAGGATCGACCGCAGTTTTTATTATCTTCATATGGAAGAGGATTTGGCGGAAGAACAGTTAAGTGAATATCAGATTGCGTTGCGCAAGCGTGCGGAGCATGTTCCGCTCCAGTATATTGTCGGTGAGACAGAGTTCATGGGTCTTAAGTTCAAGGTAAATTCGAGCGTGCTGATTCCAAGACAGGACACGGAAACGCTTGTCGAGGAGGCGCTTAAGGTGGTAAAGCCCGGTATGCGCGTCTTAGACCTTTGTACCGGTTCGGGCTGCATTATTGTCAGCATCCTGCATAATGTCGCGGATGTAGAGGGGTATGCGGTGGACATTTCCAAGCAGGCGCTCAATGTGGCGAAAGAGAACGCCAGGTTAAACGATGTGTCGGTGTTGTTCGAGCCGAGCGATCTGTTTGAGCATGTGAGAGGAACGTTTGACGTGATCGTGTCCAACCCGCCGTATATCCGGTCGTCAGAGATCGTGAAACTGATGCCGGAGGTACAGAACTTCGAGCCGCCGGAGGCGCTCGACGGCAAGGAGGATGGACTTTATTTTTACCGCAGGATTGTCGGGGAATGCAGAGACTATTTGAACCCGGAGGGAAGAATTCTTTTTGAAATCGGTTACGATCAGGGGGAGCAGGTGCCGGCGCTTTTGCGGGAGGCGGGTTTTCGGGATGTGACGATAGTCAAGGATCTTGCACGCAACGACCGTGTTGTGACAGGAATGCTCTAGCTGTCCTATCCAATGAAGCTGCGTTGTCACAGGATAGAAAGCGGGAGCAAAAGTGTGCGGTGTTCCTGTATGAGAAAGGATGTTTGTTATGTTTGATAAGTTAGAGGATTTATTGATTCGTTTTGAGGAATTGATGAGTGAGTTAAGCGAGCCGGATGTCGCAAATGATCCGGAGCGTTTCCGCAAGCTGATGAAGGAGCAGAGTGATCTTGCGCCGATCGTCAACGCGTACAAGGAGTATAAGCAGTGTAAGCAGAATATCGAGGATTCCCTTGCGATGCTCGACGAAGAGTCGGACGAGGAGATGCGCGAGCTTGCCAAGGAAGAATTGAACGATGCAAAGGCGCGTGTCGAGGAGTTAGAGCATGAACTTAAGATTCTGCTTCTGCCCAAAGACCCGAACGACGACAAGAACGTTATCGTCGAGATTCGAGCAGGCGCGGGCGGTGACGAGGCTGCATTGTTCGCGGCTGAGATTTATCGTATGTACCAGCATTATGCGGAGAGCAAGAACTGGAAGACAGAGATCATGGAAGCGGACGAGACGGGTATCGGCGGTATGAAGAGCGTGACGTTTATGATTACCGGTTCCGGCGCGTATTCTGTGATGAAATATGAGTCCGGCGTACACCGTGTACAGCGTGTGCCCGAGACGGAGTCCGGCGGTCGTATCCACACATCGACTATCAGTGTGGCGGTGATGCCGGAGGCGGAAGAGGTGGAAGTGGAGATCGACGAGAAGGATATCCGCATCGACGTTATGCGTGCGTCCGGAAACGGCGGACAGTGTGTCAATACGACAGACTCCGCAGTGCGTCTGACGCATTACCCGACCGGCATCGTAGTCTACAGCCAGACTGAAAAGTCACAGCTTCAGAACAAGGCGAAGGCGTTCGCCCTGTTGCGCGCAAAGCTCTACGACATTGAGTGCCAGAAGGCGCATGACGCTGAGGCGGAGGCAAGAAGAAGCCAGATCGGTACGGGCGACCGCTCGGAGAAGATTCGTACCTACAATTTCCCGCAGGGGCGCGTGACGGATCACAGAATCAATCTGACGCTGTATAAGCTGGATAAGATCATGAATGGGGATATTCAGGAGATTATTGATGCTTGTATTGCGGCGGATCAGGCAGCGAAGTTAAGCCGCATGAGCGAAGAAGGCTAAAACCCTTGATTTTGCTGGAGTTCTTGAAATAAAGGGATTGACAGAAAAACAATATTTTTATAAAAAAGACGGACTTTGACACATGTCATCGTCCGTCTTTTTCTTTTTGGGGGGATTTACTAACTGATAATGGAAAAAGAAAGGTAAATATGCTACCATCATTATGGAGGTAGTTTACTTTGATACATGATTATGGATATGAACATGGAATGGCACGTTGTATGAATTTGGAGTTTTGATGTCAAATGTACGTAACGCATGGATGAGAACAGTATCTATGAGGATGAAGTGTGACTATAGTTATTCATTGGCAATAGTGTATAATAATTTTCCTTGGTGCAATCCGGCACCTGAGTAAAAGAAGATTCAACAGACTGCTCAAGGTATCTTGGACGCAAGAAATCTTTTCACAGATTGCTCATTAGCCGATTTGTATGATTCAGTTGCAATGCCACCACAGTTGAGAAAAAGCTCATCAGTTGAATGATAAAGCAGTTTATGGAGGTTTACGGTTTCCCAATTAAGGACTTCATAGAGTCTGATTGTGTGGCTGAGCTTATGAAGATGTATCACGAATTGACAAAATAATTTTGAAGAAAGGAGTATTCCTATGAATCAAAAGGCGTTTGAAAATATCATATCGTTTTATAAAGCTAATTATTCCAAAATAGAAAAGCAGGAATTGTATAAGTGGAAAGCAGTACAGACTTTTCAGGATAATTGGGATATAGATGCAGAGGATTTTCATGGAATGCTCCAACGCTCATTGCATGATACAGCAAATCTTATGTCAGCAGGTAATTACTATCCCAGACGAATGATTTTATGGATGGCGGAAAAAGATGAAGATACTGTTCAAGGAATGTTCCGAGAGCTTTATGACCTGACTATAGATTTTAAAGTCAGAATTGAAAATTTTCGTGAGACAGCAAAACTATTGGTGGAGATGTATAAAGAAAAAAATGTACATCATCATTATCAGGATGATAGAGCCATCATGGTGTATTTGAATTTGAGGTATCCAGAAAAATACTATCTCTATAAGTATACCATGTTCAAGGATTTTGTTGAAAGAATTGATTATGATGAGTCTCCTAAAAGCGGTGAGATAGAAAATCTATTTAGGTTCGAAAGTCTTTGCAATTATATTCATAACTATATAATGCAGGACGAAGAATTACTCAAATTATATGAAAAACGAAAAGAAAAGTATTATGACCCTGAGTATCATTTGCTGGTGCAGGATATTATTTACACGACATATTATGAAACTGAACCAGAAATGCTTGAGCCAGTTCGGATTGTTAAGCCGATGCAGTTCAAACATAAAGCGGTAAAACTGCCTATTGAGTTGAAGGGGGAGTTTATTGATTATGTGGAAAGAGAAAAGCGTTTAAAGCAGATTGGGGAACTGGGAGAACAGTTTATTTTCTCGCAGGAGAGAGAAAAGGTTAAACAATATCATTTGCCGGGCAATAAGAAAGTAGTATGGGTATCCAGAGATAAAGGCGATGGTTTAGGCTTTGATATTCTTTCTTATGATGCTGAAGGTAATGAGATGTATATCGAAGTAAAAACGACACTTGGAACAGAAGATTCCAGTTTCTTTATTTCGGCAAATGAACTGGAAAAAAGCGAGTTATATGCAGAAAATTATTATCTGTACAGGGTGCACGAATTTGATATGAAAAATGTTCAGGGAAAGTATTCAGTTAGAAAAGGCTCGTTGAAAGACCTTTGTCTTATACCGCAAACTTATAGGGTTGATTTGAAGGAGAAAAATGCAAATGAGGAGAGTGACAATTGAATGGTCATATCCGATGGATATAGATAACATTTTGCTGGATGAAAGAATGCAGGATATAGGAATATATTACATTACAAGGAAGTTTGGCAATAATGTAAGCAATTTGTACATTGGAAAGACCATATATAGCTTTGGAAGCAGATTGGAAAGTCACAGGTGGTTTTGGACAGATGATTACAGAGGAAGAAAAGAAGTTAGGCTTGGAACAATTGTAAAGCCTAAATATTTAAATAATGAAGAGTTGTATCAGTTGATTTCTGATGTTGAGGCTACATTGATTTACTTAATGAGTGATTCGCTGATTCATAATAATAAATGCACTCTTTCATGTAATCCAAGTCAGCGTATTAAGATTACAAATATTGGGTATAGAGGTGATTTGCCACCAGAAATCTATATTAAAGATGAAGATTGGATTGGGTGATGAAGAAAGTATTTAGCTTAGAAGAAATTAAGAAAAGTCAAAAAATAAATCTGATAGATGATTATTTGTTAAACGGAATAAAACCAATATCTTATGAGTTTGATGATATCCATATTTTTGTGTTGAGTTATAATGGTTTATAGGGAAAAGAATAAGGAGATGAAAAGTTATAGAGATGAATACGGGGGAAAAAATTCCAGATGAATATAATGAACATAAAAAATATGTTTTAGACGAATTAAAGAAGATTTCATTACCTGAGCGGCATCCATTTTTGGAATATCCAATGACACCCGAATCACGAAATCTGGAATTTTTTATTTTATTGAGTATATTATTGGGGCAAAAAAGCGGTATACCTATAAAGTTATTGCAAAAATGTAATGCTGTCGAAGATGGAGTGTTCTCACACTTAAAGTTTTTAGAAGGTATAGATGAGGTGTTAATTTTATACTATATTTTGATTGTGAACGTGAAGAACATTTCATCTGTAATTTATGAGCCTAATAATATTAGACAAAATGATAAAACCTTAGAATATTCATGTGTTTTTAAATATCCGATGGATTGTTTGATTAATATAGAAGTTAAAACAATGAGATGTGACCCATTCGTAAAAGAAAAAGACTTGAAAATTAATAAAGTTAATGATGGTTCTATATTGATTAAGAAATTAGTAAACGATGATGTGGAGTATGAAAAAACATTAAAAGAGTATTCCAATGCTATCGAGCTAAAAAACAGCACTTATTATTCGGCATTCAATAGGAATATTAAGAAAATTGTTGCTAAGTTTGAAGGTCAAAAAAACATTCAGTGTCCAATGATTAATATTGGTTTTGTCTGTATTCATTTTTCGACTTCAATTGAAGAATTTTATACATATATGTTTCATAAGGAAAAGGGAATATATAAAAGTATGGAGTGGGGGAATCTTGATGCATTAGTTTTATTTGTATTAGATACTAGAAATGATATACTTTTACAAAATATTTATGAAATGGGCTATGTTGCTACAATGCTAAAAAATGATACTGCTATTAATCGTGATTTCATGAAAATGATGAGGTTGGATAATTATGTATTATTAGGCGATAAAATACCTAAAAGCGTATATGATGATGCGCAAAGTTGTGTAAAACTTTATAGAGTACTAAAGAGGGACGGCTTCTTGAATATTTTACCTTTTAATGTAACGGAAGCGGAAATCGAGGATTACATTAAATATTTGAAGAGTGAGTCGATAAGGTATGAATAAAATGCTGAGTTCAATAACATGTTGATAGTTATGATAGGAAAACAATTGATGTATGACAAGTTTTTTGAAGGAAGTAATGTTGCGCTCCTCTCAGCCTCACTTCGTACGGATTTGATTGCATGTCACTGAATTAACCGATATATGAAAATGTGGTTGCGATAGCTGTGGCAGTTGGGTATAATATAGCTGCAAAAGGATGGAATGATTGAGAAAGAAAGTGTTATAGATGCTTTCGTTACAAGGGTATTATGATGGTACAGCAGTTCAGACATTAGAAAAGATAACTGCGAAGAAGAACCAGAAATTGATAATTACAATTTTAGATGAGTTTATAGAGGAGACGACGAAGAAGAATAGTACCTCTGCCAGGGGTTCATTGGCAAAGTACGCCAATACAGCCTTATGGGAGGAGGAAGGAACAGCTTGGGAGAAAACGGCAGGTGAGAAATATGGTAATGCTTGACGCAAATGTTATTTTGAGGTATCTGCTGAATGATCATGAAGAAATGGCTTCAGAAGCTGAGACTGTTATCAAGAGCACACAGCATTGGTTACGATTGAGGTTCTTGCAGAAGTCATCTATGTGCTGAAACGAGTGTACGCTATCGGCAAAGATGAAATCAAAGAGTCCGTTTTGGTGTGAGTTAGAAAATAGATAATGAGATGTAAAAATAAGGTGCTCTATATCAGCTTTAATAACTGATATAGGGCACTTTTTGTGTGTAAATATTGCAGTAGGCGCTATGAAATTAGTGAAAAAAGTGATGTTGTGGAACTAAGTGAGGTACTATATAATGAGTACTATAAATAAGAATTTGCGGAGGATGTTAAAATGAACGAGCAAGTAAAAGATTATTTAGATAAGTACCCAAGTGAGATTATTGATATGTACAATAATTTAAGGAGGATGATTTTTGACAGTGTTCCGTGCGAGATAGAGGAAAAATTATGGGCAAAATTGCCAAGTTACTATGTCGGTGAAGCTTTCGTGAGACTTATTCCATTTAAAGACCATATTAACGTTGAGGCACAGGCGGTTCTTCAACATAAGGAAGAATTAGCCTGTTATAAGATTACTCCTAAGGGAATGCTGCAAATTTATTTAAAACAGGATATGCCGTCTGAATTGTTAAAACAGATATTTGCAGAGACTTTAGAGCGATAACTCCCAAACTGTAGAGTGAGACAAATTTAAATTTGTTCTGCAATAGGAAATTGCGTCCTATTGCAGAAAAGCACTGCGTGCACAGATGCGCAGCTAACGCGCGCGGAACAAAAGCTGCGCGGGCAGAGAAGTTGAAGCGCGAGAGTGTGCGAAGCGCACTTTTGTTCACTTATAGGAAATTTCTCAAATCGTCAGAAATGGTGTATAATGACAACGAAATAAAAATAAGCATGACAAAAGAGCGAAGGTGCTACTTCGCCATGACGTTGTTTATGCGGTTTTT
>JAETOE010000040.1 GCA_021771815.1 Roseburia hominis
AAATATTGACAGCTTGAAATCTCAAATAGAAAAAACGAAGTTTTTTCATGTTTTCATTGAATCTTTCAAGGTTTATTCACTGTTCAGTTATCAATGTTCGAGCAAATCACCGATTTGCTTTGAAATCTCCGATTCACTTTAGCCTCTGCTTCACAGAGCCGGCTGTAAATCTTTAATCTGCTTTGTTGTCGATCAGTTCTTGACGACAGCTTATTAACTATATCATCTTTGAACTTGTTTGTCAACAACTTTTTTCTAAAACATTTTGATGAAATAGTTTTAGAATAGCGGTCATTCTTTCGGAATCCGCCTGTCTGTACCGCTGTTCTTGCGGTCAGCTTGTTTATATTATCATCATTATTTTGGAATGTCAACACCAATTTCCAAGTTTCAAAAAAGAAAGTTTTCTGTCGAAAATTGTATTAATTGAATATACAATTTTGTACAATTAACGAACCTCTTTTTCAGAAATCAAAATATCGTTACTATAAGCTACCGCATCACATAATCCATCGCATCCTTGACGGTTCGGACGCCGACCAACCCGATTCCTTTCACATCCTTGAGCCCCTCGCGGCATACCTCCGGCAGAATGCAAACTTCAAAGCCGAGCTTCTTCGCTTCCAGCACGCGCTGTTCCGCCATGCTCACCGCACGCACCTCGCCGCTTAAGCCCACCTCACCAAAGCAGATCGTCTTCTCGTCGATTGCCTTGTCCTTATAGCTCGACACAAGTGCAAGCACAAGCCCTAAATCAATCGCCGGCTCGTTCATACGGATGCCGCCCGCTATATTGACATACGCGTCACAGTTCCCGAGCTGTAAACCCAATCGCTTTTCCAGAACCGCCATCAGAAGATTCACACGGTTGAAATCCGTTCCCGCCGCCGTCCTGCGCGGAATTCCGAAATTGCTGTGGCACACCAGCGCCTGCACCTCCAGAAGAATCGGTCTGGTTCCCTCCATCGAGCACGCCACCACAGAGCCGGACGCGCCTTGCGGCTTGCCCGAGAGCATGAACTCCGAAGGATTTTCCACTTCCGTAAGTCCGTCCTGCCGCATTTCAAAGACGCCGATCTCATTCGTCGAGCCGAAACGGTTCTTGACGCCCCGCAGAATGCGGTAAGCCGCATGGCGGTCGCCCTCGAAATAAAGTACCGTATCGACCATATGCTCGAGCACCCTCGGTCCCGCCACCACTCCTTCCTTGGTCACATGACCAACAATAAATATGGAAATCCCCATTCCCTTTGCGATCTGCATAAGGATGCCTGTCGCCTCGCGCACCTGTGACACGCTGCCCGGCGCGGAAGCTACCGCTTCATTGTACATCGTCTGTATGGAGTCAATGACTACGACCTTGGGTTTCTCCCGGTCAATCACTTTCTGAATCACATCCAGATTCGTCTCACAGAGCAGGCTTAAACTATCCCGAAAGGTTCCGATGCGCTCCGCCCGTATCTTAATCTGCTGTAAGGATTCCTCACCTGATATGTACAGGACCTCCGTTCCCTGCTCCGCGAGATTCCGGCACACCTGTAAAAGCAGTGTGGACTTTCCGATACCCGGATCACCGCCCACGAGCACAAGCGAACCCTGCACAATGCCGCCGCCAAGCACCCGGTCCAGTTCCTTTATCTCAGTGGAAATGCGCTTATCCTGCGTCATCTCAATCTGTGAGAGCGGCACTGCCTTCGCCGTCTCACTCTCCGGGATTTTTCCTTTTCCCACATTCTTTTTATCGATCAGCTCCTCCACAAAAGTATTCCATTCGCGGCAGCCCGGACACTGCCCCATCCATTTCGCTGATTCATAACCACAGTTCTGACAGAAATATACCGTTGTTTTACCTTTTGCCATCTAAGTCTCCTTCTCTTGTTCCTATGCTGCCGACACCATCCCACGCAGAGCGCAAAAAGACCCATCCGCTTCGGACAGGTCTTTCCATCATTATATCCGTTCTTCCAAATTCCTTAACACTTCTGAATGCTGACTGCGACCGGCTGTTCTCCCAACTCAACGCTTAAGCTCAGCTTACCACCGAGATTTGTCTTCATCCTTCCGGCATCTGCGCCGTCAATGACAATATCATACTCCGTCTCATCCTCAAGCTCCACTGTGACCTGTGCGTCCTCCGGTCCCTCTACCTGAAATTCCACGCCAGTGTCCGTCGCCTTTAATCTCTCGACTGCGGTTCCCGGAACGGATTCATATACAAACATTCCGTTGCGCTCTAACTTGGTGATCTCCCGGCAGGTCTTTACCTTATAAAGGTCGCCCTGATGTTCAAAATTGTCAAGCTTCGCCTTGGCGCTCAAAGTATAATCTCCAAAGCTGATTGTTCCATCTGCCTCTGAACGAAGCAACTCGCTTATAACAGCCATCTCATCCTCCTGTGATAGTGCAGTGCAAGCACTCTGCTGCCCTGCTTTATCGAAAAAATATTATATGATAATTATATAATATCCGCCCTATGATTTCCAGTAGTTTCAACCACATTTAAGGATTTTTTTACTTTTCCTTCTCCTCAAAAACAATCGCATTTTTCTTCGTGGTAACGACAACCTCACTGCCGTGTTTTACGCTTCCGTCCAGAATCTTTTCTGCAAGCTTATCCTCGATTTCCTCCTGGATTTTGCGGCGCAGCGGTCTTGCTCCGTATTTCGGTTCGTATGCCTTTTCCACGATATACTGTTTTGCAGCGTCGCGCACGACAAGCGCAATGCCAAGCTGCTTTTCGCAGCGCGCGGACAGTTCCTTTGTCATCAGTCCGACGATCTGCTTCATGTCCTCTTTGTTCAGGGAACGGAAAACAATCGTCTCATCGATGCGGTTCAAAAATTCCGGTTTAAAGATACGGCGCACTTCCTCCATAACACTGCCCTTCATGCGCTCGTAATCCTGTTTTTCGTTTTCCGTCGATGCAAATCCGAGCTTCTTTGGCTCAACGATTGCCTGTGCTCCGGCGTTGGAGGTCATGATGATGATCGTATTTTTGAAATCGACCTTCCTTCCCTGTGAATCCGTGATATGCCCGTCGTCAAGCACCTGAAGCAGAATATTGAACACGTCCGGATGCGCCTTCTCAATCTCATCGAACAGGATGACGGAATACGGATTTCTACGCACCTTCTCACTGAGCTGTCCACCGTCCTCATGTCCGACATATCCGGGCGGCGAACCGATCATTTTGGAAACGCTGTGCTTCTCCATATACTCCGACATATCGACCCGGATCATTGCCTGCTCCTGACCGAACACTGCCTCCGCGAGCGCCTTGGAAATCTCGGTCTTGCCCACTCCGGTCGGTCCCAGGAACAGAAACGAACCAATCGGGCGTTTCGGATCCTTTAAGCCGACTCTTCCTCTGCGCACTGCCTTTGCCACGGCTGTCACGGCTTCTTCCTGCCCGATGACGCGCTGATGCAGGGTCTTTTCCAGTCTGCGCAGCCTTGCCGCTTCCCCCTCCGCCAGCTTCTTTACCGGAATCTTCGTCCAACCCGAAACAACGTCGGCGATCTCTTCCTCCCCGACCGTCAGATTCTTTCTCTGCCCTTCCCGCTTTGCCTTTGCGATCTGCTTCTGCTGACGCTCTAAGAGCATTTCCTTATTCGCCTTTGCAGCGCGCGCCCCCTCAATATCTCCTGCCATAAGCGCACTCTCAAGCGCATCTTCACTCTCTTTGATCTGTGTTTTTAGTTCCACGGCTTCGCGCGGATCTCCGCCCGCAAACAGCCGTACCTTCGCAGCCGCCTCGTCCATCAGATCAATCGCCTTATCCGGCAGGAAACGGTCGTTGATATAACGTGCGGCAAGGCGCACGGAAGCTTCCACCGCCTCGTCCGTAATCGTCACCCTGTGATGCTGCTCATACTGGCTGCGCAGCCCCTTTAAAATCTGCACAGCCTCCTCCTCCGACGGCTCCTCCACGATCACGGGCTGAAAACGGCGCTCTAACGCCGCATCCTTTTCGATATATTTTCGATATTCTTCCATTGTAGTTGCGCCAATTACCTGAACCTCACCTCTGGCAAGCGCGGGCTTTAAAATATTGGACGCGTCAATCGCTCCCTCCGCGCCGCCTGCACCGATGATCGTATGCATCTCATCAATGAACAGCAGAACATTTCCCACTTTCTTCACATCGGCGATGATCTTCTTGATGCGGTCCTCAAATTCGCCCCGGTACTTGGATCCCGCAACAATCCCAGACAAATCCAAAGAAACAACGCGCTTCCCAAGAACCGTATCAGGAACCATGCCCGTCGTGATGCGCTCCGCGATGCCTTCTACAATCGCAGTCTTTCCGACGCCCGGCTCACCGAGCAGACACGGATTATTCTTGCTCCTTCTGCTCAAGATCTGAATCACCCGGTCAATCTCCGCCTCTCTTCCGACGACGGGATCGAGTGCTCCTGACGCCGCAAGCTCTGTCAAATCCCTGGAATACTGGTTCAGAAACGGCGTTCCCTCAGTATTTTTCTTGCGTCCCGGCTTTCCGTTCTGGAAATCCTCCTTGTAGAGATTCGCATCCTCCCCCATTGCGATCAGCGTATCCACATACATTTTCTGGATATTCACCGACAGCGTATTGAGCAGCCTTGACGCGACGCATTCCGTCTCTTTGACCATTGCAATCAGAATATGCTCCGTTCCGATTTTCTCCGAATGGAAACGCGCCGCCTCACGCCCCGCCCCTTCCAGGACGCGCATGGCGCGCGGAGAATACCCTCCTTCCTGCAGGATGACCGCGGAAGCAGGCGCAATCAGCTCTTCAATCAGTTCCAGTACCTTTTCTGTCTCTACACCGTTGTCCCCCAACACCTGCGCTGCGACTCCCGTTCCTTCTTTCAGAAGTCCGAGCAGGATATGTTCTGTCCCGATATAATTGTGATGCAGTGACTTTGACATTCGCGCGGCGATATCGACCGCTTTCTTCGCTTTCGCTGTATATGATGTCTGCATAGCTTCCTCCTATAAATCATTGAAATCTATGATTTCCAAACCGCCCGTCTTTTTTGCAGCCGGAGCTGATTTCTCCTTCTTTCCTGCTCTTTCAGGCTTTTTTTGTTCCGTTTCCGCCGAAACCGGCTTTTCTTTCTGTATCGGCTGCACTTTTTCCGCCCGCACAGGTTTTTCTCTTTTCATTTCCGTTGAAATTTGCTTCTCTTCCCGTATCGGCTGCACCTTTTCCGCCCGCACAGATTTTTCTCTTTTCATTTCCGTTGAAATTTGCTTCTCTTCCCGTATCGGCTGCACCTTTTCCGGTCTTGTCAGTTTCTCTGTCTTTAATTCTTCCGGAGCTGACTTCTGCTGCCCCGCTTCCGCCGAAACCTGCCTCTCTTCCCGTATCGGCTGCACCTTTTCCGCCCGCACAGGTTTTTCTCTTTTCACTTCTGTCGGAACCGGCTTCTCTGTTTCTGCTCCCGACGGAGTCTGCTTTTCCTCTTCGCCTTCTACAGAAACCGCGTTCTCCTGTCTGTTTTTCCTGTTCGAGACGTCGAGCACTTTCAATTCGCGCGGCTTTCCCCTCTTCTCTTTTACCGGAGCATCCTCCTCCGCGACATAATTTTCGTTGAAACGCTCGTCAAACATGTCGTCATCTGATGTCCCGTCAAGCCCATCATCCTCTTTTCCAGCGAAAATTCCCCGAAATCCTCTTCTTGCTTTTCTTTCTTCCGCTTCAGGCGCACGGTCAGCCTCTTCATCATCCGCAAAATCATCCTCCGAAAAATCATCATTATTTCCTTTGCGGAATCGGTGAATCAAAAGATTGATGATGACAATGACAAGCACTGCCAGAATAAATACCAGTACCGCCATCACATTTCTGGAAAATGCTTTCTCCTCGGTATACCGCTGTGAAAGCGCATCGTATTCTTCCTGAAGATATGTGATGTCCGTGTCGTCCGCCGCTTCCTCGTCCTGCTGCACGCCTATGGAATTCGCCCTCTGGTAAGTGCCTTCAAGTCCGTCATACTGATACCAGCCTTCCGTTCCGTCGCTGCTTGCCGCATAGAACATATAGAAATCAGATACCAGTTCCGTCTCCTCCTGCGCGGTCTGGTATGCCGTAATCGTTCCGGCATCCCCCGCCGCAAGCTCCGTCTGCACGTAATTCTCCGGCATCGTAAAATCAATCGGCGCAAGAAGCGCGATCACATATTTTTCCCCGTGGGAAAGCTTCACGAACGGGTAACAGGTATCTCTGGTGCCGTCGTATACGAAGAACCGTCCCCCGGCGTCCGCCGCATCCGCAGTCTTCATCCACAAAAGTCCCAGCGACCCTTTCTCAAAGCTTACGCCTTTATAGTCCGTTCCATGATAATTTATCGTACCTTCCGCAAAATCAGCCGGAATATCCTCCGCCGTAAAATCGTCCGCGATCTGATACGGCGTTCCGCTGACCGTGACAGTCTCCCCTGCATATTCCGTCTGTTCCGGCGTCTCTTCCGCCTGCTCATTGTCCGAAGGCTCTGCTGTGGCGCCGCTCTGTTTTGTCACATTGATCGTGTAGGTCGCGGTCACGCCGTTTTCCGCCTTCACGACGACCTTGATCGTGTTCGCGCCCGCCTTCAACTCCGTATTTCCCGTGACAGACTCTACGACTGCCTTGGCGTTGACCGGCGTTGCAGACACGGCAATGCTTGTCACGTCGCTGCCGACCATCGCGCTGTAGGTCGTTGTCTTTCCGGTAAAAGCCGGGGAAAGCGTACCCGGCGAAATCGTAAGGCTCTTTAAGGAGTTGTCCGCCGACTGCGTTCCGGTACCGCCCGCAGCCGTACCTGACGCATTTCCAGCAGTCGTTCCGGCACCGCCTGACGCATTTCCAGTAGCAGTTCCCGTGCCGCCCGCTGCATTATTCACCGTAACGGAAGCACTGCTGCCGGACATAGAGTCCATTTCTTCATTTGTATCAAAAATCACGCCGTCGCTGCCCGATACGGAAAGTGCGGCATTTCCCGCTCCGATCGCTTTTAAAGTGACCGTATAGCTTTCCCCGGTCGCGATCACGCTGCCGCCACCGCCGCCGTAGGTCGTATTGCAGTTCACGAACTGCAGCACATTCGCATCGTAGGAAAGCGTCATTGTCGCGTTCGCCTTCTCGCCGGACGGACCGCTCGCTTTTACTGTAACCGTAACGGTATCTCCTATATTGACATTTCCTGACGACACCGAGACAGATGTTGCGCCGCCTGCAGCCCACACTGTGTCCGCCGTCTGCGGTATCAACAACCACAGACACATTACCGCGATTATCATTCCAAGCTTCTTTTTCATCTTAATTCTCCCAACTTCTACTGGGTAATCTGTGAAATTCCCAGTATATGCTTCTGTAAAATAACAAGGTCTTTATTAGATACTCCGCCGTCCCTGCTCGTGTTCGCCGCTTCCAGATAGCAGCCGGACTGCCCTGTGATTCCCAGAATCTGCTTCTGCATCAGCACAAGGTCAACATTGGACACTCTTCCGTCTCCGTTGATATCGCCGTAAATGACCAGCTCATACTGCTGCACCAGCGCACCCTGCGCATAGATTTCAAGCCTGCAGCCCGTGCCGACCGCCCCGTTGTTCTCACCGCCGGCAGCATTCACGACGCGCGCCGTACAGTTCTGTGCCGACACGCCTGCCAGGATATCGCCTGCAGTCGCTCCCGGCGAAATTCCGGTGATATAATTGCCAGCCACCGGATACGCGAGGGTGACTGTCGCTCCCTCCGCCACCGTAATCGCACTGCCTGCCGCCTGCGGCTGGCATCTTGCGACCGCGATCGTATAGGTCCTTGTGCTGCCGCTCTGCGAAATACAGGTAATATTAATAGTATTATTACCGTAATTCAAGGAATAATTACCTGTGCCTGACACCTGCGACGTGCCCGCCACCGCCGTCGCGCCGACCGTAACAGAGGAAACGCTCTCCGGCACGACAAGCGAGTAGGAAGTATTTGCCCCGCCAAATGCCGGCGTCAGACTATAACCGTCAATCGTGATCGACGACAGCCAGTTGTTCGGATTTCCTTTGTCAGAAAATCCCACTGCCGACAACGGCATATTCATATAGACCGGAATACGGAAAACGAACGCCTGATTCTTGTCCGCATACGCCTTGCCCATATTAACGCCTTCACTCATCGCCGCCTGCACGTTCGTCATGTACTGGTGCGTATATAAACTGTTCTGATATACCACATTGAACTTTTCAAAATAAATGGTATTCTGACCTTTTTTCACATAATTATTTGCGACAACATTCGAACCTCCCGCGATCGATTTATAGATTGAGTTCCATCCCTGCTGCTTTGCATAAGCAAGGCCGTTGACCGCCGCCGATGCCGTCCCTGTCGTAAACGCACGGACATTAAAATGATTGTAATATCCTTCATACCCCGTGTAACGCCCGGAAATCAAAGGGCTTGTCCCCTGTACCCCCTGTTCCTGCTTGCAGCGCGCAGCAAGATGATAAGGGCTTACTCCGAGGCTTACTCCGATCTCCATGAACGTGTCCGCATAGCTGCGGGTCACGCCGTCCGTATCCGTATAATTTCCTGCCATAAAGGTATTGGAGAGAATGTTTCCAACGCCCGCCGCATTCTGGTACTGTGCATACTCCAGCGTCTCAAACTGGAAAATCTGCGTCTCGTTCAGAAAATTCCTCGGGTCCATACAGTACGCTATGTACTCCGGCGACGCTGATACCCAGCCAGCGCCGTCAAATCCATACCACGAATTTGTCGCCCAGTTGTACGCCGCGCTGTCCGTGGACTTTCTCGCGTCGTTGACCGAACTTTGAATCAGATTCCTTCCGACCACACTCTCGTTTTCGACTGCCGTGTTCCAGTCAATCCCCGTCTGCACCGGAACAAATTGCCAGTTCGGATATTTCTGATGAAGCGCCAGAAGCGGGGCCAGGTAACTCTCCGGAAATCCGGCCGCCTGCAGCGCGCTTATGTATTCGCTGTCCGCCGCGGAGACTGCCGCACCGCCCTCCGCCGGCGCACCGTTCACCGACACATAATCGGCGCATATAAAACCTGTATAGGAACTGCCGCCCACGGTAAGCGACACATTGTACCATTTCATGCCGCCCGCTTCCTGCTGTCCCAATATGGTAACCGCCTGCCCTTTATACACCTTCGTCACGGCAGAATAGGAAGTGCCCGCACCGGAGCGCACATAGACGCCGAGATTCGTATTTGCAACAACGCCGCTCTCCGCCGACGCGCCGCCCGTTGTCTGTCCTTCCGCGGCAGGCGCATCCTGCCCCGCCGTCTGCAGCGTTACAAAATCCGACCGGATATATCCGGTCATGCCGGACACCTGAATCTGATACCAGGTATACCCGTCCGCTCCGGCAGTCTCCTCAATCACCGTCACCGCAGTTCCCGGATAGAGCAGCGTGACCTTCTCCCCGTCTACGGGCGCGTTGCGCACACGCACAGGACCGTCGTTGACCGTTCCCGCCGTCGGCGTATATGCGTAAACAAAAACGGCGTCTCCCAGAACAGACAGACCGGCAGCCATCATCCCAAAACAGATGGCTGCCAGTAAAATCCATTTGTGCTTTCTATAGAAAGGCTCGCTCATTTATTTCCTCCGCAATCCTGATAACCTGCATATTTCGCCAATAATTCAGTCTCATTATAGGAGATTCTATATGACGCGTCAACCTAAATATAGTATTTTTCCGCCATAAACCACAACATTTAGCCTTCTTTCGACACAAGGTGCCTGTTCAAAATCAACAAACTTCCCCAAAGTATGCCGCCTAAGGTACAGCCGATTCCGGTGAGCGCCGCCGCATTGCACTCCTGAAAGCGGATTCCCATAAACGCCGCGGCTCCTGCCACCATGCCGAACGCTCCGATTACCGCGATCAATGCACATAACGCTACTGTCTCCATATCCACCCGTCTCATTTTCTTTTTCTCCTTGTCCTTTTTCTTCGCCTTCTCCTGTTTCATCTGTTACTCCGTCAAGAGCATCCTGTATGCTTCCATAAGAGAAGTTAAGAGTTATCTGATATCAATGAGTATAGCGGTTTCTATGTACAATTCTTTGGACACATGGTTTTTATCTGTACAATTATTTGGACATATTAGCGTTTCAAATTCGGGCTGCATCCGGCGCGGTCTCTCACACGCCCTCGCCGTCAAATTCGGGGATAAAGCTTTCCTCTGCCGTATCGCCCTCCTGGATAAATCCACACTCTACGCCAAGCCCGAGCGCATAATCCACGACCTCCTCATATTCTTCATCCGTCACCCTGCGGTTGAGTTCGGGATAACGCTCCAAGCCTGCAAGCGGCGTGAACTGGCTCATAATACTGATATAAACGGTATTGCCGTATGTCTCATAGAGATACCTTATGACTGCCTTCGAGTCCTCCGTGCACCCCGGCAGAAGCAGATGGCGCACAATCGTTCCCCGTTTCATGAGCCAGCCCGCCTCGACCGGATCGAAGTCCGTTGTATCGTCCGCCAAGCTGCCCGCATGTTCTTCCGGCGCAAAGACCGCCGCCCCGGTCTGGCGCACCATCTCCGCCACCGCCGCCTTCGCCGCCTTGCTGTAGTCCGCGGCATGGGAATATTTCGCCGAAAGCTCCGCGGACATATATTTAAAGTCCGGCAGATAGACATCCACCAGCCCGTCCAGACGGCGGATGGTATCGACCGACTCATAACTGCTCGTGTTGTACACGACCGGCAGCATTAGCCCCTGCCGCTTGGCGCGCTTAAGCGCAGGAATAATCTGCGGCACAAAATGTCCGGGCGTCACGAGATTGATGTTGTTCGCGCCCTTTTCCTGCAGTTCCAGAAATATTTCACAGAGGCGTTCCTGCGAAATTGGCTTTCCCGCCGTCCCGTTTGCGATATTGTGATTCTGGCAGAATACACAGTGCAGCGCGCAGCCGGAAAAAAATACCGCGCCGGAGCCTCCTTTGCCCGAAATGCACGGTTCCTCCCAGTAGTGCAGGGCGGCTCTCGCCACCTTAAGCTGTTTTGTCTGCCCGCAGACTCCGGTTTCCCCGTTTGCGCGATCCGTCATGCAGTTTCTAGGACATAATGTACACTTTTTCATCGTTCCCCACATTCTTTCTATCGAAATTCCACCTTGATTATCATTCTGGATTTATGTATGATATTCATTGGATTTTTTAAAATTTTTACACAAGGAGTTTGTTATGAATCAAAAAAACTGTATGGTAGCGCAGTCCGGCGGACCGACCGTTGCCATCAATGCAAGTCTTGCGGGCGTCATCGCCGGAGTTGCCGGTTCTTCCGTGTATCACACCATCTACGGTTCTCTCAACGGCATCACCGGTATTTTAAATAACGATTTCATCAATCTGACCGAGCTTATGGAAAAAGACGCCGACAATCTGACGCGCCTTGCGCAGACGCCTGCCATGTACTTAGGTTCCTGCCGTTATAAGCTTCCGAATTATCTTGATGACGATTCGCCCTATGTCTTTATCTTCAAGCAATTTGCAGATTATAATATAGAAGCATTTTTCTATATCGGCGGAAACGATTCTATGGATACCGTGTTAAAGCTGTCGGAGTACGGCAAGCATATCGGAAGCCCGGTCCGCATCATCGGCATTCCAAAGACCATCGACAACGATCTCTGCGAGACTGACCATACGCCGGGCTTCGGCTCTGCGGCAAAATATATCGCTTCCTCGCTGCTTGAAATCGCGCACGACACCTTCATCTATGCGGTAAAAAGCGTGACTATCGTAGAAATCATGGGTCGCGACGCCGGATGGCTGACAGCCGCTTCGGCGCTTGCAAGAAACAGCTATAACACCGCGCCGCACCTTATTTATCTGCCGGAGGTTCCGTTTGATTCCGAGGATTTTCTTCTGGACGTCAAACGCCTGCTCTTCGAGCGCAACAACGTCATTGTCGCCGTATCGGAAGGCATCCGCGATGCGTCCGGCAACTATATCAGCGCTTCCGAGCAGTCCGTCGACACCTTCGGCCACAGCCAGTTAAGCGGCGCAGGAAAGACGCTTGAATTTCTGGTAAAAGAGAAGCTCGGCGTGAAGGTGCGCTCCGTGGAGATCAACGTGCTCCAGCGCTGCGCCGCACATCTTGCGTCAAAGACGGATCTGGATGAATCGTTCGCGCTTGGCAAAAAAGCCGTCGCACTCTCAGAGGAAGGTGTGACAGCTTCTATGGTGACGCTCGAGCGCGTTTCAAATAATCCTTACGAGGTCTCTTACGGCTATGCCGAAATCAAGCATATTGCGAACGAGGCTCGTTCCATTCCGCTCGACTGGATCTCTCCTTCGAGGAATGATATCGAACAGCCGCTGATCGATTATCTTGCTCCGCTCATCGTGGGCGAGATGCCGATTACCTATCAAAACGGTCTGCCCGTCTATATGGACGTCAGTCATCTGTCAAAGCACTGAGCCTGCGGCTGCCGACCCAAAACGCTTCATCAAAGGACTGTCATTCGCCCGGCGACTGGCAGTCTTTTTGCAGCACGTCGATAAATTTACCGATTTCGACCCACGCCTTCCTGGACTCCGGCAGCATCTTTGCCGCCATCTGGAAAATGTGGAACATCCCTTCATAGATACTCAGACGCACTTTCACGCCCTGTTGTCTCGCTTTTGCCGCGACGTCCACGGAATCGGAAAGCAGCATCTCATACGAGCCGACCTGTATCAGCATCGGCGGAAATCCTCGGAAATCCCCAAACATCGGAGAGATATACACATCCATCGGATCATGTTCTCCCACATAATCGCGATTGTAGATCAAACTGTCTCTCGTCTTTCCAAACAGCGGGTCTTTCTCATAATTCGTATCGTAGGACTCGCCGCTTGCCGTCAGATCCGTCCACGGCGACATCGCAACAATGCCGCACGGGAGCTGCCTGCCTGCGTCCTTCAGATAATGGCAGAGCGCCATGGCAAGTCCGCCCCCCGCGGAATCTCCCGCCACAATGATCTGTTCCGAGAACCATCCCTGCGCAATCAGCCAGTCATACGCTGCGACTGCGTCCTCAAGCGCTGCCGGATAGGGATGCTCCGGCGCTACCCTGTAATCCGGCGTAAGCACGCTCATCCCGTGGCTCACCTCGCTGTAAAGTCCCGCGAACATACGGTACGCATTGCGCATCGCGCCCACATAACCGCCGCCGTGGAGCTGCAAGATGATCTTATCCGTATTCGGCTCTTCCTTCAATGTGAGCAGCTCCATCTCGAATTGCTCCATCGAAATAAACTGTCTGTCGAAATGCTCCGGGCATTTCCACGGCGGCTCCGCGTTTCCGATCCGTTTGCGTAGCTCGCCGTTTTTTATCTTCTTTCCGATCACGAGGTCATTTGTCATATGAGCTATCATATCCCGCATGACTTTTCCCCGGATACTCGCCTCATTTTCCCTCATTTGTTCACACTCCTGCCGCGGTCAGCGTATATGAAACCTACGCTTAAGCTCCGTCCGCGCCCTCCTGTCCCCGATAATCAGCGTTCCGAGAAACAACGCCGCAGAACATGCGAATGCAACGCCCGCAAGCAGCGGCTTCGTCACACCCCATCCCATCACATAAAACAAAAGCGTCAGTGCGCTGCACAGAATCATGAAAAGCTGCAGCATCATATAGCTCTGCCAGTTTCTGTGGTTGACGATCATAAGCGCCAGAATCGCCGCATCGATCAAAAGAATTGCGGACGGCAGCACGTAGTTGACTGCCCAGCCCTGATATCCGACCACAAAATCAATCGCCACGAGCATCAGAAGCGCAATCAGCGTCAGCACGATCGTCTTGCTCTGGTAGCCCGATTTTCCCAGAATCGCATACCTAAGCAGCATATATCCGTAGAAAAGTGCCAGCCCGGAAATCGCGCTCCAAAAAATCTGAAATTCATATGCCACATTCACATAGACAAGCAGCGCCTCCACGATGATCGCGCAGAACAAGTAGATATGGCTGATCAGCATAAGCCGCCTTGTCGTCATACGCACATTCGGATACATATTCTCGACTTCAATCGTCTTCTCAAGCACCGCTTTACAGAGCGGGCATCTCTCCGTCTCATCCAAAATTTCAATATTACATTGCTTACATTTACTCATAGTTCACTCCATTACTGTCCACTTCCACCCGGATTCCGTCCGCGGCAATCTTGCGGAAAAATCCTCTCTGGACAGAAGCGTCCACCAGATCATAGCTAAAGGAAAAGACAAGCGTCTCCCCGTAGGAACAGATCGTACCCTTTAGATGCTGCCCCTTCGACATTGCTAGAAACGCGTGAAACATTTCCACATAAGGCTGATATTCCTCCGCCACCGTGATATTGCCGATATTCGTCACCGTCGCCGTGTTCGCAAGCGCAGACGTGGTGTACACGTAACGCATCGCCAGATTCTTAAGAAAAAGCGGCACGGCGCGGGCAACCAAAAGCTTCTCGTTTGATACGTTGTAGGAGAACAATTCTTCCAGATGTTCCCGCTCGATCTGGCTGCGCAGACTTGTGCTTACGATTTCGAGCACTTCCGTGAAGGTATAGATATCCTTCGTCGGATGAAATTCCGCCGATACCATAACGAAAAAGTTCTTGGTCGTAATCGAGTTGAAATACGGGCGCAGATTTACCGGAACAGCCACGCGAATCGGCTTCTCCGATACCATACCGTGCAGACATTCCGTGTACACGCTCCAAATGTAGACCGCCACCAGATATTCATTGATGCTGACGCCGTACCGATGGCAGACCTCCTTCAATTCCGGTATCTTCATATAACCATGCATGACGCCGAATTCTCCCGCCGGAAGCTTCTCCCCTTTGATCAGGTAAGCGCGCTTCGTCTGATACCCCTTATGAGCGCTTTTCTTATAATTCTTAAGAAAACTGTCCTCACGGTTCATCGAAGTGTCGCTGTTTAGAGAATCCCCCACTTTCTCCTTAAGCTCGGGATGCGCCAGTCTCAAATACTGGTAGGTAAGCTCCTTCAAAAAATTGATGCCGCCCATTCCGTCGGTGAGGACATGGAACACTTCAAGATTGATGCGGTACTTGTAATAAGTTACCCGGAACATATAACTGTGATTCTTATTCTGCCGGATAAAACGACACGGAAAATTGCTCTCCTCGCGTACCCTCGGCGCCGGCTTGCCGTTCTCCTCAAAATAATACCAGAACACGCCCTGCCGCAAACGCAGATTAAAGCCGTCGAACTTCGGCAGCACGATGTCAAGCGCCTGCTGTAATAATTGCCGGTCTACAAGCTCCGTCAGCGTCACGCTGATCCGGTACACATTACTCATGCTCTCCCCCGCAATTACCGGAAAGAGATGCGCCGTATTATCGAGACGGTCCCAGCGAATCTCCCGCTGCGGCTTACGCTCCTTGCTCCCGCGCCCTTTTTCTGACTTCTCCGAAGTCTCCTTCGGCGTCGCTGTCTGATCCTTTTTCTTCATATATATTAACTCTCTTTTTATTTTATTATCATATGCTTTTCGGCGATAGAATGTCTGACGACATTTTTATCATATCTTATCATATTTCCCACTCTTTGTCTAATTTTTGCCTTGCGTTTTGGAAATTTTTTCACTAAAATAAACTTGTGGTATTGGATATACCAGAAAAGTGAGGATCATCGTATGCTGTTTAAGAAACTGAGCGCTCCTTCCTTAAAGGAGCTTTTTGTCACAGAATTAGAGGGAATGATTTTATCAGGAAAGTTGGAAATCGGTGCAAAGCTTCCGCCGGAACGCGAACTTGCGGAGTCCATGCAGGTATCGCGCGCCGTCGTGAACTCCGGCATTGCCGACATGGAAAAGAAGGGGTTCCTTGTGGTCAAGCCACGAATTGGCACCTTCGTCGCCGACTACCGGAAGTACGGAACGGCGGAGACGCTCGTTGCCATCATGCAATACAACGGCGGAATGCTGCGCGACAAGGAAGTGCGCTCCATCCTTGAGGTGCGCATCATCTTCATGAATCTCGCGGCGTCTCTCGCCATCGATAATGCCGACGACGATGCCATCGCATCGCTTGAGCCGTATGTACAGGCATTAAAGCAGTGCGAAGACCCCGAAGAGACTGCGTCACTGATTTTTAAGTTCAGCCATGAGCTTTCCTTCATCAGTGGGAATTCGTTGCTGCCGCTCTTCTTCATTTCGTTTGAAGACCTTGTCACGAACCTCTGGATCCGATACGCCGACAAATACGGCTGCGCCGCGCTTGCCGACAGTGCCGAGACGATCTACCGCTATATCGCCGCGCGCGATAAGGACGGCGCCACCCGCTATATCACGGAGTCTACAGGAGAGAGTATCGACGGAAACAGGCAGATTTATACGGAGCTTTAACCTAATTATTCCCGGCTCTTTGCGAACTGGCTGTTATAGAGGTTCGCATAAAAGCCGTTCTTTTCCAGCAACTCTTCATGATTGCCCTGCTCTATGATGCTTCCGTTCTTCATGACAAGAATCGTGTCCGCCTCCTGTATCGTCGAGAGACGGTGTGCGACAATGAAACTCGTCCTGCCCTGCATCATCTTCGCGAAAGCATTCTGGATCTTGATTTCCGTGCGCGTATCGATCGAGGACGTCGCTTCATCCAGAATCAGCATCGGCGGCAGGCACAGCATGACTCTCGCGATACACAAAAGCTGCTTCTGTCCCTGCGAAAGGCTGCCGCCGTCCTCGGCGATGACCGTGCCGTAGCCGTCCGGCAGACGCTTGATAAAGCTGTGTGCATGTGATGCCTTCGCCGCGGCGATAATCTCCTCCTCCGTCGCGTCCGGCTTTCCCATGGCGATATTTTCACGGATCGTTCCGCTCCTAAGCCACGTCTCCTGCAGCACCATGCCGTAATTATCCCGCAGGCTCTTTCTGGTGAGCCGCTTCATCGGAATGCCGTCAACTGCGATGGTTCCGCTGTTTACATCGTAAAAGCGCATCAGAAGATTGATGAGGGTCGTCTTGCCGCATCCGGTCGGCCCGACGATCGCGACGCGCTGTCCCGGTTTTACGGACAGGTTAAAATCTTCAATGAGCTTCTGTCCGGGCGTATACGAAAAACAGACATGGGAAAGTTCCACACTGCCCTTGGCATGGATAAGCGTTACGGCGTCCTCCGCATCCGGCTCTTCCGCCTCCTCCGCAATCAGTTCTAAGACTCTGCCCGCGCAGGCGAGCGCGTTCTGCAGTTCCGTGATGACACCCGATATCTCGTTGAACGGCTTCGTGTACTGGTTCGCGTAAGAGAGAAGGCTCGAGAGCTGTCCGACGCTGATACCGCCCGCAATCGCCGTAAATGCACCGACAATGCCGACTGCCGCATACACAAGGCTGTTGACGAAACGTGTGGACGGGTTGGTGAGACTTGAAAAGAAAATCGCGCGAAGCGAGCACTTCTGCAATCTTCCGTTGATTTCATCGAACTGCGCAAGCGCCTCATCCTCGTGCGAAAATGCCTGCACGACCTTCTGATTGCCGACCATTTCCTCAATAAATGCCGTCTGCTCTCCCCTTGTCTCGGACTGGAGCTTGAACATGGAAAACGTCTTTTTCGCAATAAAACTCGCCACAAACAGAGAGACGGGGGTAATCACGACCACCGCGACCGTGATGCGCACGCTGATCGTCAGCATAAAAATCAGCGTCCCGAAAATCGTCACAACTCCCGTAAAGAACTGTGTAAAGCCCATCAAAAGTCCGTCGGCGAACTGGTCTACGTCGGCGATCACACGACTTACGATCTCGCCGTAGGAATGCGCATCCAGATATTTCAACGGCAGGCGTTCCAACTTTTCGAACGCTTCCGCACGAATATCCCGGATGACGTTATAAGTGATCTTGTTGTTGCACGCATTCATGATCCACTGCGCCGCTGCCGTAAGCAGAATGATGACCGCCATTTTTCTTAAGATGACAAAAATCCCTGCGAAATCCACACGCCCCGCTTCGATAATCAAATCGACTGCCTGTCCGATCAGAATCGGCAGATACAGCGTCATCGCGACCGTCAATGCCGCGAGCACGATCGACGCGCCGAGATACCCCCAATATCTTCTGATGTACCGCAATACCTTTCCCAGCGTTTCTTTCTGTCCGCTGCTTACCACTTTACCCATCATAACCTCCAACACCCTGCCTGGGGCTACCGGCGCTTATACGCCTGCCGCCCCCGCATTCTTCGTCTCTGTCTTTCTAAACTGCGAGTCATAGATTTCCTTATATACCTCACAGCCTGCGAGCAGCTCATCGTGCGTTCCAATTCCTACGATCCTGCCATCGTCAAGCACCACAATTTTATCTGCGTACATGATCGAAGCGGCGCGCTGTGAAACGATAAACGTCGTCATTTGTCCTTCCATTTCCGCGATTGCGGCCCGCAGTGCGGCGTCCGTCGCAAAATCGAGTGCGGAAGCGGAATCATCCATAATAAGAATCTCCGGTTTCTTGACGAGTGCACGCGCAATCGTAAGACGCTGCCTCTGACCGCCGGAGAGATTCTTCCCCCCCTGCTCGATCTCATAATCAAGAACGCCGTCCTTCGCCAAAACAAATTCCTTTGCCTGCGCCGTCTGTAGCGCCTCCATAATCTCCTCGTCAGTGGCATCCGGCTTGCCCCAGCGCATATTCTCCCGGATCGTTCCCTTAAAGAGAACCGCCTTCTGCGGCACGATGCCGACCTTTTCCCGCAGTTCTTCCAGTGTGTAGCTGTCCGCCGCTCTGCCGTCCACGCGGACGCATCCGCTCGTCGCCTCATAAAAACGCCCAATCAGATTCACGACGGAGGATTTACCCGAACCCGTACCGCCGATGATGCCGATCGTCTCGCCGCGCTCCGCGGCAAAATCAATATCGGTGAGCGCTTCCTCGCCCGCTCCGCCGTAGATCAGACCGACATGTGAGAACTCGACGGCTTTCCCTGCCTGCGGCTCTCCGTCCGGCACGGAAGCGATCTCGTCATTTCTTATCTCCCCGCCTTGGTTCTTCGCCAAATCTTTAATCGACGGCTCCATAGCAAGCACATTCTCAATTCTGTGCATACACGCGACCGACTTATTGATATTAATAATCAGATTCGCCAGTTTTACCAGTTCGACCAAAATCTGCGACATATAATTGACAAGCGCAACGACCTCTCCCTGCGTGATATAGCCGCCGTCCACACGGAGCGCCCCCGTCCAGAGCAGCGCCACGATCGCGCCGTTGATGACGATATAGGTGAACGGATTCATCAGCGCAGAAATCTTGCCGACATATATCTGAATTTTGGTCAACGTCTCATTGCTCTCATGGAACTTCCCAATCTCGTCCTGTTCCTTGTTGAACGCGCGGATCACGCGGCTTCCCGTGAGATTCTCCCTTGTAATACCAAGCACCTGATCGAGCGCCGCCTGCACCTTCCGGTAAAGCGGGATGCTCACAAGCATGATGCCAAAGACCACGACCGACAGCAGCGGAATCGTCACGACAAAGACAAGCGCCGCCTTGACGTCGATTGTAAACGCCATG
Source organism: Roseburia hominis (assembly GCA_021771815.1). Lineage (GTDB taxonomy): Bacteria > Bacillota > Clostridia > Lachnospirales > Lachnospiraceae > Roseburia > Roseburia hominis_A. Next base: position 19,494 of record JAETOE010000040.1, read on the forward strand.
ATCATCGCACCGAACACAATGAACGGTGAACGCAGGAACAGGCGCAGAACAAGATTGACCCCATTCTGCACCTGATTGATATCGCTCGTCATTCGCGTAATCAGCGTGGACGTTCCCACCTGATCCATCTCCGCAAAGGAAAGGCTCTCGATATGGGCGAACAGCGCATGGCGCAGTCCTGTCGCACAGCCGACCGCCGCCTTCGCGGCAAAGTACTGCGCCGTGACGGAACAGGTCAGTCCGATGACCGCCAGAAGCACCAGCACCAGACACATTTTCATGATGTAGGGCTTGTCCCCGTTCTCCACGCCGGTATCTATGATCGCCGCCATGACAAGCGGAACGATCAGCTCAAAGGACGCCTCCAGCAGCTTAAAGAGCGGCCCCAAAATACTTTCTTTCTTATAATCCTTCAAATAACCAAGCAGCTTTCTCATGATACACTCCCGTACTACTTTTTGATTCCCTTCATTTTCTGCAGACCGAGAATCAGCGCTCCGCCGATGACAAAGAACAGAATATTGAATTCATGAAGCGACATTGCAGGCTGCGGTACATCCAGTGTCGTCGGCCCCATCACAACCGCGTAGAGCGATCCCAGCATCAAACCGATAATCAGGTAAATCGTCTGCGCACGGAACTTCTCAAGCGCCTTGCGGATGACCTTCACCACCGAGAGCGCACCGACAATTACGCCGCATCCGAAAAGAAATACCGTCGGGAACGCCGCAAAATCCAGATGCAGAATATCCTTGATCGCCGTCACGATCGGCAGATACAGTCCCATGATAAGCAGCAACGTGGAACCGGAAATGCCCGGTACTACCATTGCAGAAATCGTAATCATACCCGCCACAAACACAAAAATGCCAAGCCCCGGCGTAAGGTGCTCTAAGTTCACGCCCTCTCCCCCGCCCGCAGGGTTAAAGTAAGTGATCGCGCACACTACGATTATTCCAAGCAATACAAACGGAATCGCAGCTTTCTTCGCAAGCAGGCAGTCCTTCTCCTCCTTTGCCACGATCGGGATCGCAAAAATAATAAATCCGATGAACAGAGAACTGATTGCATATATGTGTGATTCGAACACGCTCGCTAAGATCAGCATTGCAAGCACCATGCCGCACACCCATCCGATGCCGAGCTTAATCAGAAAGAACACCGCCTTCTTTTTCTTCTCCATATTTCCGGTGATCAAGTCGTCGATCGAACCGATGAACTGGTCGTAAAAGCCCAAAAGGAACGCGATGGTTCCGCCGGAAACGCCCGGAACACTATCTGCCAATGCCATGCAGAAACCTCTGACAAACTGTACTACATACATATTCATACCTCATTTTCTTAATTTGTATTCCTAAATTTATGCTCACGCACCATTATAACGTTACTCCTTCCTGTTTGTCCATATCTGTTTATAACAAAAGTGCCAGTCAAACTGGCACTTTTTCTTTATTCCTGTATGTATTTGTCGAGCTGATAGGAAACGCCCAATACATTGTCAAGCAGATGCTTCGTATTCTCCGCATTGCCAAGATTCTGAACGCTCAAGTCCGCCGCCTGTATGGAAGAAGCCGTGACCTCCTCCGTCGTCGCTGACAGATGCATGATGTTCTCCACGATCTGATTGTTCGCCTCGGAAAGACCATTTAACATACGGTCGATCTCCCCGATATCGGAAATCAGTTCATTTACATTCGTATTCATATCGCCGAAGCTCTCCGATACCTGCGCAATCATTTCATCCTGCGCACCTGCCGCCGTCACCGAACGCTCTACTGCGCCTGCTGCCGCCTGCGCATTGTCGGAAAGCTCGGAGAGAATGTTGGCAATGTTCTCCGTCTCCTGCCTGGTCTTCTCCGCAAGCTGGCGAATTTCGTCCGCAACGACCGCAAAACCTCGTCCCGCTTCACCCGCTCTCGCACTCTCAATGGAAGCGTTGAGCGCCAGCAGATTCGTCTGGCTGGAAATGGAAAAAATCGTATCCGCAATGCTTTTAACTGCGTTCGTGCGCTCCTGCAGCGCCTTCATGGACTCCACGACCTCAGAGTTCGTCTCCGCAATCACCTGCGACTGCTGCCTGAGATCGCCCATGATTCTTGCGCTCTTATCATTCAACTCGCTCGACTGCTTCGCGACCTCGACCATCTTCTCTGAACGTTCCAGCGTCATACCGATCGAATCCTGAATATTCTGCGTCATTTCCGTCTGCGTCTGGATATTCTCGGCGGTGCTCTGCGTGCTGTCCGAAATATCCTTCATCGCCCCGTTTACGACCTCTGTGGAACTGTTGAGTTCCGTCACGATGTCCATGGCATTCTCCGTGCCCTTACGCACCTCATTTGCCACCGCGATCACATCGTTCACCATCTTCTGCTGCGCCTCTTCCTTCTCAGTGAGGCTCCCGATCGTATCCTGATTGAACTTCTGCGCAACCAGCACCGTATAATACACAAGGAACATCATCAGCATAATTGCCAATGTCGCGCACCACTGATCCACCGCGTCTTCTCCCTCATAAAGATGAAGCACGGCGGTCTTCATTGCCACCACAAACAGATTCAGTGCCGAAAACGCGATTCCCGAAATAGCGGAAAACTTCTTATCATAGAACAGAATACAGCCGACGAGTGGAATCGCCGCCATGAATCTCACATAATAATTGTCAAACGCCCACGCCATGAAAAACGTCACAAACAAAAGTCCGATCGTCGCAAAATAACGTATTTTCCCGGACGATCTGTCCCGCAGGAACAAAATCACCGTAACGACCGTGATCGCCACAATAATAAGCGCCAGCATCCCCGTATAACCGACACTGCGGATTCCCCGTATACATGCCGTTACCGCCACGCAGAGCACGGATGCATAAAATACGATAAAACCGATTGTAAGGAACTGATTCGCACGCTTAAGCTGCTCTTTCTTATCAGCGTACAAATATTTTTCTTCTGTTCTTTCCATATATATTTCTCCTCTTCTCTCTCTTTTCCGACTCCGGTCAAAGCATATTCATTCTGCACTCTGCCATCTATCTTGGAAATGTTAAAACATTACCAACTAACTGTAATATTTAATTTTAACAATATTTTAACATAAGACTATCCAAAAAAAAATCTTATTCTATTAATTTCTGACAAAAAACATTATTCTCATTTTACGGGACGAACCTCGTCCCGCAGCAGCCAGAGACAGATCAAGTTCGGAATCGCCATAAAAGAATTTAAAAGATCCGAAATTCCCCAGACCAGATTCATCGTCATCACCGCACCAAGGTAGGTAAAGAACATATAGAATACCTGATAGACCTTCACGCCCGCTTCTCCCCAAAGGTAGCGCACTGCGCAGCTCCCGTACACATTCCATCCTATAATTGTCGCGAATGCAAACAGCGTCAGGGAAATCGTAAGAATCATATCCCCGCCAAAAGGCAGTTCCCGAAATGCCACAAAGCACATTGCATCCGGCTTCACCGCGCGATAATTTTCCGGATGCGCCAGCATACTGCTGACCGCTGCGATTCCTGTGATCGCGCACAGCACCACCGTGTCCCAGAACGGACCCGTCATAGAAATCAACCCCTGCCTGTGCGCATCCACATTCTCCGCCGTGGACGCAGCCATCGGGATAGAGCCAAGCCCCGCTTCATTTGTAAAAAGCCCCCTGGAAATCCCCGTGCGCATGCCAAGAATCACCGCCCCGCCGCAGGCGCCGCCAGCCGCCGCGCGCGGGGCAAGCGCCATACCGACAATGGTCTGCACCGCTTCGGGAAGAAATGCATGGTTCTTTATTATAATGTAGAAACAGCCGCACAGATAAAGCACGCTCATGCATGGCACGAGCCATGTACACACCTTCGCGATCTGCTCGTTTCCCCCGATGATAATCAATCCTGCCAGCACGCCGACGACGATCCCGATAATATGCGGCGAAACGGAAATCTGCTGATCAATCGCCATGCGGATCGAATACGATTGAACGCTGCTGCCGATTCCAAACGACGCCAGAAAAGTAAAAAGCGCGAACGCCACCGCAAGCCCCTTCTTTTTCAGGCGGTGCTCGAGTACATACATCGGTCCCCCGCAATAGCTTCCGTCAGGCTGTCTGACCCGGTATTTCATGGACAGAAAGCACTCCGCATAGCAGGTCGCGATTCCGAAGATTCCCGTCACCCAGCACCAGAACACCGCTCCGGGTCCGCCGATGGCGATCGCTGTGGAAATGCCGACGATATTTCCCGTCCCGATCGTCGCCGCAAGCGCCGTCGCAAGCGCCGAGTACGGCGTGACCGAATCCTTTTTGTTTCCTGTGCCTGCCACGGAAAGCTTGATTCCCTCGGGAATTTTACGCTGAATAAAGCGCAGACGCCATGTAAAACAGAGGTGCGTTCCGAACAAAAGAAACAGCATCGGAAAGCTCCATAAATATTCCTGAAAAGTGGTTACAATATACTGCAGCTCCTCCATAAAAATTCCCCATGCACTTCACAGCTTATCTGTAAAGTATATGGGGAAGCCCTATGATGCATGACTTTGTATTCTGTTGTCCGCGCGGCGCTGCTGCGTCCGCCGGCCGGCTCACGGTGCTGCCGCCTTTGCCGATTGGCTTGCGACGCTACTGCACAAGACGCGCGACCGCTTTTACAAGCTCCGGTATCTCGGTGTTCGAAGTGTTGATGCACAGATCGTAGTTCAGCCGATCTCCCCATGCCTGCCCGGTGAAAAACTGATAATACCGCCCCCTGCGCTTATCTACATCCTGAATGTGGCGCTTTAACTCCTTATCTGTGAAATGTTCATTCTCCGGCGCACGCCATTTGCAGCGTTCCATCTTATGCTCCATATCCGCGTAGATGAACAGGCGGAACGGATGCCTATCCCTCAGAATATAGTCTGCACTCCTGCCGACGATCACGCAGTCCGACTTCTGTGCAAACTCCTGAATCAGATTGCTCTGCTCCCGATATATCGCGTTATTCTGCTCCACAATGGGATCAGCGCCCATGTAAAAGCTCCTTCCGATCGTGATCGGAAGCAATGCGGATGGTCCGTTCTCCATGACATGCTGCACATAGCCCTCCGCGAACTCTGTCCGCTCCGCAATCTTCGTGATGATCTCATTATCATAATAAGCAATCCCGAGCTCGTCTGCGAGACGCTTTCCAAGTTCGCGCCCGCCGCTGCCAAACTCACGTCCGATGGTAATAATCTTTGCCATAGTATTCTCCTTTTTGCCGCAGGACTCTCCCGCTGCCCTCAGATACAGCATATCATTTTTCACCGATGTGCGCAACTGTCTGCCGTGTCTGCGTTTCTTTCCCTCTCCTCCCGCAGTTCTTTTCCTCTATGCTCCCGCTTTTCTCTTATTCCCGGTTCTTAAGCACCTCGGCAGGCAGCACATGGCGCAGCCTTACGGTCAGAAAGCAGTTTATGACAAAATACAGCAACAGGATTGCAGCGTAAATTTCCACATAAAGCTGCCACGGAAACGCAAGATTCATTCCGCAGGCGGTATTGGCGATCATAACAGGATACATGGCGTCCATCGCAAGTTTGGCGAGCGGTATACAGATTGCCGCCCCGACCGCCACAATAAAAAAATTGCCGCTAAGATACAGCTTTTTGATTTCCTTCATCCGGTAACCGAAAATCTTGATCAGCGAAATGCCAAACGCGGAGCGGTCGATCATCACCTTCATCATCAGATACATGACAATACCAAAAATCAGTGCGGACATGACCGTCATCATCGTCACCATCGGCATCATCAGATTCACAAAAATGTCAGCCGCCTCCTCTACCTGCGCCCGCGTGGTGACAGCATAGAGCCTGCCGGACGGAATGTCAAGCGCCTCATCCGAAAAGACCACATTGTAGTAATCTTCCTCCACGTCAAACAGTTCCCGCATACTGTCAATATCCATAAACACATACAGCCCCGCCGCATACTGTGCGATTCCGTCCACGGTAAACGCATAATCCCGGTCCTCCTCCGCGTCCGTCAGAATGATCTTATCCCCCTCCGAAAGACGGTACTTCTGCGCAGCCGCGGAAGAGAGAACAACACGGTTCTTTCCTTCTTTCACCCCGGCGTCAAAATAGGGATTATCTGTTCCGATTCCAAGCAGTGTCACGTCCAGATTGTACCCAAGCGTCTCGCTCTTTAATCCCACGGCATAGCACGCCGTGCCGCCCTCCGGCGCTTCCTCCGTCGGATATTTGAACGTATACATATATTCATACTTCGTGTCCGCTTTCGTCTCCTCCCGGATATGACTGCACAGCATATAACAGTTGATGCCGAGCATCGCAATCAAAAGCGATATGAACATCCCGAAGACCACGGTGCAGCCGCAGCGAAACTCCCGCAGCATCTGCCGGATGCAAAAACGCCCCACAAAATCCATATTTCCAAGCTGCACCGTGCCGAATCTGCTGCTCTTTGCCTCTCCCCGGATCATAGAGAGCACGGGCCTTGCGAGTTTCTTACGGATCACGAGCCAGTTCACAAACACCGCCGCCGCTGTCGGCATGACAAGTCCGTAGACGAGCAGATATGGTCTGCAGACTACATCGACCTCCGGAAAAGAAAAGTAACTGTAGCAATCTTCCATCTGCACTCTGACGCCCGCCGGTGATAATCCGATGGCTGTGCCGATCACGCCGGAGACGGCAGTGACAATGACAGGCAGCGTCAGATAATGGCGCAGCAGATCGCTTCTTCTCACGCCCAGCGCATACAACACTCCAATCACGCCGCTCTCCCTCTCAATGCCGTGCACGACAAAGACGGAAATCACATAAGTGAACAGGATCATGATAATTGCGCCCGCGATCAATCCTCCGACCTTGTTGATTATCTGATTGTTTCCCGCCGCGCCGATTCGCGGGTTATCCTCCGCCGGAAGAAAGCGCGTCAGATTGCTCAATTCGACGTCAAAATATATGTCATCGACCGCATCGACATCCACCGTGATATCCTTTAACGCAGCCTTCAACCCGTCCTGTTCCATGCCGTCACTCAGCAGATATGCGTAGGTATACTCCTCCGCCTTTGCGCTCCTCCCTCCCTGCTTCAAGACGTCGTACGCATCCTCGGTCACAAACGCAGGCCCGAACCCTGCACTGTCTACCGTGCTGTCCGAAAGTTCCTTAAACGGCGCCTCATAATCCGGCGTACAGCCGATTCCGGCAATCGTAAAAGTCTTCCCGCCGATCTCAATTTCATCTCCGACGCTAAGTCCGTGTTCTGCGCAGTAGCGCTTTTCCAGGACGACTTCATCGTCCGCCTTCGCCGGCGCGCCCTGTTCCACGGTAACGAGATTGATTTCTTTGCGGTTCTTAAAGACACGCAGTGTGCCCGCACCTTCCTGTGAAAAATCAAGATAGAACTGTGCTTCCAGCGTAACGCCTTCCCTGGCAAACGTTTCCCGCTGCGCATCGGTCAGCGGCACAAATACCGTAAACTCGCCGTCCTCGACATGGTTCTCCTCCGCTGCCGCCGCACCTCCGGTAATGACGGTGTCCGCCGCGCCAATGAGTCCTACTACCACATACATACACAAAATAATTAACAGACCGAGCGCCAGATAACGGAACAGGTTTTCCTGCAATTCACGGGGTACTCTTTTTCTCAATATTTTCCGCATCACATGTTCCTCCCTACAAATCTTCCAGCTGGGCGGCAGGCACGCGCACCTCGTTGTCATACTCTCTGCTGATCTGCCCGTCTTTGATCCGTATGACCTTATGTACCATATTTTTGATGGAATTGTTGTGCGTCACAATTAACATCGTCGTCCCGTACTTTGCGTTGATCTGCTCGAGCAGAATTAGGATATCGCGCGAAGTTTTAGAGTCCAGCGCACCCGTCGGCTCGTCACATAAAAGGAGCTTCGGATTTTTAATGAGGGCGCGTGCGATTGCGCATCTCTGCTGCTGTCCGCCGGAAAGCTGTGCCGGGAACTTATTCTGATGCTCGGTAAGCCCGAGCGTCTCAAGCAGTTCCTCCATATCCAGCGGATCCTGCGTGAGATATTCGCAGACCTGTATATTTTCCCGCACCGTCAGATTCGGCACGAGATTGTAGAACTGGAAAATAAAGCCCAAACTTTCTCTCCGGTAGTCCGAGAGCGCGTCTCCTCTCAGGTCTGCAATCTCCTTTCCGTCCACTACGACAGAGCCGGAATCAATCGTGTCAAGACCCCCGATACAGTTCAAAAGGGTCGATTTGCCGGAACCGCTCGTTCCCTGAATCACACACATCGTTCCCTGCGCGATGCCCGTGCTGATACCCCTTAGCACCTGTACATAACCTTCTCCGTTTCCATAACTTTTCTTCAGATCCTTTACTTCAACATACATAACCTCTGCTCCTCTCTGATCCTTGCTCTCTGCACCCTTTGCTTTCTGCCCTTTGCGCTTTACCCGTTACGCTTCATCCATTCCCTCTTCTCTTTTCCATCGCCTTTCTTCCTGAAAATAGTTCTCGTCTGCATAACAGTGTTATGTCGAGAGATTTAACATGGAGAGCACACAAGCGCTATCTGCTTGTCATGCTCCCCATACTTTGTTCCGTTCTTCCGCGTCCGGCAGCCTACTTTTTCTCTTTCGACACTCCGGCGATCCCCTGCCGATCCGGTGTGATGCCGAACATCCCGTACCAGCCGTTCACCATATAGCGCAGCGCCTGCTCCATGAAACGCACCGCTTCCTCCTCCGTCTCAATGTGCGTGACCATGTATACAAAGACATCGATCTGCATATGAGAAAACCAATGAATCATATGCTCTTCCATATGGCAGTCTGGAAAATGCCGCTCCCACAAAGCGGCAAGCGAACGGTACTGCCGTTCGCTGATCTCTATGATCTCGTCCAGCACATTCTCAAGGGAAGAACCCTGCGCCTTTGTCAACAGTATCAAAATCTCCTCCCGCGCGCCATACATCTGATGGATGATCGCAAGCGACGTCTCATAATCGTCTGAAAAATCCTGCGCTAAAAAATCTCCCTCGTCCGCAACCTGCGTCTCCTGCGCATAATGCCCGTGCATCAGTTCACGGATACGCGCAAGCGGCTCCCTGACAAGCGAAACGAACAAATCGTCCTTATCCTTGAAAAAGAAATACAACGCGCCTGTCGTAACGCCTGCATTCTTACAGATATTTCGCAGGGATGCCTTCATAAATCCCTTCTCGGAAAATTCTGTTTTCGCGCTGCAAAGCAGCTTTTCTCTTGTCTCCCGCTCATCCTTCATCATTTCTCCGTCGACCTATGCCCTAGTGTCTTGCCCGATTATCAATGAGACAAGACACCAGATAACAATGTTATGTTAGCAAATTCTAGCCAATATGTCAAACCTATTTTTCCATGCAGCCGTGCTCTCCGCAGGTATGTCCCTCTCCATGCTCATGATGGTCACAATGTACATTCGGGTCAAAGCCGAGATTTCCTGCAAGATACGCCTGCACCGCCTCGTCCGCACTGCCCGAAACGCCGCCGTAAAGCTTGATGCCTGCCTGTGCCAGCGCCATCTGTGCGCCTCCGCCGATTCCTCCGCAGATCAGTGCATCCACTCTGGCATTCGCAAGAAAACCTGCCAACGCGCCGTGTCCCTGCCCGTTCGTATCTGCGATCTGCTCCCCTGTAATCTTTCCGTCCTCGATATCATAGAACTTGAACTGCTCCGTGTGGCCAAAATGCTGAAAAATATTTCCATCCTCATAAGTTACTGCGATTCTCATTTCTTTTGCTCCTTTCTCCCGCACCGCACCGCCTTGCTCCGTGCCGCGCGCCTTCCTGCAATTTTTCTGACAATAACCGGCGGTCTGACCGTCACAGAAGCGGTAATTGCCGCCTGTAATCAGAAGCGGTCTGCCGTTCACGATGCAGTCGGCGACCTTCCCCCGCGCAGCCTCGTAAATCTCGGTCACAGTCGTCCGAGAGATGTCCATGTGCTGCGCACATTGCTCATGCGTCAGTTTCTCCAGATCGATCAGACGAATCACTTCGTATTCGTCCAACGTCAGGACAATCTCCGGCTCCCCGGAAATCCCATCCGGGCGAAAGCTGTCATACGCCGGTTCACTGCAGATTCTTCTGCATCTGCTTGGTCTTGCCATAGCATCGCCTCCGTTTCCGTTATATGTCGGAAACATTATAGCATAGGACTGGAAGTAAAACAAGTCCGATTTACTGGTCTTGTTTATAAATTGACCTCAATGTTAAAAACAAGCTAATGATTCCATTTATTGTAATAGAGACTATTCCAATTATAATATATGAACTTTCAACTTGATAAATTTTATCTATATCCTCTTTGTTTCCACTTACACTATTCTCTCCAGCATAGCTGGGGGATTAGACCTTTCATTCATTCTAAAATGACACTAAAATATAGTTCTTTTATTTTATCATAACATTTATCAACACAACCTTTCACAAAATCGTTGCATAAATCAATGTTTTTACTTTTGCCATTTTTTTCATCATATAATTCTGTGCTATCTATGCTTTGCAAATATTCACATGGGACAACTTGTTCATCTGTAATTTCAAAAAATTCCATACAAAAAATACACCTTTTTCTTATATTGCATAATGTTATAAACTCATACACTTTATCCACTCTATAATATTCTTCTCCACATAAATTCATTGCTTGCATAATTCTTTCCTTTCAATTTTTAATCTTCTACATCCCATGGTGCTATCCAATTAGGATCATTTTTATTACTTATTTGAGTAATTACTCCTGTTTTATCATTCCTTACAACATAACTGCCATCTGAAGCATAATAGGCTGTGGCAGGATCATCTAGCCGTGTCGGACAAATTCGCCATGTTAAGCTTTAAGTCTCTCTTCATTCCCGGGTTTTCCTCTGCATCAGCCAAAGGCACATTTTCTGAATACACACTTCATTTCTTTCTATGTTTCCTGCCCGCCGTTTTACACGCGTAGTATCTATCAAATATATCATATTTTACAAGCATATTCAGCTACATTATATCATTTAAAATAATTATACTATTAATACAGGAAAATGCTCCTCCCAGGCGACAGGCTATAATTATCTCACCTATCTGCCTTGGGAGGAGCATTTTATCATTGTCCAGAAAGCGGGCGCAGCATACGCCCCGCCTTCTATCCTATACGTTCTCGCATGCGGGATATCCGCGAGTACGAACTGCTGTCCGCATCCCCCACTCTATTCAGGTGCGCGGTTTGAATAACTATAACAAATTTTATTTTTTATAGTGAACCAAATCATATGGATAATACGGTACATCCTTTAAACTACTATCATCCAGAATTAGTATTTTTGCAATAGCACCTGCTTCAAAGCTCCAGTACCCATAATACACATTTTTGCTTGATTTATGACTATCATGCCAAGCACATTCTCTATGTATTTCATACCATTTCTCCTGTAAATACTCTTTCAATTCTTCGCAAACTGTTTCTCCATCGTTTTCCAAAATTTGTTTTAAGCAATCGTACACTTTAAATTCGGACTCTGCCCCTCCTCTTTCCCAAGTGGGATCAATTTTTTTTATTAAACAATTTGCCAAATAATCATCAAATTTTTCAGATATAAGTTTTTCCTTTAATTCAAAGATGTCACTCCTATTAACTTCGAACAATACTGCTAATGAAAGCACTTTTATCAACTCAATATAGCCATATTTTCTGTCCCACATCTTACTATAATAAAACAATAATTTTTTGTAAACTTCTTCGATCGCATCCAAATCTTCTCCTAAAGAATATAGTAAATTTATTTCCTTTTCATAAGAATTAATCAAAATGCTATATCCATTACGAACACCTCTATCTAATTCTCCCTTTTCAAGAGCCGTTTTTTTTACGGCATCTTCAAACATTATTACACTTTCATTTTCCTTTTGAATTAACGTGTAAAAATAGTGTTCATCTTTCATTCTATCTCTCATTTTTTAACTCTCCTATCGTTCGATTCCATCAATCAGTTCCGTTATATCAATCCTACCATCTACTGAGACATGAACCAATGAAGAACCTACATTATCTGGATTTAAAATCATTTCCATTTTAATATCATTGGCAACATTTTCACCAACAGCATTTTCTAATCTATCAATTATCCATTTATCACTCATCTGTGGAGTTCCATCCGCAAGTGTATACAATCTTGAATTACCATACTTTGCTTCTCCAATTATATATGGCGGATGACCGTCCGGGTTGTAATATACTCCATCTATCCCTTGATGAGTTGGTGTATTCAAATCGGTTACTTTATCGAGACTTATTCTCTCATATCCCTGACTTTCGAAATATGCATCCATCTTCATCTCTCCATAATTTCCTTTTTGAATATTATTATTTAATAAGATATCACCATTCTCTACACCTTTTATAATATCATCTACAGAATTTAAACCGCCCTCTATTACCTCATCCACCGTCTTCGCCGCTCCCGCTGCATCTTCCGCTGTCTCCGCTGCATCCGCCGCCCTCTGTGCCTTCCTTGCCGCTTCCGCCGCATCGTCCGCCGTATCCGCCGCCTTCGCAGTTCCTTTCACCTTTTTAAGTCCCTTTGCCGCAAGAATATCCACTACCACGTCCAGTCCGAGATACCCTATGGCATATGCAAGCCCCTCTTCCTCGTAAGTGTCCGTCGCACTCTGCCCCAACGCTTCAAGCGATTTAAACGGGTCTTTTAACATAGCCTGCATTCCTGCATCAATGCCCCTCACCCGCTCTTCCACCTCGTCCGGCAGTGACACTACTCCCGAAAATACAAATCCGCCAAATGCGAGATAAAGTGCAAAAGATAAGGCGCCGTCTAGCGCCTCCACTCCCGCGTCAAACACACCCCGCACAGCATTTCCTGTAGTTTTCTTTAGAAAGTCCCACTTATTTCCGATCGTCTCCCACATATCATAGTAAAATCGTGCCTGATCTGCGTAATCGTCATCCGTATTTTCAAACGGAACAATGGATTCCTTATAGATGCGTTGTATCTCCTCCAGTTCCTCGCGAAAAATGCAAAAAGCTCTGCTCACACTGCCGCTTCGAAAAGCCGCAAGTGTATTGTAATTCTTCTCCCTCCTTATCCTCTCTCGTTCTTCCTCCTCAAGGATAAGCCTTGCTTCCTCCGTCGACCGGTTCCACAGAAAATGCTTATAATCAGGGAACGAACTGCCGGAATCATAGGCGATCTCATTGACCGTCAGAATTCCATCTGCAATCTGAGAAATATTATAGGAAATATCATTCCTGTCTACACGCATCATAGCGCCCGCATTCACGGGCGCTATGTATGCTTTCATGTCGTCAATATAATTTGACAGCATCGTTTCCATGATTGTCAAGCGCTCTTCCATTTCATCTATGTACCCTATAATACCCTTTTC
>JAETOE010000077.1 GCA_021771815.1 Roseburia hominis
GAAAAGCTCGAATGGAACTAAAAGTCGGGCTTACATTTGCATGCATGAATCTCAAAAAACTGGCGGAAATGCTCCATAAGAGAGCGTTAAAAGAACATATTTTTTGCATCATTTTTAGAAAAATGCATCATAATAGGACGAATTACAGAAAAGTAGCGCTTGGGTGGTAATCCAAGCGCTACTTTGTCTACAGTCTGAAGCTCCGGGGCAAATGCCCCGGAGCTTTTTAGGGTGTTATGATGGAAATATACAACTTCTGTTTAGAAGTCTCTTACAGTACTTCTTTAGTGGCAACCAGATTGACGCCGCAGCCCGCGATATCGGAGAGGAGCACATCGCCGATGTGTACCGGAGCGTCTACGGTGAGTGCATTGATACACTTCATGATGTCCATGATCTTCTCCTTTGGAATATCATTTTCAGTCTTTACGGATACCATTGGAATTGCACCGCCGCGGACACAGACCGTACTGGTGACGATTCTGGTCGGATGGGTGACTTCCTTTGCAGCGTAATCGGCGCCGCGTTTGCAGGTATTTCCGGTGATGGAGACGACTGTTGTCTTATCCATTGTGACCTCAAGTGCACAGCCCAGCGGACAGCCGATACAGGTAAGATTTCTTTTTTCCATGATTCCTTACGCCTCCTCTTCAATCTTGATCGTGATTTCGTTTAAGTCTGTCGCTGCTTCGAGAACCGATTTGCCCAGCTTGACTTCTTCCATCTCTCCCGGAGCCATGATCGGACGCTTGCGGTGGATGATTCGCTCGTCGTTTAAGTAAGCGGAGATATAGCAGTTCTTGTAAACGCCGCCCACACGGAAACGGACGGTAATCTCGTCGTCCATATTGGCGATGTGGATGGTCTTAGGAACCGTGTAGCGCACGCCGTCCGTTGCCTGAATCGGAATCTCCTTTCCGGCGGAAGCGGCGGACATACCGCCCTTGACGAATTTCGCGGCATTCTTTCCGGCAGAAGCAGCTTCCTCAGATACATAATCTACAAGGTCGTGTACATGGAGTACGTTGCCGCAGGCGAAGATGCCGGGAATGTTCGTCTCAAGGCTTTCGTTCACGGAAGGACCGGATGTGACCGGATTGATATCGACGCCGATGGCACGGGAAATCTCATTTTCCGGAATCAGACCGCAGGAGAGCAGGAGCGTATCGCACTCGTAATCCTCTTCCGTACCCGGAATCGGTTTGTTATGCTCGTCAACCTGTGCCAGGGTGATTCCGGTCAGGCGTTCTTTTCCGCGGATATCTACAACAGTGTGACTGAGCTTTAACGGAATGCCAAAGTCGTCAAGACACTGCACAATGTTTCGCTTCAGACCGCCGGAGTAAGGCATCAGCTCGGCTACGACCTTTACTTTGGCGCCCTCCAGAGTCATGCGGCGCGCCATGATAAGACCGATATCACCGGAGCCTAAGATCACAACCTTGCGCCCCGGCATAAAGCCCTCGATATTGACGAGACGCTGTGCAGTTCCGGCAGAGTAGATGCCTGCCGGACGATAGCCCGGGATATTTAATGCGCCGCGGGAACGCTCCCGGCAGCCCATTGCGAGAATGACTGCCTTCGCTGCAATGTGGAACAGTCCGTCCGTGCGGTTCATCGCCGTTACGACCTTTTCCGTGGAAATATCCATGACCATCGTGTTCAGCTTGTATTCGATGCCAAGCTCCGTCACCTGGTCGATGAAACGTTTTGCGTATTCCGGTCCGGTCAGCTCCTCCTTGAAGGTGTGAAGTCCGAAACCGTTGTGGATGCACTGATTTAAGATGCCGCCGAGCTCGCGGTCGCGCTCAAGAATCAAAATGCTGTCGATGCCGTTCTTTTTGGCAGAGACTGCTGCGGCAAGTCCGGCAGGTCCGCCGCCGATGATTACAATATCATAGGAATTCATAATATACCCCTCCTTAGATTCTAGGTAGTGTCAAATTTACTACCCTTTTTTCTTTCTAAAACCTTTATTTTCGGGAGTTTGCAAATAAAAAAGCATTGACCTCCCATTTTTGATATAATGTCCGTGACCAAACTTCCAA
>JAETOE010000078.1 GCA_021771815.1 Roseburia hominis
TGAGACAGCGCCCAAATCGTTACGCCTTTCGTGCGGGTCAGAACTTACCTGACAAGGAATTTCGCTACCTTAGGACCGTTATAGTTACGGCCGCCGTTTACTGGGGCTTCAATTCATGGCTTCGCTTGCGCTGACCACTCCTCTTAACCTTCCAGCACCGGGCAGGCGTCACCCCCTATACTTCGACTTGCGTCTTGGCAGAGAGCTGTGTTTTTGGTAAACAGTCGCTTGGGCCGTTTTACTGCGGCTCATCTCTCAATGAGCACTCCTTCTCCCGAAGTTACGGAGTCATTTTGCAGAGTTCCTTAGCTATAGTTCTCTCGCTCACCTTAGGATTCTCTCCTCACCCATGTGTGTCCATTTTCGGTACGGGCTGACAAAGAGTTGATTGCTAGAAGCTTTTCTTGGAAGCTTGCTTCAGCGACTTCTGTACTTATCGTAATGTTCCATACGCGTCACGCCTTCGGGTTTCAACATCCGGATTTGCCTGGATGTCCCCTACCTCGCTTGCACCAGCTATTCCAGCAGCTGGATCGCCTAGCCTGCTCCGTCACTCCATTGCCTCTTCATCAGGTACGGGAATCTCCACCCGTTGTCCATCGACTACGCCTTTCGGCCTCGCCTTAGGTCCCGACTTACCCAGAGCGGACGAACCTTCCTCTGGAAACCTTGGGTATTCGGTGCGTGGGATTCTCACCCACGTTCCGCTACTCACACCGGCATTCTCTCTTCCTGCCGCTCCACATGTCCTTACGATCATGCTTCCTCGCTGACAGGAACGCTCCCCTACCACTTATACTTGTCGTATAAATCCATAGCTTCGGTATTATGCTTAGCCCCGGTAAATTTTCGGCGCAGAGTCATTCGACCAGTGAGCTGTTACGCACTCTTTAAAGGGTGGCTGCTTCTGAGCCAACCTCCTGGTTGTCTGGACATCTCCACATCCTTTTCCACTTAGCATATATTTTGGGACCTTAGCTGATGGTCTGGGCTGTTTCCCTCATATTCAGTGCTCTACCTTCACATAACTTTCACTCTGACGCTAGCCCTAAAGCTATTTCGGGGAGAACCAGCTATCTCCGAGTTCGTTTGGAATTTCACCCCTAGCCACAATTCATCCGCCAACGTTTCAACGGGGGTCGGTTCGGTCCTCCATCGGGTTTTACCCCAACTTCAACCTGATCATGGCTAGATCACTCGGTTTCGGGTCTATGACATACAACTCTCGCCCTATTCAGACTCGCTTTCGCTTCGGCTCCGCATCTCCTGCTTAACCTCGCTGCATATCATAACTCGCCGGCTCATTCTACAAAAGGCACGCCATCACCCCTTAACGGGCTCTGACTTCTTGTAAGCATATGGTTTCAGGTTCTCTTTCACTCCCCTCCCGGGGTTCTTTTCACCTTTCCCTCACGGTACTGGTTCACTATCGGTCACAAAGGAGTATTTAGCCTTTCGAGATGGTCCTCGATAATTCCGTCAGGATTCCACGTGCCCCGACGTACTCAGGTACTGTCTCGCATCACTTCACGATTTCGGATACGGGAATGTCACCCTCTTCGTCGCTCCTTCCCAGAAGCTTCTCCTATCATGTCATGTCTGCTTCGCTGACAGCCCTATAACCCCATCTTTGCGATGGTTTGGGCTCCTCCGCTTTCGCTCGCCGCTACTTACGGAATCGTTCTTTACTTTCTTCTCCTGCAGGTACTGAGATGTTTCAGTTCCCTGCGTCTCGCCACGCATCACTATTTATTCATCATGCGCTGACATCCCATTACGGATGCCGGGTTCCCCCATTCGGACATCGACGGGTCCTTGCCTGCTTACTGCTCGCCGTCGCGTTTCGCCGTTTGCTGCGTCCTTCTTCGCCTCTTTGTGCCTAGGCATTCGCCATACGCTCTTTCTTACTTAACCTAAAGTGTTCAAGTTCTACTTGTTTTTTTGTTTCGTGATCTCTCGATCACTCAGCTTGTTATCTTAGTTTTTTTACCACTTTGACTAGATGATTCAACCTTCTCATGAATTTCTATTCCTGATCTCGTTTCTTTCATCTTATCTTTTCGTTTGTAAAAAGTTTTGTTTTTACTAGATTACTATTCAGTTTTCAATGTTCCCTGAGTTCGCCCTCTTCAAGCTCACTCAAAACTAAACAGAAACTCACGCTCTTCTCCCTAGAAAGGAGGTGATCCATCCCCACGTTCCCGTAGGGATACCTTGTTACGACTTCACCCTAATCATCAGTCCCACCTTAGACAGCTCTCTCCTTGCGGTTAAGCCACCGGCTTCGGGTGTTACCAACTCTCATGGTGTGACGGGCGGTGTGTACAAGGCCCGAGAACGTATTCACCGCGACATTCTGATTCGCGATTACTAGCGATTCCAACTTCGTGCAGTCGAGTTGCAGACTGCAGTCCGAACTGAGAACGGGTTTTTGGGTTTCGCTCCACCTCGCGGCTTCGCTTCCCTTTGATCCGTCCATTGTAGCACGTGTGTAGCCCAGGTCATAAGGGGCATGATGATTTGACGTCATCCCCGCCTTCCTCCTCCTTGCAGAGGCAGTCTCGCTAGAGTCCCCAACTTAATGATGGTAACTAGCGACAAGGGTTGCGCTCGTTGCGGGACTTAACCCAACATCTCACGACACGAGCTGACGACAACCATGCACCACCTGTATCCCCTATAGCTATCTCTCTATCTCTAGAGCCTTTAGAGGTATGTCAAGACCTGGTAAGGTTCTTCGCGTTGCTTCGAATTAAACCACATGCTCCACCGCTTGTGCGGGCCCCCGTCAATTCCTTTGAGTTTCATTCTTGCGAACGTACTACTCA
>JAETOE010000041.1 GCA_021771815.1 Roseburia hominis
TTCTTTATACGGCTTGAAATTTGCGGAGCAAATCATCGAGATGAAGCGAAGCGAATCGAGATGACCACTTTCGAACTTGGATGGAAATCTGTATGAAGTTTTGAAGGTACAACCTTAATTAAATCATGAAAACTATTGCAAATATGATGAATCTGTTATATAGTAAATGACGTACCAAATACGTCATTTTTGCAATATATATTCCTCGATAGCTCAGTCGGTAGAGCACGCGGCTGTTAACCGCGCTGTCGTAGGTTCGAGTCCTACTCGGGGAGTTTTTTTAACGGATTTTCCGTTAGAGAAAATTGAATAAGGCGACTTAGCCAAGTGGTAAGGCGTGGGACTGCAACTCCCTGATCGTCGGTTCAAATCCGTCAGTCGCCTCTTTTAGAGCATAGAGATTGGTCTATGCTTTTTTTTGTTGTTAATAGTTCTAGTGTTTCACGAACGCCTGTTGTGATATTATATAAAAAAGGGGGTGTTGGGGTTATGAATTTTGAGTTATTTCAAAAATTATTTCCACAATATCATGCTATAATTGTGTTAGGAAAAACATTGGAAAAATATGGAAAACCATATCACCTGATCGGGATGACGCGTGTTAATGATACAGCAGAGCTTTATGTCCTGAATATGTGCAGGCCACTTGATTCTTATCCTACATGGAAGGAACAATGTGAACTTACTATGCGCGAAAAGATGGAGAGTTGCGGGGAAGCGGAAGACAATTATTTTATGGAGATAAAAGCATTTCTGTTTGGCGGAGAGGAGTATTCCGTAAGAAGTGCATCGTCCGGCTGTCTGAATCCGGCAAATGATGTAGAAACATTGGGTCTGTTTACGGAAATGCGAAAAGCAGGCTGGCGCGTACCGGAGGATTCGGTATTTTATCGACGGGATTGGGATGAAATCGGGCTTACAAAGCTTACGATTAATCTGGAAGGGAGAGGGCTTCCGGTCTTGGAAAATAAGACAATTACAATCGTAAAAAGAGTAATTGCAAAAAACGTGAGGATAGAGCGGCCAGTCACGCTTTTTATTGAAAATGAAACGGGAGAGGCTGATACAGTTTTTAGACAAAAGGAAGAGAAGAAATCCGGGAAATCGAATACGATTATTTTTAAAAAAGAGGACGACACGGAGACAATTTGTTATATCAACCGTGTTTATCGGATCAATGTGTGGAAGGATCAGGAAGAAAGGTTTGCGGATTTAGAGTGGAATCGGCGTATGCGGGAGCATATGAGTGCAGCGGAACTGGAAGAAGTAAAGCGGCAGACATACGCTGCCATGGAGCAGCAATGCCCGCAGGGAACGTATTATATCGGTGTTGAATATGAGTGCAGCGAGGATATCGGACTGCAGTTTTACAGCAAAGAATATCTTGATTCCGTGTCCGAGGTGCACGAGGGAAGCGCTGTCAGTATGATGATGCTGTTGAGGCCGGAGCAGGAAAAGGGGCCGCACGGTTTAAAGCTGCGTGGAGCAGTCATACAGACGCCGATAGACAGAAATGTGACAGAGATTGCTGCGGAGCTGTACAGCTACATGGAGACAATACCGGAGCAGAGGGAAGAGATGACACTTTAGAGGAAAGGAATCTTGTTTATGAATGAGCAACAGGTTTTGATGAACAGTGAACAGCTATTTACAAATCGTGCTATGGAACTTTTGTATAGAATAGAAAATAATCAGTTTCTTTCTGTTATAAGAAGAGCTCTTACGATGTTGATGCCAATGATTCTTACAGGAGCGGTGGCGCAAGCGATTCTGAATTTCCCAAATGACGCGTTCTATCTGTGGATTACGACAGAGCATGCATGGATATCCGTATTTTTGGATATGGTGAATTGGGTGACCTACGGTATGCTCTCTATCATACTGGCAGTGACGTTTGCAATCAGCTATTCGATTCAGCGGAGAGAGCCGGTCGATAAAATGATTTTTTATATCGTTACCTCGCTGGCGAGCTTTTCTACACAGTTGATTGGGGTAAAGGAAGATGCTATGTGGGATATTCTGGGAAATACAGGATATTTTGTCGCGATGGTCATCGGGTTGTTATCCTGTGAGTTATTTTTCAGACTGGGAAAGATCGAGAAGATTTCTCTCCGGAAATATACGATAGGCATGGACGCGGTTCTTGTGAACGCAATTCAAAGTATCCTGCCGGCGGCAATTACAATCTTAACATTTGCGGCTTTTCAGTGCGCTCTTCTGCATATAACAGGAGGGAGAGACATCTACACACTGTGGGAAATCGGGCTGGAGGAGATATTTGCACGGGTCGGAGACGGATATTTGTCCGCGCTGCTCTATACGCTCCTGGTACATATATTCTGGATTCTGGGATTTCACGGAAGCCACATGATGGAAAACGTGTCGTTAGGGCATTTTTCATTGGTGGGCGGCAGCATTACTTTTTCAAAAAGCATGTTCAACACTTATGTGATGATAGGCGGCTGCGGTACCACCATGTGCCTGCTGATTGCGATTTTTCTATTTGCAAAAAAGAAGCGGATGCGCAATTTGGGAAAGCTGGCGTTTCCTATCGTCATCTTTAACACAAATGAGATATTGAATTTCGGTATACCCATTATCTTAAATCCGGTATTGGCGATTCCATTCATCTGCGTGCCGGTTCTGGCGGTAACACTGTCGTGTGGGGCTGCCGTGCTTGGAATTCTTTCGACGACCTGTAATGAGACGTCATGGACGATGCCTGTCTTTGTGAGCGGGTATATCGGTTCCGGCTCAGTTGCGGGAGTGGTGCTGCAGGTAGTGATTCTTGCACTTGGAGTCTGGATTTATATGCCGTTTCTGAAAATGTATGGGAAAATATACAGCGTGCAGATGCAGGAGAAAATAGAAAGAATGCTAGAGGAGCTCCAAAAATGTGAGAGCCGCGGGGAAAATCCCGATTTTCTACACCGGATGGACGATACCGGTATGGTTACGCGCAGTCTGTTACAGGAACTGAAAATTGCGATTCGCCAAAAAGAACTGTGCCTGCTTTATCAGCCGCAGGTGGATGCGGATGGAAAATATATCGGAGCAGAAGCGCTTTTGCGTTGGAATCATCCAGAGTACGGTTTTATTTATCCGCCGCTTATCATCTATCTGGCAAAGGAAGGCGGGGTTCTCCCTGATCTTGAGCGAATGATTTTTAATACGGCGATAGATGCGATCCGGCAGGTATCAAGGCGGTGTGACCGACCGTTTAAGGTTTCGGTAAATATTACGATACAGTCTCTGAATTGGGATATCGAGGAATATATTGAGGAGAAGCTTGCGGAGTATCATGTATCAACAAAGTATCTGTGGCTTGAAATCACGGAACAGGATATGCTGACAAATTCCGAACAGGTCATTCACAAGATCCGTCAGTTAAAAGACGCCGGGCATAAGCTTTTGATCGATGATTTCGGCATGGGACATACGTCTCTGATGTATCTGCAGTCAGAATATTTCGACGTTGTGAAGCTGGACGGTTCGTTGGTGCGTGATCTGACGAAGAAGGAGACAAATCAGAAGATCGTGGCGTCGGTGATTGGGCTGGCGAAGAAGCTGAATGTAAAGGTGGTCGCGGAGTATGTGGAGAATGAGGAGATCTATCAGCTCTTAAGTGCTATGGGCTGCGACTGGTATCAGGGCTATTTCTTCGGAAAACCTATGCCATTGGAGAAATTATTGGAGAAATTTTCATAGAGGATGAGAATGCCGCATTTCGTTTCCATTATGAGAAAAGCGAAATGCGGCATTTCTATAGTGTATGGTACGTTGTGTGTTATTGTAAGAGCTGGAAAATAATCGTGAAAATCCAAAAGAGGAAGTAAAATCCCATTCCAACATTAACAACTGTAGTCGAAAAGCGTTTTCCCTTCGGAATCGTAACTTCACCCGGCTGAAAATGTATTTTCTTGGCGTTTACGATTAAGAGGACGATGCCTGCGATTGCAATGCCAAGCAGCAGAATTATATAGATGAAATATGTCATGATCTTTGGCATATTATCCATTGCGTATGTCATGAGCAGCGAGGTGTCGCTTAATGCATTTATGAATTCATCGCCGAGCCAGTTCAGAATGATCACGCCGACAACGGAGCCGAGGAAATTCACCAACATATGTAAAAGGATGGTATAGCGGATATTTCCGGTCTTCACATAAATAAATCCGAAGAATAATCCGAGCACGAAGGCGTATACGAACTGATTCAGGTTGCCGTGGAACAGACCAAACATCAGGCCGGAGAAAAGGATTGCGGTTGCTTCGCCGTATTTTACGGTGCGGTCGATGAGCAATTTGCGGAATAAAAGTTCTTCGGCAATCGGTGCACAGATTACCATAATAAAAAAGTTCACCAAGATGTTTGAGCTGGTCGCAACTTCTACCATGTTGTTGGAAACAGGGCTGCCCTTTATAGCGCCGATGACCTGCGTAAGGATAATGCCGACATAGTTGCTCACATACGTGCCGCCGTAGCACATCAGAAACGTAAGAATCCACTGACCGGCAGTCATCTTTTTCTTCTCAGGCGAAACGGCGGGTACGGTGCGGATGAGCAGAGCCATCAGGGGCATTGCGATTGCATACATCGGAATCATTGTGATAAGGAGCGCGTATGCCGTGCTGTTCATAAGCTCCGGGTCGACTGCATTTGCAATCGCGGAAGCGCCGATCTGTACGCCGTAGATCATGAGCGTTCCGAGCAGGAACATCAGTCCGAGCTTGGAGAAGTGACGTTTTGTGTCTCGCAGCGTATTGTCTGCTGTAGTTGTTGCAAATTCATTTTCCATAATAAATCCCCTTTAAGTATAATTTTGACAACTTTCCTTGTCAGTATCATTATATATATGACAAGGAAAGTTGTCAAGGACAAAAGTGCGCTCCGCACACTTCCGCGCTTCAAATTTTCTGGCAGCGCAGCTTTTGTTCCGCGCGCCAAGCTGCGCATCTGTGCACACAGTGCTTTTATGCAATAGGACGCAATTTCCTATTGCATAAAAAATTACTTGACCTGACGTAGTAATTGTGGTATAACTACTTCATCAGACGTAGTACTTCTGTCGAGGTAATTTTGAAGGGAGGAGATGGCTTGATTGGAAGCGATGTTATGCGGGGTTACAATGACCTGATGATTTTATTCCTGCTTCTGCATGGGGATTCATATGGCTATGAAATTTCCAGACAGATTAAGGAGATTTCCCATGAGAAATATGTTATGAAGGAGACGACGCTTTATTCGGCCTTTACGCGGTTGGAAAAGCTGGGATGCATCACATCATATTTCGGAACGGAGACGAACGGTAAGCAGAGAACTTATTACCGGATCACCGAGATGGGGCGGACCCTTTACCAGGAGAAATGCGAGGAGTGGATGCTGGTAAAGGAAGTTGTGGATGATTTTATCGAATAAAGGAGAGAAGTTATGGACGTTATTTTATCTTATCTGGATAATATGTTTCTGGCAATGCCAAAGACGGCTGAGATGCTGCGGGCGAAGGAAGAACTTGCAACCATGATGGAGGATAAGTATCATGAGCTGATTGCGGAGGGAAGAAAGGAAAATGAGGCAGTCGGCATTGTGATTTCCGAGTTCGGCGATATCAGCGAGCTTATGGAGGAGTTTGGCATGAATGCTGGGGATGGGAGTTCCGTAGGGAATGCCGGAGCAGCAGAGGGAGCAAACGCATATGGAGCAGCTTGCGGGGTAGGCGCACAGACCAGGAAGCCTGTGCGGGTTATGGGCCGCGCGGAGGCGGAGGAGTACATGCAGGCGGCGAGAAAGAGCGGGAAATGGAAGGCTGCCGGTACAGTGCTTTGCATCTTATGTGCCGTGCCGCTGCTGATCTGCGGGGGGCTTGAAACATTGGCAAATGACCTGGAGACTTCGGCGGGTGTTTTCGGTGCATGGAGCGAGGTATCAACCGTATTGTTCGGACTTGTACCGCTATTTATTTTGATTGGAATCGGGATTACATGTTTTATTCACAGCAATGCAATAATGCATTCATTCGGATATATGGATGACGAACAGATCAGACTTGACGCTTCGTATGAGAAGGAGCTTTGTGCGAGGGCAGAGGAAGAGGGGCATAAAGCGGAGAAGATGCGGATTGTAAGTACATTTTTGTTTATTCTGTGTCTGTTGCCGCTTTTTATCGCGGGAGTAATCTCGGATTATGATGATATGGTGAATGTGGCAGGGCTTTGTCTTATGCTGATGCTTGTGGCGTCTGGCGTGGCGCTTAATATTATCAGAAGAAGCCGCAGAAATTGTATTGCCGCTCTGTTAAATGAAGAAACCGGGGAGGATGACGAAGATGAAAAGAAAGAGCGTGGTCCTGTCGCTACATTTCTGGATATGGTTCTGGGCGCTTACTGGTATATTATAACGGCGGTGTATCTTGGGTGGAGCCTTGTCACAAGAGACTGGGGATTCACGTGGATTGTGTGGTTCGTCGCCTGGCCGCTGTATGCAGCGGTTAGAGCGGCTGCGAACGCGGTTGGGTAGAATTAATAAAAACTTATAAGGCAGAACGGGCGATTATCGGTTATAATAGGAGGGAGAAAGTAATTCGGAGGACGATAGGATGAAAAAGAGGACGAGTATCCCAGAATATCTGATGATGGGAGTAAGCTGCCTGGTGCTGATAATCACAACGGGCGCGTTTACAGCCTGCGGAGGAGGTAATGCGGCAGGAGAGGCAGACATTTCGCAGGTAGAGCCGGGCGATACGGAGAATGATGCGGCATATACGATGAGCGTGGAGAGTGCTGAGCCGGGCGGTGTTACATTTACGATTGTAAATAACACTGACGAAGAGGTGTTGTATGGAACCGATTTTGTGTTAAAGCAATACGACAATAATGACTGGGTCAATGTGCAGACGATTATCACAAGTTATCGGTTCAACAAGGGCTTCTACTCCATTCCCGCGCACAGCAGCGCGACGGTGGATCTCAACTGGGAGTGGCTTTACAGTACGCTTTCCGATGGAGAATATATGATTTCGAAGACCATCCTTGAGCCGGAGGATGAATCGAATTACGATCAGGTGACGCTGTACGCGGATTTTGTGCTCGATACACAGTAGAGGGATATAGTGTCAGAAAACAGAAAAGGAATGTGGTATAGCAATTTAGAAAGTGCTGCCGCACTAACACGGGTTATAATCCTAAAAGTGTTAGCGCGGCAGCACTTTTTTAAAATACAGTAATCAGGTGCCGCACTTTCCAAGATAAGAAAGTAGTTTTCGGCAGGTATCCTTGCAGCGGCGTCCGAGCCCGCGCTTTTTCACCCGGAATATGCCCCACATGCCGGATTCAACATCCCATTTGAGGGTGCCGGAGCGATACAGATAATCACCGGGGCAGGAGGCGCCGTCCTTTAGTTCCATGTTGTAGGTGTTGCCGATACTAAAAGCGCCCTGTAAGGGAATAATTCTGGAATACGGGTCATCCGGCTGCTGTTTCCACGTATGTCCGTGAATGGTAAAGCCGACATTTCTGGGCTTATCGGCAGGCATCATTGTACGGAATATGACACCGGTCGCCGGGGTAAGAGGTAAAAAGTGGGGTTGCGGGATCTCCGTGTACACGGCTGTTAAAAATTTTGGAGATGCGGTTATCCTGCTTAAGCCGGTTCGCAAAACGTTCCGAGCGGTAGTTGTAACCCTTTTCACCGGTATCTTCCGCATCTACATGCTCATCGGGGTCTTCCATGGCGATTTCCACCAGTTGATTATTTTTGTCAAGCATGCGTATGCCGTTCTGAATGAAGACGACGCACTCGCGGTAACTGTCAACGCCCGGCGGTACGATGACCGCCTGTTCTTCGTGGAGTGCAGGCAGGAAGGAATCCTCCCGATACCAGTCGGCGCCGGCGGGTTCGATTATGATACTTCCGAAGAGTCCATGGTAACGGTGGTTGCGCATGTCTCCAAAGGACTGCAGGATGCAGGAACCGTATTCACGGTCGGCATACCATAAATATTTCTTACTCTCTCCGACGCCGACAGTCTGCTCCCGGTTGTTATAGCCTACATTGATGCCGGAATCGCAGACAGGATCGTAGTACAGATATTGCGGATTCAAGGAGACACGCATGGAGGGCGTATGCTTTTTATCGAGCGGCACACGCGGATAATCAAAGTAAGGAACAGGTTCCGCGAAAAGATTGTGAAGCGTTACCTCGATCTAGTCTCCCGCATTGGCACGGAGGATCAACGGTTTCGGGCGATAGTTTTTCTCCATTGCGTTTGAGACATCCGCAAGAGGTACAAACAGAAGTCCGTTGGGGTCATGGTCCCCGTGGTCGTTATAGAGAACGTCCCTCTGAATCGCCGCGATGTCATATCTGCGTATGACTGCATCCTTGCCGGGGCAGGGCGGCAGCGGAAGAAGCTGTTTCTTTCCTTTGCAGAGAGGCTTCAGGCGTTTGGTCGGGCGAGGATAAGCTCTTATGATGCCCCAGAGTCCCAGCCATGCATCGTCGATTCCGCCGAAGTAATACAGATAATCTGCGGGAGCGTAAGGCTTTGTAATGTGAATATTAAAAGCCTCAGAAATACCGATGGTCTGTGAGGCAACGTCGGGGGAGGCAGTGTCATCCACTTCCTTCTTCCATGACATTCCGGTGAGATTGAAGGAATGTTGCTCTTCATGTGCACCGTCCAACAGACGGATCATCAGTTCATCCCCGGGGTAAGTCTCCAGAATCGGGGTAGCCGGATCGCCGTGAACAATAGAACTAAACACGTAAGCCGGATCGTCGCCGGGCTTTAAGCGCTCGCGCATCGGTTCACAGCGATAGTTGATGCCCATTACGCCCGGATCATCATGGGAACCGGGAACTTCCGGCGGATTCAGTGGATTTCCGTCGCGGTCAAAAAGCATTGCAAAGTCATGCACAAAGAGCGCAAACTCCCGGAAAGAGGTTCCGTCTTTGCGTCGTATGACAGCTTTTGTCCCATGTGTCAGAGGCTTTCCGGTTCGGATATTGTGGAAGGTAGCTCCGGCTTCTTCTATGATTAAAGCTCCGAATACACCGTGCTGCTGGTGTGAATTTGCATACAGGTGGTCGTGGAAAAAGACGGTGTTCAGTTTCGTATTTGCAAAGAAGCGTTCTATCAGTGTTTCATATTTTCTTGCGCCTGCGATATTATTCCAGCCGTTTGCTGCGCCGTCCGATACGATTGTATCGAATTTTACCAGGTGGACATGTGTGCCTACGATATCGGTGATAGTCTCTAATTGGAACGGACTTGCGTCAAGGCGCTCCGGCAGCAGGTTGGTCATTTGTATTTCAATGCAGTCGCCGTCGTTCGCACGGAGAACGAGAGGTTCTACCTAAAGTTTACCTGATTCCACCTTTTGTATGAAGGCGTCAAGTCCGCCGTGACGTTTCAAGGTTTCTTTCAGCACAAAAAATCTTCCCTGCGGGTCATGCCAGCCATAACGGTTATAGGTGACTTTTGCCTGCACGAGTGCGATTTCAAAAACCTTTATGTCGCGGCAGGTATGACAGGGACAGGTGTCCGCGTAAAGCTCGCCGGGTGCAAAATCAGGAACAAAATTCGCCAGTTCCAGATCAGTCGGCTCCATGAGATTTTCCCCGTTTTCATCCAGAATACCAAGCGGAGGCTGTAGAGGACGTTCGCCGAAGGTACCGTTTATGAAATTGGGATAACCGGGATGCTGGGCGTCCTTTTCGGGAGGCTTTACTCTGTCTTTAAGAGGGAGGAGGGGCGGAATTGCAGTGCCGTCCGGCAGTCTTCCGGTTCCATCTTCCAGACGGTCAAAAATCCGCCACAGTGTCCACATTCCCTCATGAAAATGCGGATAGAGATGACAGTGGAAAATGACGTCGCCGACGGTTCTGTTTAAGCTCCCTGCGCCGTGCAGGATGTCTAACGTATAACACTCCTGCGGACTGATGGAAATGGAATCTATAATCGTGGAATTCTGATTTGCATCCTCTAAACGCCATTGGTGGTTGTGAAGATGAAAAACATGGGTTTCCTTGATGCCGCCGTGAATCAGGCGGATTTTGGAAGGATCTCCCGCATATGCCCGTAAGATTGGCGGCGCAGGATCGCCGTAGACCCAGGAGCTCATGGAGATATCCTCTCCGCTGTCAGCGTGATCGTCTGTCAGCGGCATGCGGTTGCGCATCGGCTCAGAACGGTAGCTGATACCGGTCGTAGCAGAGGGAAGTCCTGTGTGCGGATCGGCTGGCTGATTGCCATCTTTGTCTTTTATCTCAAGCTCATCGTGAAAAAAGACAGCGTACTCGCGAAAGGCAGGATTTGTGGGGTGATAAATGTCCGCGAAGAGTCCGCTTTCAATTTCTGTCCCGGTTTCGGGGGAGAGCCATTTTGCTTCCGCCGCTTCTACGATGATCGCACCGAAAAGCCCGTGCACATTGGTGCCTTCCTCACTGCTTCTGGTATCGCCCATATCATGGAACAAAAAAACGCCTTCTTCGCGTGCATACCAGGTGTAGGTAATACGGTGACTGGTGGTGGAGTCCTTGTTGTAACCTACATCCGCGCCGTCCGAGGTCTGTACATCGTAGTCCATGCCAAGGACATGCAAAGAGAGCGCGCGGTTTAAGGAATGGGAAAAATGAATGACGACCGTATCGCCGATATTTGCCCGGATAACAAGGGGGACGACATCCGGGGACGGCTGCGGTATTTTCTGTGAGAAATTCCGCAGGGCATTTTCACGGATGCGGTTTGCATCTTTTTTCAGGACATAGATAAGACCATTTGGATCATGGTCGCCGTATTTGTTGTACACAATCGGAAGCTCAATTGCTTCTATATCATAGGTCCTTGTCTTTATGGGACAAGGATAACAGCATAGCTCCATAGTTTATCTCCTTATAGTTTACAGTTTAATAGACGGATGTAGTGATTTGCCTCGCGAAGCACATGGTCGGCGAGCAGAGGGAGGATGATGGAGTCGATCTTGAGCTTTAGAATGCCCTCTGTTCCGGCGGTCTTGAATTGCTGGTATTTTATCGTCTCTTCGAGGGATTTTTTGCGGAGAGCGTCACAGTCGCCCATGACGGCGTTCATTGCATTCCGGTCTTTAGGATTGCACTCCGATGCAATAGCATCCTGTTCGCGCGCCGCTTTTAAAAGTGCGCAGAAAGTATCCCCGAAGTTATCGGCGGTGTCGATCAGCTCCTCCTCGCAGGGGTCTAAAAGTCCGCGGATGAACCATGCGTGCTCCATCATAATCTGATTCCAGAATATTTCCGTCTCACAGAGGTGATGCATGGAAAAGCGGCGCCCACGCATACATTCCATGACGGTGTCACGATATAGACGCGCTTCCCTTAAAATATGCTGAATGAGCAGAGGATAATTGGCGGTAAAGAGATTGCCGTTTTTAACTTCCCGCAGAATGGATTCCTTAAAATTGATAAGGCCGTTCAAAAGCCGCAGGGAACGCCGGTTCAGTTCATGTACCTGGTTTAGGAAAGCTTTGTCGCGGAAGTTTGCTAAGCCCTCGTCACCGCCGCAGCGGAGCGCAAGTTCTAATTCGGAAATGCGGCTGTCGATGGAGATTCCGGTCAGCGATTCGGTTCTCCGCTCTGCCGGGATGGTGAATTCCGTGACAAGCTCACCGGAGCGTATGACGGAATCACTGACTCTGCCGTCGCTGATTCTCACAGCATCCTTAAGAAGCTCCTCGAACTGGCCGCGAAAAAAATCTGCCTGTCTGATCCAGGATTCCTCTTTACAGGGGAATCCTGCCATGAGAAAAAGCGTATGTTCACGCATGATACGGGCAAAAAACAGATGAGTTTCTATGGAAGAAATAGCATAATTGGACATAAGTTGACATACCTTTATAGTTTCGGATTCTGTATAATATATGCTTGGAGACGGCGCGAGTGCAGCATTTCTTTGGAAATGATAAGAAAAATAAATAAATTTATATGAAAAGGTCGAATTTGCGTGCAACAAATGGCATATCCTTTCCGTCATATAGATAAAGGAGGTGTGTTATGGAAGATTATTTGCAGTTAGTTCAGGCGGCAAAGCAGGGAGATACGGAAGCGTTTGCCGCTCTTTATGGAGAAATATATGAGAATATGTATCGGTTCGCACTTTATACGCTGCGTAATACCGCAGATGCGGAGGATGTGGTGAGCGAAGCGGTGACGGAAGCGTTTGCGTCGATTCATACCCTGCGCAGGGAAGAAGCCTTTAAAAGCTGGTGTTTTAAGATCCTTGCTAATAAGTGCACGGACAAATTGCGCGAAAGTTGCCGCTTTATAATAGAAGAGGCGGAAGAAATTTCAGATATTGGGAATAGGAGAAGTGAAGGCGGATTGGAGGAGGCGGCAGTCGTGCGTGGATTGTTCTTTGAATTGCCCGCCGAGGAGAGGCTTATTATCGGAATGCATCTGTTCTGCGGCTATAAGAGCAGGGAGATTGCGGAGATTCTACATATGAATGAAAATACCGTGCGCTCAAAGGAGAGCCGGGGGTTGAAGAAGATGGCGGGGAAGCTGAAGGGATAGTGATTTGGCGGGCACAGACCGGAAAGAAAGCAGGGAAATCGGATGTGACGCAGAGAATGGAGGGAGAATATGACAGAGCAGGAAATGTTGAAGAAAATCAAGGAATCCGCAGATGAAATAGAGATACCGGAGAGTATTCGTCCGGAAAATATGAAGAAAAGAATGGATGCGCAGCAGACGGCAGAAAATCAAGCGGCAGTACACAGGTCTGTGTGGAAGCGGGGCGGAACGGCGGCACACAGATCCATGTGGAAGCGTGTGGGAGCGGCGGCGGCAGTGCTGGTCGTGGGACTCGGCGGAGCGGCGGCTGTTTCCCATGAGGGAGCGAGTGTATGGCAGACGGCGCAGGACGACGGAGACGGAAACGGAGGAAACGAAGCGGCAGAAGACAGAGCGGACGGCAGAGCGGGGAATGGTACGGCGGAGAACAATGCCGGCAGTGGAGCAGACGGTGGAGATGGAAACGGCGGAAACGGAACGGCAGAAGACAGCGCAGACGGCGGCACCGCAGAACCCAAGAAAGACGCCGGGGCGCTTTATGTAGTGGCAGAAAATTACGGGGAGGTCTACGATGTTCTCTACAAATACTACGGGGAGAGCGGAGTTCCGGCAATATATAATGCTACAGCTGATTCTATAGATACCGGGGGCGAGGCGAGAGATGAATCGACAGTGGTTTACGAGGCCCCGGCAGCGGGCGGCGCGATGGAAGAGAGTATGGTGGCAGATACCGTGGGCGGAATACAGGATTTACAGTCGCAGAGTATGAAGCAGAACGCCGGGGTGTATGACAACAGTGCAGGAAAAGAAGCGCAGCGGGAGGAAGAAAGCTACTCCAGGACGAATGTGCAGACTGCGGGAGTGGATGAGAGTGACATTGTAAAGACGGACGGTTCTTATATTTATGTGGTTCACGACGATGCTGTGGAAATAATCGATGTGCGCGGCAAGGCAATGAGGGCGGCGGGAGAGATAGAGATTTCCATGGACAGCGCGACGGATCAGGTGTTGGAAATGTATGTGGACGGCGACGTGCTGAACCTGATCGTGCAGAAGGAAAATACGGATCTAAAGGAAAGTGACGGCACAGAAGGGCAGGAGACGAAAAAGAGAGCATATTATATGGAGACAAGCGTAGAAACAGAACTTTTCACTTACGATATTAAAAACCGAAGAAATCCTGTATTGTCGGGCAGCATCACGCAGGACGGCTATTATAAGACTTCGCGTAAACTGGGAAATATCGTGTACCTGTTCACACAGGAATGGATGAATTTGCCGGAACTTACCAGAGAAGAGGCGGCTTTAGGGAAGGACGCAGACGGCTGGATTCCTCTGGTGAACGGGGAAGCGGTTGCGGCGGACTGCATCTATGTGCCGGAATATGGCGAGACGGGATTGATTATCTCCTCTACCGATATAGATAAGCCGGATGAGGTTGTGGATAATACCATGATTATAAACGACTATGTGGATATTTATGTGAGCAGCGGGGCGCTCTATCTCTACGGGACGGAATATGGTCTGAATACAGGCGTAAGAACACAGATTGCAAAATTTTCGTTAAAGGGCGGCAAGATTCAGGCGGTCGGAGCGACTTTGGCGGCAGGCGAGGTCAGAGACATCTTTGCGGTCAACGAGTACCAGGGAACACTCCGCCTGCTGACAACGGATTGGAGCAACGGCGAGAATGAGAACCGGCTCTATCTGTTTGACGAGGACTTAAAGCTGACGGGGGAGCTTAACGGTATCGCAAAGGGAGAACAGATCTATGCGGCGCGGTACTTCGGGGATACTGTTTACTTTGTCACTTATCGCAATACCGACCCGCTGTTTGCGGTGGATTTATCGGACGAGGAGCATCCGAAAATTTTATCCGAGCTTGAGATTACCGGATTTTCCGAATATCTGCATTTCTGGGGGGAGGATAAACTCGTGGGAATTGGGTATGAGACAGATCCCGATAACGGTGCGCAGGAGGGTATCAAGCTGACGATGTTCGATATTTCAGATCCGTCGGAACTTAAGACGCTTGGTACTTGCGTGCTGGATGATCTTGATTACAGTCCGGCGCTTTATGATTACAAGTGTGTGCTTGCGGATGAGGAGGAAAATATACTCGGTTTTGCGGGAGAATCTTACGACTATAACGGAAAAGGTGCAGATATGGAAAGCTATCTTCTCTTTGCATGGGAGGACGGCGAATTTAAGAATCTGCTGACGGAGAAGCTTGATGCGGATGAGGAGAAGACAGACGCAGCATCAAATGTAAGCGAGGGTAATTCTGCATCAGATGCGGAGGATTTGACCGTGGAGACTGCTGTTACAGACGTCTTGTATACAGGAGAGGATATCGGAGATTACAGGGGGCTTTACGTCGGAGACCGGTTCTATATCGTAAGCCCGAGCCGGATCATTTCTTATGACAGGGAAAACGGGTATCGGATGGTTCAGAAGCTAAAGCTGCGGCAGTGAGAATATGATAGCAGGATTCTGCAAATAAAATACAGACTTTCAAAAAATGAACCGGAAAGGAGTTTAGGACAATATATCAGTGAAGGGCAGAAAAACAGACTGCCGGAAAACCGTACAGGAGGAAACTGTTGTGACACGTCATGAATTTGCAGAGCTGATTGAAGAAGAGGGAGGTAATATCTATGCCTTCTGTTATCATTTGACGGGAAACAGGGAGGATGCGGAGGAATTGTATCAGGAGACGATGCTAAAAGCGATGGAGCGCTGTGAGATTATCGAGCTTTTGGGAAATCCGAAGAGCTATCTGCTCGGCATTGCCGTGGGAAACTGGAAGAATCAGAAGAAGAAATATGCGCGCAGGCAGAGAATCGCACCGAAGGAACGTATGGAGGAGGACTGGTCCTTCCCCGGGGCGCCGGAAACGCCGTCCCCGGAGGAAGCCTGTATATCCGCGGAGCTGATAGAGCTTGTCAGAATGGAAACAGCGGCATTAAAGGAGAAATACCGGATTCCCGTGTACCTGTATTATTCACAGGAGCTGAGTATTGAAGAAATCGCAAGGACACTGCACGTTCCGCGCGGTACGGTCAAGAGCAGACTGCATACAGCCAGAACCGTAATTGCAGAAAAATTGGAGGAACATGGCTATGAGAGATAACAGAAGATCGGACGACAGATTGGAGGAACTTATGAAGGCAGCCCTCACTTCGAACATGGAGCCGGACGAGGAAGTGAACCGGCGCATCCTCCGCAAGTGGAAGGAGAATCTTGCTATGAGAAAACAGAAAAGAAAAACGTTACAGATTGCAGTTGCAGCAGTTGCCTGCGTGATGCTGACAGGCGTGACCGTGGGTGCGACGGTCCGGTATATGAATGCGGCGGAGGCAGCCGACGCGATGGGAAATGAAGAAATTGCGGAGGCATTTCGCGGAGAGGACGCGGTTTCCGTCGGCGAGGTACAGGAGTGGGGAGATTACCGTGTGACGCTGCTCGGTATCACGACCGGGGAGAAGCTGATACATTCTGATTTATCGGAGGATTTTACGCCGGACAGTACCTATGCGGCAGTCACAATAGAGCGGTTGGATGGAACGGCGATGCCGTCTACAAGTGACGATGCTTATGGAGAGATGAGTTTCTTTGTATCGCCGTTAATTCAGGGGCTTACGCCGTGGCAGTATAACATTGCTTCCATGAACGGCGGATATTCGGATATTGTGGATAATGGGATTTTGTATCGTATCATTGAATGTGATGACGTGATGATGTTCGCAGACCGCACAATTTACCTGTGTGTTTCCAATACTACTTTTTATGAAAATGCAGCATACAATTATGATGAAGCGACAGGGCTGATTTCCCAAAATGCAGGCTACGACGGGATGAATCTGCTGTTTACGCTGCCGTTTGATGCGTCGAGGGCAGATTCTGCCGCGGCGGAAGCATATTTGCGGGCGCTTGAGGAAAGCTGGAGTGCGGATAGTGCGGATGACGAAAGCATGGAGGAAGAAACACCCGATATGGCAGCAGCAGAGGCAGAGGCTGACCAGATCCTGGAGGCAGTCAGTGAGGGAAAGAAGGAAGAGGCAGTAAATGGAGCGAATCTGCTTGACACAGAGACGCTTGCGCTGTCCGATGGTCATTATGAATACGACTATCGGACATCAGATGAAGATGGCGAGAGTGACGGTATATGTTATTTTTACCCTGAGGATTTCGTAAACGGGTTTGATGCCATGATCTGTTATAATTTTGACAATGAGGGTGCGGTAAAAGGACTGACGATCATGCTTGTGCAGGACAACGGCGACAACACGGCGGTGCTTGAAGTGTGGGAGAAGGAAATAACTGCGCAGCAGTAAATGTCGTAAAGAAATGCTTGACGGGGCGAAGTCGTTTTGTTAAAATCTTCGTGTAGCACATTTACGGAAGAAAATCTGTGAATGTGCGGATGCTTTGCAAAAAGGAGTCACAGTAAGAGGATTCCTGCATATAATGTAGCAGAGCAGGAGATAACAAGGCGACTTAGCCAAGTGGTAAGGCGTGGGACTGCAACTCCCTGATCGTCGGTTCAAATCCGTCAGTCGCCTCTGACAGAGGGCTGTGCACGAGGAATCGTGCGCAGCCTTTTTGGTATTGTAAAAATAGAAAATAAACAAAGAAATAAACAAATTGGAAGTAAATAAGCAAAGTAAAAAGTGAAGAAAACAAGTAAAAAGCAAAATATCTAACAAATAAGCAAACAAAATAAGCAAAAAAGCAAAATAGGACTTTGTTTTTTTGCTTATTTTGTTTAAAATAGAAGAAAAGAACGTATACTTTTGCAGGAAAGGAGATGAGAAAATTGACAGAGGAGGAGATACAGGGGTTTATCAAGAAAGTTCAGACAATGCAATGTGAGTCGCAGACATTGGAACTAAAGGCGGCGCACGAGGGTTGTCCTAGAAAATTATACGATACGCTTTCTGCTTTCTCAAATCAGGACACGGGCGGCATCATTTTATTTGGCGTGGATGAAATAAAGGGCTATGAGGTCGTCGGTGTATACGATGTTCAGGATTTGCAGAAGAAGGTAAATGAGCAGTGCAAACAGATGGTTCCGGCGGTCAGACCGATTTTTACATCGGGGTTGGTGGAAGGAAATTATGTCGTCACAGCAGAGATTCCGGGAATTGATATTACGGAGCGTCCGTGCTATTATGGCGGCGTCGGACGGATGAAGGGTTCTTATATTAGGTCGGGTGACTCGGATGAGCCGATGAGCGATTATGAAATATACAGCTACGAAGCATTTCGGAAAAAGTATCAGGATGATATTCGGGTGAATGAGCGGGCGGATATGACGGCGATTGAGATACCCAAAATGGAACACTATGTAGATACGATAAAGGACAGAAATCCCAAGCTCGCGAAGCTGACAGATGAGGAGATAAAAAGATTCCTAAATCTGTGTGTAGATGGCAAGCCTACACTTGTCTGCACGTTGCTATTCTCAATTTATCCGCAGATGTTCTATCCCCAGTATACGATTAATGCGATGGTCGTGCCGGGATATGAAAAAGGAGAGGTCACAAAGGAGGGCGCACGTTTTCTGGATAATGTCAGAATCGAAGGCACGATTGATGATATGGTGGGGCTGACGATGAAGTTTCTGATAAAAAATATGAAGATTCAGACAATCGTTGATTCAAAGACCGGAGAACGGCGGGATAAGACGGAGTACCCGGTGGTTGCACTAAGGGAGGCGATACTGAATGCGATGATTCACCGTGATTACAGCATTCATACGGAGGCGATGCCGATCGAGGTCATTTTATATAAGGATAGAATCGAAATCCGTAATCCGGGCGGTCTGTACGGGCGAATGTCGTTGGATACATTGGGAAAGACGCAGCCTGATACGAGAAATCCGGTATTGGCGAGAGCAATGGAGACGCTGGGGCTGACGGAAAACCGCTACTCCGGTATTCCGACAATGCAGAGAGAACTCCGGGAAGCAGGGCTTAGAGAAGCGGTGTTTTCAGATTCCAGAAATGAATTTGTGGTGACATTTTATAATGAGGAGGCAAAGCCCGCGCAGATAGAGGAAAATGAAAGCCGCAGACTGTTGGAATTTTGCAGCGAGCCGCGGTCCAGGAAGGAAATAGCAGACTTTCTGGGAATATCCACGATTTATTATGTGACACAGAACTATATCAATCCGCTGCTTGAGACGGGACAGCTTAAGATGACAAAACCGGAAACACCGAAAAGTAAGAATCAAAAGTTTTATAGCTGATTTATTCAGGGAAGGAGTATAACAATATGTTGACAGAGACATTTACAATCCAGGCAGAGGGCTCGCTGTCCGGCGCAAAACTTTGCACTTATATTTTAGAGCCGAGCAATGAGCTTATGATAAAGAACCGCCCGCTGATTCTCATGTGTCCGGGAGGCGGTTATGAGTGGACGTCGGACAGGGAAGCGGAGCCGCTTGCCGTGCGTTTTCTGGCGATGGGCTATCATGTAGCGATCCTGCGCTATTCCTGCGCGCCCGCAGTTTATCCGACGGCGCTTTTGGAGCTTGCATCCGCCATGAAGCTCATTCATGAATACGAAGAGGAGTGGAATGTAAAGGGCGATCAGATTTATGTACAGGGATGCTCCGCGGGAGGTCATCTGGCGGCAAGTTTTGGCGCTTTCTGGCACGAATCATGGATTTCCGAGAAGCTTGGTGTGGAAAATGAAAAGCTGCGTCCGGCGGGGCTGATCCTCTGCTATCCGGTCATTACCTCGGGGGAATATGCACACAGAGGTTCATTTGACGCACTCCTTAGAGGACAGAATACGGAAGAAATGCTCGCGCGCGTCTCTTTGGAGAAACAGGTCACGGAACATATGCCTCCGGTATTTCTCTGGCATACATATACGGACGACTGCGTTCCGGTGGAAAATTCGTTGTATCTGATACAGGCGATGCGCAAATATCAGATACCAGTAGAATTCCATATGTACCCGGTGGGTGGACATGGGCTTTCCGCCTGCGACGAGCAGAGCGCGAATGTGGAAGGCTACGGCGTGCAGGAGGAGTGTCAGAGCTGGCTGCCGCTTGTAAAGACGTGGCTTGCGGGAAGGACAAAATAGAAATGCAGAGAATATTGCGTGAAAAAGCGTTCCGAAATATTTCATTTTCCTCTAATTTCAAGAAAGAATAAAGAAATTTTAAAGCTGTATCTGTTACTCTGAACATGAGATAACTTAGCGGCGCAAAAGCCGCGGGATAAGGAAGGAGAACAGATACATGAAAATGAACAGGAGAAAGAGTGCGGCACTGTTGCTGATGAGTTGTCTGCTGCTGCAGTTGGGCGTTATGGGCTGCGGTGCGCCGGACGAGACTGTGCAGCAGGAAACGGGCGCACAGGCGGAAAATGATTCAAATACCGGGATGCCGGGAGATGCGGAAACGAGAGATGCGTCGACGGGGCAGTCAGAAGGAACGGATGATGCATCGGCAAAACAGTCGCAAGGAACGGATGATGCACAGGCGGAAAAATATTCTGCGACAACCGGGGATGCAGACGTAGAAAATTTGTTCAATACGGCGGATATTGACGGCAAACTTGTAGAGATATCGGATGCGGAGCTTAAAGTCGCGCCGGTGCAAGTTATTGATGAGAATACCATAGCTACCATGGTGCAGGACGAGGAGTCTGCGGAGAATATCGTGTATGTTGCCGTTTCAGATAGCACTGTTTTTCAGATTATGAGGATCGACATAGCAAGTCTTTCGCTGATTGAAATAAAAGATACCGATAAAAGCGGGATGACAGAGGAAAGTTCCGTGCTTGTATATGGAAGTAAGCAGGATGAGACGCACTGGAGCGCGGATCAGGTCATCCTCGTGAAATGGGAGTAGAAAAAACATGTACGCGGGGAAAGTGTTGAGAACGGCATAAGCAGCATAATAGGAAACAACGGAGAGATACAAAAAGGGATTTCTAAACATGACATGTGTAGTCATTGCGGAAATCCCTTTTTGAAATGCATATAATATAGAAGAAACTGCTTATTTCATGAATACCTTTACAAATTTCTTTTTGCCGCGTTTTACGACAACACCGTCGCCCTTGAAGAAATCGGCGCCGTAAGTCGTCTTTACGTCGGTCACTTTCTCGTCGTTTACGGTGACGCCGCCCTGCTCAACGGCGCGTCTTGCATCGGAGCGCGTCTTGTCAAGCCCTGTGCGGACAAGTACTGCCATGATATCCATGTCGCGCTCTGCAAAATCCTCTGCGGTCAGCTCGACAGTCGGCATATTCGCGGAATCACCGCCGCCAGCGAAAAGCGCATGGGAGGCTTCTTTTGCTTTTGCGGCTTCCTCCTCACCGTGAACCAACTTTGTCAGCTCGAATGCAAGAATCTCTTTTGCCTCATTAAGCTGTGCGCCCTCCCAGCTTTCCATTGCGTCGATTTCCTCGAGGGGCAGGAAGGTCAGCATACGAATACATTTTAATACATCGGAATCCGCGACGTTTCTCCAGTACTGGAAGAAATCGAACGGGGAAGTCTTGTTCGGATCGAGCCAAACAGCGCCGGACTGTGTCTTGCCCATCTTCTTGCCCTCGGAGTTCAGGAGCAGATTAATGGTCATAGCATATGCATCCTTGCCGAGCTTGCGGCGAATCAATTCCGTACCGCCTAACATGTTGCTCCACTGGTCGTCGCCGCCGAATTCCATGTTGCAGCCGTATTTCTGGTATAAGGTATAGAAATCGTAGCTTTGCATAATCATGTAGTTGAATTCAAGGAAGCTTAGGCCCTTCTCCATACGCTGTTTGTAGCACTCAGCGGTCAGCATACGGTTGACTGAGAAATGTGCGCCGACCTCGCGCAGCACGTCGATATAATTTAAGTCCATCAGCCAGTCCGCGTTGTTTACCATCAGCGCTTTTCCTTCGGAAAAATCAATGAAGCGGCTCATCTGCTGTTTGAAGCAGTCACAGTTGTGCTGAATGGTTTCCGGCGTCATCATCTGGCGCATATCGGTACGTCCCGATGGGTCGCCGATCATAGCGGTGCCGCCGCCGATTAAGGCAATCGGCTTATTTCCTGCCATCTGCAGACGCTTCATCAGGCACAGTGCCATGAAGTGTCCGACGTGCAGGCTGTCCGCTGTCGGGTCAAAACCGATGTAGAAAGTGGCTTTTCCGTTGTTGATCAATTCTTTGATTTCTGCTTCGTCTGTTACCTGCGCGATCAGACCGCGGGCAACTAACTCATCGTACAATGTCATTGTTCTGATTTCCTTTCTTTTAACTATATTTGTCTAAATTGCGAGTTCTACGACGCAACGCTTCGGCGTCATACCAAGGCTTTCGTAAAAGCGAGCGGCGTTTTCGTTGAAAGACCAGTAATCAAGGAAAACGGAAGCCGCGCTATGTGCCCTGGCCTCTGCAAAAACGTATTCCATAAGCTCTTTTCCGTAACCGCATCTGCGGCATGAAGCATCTACGCCGATTTCCTCAATGAAATAATCGAGACGGTCGCATTTCATACAGATATTTTCCACGGTGACGATCCGCACAAGAGCATAGCCGGTGATCTTCTGGTCTGCCTCGCATACAAGAAGGCGGTAGTTTTCATGTGAGGCGGTTTCATAGAGAGATTGGTCGAATTCTTCTGCGTGCTCCGGCATCCGGAAAATATCCGGGCGGCCTGTGGTGTGCACGGCGTGAACCTGTCTGCGGATGGCGCAGACAGCAGGCATGTCGTCGTTTGCGGCAAAACGTATCATGGGAATCTCCTTTCTGTTGTGTTTTTCTGGGGTGGTGCTGTATCGCGCAAAAAACCCCCGTCCTTCGAAAAGGACGAGGGTATGATCTCGTGTTACCACCTTTTTTCGCAAACAGCTCGCGCTGCTTACCTCTGCGAGTGTCCAACAACACTCCGGCGCTTCTAACGTGCGCCACTCCGTCACAGCCTACTGCAATTCATCCGTTCCTGCGGTATAGCATATACATTGTCCGCATAAGGTATGCATCGATTCGGTGTGAGGCTCGGGGATGTATTCGTAATAAGCTTTCCATGTACCTCTCATCAACCGGTTACTTTCTGTTCGTTCCGCTTATTCTTACTTCTTCCCGTCAAAGCCGTTGTTCTGCTTCGATTAAACGTATTATAGTCACCGGAAGCAGGATTTGTCAACTATGAAATTTGAAAATATAAATTCTTTTACAGAGAAAAGCATACGCTGACGTAGCGAACGCGCTATTATCACGGAAACAGAAAGTTTCGAAAATAATAAAAGTATCGAAAATATATAAAAGATATTTATTATTTTCGAAAATATGATACAATATCTCTATAATTCCGGTAAGCGGGGAAAGGGAATACTTACCGGAAAACGATCAGAGAAATGGAGAAGTATCATTATGGGAAAGAGAATCAGGGCACTGCTTATGGCGGTGGTGATGCTTGCAACGACGTTTGCAGCATCGGTTATGGACGTAGTGACAGTCGCGGCGGCAGAAGAGCTGACCCTAAAACTGCACTATCACAGGGAAGACGGAAATTATGACGGATGGGATGTCTGGCTCTGGGAAGAGGGCGGGGACGGCGCCGCTTATGCGTTCGAAGAGGAAGACGGAGAGATGGTGGCGACGAAGGTGATTACACCGGGCGCATCTTCCGTTGGATTTATTGTCAGAACCGCCGATTGGACAAAAGATATTGACGCGGACCAGTTTATCGACATTTCGGAAATGGTTTCGGGTACGGTTCATATTTATGTAGAGTCCGGTGTAGAGGGATACACCAAGGAGTATGGAGAGGATGCTGTGACAGGAACAAAGCTTTCAAAGGCAAAATATAACGATGAGACACAGACGGTCACCGCCAGGCTGACAGGCGAGGTAGAAGGAGATCCGGCA
Organism: Roseburia hominis; assembly: GCA_021771815.1. Lineage (GTDB taxonomy): Bacteria > Bacillota > Clostridia > Lachnospirales > Lachnospiraceae > Roseburia > Roseburia hominis_A. The sequence goes on from JAETOE010000041.1 coordinate 23,430, forward strand.
GGCGCATTTTCCATTACGGGTAAGGAAGGCAATGTAGCGATTACAGAGGTGACGGAGGGCGAGCGGTTTGAATACGTCATTTCCGTGGGAGGCCCGCTTGATCTGACAGGGGAGTATAATATTACATTTGACGGGAATGAATATCCGATTGTTCTGCCGAATATATACTCGACGGAAGCGTTTGAAAATGAGTACACCTATACGGGCACGGATCTGGGTGCGACGTGGAACAGTGAGAAGACACAGTTTCGTGTATGGGCGCCGACTGCAGAGGCGGTAAAGGTAAATTTATATGAATCCGGGACAGAGGGAACGGACGATTTAATTGAGCAGCTTTCCATGCAGCTGGATGTAAACGGAACATGGGTGGCAGAAAAAGAGGGTGATTTAAACGGTACCTATTATACGTATGCGGTTACTGTGGGCGGAACGGAGACAGAGGCATGCGACCCATATGCAAGAACCACCGGGGTAAACGGAAAACGCGCGATGGTCATCGACCTTGCGTCCACCGATCCGGAGGGCTGGGAGAATGATAAGAATCCGCACGCGGGAGAAAATTATACGGACGCCATTATCTATGAATTGCATGTGAGAGATTTATCCTCGGATGAAAGTTCGGGAATTACCAATACGGGCAAGTTTCTGGGAATCATTGAAACAGGCACGACGACGGAGTCCGGAATTCCCACCGGATTAGACCATATCAAGGATCTGGGAATTACGCACCTGCATCTGCTGCCGTCTTACGATTACGGCTCGGTGGATGAGACGAAGCTGGATGAGGCACAGTTTAACTGGGGCTATGATCCGGTGAACTACAACGTGCCGGAGGGATCCTATTCGACAGATCCATACAATGGAGAAGTTCGTGTAAAGGAAATGAAGCAGATGGTGCAGGGGCTTCATGAAAATGGCATCAGCGTTGTCATGGATGTTGTGTACAATCACGTATATAATGCATCTGAATTTTGCTTTAACCAGATCGTACCGGGCTATTTCTCACGTATCGACGAAGAGGGAAATTATTCGAATGGTTCCGGCTGCGGAAATGACACGGCTTCGGAACGGGAAATGGTTCGCAAATATATTGTGGAATCGGTAAAATACTGGGCAGAGGAGTACCATATTGACGGATTCCGCTTTGACCTTGTAGGACTGCTCGACACACAGACAGTAAATGAGATCGTAGAGGAGGTACATAAGGATTATCCCGACGTCATTTTCTACGGAGAAGGATGGACCATGGATACTACCCTGACGAAAGAAGGATATGCCATGGCGACGCAGATCAATTCCGCCGAGACGCCGGAATTTGCATATTTTAATGACACACTGCGCGACGCTTTAAAGGGAAGCGTATTTGAGACTTCTGAAACAGGCTATGTTTCCGGGGCAGAGGGCTTAGAGGAGACGATTGTACAGAACTTTTTCGGTGCGGCGGACTGGTGCTCTTCACCGTCGCAGACCGTCAATTATGCATCCTGCCACGATAATTTAACGCTTATGGACCGCATCGCACGCTCTACGATCAACGAGTCAAGAATGGACCGGGTGCGCATGAACAACCTTTCAGCGGCAATTTACATGACATCGCAGGGTATCCCGTTCATGCAGGCGGGCGAGGAGATGCTCCGCACGAAAATGAAATCGAGCGGCGAGTACGATGAGAACAGCTATTCTTCGCCGGATTCGGTCAACAGCCTGAAATGGGATACGCTGAGCGAAGAAGAATACCTGAATACATACGATTATTATAAGGGGCTGATTGCGTTCCGAAAAGCGCATCCGGCATTGCGCATGACGACGGCGGAGGATGTGGAAGCGAATATTACCGCTGTGGAAGGTCTTGACGCCAACGTCACCGCATTTGAGATCAAAGGCGGTGCAAACGGCGACAGTGCAGAGGGAATGTTCATGATCTTCAATCCGAACGGTGAGGAAACGCAGGTAACACTTCCCGACGGTGTATGGGACGTATACATTAACGGCGAAAAGGCGGGCACCGAGATACTTGAAACCATCACAGATAATACGGCAACCGTCGCGCCGATTTCTGCAATGGTGCTGGTGAAGGGGGAAGGAGAAGCGCAGACGACGGTTGATGCTGCAGACGCAGATACAGTAAAGCCGATCAATAGAGGCCTGATTGCAGCGGTAGCAGCAGGCGTAGCAGTTGTGGCAGCAGGCATTTTTGTGGTGGTGAAAAAGAGAAAGAAATAAGAAGATGCATAAACAAATCATTTCTTACCAATACTATTTCTAACCAAATAGAAAAGAGGTAGAATCATGGTATTGAGCGAAAAAGAAACGGCAGCCATCAAGGATTTACAGACACAGGAGCAGACCTGTATTGAGAAATACGGAAGATACAGCACAGAGGCGAAGGATCCGGTGCTGGTAAATCTTTTCACGGATTTAAAGAAAAAGGAGCAGCAGCATTACGATTCTCTCGGTCAGGTGTTAAGCGGCACCGTGCCGAAGTGCAATGTAAACGACAGTCACGGCAAGGAGTACAGTCCGACGGCGACCTATCAGTCCGCAGCGGAGAGCGAGGACAAGAAGTTGGACTGCTTTCTTGCGACCGACTGCATTGGTACGGAGAAGCTTGTTTCTTCCGAGTACAACTCTGACGTGTTCGTATTTAGCGACCCGGACGTGCGTAAGCTGCTCGCGGACATTCAGGTGGAGGAGCAGAACCATGCGGAGATGCTCTACAAGTACAAGACCGCAAACAGCATGTCATAACAGAATAAAATCATTTCAAAAAGAATTCGGAAGTATTATCATAGATTCCGGATTCTTTTTTTGTAAAAAAATTTCCAATGTGTGAGACCATTTCCGGTTTTCAAGCATCTAATCTATGAAAACGAAACAAAAGCCGGCGGAAAGGATACATATGAAGAAAGAACAACTAGGACAACTGATCATCGCATCTGAGGACATGATGTATCATGTTGCGAAGACTCTGCTCTACAGCGATGCAGATTGTGCAGACGCGATACAGGAAGCGATTGTGAAAGCATTTTCGAATTTACACACCCTGCGGCAGGATTCATTTGCGAAAACGTGGCTGGTACGGATTTTAATCAACGAATGCTATGCCATCATGCGGAGGGAGAAGCGCATCGTGTCTCTTGAGGATTTTAACGCGGAGGACGTGGCAGACGAGCAGACGGATTACTCCGATCTGTATGAGGCGGTCCGCCGTTTGCCTAAGGAGGCGAGACTTTCTGTCACGCTCTATTACATGGAGGGCTACAGCGTAAAAGAGATCGCCGAACTGATGGATACGACGGAGAGCGCGGTCAAGAACCGGCTTGCAAGAGCAAGAGCAAAGCTAAAAACGGAGCTTGAGGTGGCGACATGAGACAGAGATAAAGAAACGTGGCGAAAAAAGGGGCAGCGGATAGATTTGGAGGTATGGATATGAGATTAGAGGATATGGAGCATGAATTTCCAAAAATGCCGGAAAATATGCGGGCAATGATAGAGAGGGAGGTAGAAAAGCAGATGAAGACAGAGACAGAACAGAGCGGGAAAGCAGAGAAGATAACAGGAAAGGCAGTGAAAACAGCAGGAGCGGCACAGACAGAGAAAGCGACGGGACCGGCACGCCGCAGGAACAAACGTATGGCACGCCGGACGCTTGTCGCAGCGCTTGTTGCGGCGATGGTGCTCGGCACGACAGTATTTGCGGGCGTGGTATATCAGATGCGTGCAAAATCTGCCGGAAAATACGCGGTAGAGATCAAGACAGAAGGAAACAGCGGGGAGATTGCGGGAACAGAAGGTTCGGAGCAGACAAATATAGAGATTCCGACGGTGAAAATGGACCTGTCCTATGTGCCGGAAGGAATGGTCGAGACGGAGAAAGGGAAGTACAGCTATGAGGACAACCTGTATCACGGAGGCGTGTCCATCGTGTTCTATGCAATGGATACCGGAGATGACCAGTTTGAGATGTTGGAAAAGGGCGTAATTGCAAGCGAAGAAATGAATGTAAACGGGTACAGCGGCGTTTATCTGGAATACCAGAGCTTAATCGAAGATGAAACCTCGTTCAACCAGCGCATTTATGTGGCTTATACAGATGTACATTATGTCATGGAAATGTTCGTGGGTTCAGATGTGACGAAAGAGGAGGCGATTAAGGTTGCGGAGGGGGTCAGGCTGACTCCGGTGACAGATGCGGCAGAAGAGCAGAATATTGTGTGCGACTTTTCATGGAGCGATTATCTTGCAAGTCTTGAGGAAACAGAGGTCACAGAGGAGTTTTCCGAGACGACTGTGGATAAGTCTGCGCTTTCAAATACACACGCGGTAGGGGAAAGCTTCTCTCTCAATACCTTTGCAGACGATGAGGATGGAAATTTAACAGTAAAGGTTGCAGATGTGCAGATTTGTGATGATATTCATCTGCTGGATACCTCATTGCTGGATCAGGATGAAAGAAAGGAGCTCGACGAGGTAACGGATGAAAGCGGAAACCTGCTTCCGACAGAGCTTTCCTATGTAAAACGGGGTGACGGCGTGGATTCGCTTTCCGAGATCGTAAAGACGAGGGAAGCGGAACAGAAACTGATTTACGTGACAGTCGAGTACACCAATGCAAACGATTTTGAGCTTAACAACGTACTGTTTTTCGGAAATCTTGTCAAAATGAAGGAAGATGGAAACGTGATGCGTATGTATTTTGGCGAGACGGGAGACGATTGGAATGAAGTACAGTACAGCGGACCTGCAACGCATCGGGAAATGTGGTATTATGATGTCCACGGCGGCGAGCGCGGCAACAACTATATCGCAAACATTGGTGCCGGGGAGACAGTGACGGTTCATATGGCATGGATCGTACCGGAAGAAGAGCTGCCGTACTGTTACCTGAACCTGGACACATACGGCGGATGCTATGAATTCAGTGACACGTCCCTTGCAGTAGGGTATGTCGATCTTAATCAGTAAATTGTGGCTGCCTGTTTGGCACAAGTGGCTGCCCGTTTGGCGTAAAAAGTTTATTGACAGAAACATAAAAACATGATAAATTAATAACCATTATATCGATATAATGACTGACAGTCTGAAAGGAAATACTATGAACGTATTATTTTTAAACAGCTTAAGACGAAGAGAGAGATACAAACGCTTGTAATCATCGCAGGATATTCCGCATGATTACAGGAGTTTGTGTCCGGTTTTCGTGCGGTGCTGTTTTGAATATGTCATAGATGCAGAACCGCAATAGATTTAGCATAATGCTAAGTTGTTGCGGTTCTTTTTTATGCAATAGGAAATTGCGTCCTATTGCATAAAAGCACTGCGTGCACAGATGCGCAGCTGTCGCGCGCGAAACCAAATAATCGTTGATACAAGGAGGCAGCAGAATGGAAATACGGGTAATGACAACAGAAGATTATGAACAGGTTTATCATTTATGGATCAACACACCGGGTATGGGATTAAATGATCTGGATGATTCGAGGGAAGGAATCGCGAAGTATCTGAACAGAAATCCAACGACATGCTTTGTTGCGGTGGATGAAGGCAAGATTGCAGGCGTTATTATGGCGGGACATGACGGCAGACGCGGTTTTATCCATCATACGACAGTCGCAGAGGAGTACCGCAAACAGGGAATCGGACGGGAATTGGTGCGTCATGCGTTAACGGCGCTTGAGAAAGAAGGAATTAACAAAGCGGCGCTTCTTGTATTTCGCCGGAATGAGTTGGGAAACATATTCTGGGAGAATGTTGGTTTTACAGACAGGGAAGACATTGTCTATCGGAATAAATGTATTCACCGGCTTGTGCGGATTGATACGTGAAAAGGCTGTACAAATACCGTTTCTTTATTTCTCTTTTTTGTATAGATATGGTATAATGTCCGCGTAAGCAATGAGCAGTGCTTATTACATACGCGCCGAAGCAATAATATGGGGACAGATTTATGACACGGAAAGTAGTTTTTTTAGACATAGACGGAACGATGGTAAACAGCGAGGGGTATATTCCTGCATCTACAAAGGAAGCGGTGCGACGCGCCGGAGAGAACGGACATAAGCTCGTTGTATGCAGCGGCAGGAGCCGTTTCCAGATTTATGACGATCTTCTTGCACTCGGATTTTCGGGAATCGTGGGGGCGGCAGGCGCTTTCGTGATCGCAGACGGGAAGGAGATTTACCATGCGTATATCGACGAGGAGCACCGGAAGAGCAGCTACGAGTATCTTGAGAAAAACGGATTTCTTTTCTGCTATCAGGCGGATGACGGCGTCGTTTTAAATCAGCGCAGCAGCGAGGGCATTCTCGCGGTGTATCAGGAAACCGGGATGAGTGAGGAGCGTTTGAAACGCCTTATCGGGCGGATGCATTTGACCGAGGAGCCGTGGAAGAACGAGCGCAACGAGAAGATTCTTTATTACAATGCGCCATATCCGGTGGAGAAGGTGCACGCGGATTTGGAGCCGTATTTTGACACGGTGGCGATCAGCCTTGACGGGATGGATGAATACGCAGGGGAGATTGGAATTAACGGTATCAATAAGTCGACCGGAATGGAGCGTTATCTAAAGCATGTCGGTATTGCAAGAGAGGACTGCATTGCTGTCGGGGACGGTCCAAATGATCTCCAGATGATGCAATACGCAGGGATCGGCGTCGCAATGGGGAATGCAAGAGAAGACGTGAAGAGGCGTGCGGACATGGTGACGGAGCATATTGATGAGGACGGACTTTACAAGGCATTTGAAAAGCTTGGATTGCTGTAGACTACAGCGGGGGGTAGACCATGAAAAGGAGAGCACAGACAGAAGCGGCAGTGGTGGTTATTTTTTCTTTTTTGCTGGTGTTTTCAGCGGCAAGGAGCAATACGACCGGACGCGGTGAGTTGGGAGAAGTCCAGATTGCCATGTGGAATCTGAACCGTGTGGATAATTTGCAGATGTCGTATGTCTACACAGTCCGTCAGAATGCTGGCGAGGGAGGCGAGACGATGGATGTCTGTGCGGATTTGCTTACCGGAAGCTGGGTGAGCAGGCATTACGCGACAGACGAGGATGGGACAAGGCTCTATCTCAGGCAGTTCTGTGACGGCAAAAATATTTACCATTATATTGACTGGAACGGAGACTGGGAAAAGATACAGACCATGGGAGAAAGCGGAACCGCTGTGCCGCAGCTTCAAATGATGACAACGCTCGGCTATGACGGGGAAGACGTGGTGGAGCTGGAACGGCAGGAGCAGAATGGCATCGTGGAGATTACCTGTTCGTTTGCGCCGGAATTTCTTGAGGAGGAGAAAGAGGCGCAGCTTGCGCAGATGGAACGCTCCTATGCAATGTATGAAAAGAGCGGCGCGGGTGAGAGTGAAATAGATACAGCGGGACTTTCCGTAGAGCAGCACAGGCAGTCGCGTTACGAGACAGTGACAGCGACATATACGATCGACGAGAATCAGATTCTACAGAAGGTGTTGTATGAGACTACTATTATAATGCCGGAAATTGTGCAGGATCTTGCCGGAAATAAGATGCTTGGGAAAGAGCGCGAGATGCAGATTACAACGGAAATGGAAATTAAGCGTTATAATGAGAGCGGGATCAATAATCAAATTGAACAGTGCAGAAATGAGGTAATGTATTAACCCAAAAGAGTGTGTGAACAAAAGTCTGTAAATACTGATCTTCTATGATAATGACAGGGCTGAAGGCTCTCGAATGGGCTTCCAGCCCTTGCTTTATATATAACAGCACATGCTGATGCATGTCAAGAGCAGGCGGGTTCCACGCCTGTCAAAATGGCTGATTTTTCAGTTTTATTCCGGTAGCCGTCCTTCG
>JAETOE010000042.1 GCA_021771815.1 Roseburia hominis
CCCTTTGGAAACCCCCGCAACAAACAGGTGCTATGCACCCAGCCGGGAGCATAGCGCCGTTTGTTGTCAGCAGCCCGTTTCACGGTCTGCGTGTAGTTCCTTGTAAACTGACCTAAGCTGAAAGCGGAATATCAGGAGCTTACCACGCAGAAGAAAGAACTGACCGCCACTTACAAAAACTGTGATAAGGAACTGAAATCTCTGAACCGGAAACTGGAAAATCTCAACCAGTATTTAGGGCGCACAGAGCCGCAGAAAGGCGCACCGGAACAGCCGGACAGAAATAACACCCCTGCCCGGTAAAAAGGACGAAGAACCGTCTGTTAAGAGCCTGAAAACGCATCGTGGAAATGTGCATAACTCCCCATTCCGTCATGGACAACACCGTTCACAGGACATGGAAAAGCAAAAGGCAGCTTTCCCACATCCTGCAAACAATGTTGCCCACAACTCCATAAAACGGGGAGTTATACACATTACGCACAATGCCGACGCCTGCGGAATCCCATTCTTTCCCTCCTCTTTTTTATATAATCAGAAAAATATTCTTGCAGATTATACCATATCCATGTATGATAATATAAAAATCTCCAAAAAAATAGGAGTGCCGAAGCACCCCCATTTCCTAAACCCTCTTGCAAAATCCGCAGTGTTGGTTTATAATCATCATAGAAGCCGAAGGATTCTAGCACGTCCGACGGTTGTACAATCGGAAACGAGTAATCAATTTTAGTAAAACAAACGGATCACTGGCTATTCTCTATTCGCAGTAGAGGATAGCCTTTTCCGTTACTTGCGGTTGTGTTTATTGTCTATGTATGTCAAAGCTGCAAAGATCACCAGCACCAACGTAAGCACTTCTAACGTATTCATACCGACCTCCTTTCCGTTTCCAGAAAGGACAACCGCAGACTATCCCTACTTGCTCTAATCTGACTAAAAAGAATTATATCACGTTCTGTCGAATAATGCTATAAAAGTTTCACGATAAATTATTCCGCCGCTTCCAGTGCGACCTGTGCAAATTCTTCATCGCTCATGGCTTCCAGCTTCCCCAAGACCTGCCCTGCAAGCTCCACCATGTCATTGTCCTGTATGTGCGGGATCACGTTCTTTATATCGGCAACCATGCCCATTCTGTCCTGCCCCTCAAACACACACATCAGATTGATTTCTTCCACTGTAAACTTATCCATACGCTTATATCTCCCTCTCTGTTTTTTTCTCAGTTTCTTTTTCCGGAAGCTCTTTTCCTGATCTATCTCTCTGCTCGATGACCGCCTTTTTCTCCGCCAGCTTTTCCTTTATGGAAATCCTGCCCGCCTTGCGTTCCTGCTCTGCTTTCGGCTTCTCATTGTTCAGAACATTATCAATCATGTTGTAGTTACATTCTTCCAGTTCCTCTATCTTCGCAAGCGGCTTATACTCTGCCAGCCTGTCCAAAAGCTCTTTTGCCTTCCTCGCAGTCTGTACTCCCTCACTGTCATCAAACTCCGTCCCTTTCCCGAATATATCCGTTATGCCTTCCCTCATGCTGTCTGAAATCATGGCATTGAGGAAATCATTCAGATATTCCGTATTCCCGTTCCTGATGTCCTCTGCGATATTCGCTACCTGCGCTTCCCTGTCCTCCACCGTATCATTATATTGATAAGTGTCATAGTCATAGGAAAGCTGGTCTATCTCTGCGGCAAGGAAAGCCGCCTGCCACTTCTCCAGAGAACCCCTCACCTCAATGTCTGGCATCTTGTCGATCAGCTCCGCAATCACCGCTACCGCTTTTGGATTGTCTGTAATATCCGGCACATAGTCTAAAACCTCCAGATCGGCAGTCCTGCCCGACACAATATCCATCTGCGTGTCCTCATACGCTTCCGTCCCTTCCGTATGGATATTGATGCCGATGCTCCGGATACCGTTCATCCTCTCCGGCGGTATCTGGTTAAAAATTTCGATTGCTTCCTCCACGCTCGCTATATCCTCATGGTATTCTCCGAGGTTATGGAACTCCCCGCACTCTGCCACCGTAAGGGTAATGACTGTCTGCTTTTCTTCCTGTACCTGTTCTGTATTCCGCTCCTGCAGGGCAGCACGTTTTTCCTCAAGGTACGCTTCCACTCCCGGAAGATACTGCCCAAGCGTCCCGGTTTTTCCTTCTGTGATAGGGTTGATGTCAACTTTCACTCCGCCGATGCTGAAACCGTCCTCATTAAAGGTGTTGAACAGGGAATCTTCCCTTTCCCCGCCCCGGTATTCCACGACCACATCAAGGTCAGAATTTTCCTGCTCCAGACCTCTGCATCTGCTCCCGGACACCGCCACATCCACAAGCTCTATGTCCATGTCATACTCGTCTATTTTGGACTGCAAATAGGTGTATATGGTAAGTTCTATATCTTTCTGTGTCTGCCCATTGATGCCATTCCATAATTCCTCTGTCCGGGCTTTAAATTCGGCTATAACCTTGCTTTCCGTCGCTTCCGGCACTTCCTTTCTGATACGTTCCCCAAGATGCGCCATTTCCGCCTGCTCTGCTTTTTCCATCAATCCATCATAATCAATCGGTATCAGTTCATCATCCGCCTGTATGCTGCCTTCCAGAGTGCTCCGGTGCGTCGGCTCTTTCAAATCTGCCACAATCTCATCAAGTGCCTGTCTTATGGTAATATCCGGATTGTCATACACGCCACCGTCCAATTCCCGGTAATCCATATCATAAATTGTGTAATCATATCCGCCGCTGGCTTCCTGAATACTGATATAACGGTCTGCCAGCCGGAAAGCAAGCTCCGTTTCTTCCCTGCCAATTTCCTTGTCACTGGTATCTATGTATGGGTTTTCCCACTCCATGAACGGTACATCTTCCACGATATGCTTCTGGTTGGCTGTCGGCATGAGGTTCTCCATTTTCCCCTGTTCATAGAGAGTTTCAAACCTGTCCATATAAAGGGAAACATCATCAAGACCGCTGCTCTTTAGCTGATGCTTAAACCGCTGTTTTACAAAATCCTTTATTTCCTCCGGTGACATTTCCCGGTGAACCCTCACCTTGTCAAAACCGACCTCATGATATAAAGTCTGCAAATCACCCATGAAGCGGCTGCTTTTCCCTGCCGCCTTGCTATGCGTAAAATCCAGTGACAGACAGTTTTCATGGTTTCTGACATGAATCAGGTCAAACTCGCTGCCATTAACATTGAAACCGAAGGTTGCCCTTGCCATATCCGACTTATCTTCCATATCCTTTTCCCGGTACTCGGCAAACTTCCCCATTGCTTCCGGAAGGCTGTCAAAGCGCTCTAATCTGCTCTTTTCCGGGCTTCCGTCCGCCCATGTGGATAAATCTTCAATGACATAATAATAAACCTTATCATTGTTGTCCGGCTCTGCCGCAATATTTTCTGCCGCTACTTCCTCTAAAATTTCTGCTGTTTCCTCCATGCCTGGAGATTTCTCGGCGCTGACTTCCGCCGATATGGAAAGTTCTTTTGTAAACTCCGGTATCTCTCTGTAACCAACGGAATCCACATAATGGCTTGTGTTCTCCCCGTCCTGATGCAGCACAACCACATCGCTGACGGAAAGGGAATGTCCGGTATAATCTGCCGGGTGGTCTATGTTGAACTTGGTAAAAATATCTTCAAGGCTCATGCTCTCCCTCAGTTCTTCGGTATAGACCAGAGTGTAATTCTCTCTGGAAACCGGGATACCTTTCATTTCAAGATAATCCATCGCCATAAAACGGATATCCCTTGTTTCCTCCGTATCTTTAAGCTGGTAGATGCCAAACCTTCCCTCATTACCATATAAAAGCTGTGCTTCCCGGTTGGGTTCGCTATCCTCTAATTCCTGTTTTATGGACTGGAACTCCAGATAGGCGCTCCAGTCGTCTTTCTGTACACCGAACAGACCGTCATGCGCCTGTAATGCTTCCTTATCCTCAACAAGCGTTTCCGAACCGTCTGAATAGAGCTGGTACACTGACACATCTTCCCCGAACAGCTCCGATGCCCTGTCCTTTGTCAGAGGGAGCATTTCATCCCAAGAATACCCATATTCGTGCATCTCCGATAACCCCACCATGCCATCCGGAAGGGTATCAATTTCTTTCTCCGCTGCCTTGATTGTTTCCAAAAGAAGCGGTAAATCGTCTTTCTGCTCCACAAGGGAATATGCCAGGGAAGTTGTCTTATACATATCATCCAGCTTATAAGCGTGGTTCATAATCAAATTGCACTCATCACTGTCATAAACCGTCCTGTGAAATTCCATGCGGTTAATAAGCTGTTCTGCCTGCACTGTTGCCGGAAGTTCCGAAGCAATATGAAGCTCCTTTTCCGTCATATCCATATCAAAATCATAGAACTGTGGATAACCGTCATTCAAGCCGCCGCTTCTCATGATCGGTACAAAATCAAAACCCTTCTCCTTCAGATAATCCAGAACGTTTCCGCCCTCTCCGTCCATTTCACGCATCAGTATGTCATAGAGGGTGTTCTGCACTTCTGACTGCATATTTGTGATTTTAATGGTTTCATATTCCCCGCTGTCCGGCATGGAGATTCTCACAACCACATCAGCGTACTCAATCGGTTTATTTGCCTTTTCTCGTTCTTCCTGCAACGCCTTAAAATCGGTTATCTCATAAGTATCCGTATTGTAAGCGTAATCTAAGTGGTATTCCTCCACTTCCTCGCTCCGCTCATTTCCAAGCAGCGTCACCCACGCCCCGGCTCTTTCAAGGTAGGCTTCCACGCTCTGCCTGTCATCGTCTTTCATGGTACGCAAAGAATTAAGAAGTTCTGTCCTCTCCATGCCCTTAACGCTCAAAAGGTCATATTCTGAACGGTCTGTATTCGCCACAAGCAGAATGATGTCCTCCTGCGTCTGTTCTGCAGCACGTTCTTTATCAATCTCCAAAAGCTGTGCTTCAATCCCCTTTATCAGTTCCGAGGAAGTCCGGCGTATCGTATCAAGGGAAGATTTTAACTCCGGCATTTCTTTTCCGCTGCTCCACCCGACGATATACCCAAAAGAATAGTCGGACGTATCAATCCCGAAATGCTGGCAGACAGTGTAGGCGATGCTCTCTGCTTCCACTTCCTTTGTTTCCCTGTCTTTTGCAATCCCTGTTTCCTGTTCAACCTCTTTTCCATGAAGTTTTGCGTGCGCCACCTCATGCACCCCGGTTTTTGCAGTCTGCACTTCGCCCATGCCCTCCTTAATAGCGATAGGGTGGTTTAAGTCAATAAAATAGCCTTTCCTGTCACCCTCCATGCCCTCATAGCGGATTGGTACAGGGGAAACCCTTGCAAGTGCTTCCATAAAATCCCGGTAACGCTCTACATTCCCATGCAGCTCGCTTACTCCAAGTCCGGGAAGCTCTTTCCCGTCCGTCTGCGAATAATCAAACACTGTGACAACCCGGAAGGCGGGTATCTTTATCTCCACTTCCTCCATGACGGGCATCCCGTCTCGGTCAAGCACAGGCTCATTCGTGACCGGATCAATCTTTTCCTGTTCCTCTTTGATTTTGTAAGGTGAAGGCGCAAGGATACGGATACCCCTCTCGCCCTTGTTCACATGGCGCTCAAAATTCTTCTGCCATGCCTTATATCCGGCAACATACGTCGCTCCCGGACACTGCATCTCGATAAGCTGGATATTGTTTGCGCTGTAATTATGGAATTTTGACATGGTATTCAGGTAGCTTTTGTACTTTTCCCCCTCAAATAATTCCTTCAAGCCTTCCTCCAGCCTGTCCGTTATCTCCTTCACTTTCTGTTTTTCAGTCATGGAAACTTTGTTTACATTTACATCTGCCATCTGGTTAATTCTCCTTTTCCTCCATAAAAACAGAGGACAGATAAGTTTCCCTCTCCGTCCCCGTTCCGGATATTTTTATTTGCAGTTATTTTTATAAACATTCCTCTTTGCTTTTTGGCTTTACCTTATCCGGCTCCGGCACTTTCCTCTGCCCTGCCTTTTCTTTCATCTGCGACAATTTATCCTTTACGGACACACGCCCTCCTTTCTCCGCTTCCTTCCCGGCATCCAGACTCACAGAAAGCCGATCCAGCTTTTCAAATGCCTTATCTATCCCGTCAATCTTCTTCCGAAGGTTCTTCGCTGCCTTTTTTACAGGCATATTGATTATCCTTGTCATGCCGACACCCTGCTTTTCATCCGATACCTCTTTCGTGCCTTTCCCGGCTAACAGCCTGCCCACATTGGAAACGCTGTTCCCGATCTGCTTCAGCTCGTCCCCGATGCTGTCAATCTGGTTGGCTGTTTTTTCACAGTCCGTCATCACGTCAACCAGACGTTCCCGGTAATCGGAAAGCATGGACTTCACGCCGGTGATTCCTTTCTGGAGAACCTTGCACATCTCCGCTTTTCCTTTTTCCTTAAAGGCGTTGACAGTCTGTGCCGCTGTTTCCACCAAATGGTTTCTTACCGCTGTCAGACGTTCCGACAGGCTCGTGATTTTCCCCTGAAGGTGCGCCACTTTATCCATGAGCTTCTCTGTCACAGATTTTGGCTGGTTTTCCTGTATCTGTGAAAGCTGTTCCCGGACTCCCTGTAATTCATCCACCATTGCGCTAAGCTGCATCTGCATACCCGCCACATACCAGAAAATCCCCATAAAATCCTGTGACTGCCCGCCCATATCCTGCTGGTTAAACAGTTCTATAAGCTGCTTTAATACCTCATTTTCTTCCATGACCTGTTTTGTGTTCTGTTCTGCTGTTTCCATTTTCGCCCTCCTTATAAACTTTCTTCCTTTCCTTTTCCCTTTGAAATCTCCGGCTTTTCCGGCATTTTCTGTCCATAAGCCTTCTGCCGCATCTCGGCAAGTTTTTCTTTTACGGAAATACGACCTCTCGGACTGTCTGACAGCATCTGCTCCTTCCCATGCTCCGCCACTTTTTCCGATACCGCCCGGTTAATCTGCGGTTTAAAAGGCGCATCCGCCACAGCTTCTGCATCATGCCCCATTTCCTCTGTGTCCATTTCCTCCTGCTCCCCGTCATTCTCCGGCTCATCGTCCATATCAATCCCATCGCCGCCCTTTTCATCCATGTTCAACAGGGCATTTAATTCTGTCAGTCGTTCCAGTTTCTCCGCAAGCTCCGCTTCCTGCGGGAATGGCTTTGTAACCTCTACTTTTGCGGTTTCAAGCTGATGCTCCACGTTCTCCAGTTTCTGCGCCACTTCTTCCATTCTCTTATCCATGCCCTCTAAGGCGTTGCTTAACCTCTGTAAATTTCCCAGCGGATCAGCGCCGATTTCCACCTCATGGCTGATGCTGCCTTTAAGGTTGACCGTAAACTTGGAAAAGAACGAATCAAAGGAAACGCTCATCTTAAATCCCTGATATTCCCCGATTGTGACTGCCATATTCGGCTGTTTTGCGCTCCGGCACATATCAATCAGTGCTGCTCCGGCTTCTTTTTTCTCCGTATATACCCGGTTCCCGATTTTCATGGAAAAGGTATCTTTATCCGGGAATTTATTCTGCTGGTAAGTCTGAATGTCGGCACGATACCCCGCAAGCCTTTCTTTCATGGTAGCTATCTGCGCCGGGTAATGCTTCACGATGTTGTCCTCTAAGCGGTACTTCTGGCTGGTATGGTTCGCCTTCAACAGTTTTAGCTTGGATACCTGAATATCTAAATCCATCTTTTCCTTTATGTAGGGATTTCCGGTAGCCAGAGCCTTAACCTCGGCATAAGTGAGAGCCGCTTCGTCAATGTCCTCACAACTCCGCACCGGGGATTTTGATGTCATGATCTGCCCGATAAATTTCTGCTTATTTTCAATGAGCTGCCACGAATAACTGTCGAATGTCCCTTCCGTCACATACCGGAAAATCTTCACTTTGTCATTCATGTTGCCCTGTCTTAAAATACGACCTTCCTGCTGTTCAATGTCGGAAGGACGCCAGGGCACATCAAGGTGGTGCAGGGCGATAAGCCTATCCTGTACGTTGGTTCCGGCTCCCATTTTTGCGGTTGATCCTAATAAAAAACGAACCTGCCCGCTCCTTACTTTTGCGAACAGCTCCGCTTTCCTTGTTTCCGTATTGGCATCATGGATAAAAGCTATTTCATTCTCCGGCACTCCCTTCGCCATGAGCTTATCCCTGATGTCCTCATATACATTAAATGTCCCATCTCCTTTTGGTGTGGATAAATCACAGAAAATAAGCTGCGCCGACTTCTGCTCTTTGGTCTGCTCCCATATCCCAAACGCCTTATCCACACAGGTTGTGGCTTTGGAATTTTCTTCATCCGGAAGCATATCATTGATAAGCCGCTGGTCTAATGCCAGCTTTCTCCCGTCGTTGGTTATCTTCAGCATATTGTCGATGTTCGGCTGCACTTTCCTGTCCCTGACCGCCTCCGCCCTGTCCGCAAGGGACTGCACCATGTCTTTCTGGTATTCGCTCGGCTTTAGCACAATATTTTCATAATCCGCTTCCGGCACAGGAAGTTTCAGCATATCCGGTGTCTGAATGTCTGCGCTCTCTTTAAATAACGCAATCAGTTCCGGCAGGTTAAAGAACTTTGCAAACCTTGTTTTCGCCCGGTAGCCTGTACCCTCCGGCGCAAGCTCTATCGCTGTCTGCGTTTCCCCAAATGATGCCGCCCAACTGTCAAAATGCCCCAATCCCAGACGCTGTAAGGTATTGTACTGGAGATAACGCATATTGGTGTATAACTCCGTCATGCTATTAGAAATCGGTGTACCTGTTGCAAATGTGATTCCCTTCCCTCCGGTCAGTTCGTCCATATATTGGCACTTCGCAAACATATCCGAAGATTTCTGCGCTTCCGTCTGAGCAATGCCCGCTACATTCCGCATCTTTGTGTATAAAAAGAGGTTTTTATAATTATGGCTTTCATCCACAAATAACTTATCTACGCCCAACTGTTCAAAAGTCACAACATTGTCTTTCCGGCTCGAATCGTTTAAGCGGCTTAATCTGGTGGAAAGTGACTTTTTTGTTTTTTCCATCTGCTTAATGGAGTAACGCTCGCCATTCTCCGCTTTCAGGGCTTCGATTGCCATTTCAATTTCTTCTATCTGCCTTTCGATCATCGCCATCTGTCTTTCAGTGGAAAGCGGTATCTTCTCGAACTGACTGTGACCGATAATCACAGCGTCATAATCCCCTGTTGCGATTCTGGAACAGAACTTTTTCCGGTTGGCAGGTTCAAAATCTTTTTTTGTAGCCGCTAAAATATTCGCCCCCGGATACAGGCGCAGAAAATCGCTTGCCCACTGTTCTGTCAAATGGTTCGGCACAACAAATAAGCTCTTTTGGCACAGCCCTAACCGCTTGCTCTCCATTGCCGCCGCAATCATCTCAAAGGTCTTTCCTGCCCCTACACAGTGCGCAAGCAGGGTGTTATCCCCGTAAAGCTGATGCGCCACTGCGTTAAGCTGGTGCGGTCTGAGTACAATGTCCGGCGTCATGCCGGGGAATTTTAAGTGCGAACCGTCATACTCCCTCGGTCTGGTGGAATTGAAAAGCTCGTTATACTTTGCGCATAAATCCTGCCTGCGCCCCGGATCACGGAATACCCAGTCCTTAAAGGCTTCCCTTATGGCTTCCTGCTTCTGGCTTGCAAGCATGGTCTCTTTTTTATTAAGGACTCTCTTTTCCTTCCCGTCCTCCGTAACCACATCAAAGATACGGGTGTCACGAAGGTTCAGGGAATCTTCTAAAATTCTGTAAGCATTTGCCCGGCTTGTGCCATAGGTCATGTTGACAAGCGCATTTCCCCTGTCCGCATTTTTCCCCTTCACATTCCACTGCCCTGTCACATCGGAATACTGTACCCCCATTGTACCCCGTTCTATCAGGTATCCCGGCGTTTCAAAGGTTTCATGCATAAAGTCCTCAATATATTTTGTGGCAATCCATGTCGCACCGATACGCACCTCAATCTCCGATGCGTCAAGCTCCTTCGGCTGTACGCCCTCCAGTGAAGTTACGTTAATGGCATATTCCGGGCGGTTCTCCGCAAAGGTTCTTGCCACTGACAGTTTCTCCCGCACATTCCCGCTTAAATACTCGTCTGCGGTTTCCCATTCCTCTGTTACCGGATTCTGGAAAATTACCCCCGCAAGCTCCTTTGTAATTTCTTCCTCGCTTTTACCCGCAAGCTGTGACATATAAGCTAAGTCCACACCCGCTTTTTCGCTCAGCGATACCGCCAGCGCTTCACTGGCTGTATCCACGCTTGTCACAACCTCCTGTTTTTTAATGGTTCGTTTCGTGAACATATCCGCCTTGCCGATGAAGTTTCCCTCATCGTCCAGCTTTTCAAGGGAGCATAACAGGCAGTAGCTGGAATCCTGATTGAACGCCCTTTTATTGGTCTGTGAGCTGATAAGACCGAATTTCTTGGAGAAATCATCGTATAGCTGGTTTAGCTCCGTCTGCTTGTTTTGAATCATATCCTCCGGGTATTCTTCCAACTGGAAATTTATCAACTCCTGCGTACAATCCCGGATTGCTACCATGCCCTTAATCCTCTGTTCCGCCTTTTCCGACACGTCCACAGGCTTCATAATGGAATTTTCCCGGTAATACACGGTATCGTCCACAACCGTATAACTGTAATTCTTCACATCCGGATCGGCGGGTATGTTCTCCTTTGCCAGCTCATCGTCAATCTCGTTAAAATCCGCCTGTTCGATGCTGCCCTCCACATGGGAAAGCGCATTTTTAAGCTGTGCCGACAAGGGAAGGGAAGTGTCCGGCAGGCAGGCGCTTTCCATGCCATGCGCCCCGGAAACCATCTCCATTTTCCCCAATACCATCTCCGGGTGGTCTGCAAAATACTGGTTCATCACAATACCGTCTTTTTCCGTCAGATGCACCCAGTCCGGCTCTATATCCATTACCCGGTCACGCTTCTTTAAAAACAAAATATCCGAAGTGACCTCCGTACCTGCATTTTCCTTAAACGCTGTGTTCGGGAGCCTGACCGCCCCTAAAAGCTCCGCCCTCTGTGCAAGGTATTTCCGCACTTCCGGGTTTTTCTTATCCATTGTCCCCTTTGAAGTGACAAAAGCGACAATGCCGCCTGGTCTGACCTTATCCAGTGTCTTTGCAAAAAAATAGTCATGGATAAGGAAATTGTGCTTGTCATACTGCCTGTCAGACACTTTATATTGTCCGAAAGGCACATTTCCAACCGCCACGTCAAAAAAATCATTGGGATAACTGGTATTTTCAAAGCCTGTGATTTTTATATCCGCATGGGGATAGAGCTGCTTTGCGATACGCCCGGTAAGCCCGTCAAGCTCCGCCCCGTACAGCCTGCTTCCCTGCATTTCCTCCGGCAGACAGCCATAGAAATTCCCGATCCCGGCGGCGGGATCTAACACATTCCCTCTGGTAAATCCCATTTTCCCCACTGCGTCATAGATTGCCTGAATGATGACCGGGCTTGTATAGTGGGCATTTAAGGTGCTTTCCCTTGCGGAAGCGTATTCTTCTGGGGATAACAGGCTCTTTAATTCCTGATATTCATTCGCCCAATTCGCTTTGGAAGAATCAAAGGCGTCGGCAAGACCGCCCCATCCCACATATTTCGCTAAGACCTCCTGTTCTTCCGGTGTGGCGGTACGGTGTTCGCCCTCAATCTTTTCAAGGGTGCGTATGGCTTCTATATTCTGGCGGAATTTCTCTTTCGGCGCAAACCCTTTCCCAATAGTTTCCGCTTCATTGAAAGAAATATGGTAATTGACCGCCCCCGACTTATCAATCTCCGGCTCTTTTTCCGGTGTCTTTTCCGGTTCTTCCTTCGTTTCCCCTGTCAGCATTTCCACGTCACCCATGACCTGCTGGATAAACGGATCATTCTCTAAGGCGTTTTCGTCTACAAGCTGCCCGTCTACAATGCCTGCTTTTTCCAGATGCTCCCGGACTGCCTGTGTGTCAATGTCGGGGAAATCATCTTCTTTTCCAGAAATATCCTTTGTTCCTGAAACTGTTTCTGTTTCCGGCTG
This sequence comes from Roseburia hominis, assembly GCA_021771815.1. GTDB lineage: Bacteria > Bacillota > Clostridia > Lachnospirales > Lachnospiraceae > Roseburia > Roseburia hominis_A. Next base: position 12,031 of record JAETOE010000042.1, read on the forward strand.
CTCTGTTTCTTCCGTAACCTTTTCCGGCTCTGGTGCAATATCCTCTGTTTCTTCCTGCCCCGGTTCTTCCTTCTGCTGTTCCGGCTCATTCTCGTAACGTACCGCATATTTCTGTGCTTCCTTCAGCAGAGCATCCATCTCCACCGCTTTCTGCGTATTGCCGCTTAACGACTGCATCAAGACATAATCGGCGGCTTCTAAAAATAAAGTATCATAAACCGCCTTGCCCTCTAATCTTCTTTCAGCGTCCTCAATCGCAACCGCCCCGGTATCCTCATTCCAGCCGACCACATCTTTCATGGACAGCGCACCGCAGATTTTTACCACAGCGGACATCTCCGCAATCCTTTCAGTCAGTGCTTTTTCACTGTCACTGATTTTGTTTTCCGGTTCAGGATTTTGTGCTTTTTTCCCGGAAGTTCCTGCTTCCCGTTCTGGTACAGCCGCCTTCTCCGGCTCCCTGTCACGTTCTATGTACCTTCTTGCCTGATTGGTAAAACCGTCCAGTATAGCCGGGTGGGAAGTGACAATATAATCCCTTGTCTGCCAGTCTTCATCGGGCATGAGCGATTTTGCCCATTCCTTATTGTCGGGGGAAAAACGTCCGTCATGGGATAAGTGCATGATTGTATTGGCAAGGACAAGCTCTACCCGCTCCTTCCCGTACTGCCTGATAACGCCCTCGGCAGTATCCCCCGGAAGTGTATAACCGTCAAATTTTTCTGCAATCGCCTGTTCTATGGCATTTTTGCACTCCACCCGGACACTATGCTCCAGCTTTTCCTGCTCCCGGCGCATGGCTTCCTCCGCCTGCTCTTTTTTATACTGTGCATAGGCTTCCTTGCCCTTTGGTGTAAGGTATTTATCCGCTTTTACAAGCTCGCTGATACGCTTTTCCACCACATTCCACTTCAAAAGGACTTTCGCATAAGGATCGCCTATTGTGCCTTTCTGTAACTTGATTCCCTTTGAATCGTGCCAGTCATCGCTCCGGTCTGAACCGATTAAAGCAGGTGAACTGCCGCCCGTCCCATATTCATTTTTAAGGAAGGCAATATTGTCTTTTTTGTCATGCCCTTCCATGAAATACTCATAAATACGGAACTGCCCATGATGAAAGCCGCTGCCCCCTGTCAGGCGGGCATCTATCTCGTCCTGTGTGATAAAATCCTCATGCAAGACCTCCACACTGTCCTGTACCGGGTACTCTTTCTTCTCCGTACTTAAATCCGCTATCTCTGAAAGCAGATGCTCCGGTCTTTTCACATACCGCCATTTTATCTGCTTTTCCCCTGCGTCAAGCAGTTCTTTCGCTTTGGAAAGCTCCCCGGAAACAACGTCCCGCCCCTCCTGCGTGGATAAAAGCTCACAGAGGTTCGTGATGCTTTCCGGGTGGTTATAATTCTTTATGGGTATGTTTTCCGGCACTTCCCCGATACCGTCCCGGAAGAAATTGAACAGGTCATTTGACACCCTCTGCCGCTCCACTGCGTCCACAAGGAACACTTCATTTGCGCCCATATAAGTGCCATTCTCCACCATAGACCGGACAATGCCCTCCACTTCCTGCCAGCCCAGCACCGCAACCGGGTTTTCCCTTGCAGACATCCCGTAGCCGATGCTCATGCCGGATTCACTGAACCAAACAGAAACGGGATTGTTCCCAAAGTCAAAGCCTTTCCCAGTAGTCCGGTATTCGTTTTTCAGAAACTCCACCATTTCCTCCGGTGTCCTGCCCTGCTGATACTTTGCATAAATGCGACTTCTGTTATTATCCCGTCCGCCGCCTGTACGCAGAATGGCTTCAAGCTGTTCTTTGGGCAGAGAAAAAGCGGCGGGCATGATATATTTCTCTCCTGCCTGCGCCGCTTCAATCGTGCCGATCTGTTCCTCGATGCTTGGAAAAAGACTAAGCTGTTGGTAAACTTCCGTTTCCTTTGGCTCTGGTTCTTCCCACTGCGGTATCTGCCCCTCTTTCAGATATTCGCCCTTCTCCATGTAAAAGGCGATGCTGTCCCTCACAGTCTCCCATGGCACAGACGTCTCCGCTGTCCGGTTCAGATAGTTTCCCCTCCAGACAGTCAAACCGTTTTCATCCGCCCTGTACCCGGCTCTTTCTTCCCCTACATAAAACTCTGTATATTCCCCATGCCTGTAACTGTTTTTGATATATTCCGTCTGCCTGCCCTTATCCGGCTCAAAAAGCATTACCCCGGCAATCTCAGGGCATTTATGCTCCATAAACTCGTCAAACTGCAAAATACCTTTTTCGATTTCAGACAAAGAAAAGCCAGATAATGCATTTTCTCCATTACCCGGCTCTGGCAGCTCCTTATTTTCAGTTATTTCTTCCTCATTTACAGGCTGTATATCAGTTCCTTCAGCACGATCTCCTCCGCTGAGTGCCTGATGTTGTTCATCATCCCCACCCATTTCATCTGATCGGCTGCTTTCAGTTCCTCCGTCACGCCCTCCGCTTTCGCCATCTGTGCTGTCAGCAGCTCCATTCTCTGCTCTGCCTGTTCCTGAATGGTCAGAAGATGCTCTTTCAGCTTCCCTTTCAACAGAAGTCCGGTGTAGACTCCCTTCTTGTGTTCCTGTAAATAATTCTTCCTCATCAGCCCGTACTTCGTCAGTGTCCCCTCCGGCTGCTCGTCCATCTGTAACATCGGTATCAGATAATCCCCGTTTTTCTCGTAGGTCAGATTCATCATTATTTCCCCTTTCCCCGGCACTTCCGGTCTGTGTGGTAGGTTTTACGTCCTGCGTTTCACTTTTGCGCTTTAAAGCATTATAGCGTGTGTCAACAGTATTTGCAAGTCCTTTTTCAACTAAATTTTTCGATGCTTCATTTCTGGCATACGCTCTGTCATACGCCCCGATTGCCTTCCCGATTTCCATAAGGACAGGCTTGGATAAATCGGATATGCTGTCCCCGATATGCGACAGGGTTTCCACCGTATTAAATTCATGGATATAAGGGAACTGGATTTCCTCCGCCAGATCCGCATCATCTATGCCGCAGCGCTTTAAGACCATATAAGAGATACTGTCCGCCAGCGTTTCCCGGACACGCACAGCAATATTCAGTTCGTCCAGTTCCTCCAGAAAACTTCCCTCTTTCAGATATTCCATATCTGAAGCAAGCTCCCCATAACAATCCTGTGCAATCCGGGCAGCAATCTCCCTAATCCTGTCCGTAAACCCGGCATCTTTGTTGGTATCCCCGTAAATCCCTTCCAGACGGTCAAGCACCGCTTCCTGATGTTCCTCTTTCATTTCCCATAGCTGCGGGAAACGCCCGATGCGCCTTGCCTTATGCACGTCCGATATGTCAAAGACATACCGCAGTCCGGTGTAAGGACTCCCTTCTTCATCAATCAAGACAATCCCCTTTGCCCCTTTGTTTACCCAGCAGTGCATTTTTTCATTCCATATCTCTATGGAAGCGCAGGCTGTCGCATCCGGTCTTTGGGCATAGATAAGGAGCTGGTCTTTGAACGGGTATTTGTAGAGTCTTGATGCTGTGTTCAAATATTTCTTCCAGCTTTCTTCATTCCTCGCCACTTCCCTTGATGTTTCTGCGGAAAGTGCGGAAATTAAGTCATATTTTCTCATGGTAAACCTCCATTTCCTGTTTATTGTTTTGGGCAATAAAAAAGGCGGCTATGGTTCATTCATAAGCCATTGCCACCAGTGACGGTAAACTTTATTCAATTTTTATCTGCTCCTTTATATTTATGAAAAATGGCGAAGTTTCCTTCGCCATTTTTGAATACACTTTATTATTTTTCTTTTCTTACCCCTTTAAAAGGTGTATTGTCAGATGTTTTTACATTCATAAATCTCCCTGTTTGTGTGTCACGTTTTGTCCACAATCCAGTGACCGGATTAAAAACTTGTGACCTTCCTCTAACTGCTCCCACTCTGGCATTATCGCCTATTGGTTTGTTCGTTGCCATGATAATAACCTCCTATTTTACTCTAACTGTCTGTGTTTTTGTTCTGGTCACTCCACCGCTACTCACAGAAGTTTTTACTCTTACACTTCTGTTAGAAATCGGTTTTGCAGTCACATTTACTCTAACTGTCTTTCGCATTTTCAAAACCACACCTTTCTCAGTTGGAAATTTTATCTTGAAATAGAAGCCTACTTTCGCTATAATCTATTTGTGTTATCAAGATTCGGAATACCAACTGCGTATCCGATGATAAGCGGTATTGCTCTGCAAAGCGATGCCGCTTTTTATTCATAATTCATTTTTCAAATGAATTATGGATATGACCTCATTATAAGTGGGAAATAATACACTTTCTTCCTCTATATCTATATCATCTGCATTGGAAAACCACACATATCCTGGTTCCTGAATTGTTTTTACTTGAAACAATTGCAAATCAAATAATTCATCAGCACCCGATAGTTCACTCACTTTCTTCCTGTTAATAAATAGCGGAAAGTCTTCTGTTGATTTAAACCATTTAACGCATCTGTTAATGCTACAAATTGCAATACAATCTTCATTCGCCAAGTCAATACATCTATTTAGTGCTGCTTGAAAAGAAACATCAAATATATTTGCTAATCCAGATACCATAGTATAATTTATTTTTCCTGAAAAAAAGTTTTTAAATTCCTCTATTGGCATTAAAAGCTCTGCCGCAAACATATTAGCTTCTTTTTCTCTTGGCACATAGTCATTTTTAAAATCCATTTCTTTAATATCGCATCCAAACATTAATTCCGAATGCCATGGAATATAAAAATGACCTAATTCATGTGCGATTGTAAATTTTTTTCTATTAACGTTAAGTGACTCTTTTAAAACAATATAACTACTTCCATCTTCACATTTCAAATATGCATCCGCCTTTATAGGTGCCTCTACAATATCAATCCCCAATTGTTTACATATGCTGTATACATCTGTTATTATTTGGGGAGAAAAAATTTGCTTTATTTCTTTTGCTAAAACTTGAATTTTATTCATGAGTATTTCGCTTCTTTCGAATTTCATTTAAAATAGAACTATCTTCTTCATAATTTTGAGTTGATGTGTTTCTAGCAGCAATTGCATGTTGTGGTTGAATTAAACTCTCAATATTTTTTCTTAAAAACCTCCATTCCCTACCAAATTTAGTTCCTTTTAAACGTCCACTTTTAATCATATTATATACTGTTTGTGTAGAAACCCTTAATAAATCTGCTGTTTCTTCTACATTCAAATAGTCCGGTCTTTCATTTTCTGGACGCTCCGCAAAACCTCTTGATATATCTTCTATCATTTTTACTTCTTCTGCTCGTAAAGAAATCGCTCCGCATTCCTCACATACAAATGCCTTCACTCCCTTTATTTCTAATTCATATTCACCCCATCCTGAAGTAATCTCTATTTCTCTCTCTATCATTTTTCCATGGCATTTATAACATATTTTATTCATTAATTTATAAGTACAGCCCCTATCCACATATAGAGGCTGTACTAACCTCCTTTCAATATTAAGTCAAGTATCATTTAATTCGTTCTATTCCATCTCCTTTTTTCTTCCATTTTGTGAAATCCGTTTGACAAACAGTTATAACTAAGTGATCCATTGATGCCACTGTTACAACAACGTAAAAACTATTTTCATGACCATTATAAAAAACCATTCTTGGATCTTCATTGTCATATCCGCTTTGCTGTTCTACTAGGATACCATTTTTTATACAATTTACAACTTGACTTTGTGATATCTTTAGTTTTCTCATCTTTTCATATGCATGATCAGAAAAGAACAAAAATCCTCTCTCGCACGCACTTCTAACAAATATCTCCTCTTTACTCATTCATTTCACACCCCTCCTTTATGGAATATGTTATGGTTATTTTATTCCATCTTATAATATTTGTCAATACTTTTTATAAAATATCATAAAATACCATAAATAAGACGCTATATAATTCCAAAAGAATAAGATGTCCACTCATCTGGATTGAAAATAACTGCATTCTGTCTCAGAGGGTATTTTTTATAAAATATTACTCATAGAACCCACGTTCCTCAATGCCTTTTTCCAGAATGGTATGTATCAATTCCTCCAATTCCACACCGTTAATCTCACTGACTACAATCAGCTTTGCAAGGGTATTCTTCTGAACAGATATGGTATACTGTTCCTCATCAGCACGAAGCTCATGGACACAGATGCCAAGCCCGTCCGCAATCCTGCATACCACGCCAAGCTCCGGCTCCCTGATGCCCGCCAGAATATCCATGATTGTCCTCTCCGGCACTCCTGACATTCTGGAAAGCTCCATAATACCGATTTCTTCCTCTTTCATCATATTTAATAACTTATCGCCTGTTGTAAACATATCCTTTTCCTCCTATTTTCTAAGCATTTTGCCAGTTATGTCTATCCTGGGCAGAATAATATCTCGGACATAAGATGTATTGATCTCTGTTGCTATAAAGTTCCTCCCATGCTTCATACATTGGACTATCTCGCTGCCTGATCCTGCAAACGGAATAAAAACCAAATCATCAGGCATACTGCTTGCAAGAATAATTCTTTCCGCCAGTTTTTCCGGTTTTTGTGTAGGGTGTCCGGTTGATTCTTTATAATTGGGCATAACCCTCGGATACTCCCACACATTTCCGCAGGATTTTCCTTTTGGATTTTTCCTCTTGTCCTTCTCCCCTCCGGCATGGTATGGAATACGGATTTCGTCATGCCTGATCTCATGGAAGGGCTTGCTGTAATACCATAAAAAGTCCGCTTCATTCCGGTATATTGCTTTTCCCGGACGCCCTGTTCCATAATTCCAGACAATCAGGTTTCTCTTAATCCACTCCAATTTATCCAAAACACTGACAGAAAGTTTATCTATCATCTGGCTGCTTCCCCAGCAATAAAACGCCCCAGTCGGTTTCAAAATCCGGCAGCACTCCGCCGCCCATACGGAACACCAGTCCAGATATTCCTGCACAGACTGAAAGACAAAATCAAACTCCCCTCTCATGTGGTAATAAGGCGGATCTGCAATGATTAAATCCACGCTTTCAGAGTGAAGGCGTTTTAATACATCCACACAGTCCGCTTCATAAACCTGATTCTTTTCTATTCTGTTTTCCTCTGGAAATACGTTCAATCTATCACCTTCCCTATCTCTTTTTCTTCTTGGGAAATTCCATGACAAATTTAAACTGTACCCCGCTTTTTTCTTCCCCGTCTTTGGTGTAGCGGTATTCCTCTGTTCCACTCGGAATAATATAGGCATCGTAAGTCTTACCTGCCTTGCTCTTTAATCCTTTCAATAGGATTTTCTTTCCGGCAAGCATATCCTTTACCTGTGCATCGGTAAGCGAAACGCCCATAACCCGGCTCACATTCATGCCGCATTTATTCGTGCAGTATGCACCGTATTTTCCCTTTACCACCTGACCGCCGCAGTTCGGGCACGTTCCAAGTATTTCCTGTCCCTGTGCGAACATCTTTTTCTGCTCGTCACTGACCTCATGGTAGGTGTGTATCAGCTCCGACACCATGTTTTCAATATCCGCCATAAAGTCCTCCATTGGAAGCTCCCCTTTTGCTACCAGTGTCAGGGCATTTTCCCAATCAGCAGTAAGTTTCGGGGATTTCACAACATCCGGCAGGACTGTAATCAGCTTCAATCCGTCCTCGGTGGGTATGATCTGTTTTTTCTCACGCTTTACAAAACCGTCCTTTACCAGCTTTTCAATGATGTCCGCCCTTGTCGCAGGCGTACCCAAACCTTTCCGCTCCACATCATCTCCCATATCTTCCGCCCCGGCACGTTCCATTGCCGATAATAATAAATCTTCTGTAAAGTGCTTCGGCGGGGAAGTGAAATGCTCGCTGATTTTCGTCTGCACACCGTCAAATGCCTGTCCCTCCGACAGTTCCGGCAGCTTCTTTTCCTCTTTTTCTTCCTCCTGATTCCCGGAGATTTTAAAAGAACGCTTAAAGGCATCTTCAAAAGACTTCCACCCGTTATGCGTGACAGACTTCCCGGAAACAGTAAATGTGTGTCCGTTACAGGAAAACTCTGCCTTGACTGTTTCATATAAATGCTTCTCCCCAGTGGCACATAAAAGGCGGTTCGCAACCAGAGATAAGATTTTACGCTCCGTTTCCGGCAGTGCCGCAAGGTCAGCCTTCGCAATCTCCATTGTGGGGATAATGGCGTGGTGGTCTGTCACTTTCCTGCTGTTCAAAACCCCCTTTATATCCGGTCTGGAAGCCTTATTTTCCTCAAACATCAGGGAACGGAACACCGCTTCGATTACACCCTCTGCGGTCTGTCCCATATCATCGGATAAGAACTGGCTGTCCGTCCTCGGATATGTGGCTAACTTTTTCTCATAAAGGCTCTGTGTGTACTCTAAGGTCTGCTTTGCGGTAAACCCAAACAGGCGGTTCGCATCACGCTGGAGCGTGGTAAGGTCATAGAGCTTCGGCGGCGCAACGGTTTTTTCTTCCTTTAAAACAGATGTGACAAGAGCCTGTCCGTTCCGGCAAGCTCCCACAATTTCATCTGCTTTCTTTTTATCATCAATGCGCCCGGTGGCGGCATCCATCCCATCCATCAGGATATGCGCCATGTAATATTTTTCCTTCTGGAAATTCATGATTTTGGTTTCCCTATCCACCAGCATTGCAAGCGTCGGTGTCTGCACCCTGCCTACTTTTAAGACTTTGCCACCATACAGCACTGTAAACAGCCTTGTACCGTTGATGCCCACAAGCCAGTCTGCTTCCTGCCTGCACAGTGCGGAATGGTACAGGTTATCGTAATCACTTCCCGGCTGCAAATTCTCAAAGCCTTCCCGGATTGCGCTTTCCTCCATTGAGGAAATCCACAGGCGTTTAATCGGTTTGTCACACCTCGCCATTTCATACACCAGACGGAAGATAAGCTCCCCCTCACGCCCTGCGTCTGTCGCACAAATCACAGCTTTCACATCTTCCCTGTGCATCAACTGGCAAAGCATATCATACTGCGCCTTCGTGTCCGGCTTGACCTCATACTGCCAGTTCTCCGGCTTTACGGGAAGGCTCTCATATGTCCATTTCTTCCACTGTTCCCCATAGCTTTCCGGCTGTGCCAGTTCCACCAGATGCCCCACGCACCAGCTCACAAGATAACCGTTCCCTTCCATATATCCATCACTGATTTCCGCTGCCCCGATTACTTCTGCGATGCTCCTTGCAACGCTCGGTTTTTCTGCTATCACTAACTGCATTTTTCTTTTCCTCCTGTCAAATCAATGTCACTTTCCACTTCATTTCCCCATACATCAAACCCGTCCGTTTTTCTCCGGGCAAAAAGCTCGATTTTGGGTACACCGCCCATGAGCCGCTTAATGCGCTCATGGACTTCCGCTGGTTTCCGGCTGTGTTCCTCGATATGCGACACAACCACCTGATGCACTCCTGCATGGACACGCTTCGGTCTGCCCCTTGTTGCCAGTATGCAAAGCTCCACGTTGCTGCGTGTCCAGTATCCCATGCCCCAAAAAAGCGATTCACTCTTTTTATTCTGTTTTACCCACACAAATGCCACTGTCTTATAGGCAAATCCCCATGCCTTTATCACTTCCAGACCTTCCAAGAGGCAGGGGAATGTCACCCAAAGGAATAAGGCACAGTCCTTATCTGCAATATCAGATACCGGAAGTGCCTTAATATCTTCGATATTCATGGTGGGATAGTGGCTCTCTGCGCTTCTTCCCGCACCTTTTTGGGAATATACTTTATAATGCCAGGGCGGATCTGCCAGAATTACCCCGTATTTCTTCTTTCCCATACAGCAGGCTACTCCTCCCCGTTATCGTCAAAGAAATCATCTTCACTGTCCTTTTCTTCTTCCTCATCGTCGTATTCTTCTTCCTCGTCCTCCTCATCATCGTCCTCGTCAAGAAATTCCTCTTTCTTTTTCCGGACTACCTTGAAATAGTAACCGCCGCCAATGGCTGCGGCTGCCACAATCCCAAGAATGATATAGGTTGCCATCGGGTTTTCTTCTGTTTTCTCCGGCTCCGGTTCAGGTTCTTCAGTGCTTTCTTCCTCCCCACTCTCTGTTGGCTCTTCCGCAGGTTCCTCTTCTGTTCCCTGCTCCCCGTTATTATTGGGCAGTGCGCCCTCCGTCACAGGGATTGCAGACTCCAGCGCAGCGGAATTTTTCGGTAAGGTTTCACTGTTGTTTGCTGTCACGTTTAACAGGTCATTTTCCGTAACTTCCGTCAGGAAGTACACCATTTCTTCCTCCCCGTCCCGGTCAATGATAAGGTAGAACACTTTTTCCGATGCGGTCTGGATTGTATAAAATTCCTTCCCGGTTTCGCTTTTTTCCTTCTCCCCGGATCCTTCCTTTTTCTCTGATGCAGCCGCTTCCGCCATTGCCTGTTTTTTCTGTTCCGCCGGGCTTAATTCTGATACGGTGTTCCCGTCACTGTCCGTTTTGGTATGCTCCGTTACCTGTGCGGTAGCAGAGGAAGGCTTGGTTGCCTGTGCATTGACCGGAAGCTGCTCTGCCGGGTTCTTCTCACTGCTGTCCTCCTTTTCCGGATCGGTGTAATACGGGTTGGCTGTTTTATAGACCTCTGACATATTCCCGGCGTTGTCCATAGCGGAAATGGTAAAATACTGATACCCTGCGTCAAACTGCTGCAGGCGGATATTTAAGACGCCGTTTGTAAGCTCCGCAAACTCATACCCGTTCACATACACCGCCTTGATGCCGGAATCTGTATCATGCGCCTGTACGCTTAACAGACCGTCACTGACCGCAGCGTTTAAGGTAGGCTTCGTGAAATCAAAACACTTAATGTAGCGGTTTTTCTCATAGGTTTTGCCCCTCTGGTCTGTCACAAGCACATAGACGGTGGTATTTTCCGAAATCTCCACATACATATCCTCTGTAATGTCCGTCCAGCTCCCATTCTGTGCGATTTTTGCCTGCACCGTCTTTATGGTAAAATTGCCGGAATGTGCCACATCTTCTATGGAGATATGTACCTTTGTGGTGTCATTGTGCCAGCCGGACGGAGTGGAGATTGTGATTTTTACATTCGGGTTCACATATTCGCATTGGGTGTAATCCTCCTTGCAGACCTCACAATCCTTATCATAAGAATACTGTATGCATTTTTCTTTACAGGTACATTCCGGCTTTGGAATTTCATTTCCCGATACCGTTCCGCCCTCCGTTTCTCCTTCTGATTCGCCGCCGCTGTCACCGGGTTCTGTTTCAGTGCTTTCCTCCGCTTCTCCGCTGCCCTCTGTTCCGGTGCTTTCCTCTGTTTCCCCTCCGGTGCTGCTTTCCTCCGCATAAGCGTCTACCGTATTCCCGCTGTTCGCCATAAGCGCCCCAATGGGCATACAGAACAACAATGCCGATAACAGCAGCGACGCCGCTGCCCTAACTGATAACTTTTTCTTCATTTCCTGCCATCTCCTTTGCGTTTTCTTTTTCTTCCAATAACTTCAAAATCTCGTCCTCGCTGAATTTAATGAGTAATTGCAGCTTCTCGGACGAGATTTTATGCTTTTCGATAATATCCATTTTTTCGGCTCTTTCCGCCATGCGTTTCTGTTCTTCCAAATCCTTCTGCTTCGCCTGCAATGTTTCAAGCTGCGCCCGCACTTTGGAAAGTTCCTTCTCAATGCGTTCCTTTGTCATAAATGCCTCCTTAATTTAACCTGCCGAAACTGTAAAAATGGCTCTGCCAGTATGGGGAATTGATGCTTGCGTAACTGATCGGATCGCCGCAGTGTATCATTGTACCATTGCCGCAGTAAATCCCCACATGGCTCACCGCCCCGGCTGAATTGTAAGTCCCGGTAAAGAAAATAATGTCCCCCGCCTTTGCGTCTGATGCCGATACCGGAGTACACTGGTCATAAATCCCCTGTGCTGTGGTTCGTGGAAGGTTATGTACCCCGCTGTTGGTAAATACCCAGCAGACAAAGCCGGAACAGTCAAAACTTGTGGACGGGCTTGAGCCGCCCCATACATACGGGAAGCCTAAATATTTTACGGCTTCCTCCATAAGAGCCTGTACCGATGCGTCATCGTAAGCATCCGGCGGTATGGCGTTCCCCGGCAGTCCGCCCGGTGTTTCCCCGTACAATGTGCCTTCGCCCACATCAAAATAAAACAGCGGGTTGTAATACTCCCCGTTATATAAACATTCGATATGCAAATGGCTTCCTGTGCTGCTCCCGGTATTACCCGTTGTACCAATGACCGCCCCTTTTTCCACTGTCTGCCCCGCACTCACGCTGATGCTGTCCATGTGGGCATACTTGGTTGTATAACCGTCTATCTCAATCGCCACATAATTCCCGTAGTGGCTGTCGTATGCCACCGCTGTCACCGTACCGTCATGCGCCGCATATACGGTTGTGCCTGTCGGGACTGCTATATCCACGCCCCGGTGAAATTCCTCATTCCCTGTGACCTCGTTTTTCCGGTATCCGTAATAGCTTGACACATAGTAATACCAGTAGAGGTTAAGCGGCGAAGCGAACTCCTGAAGCAGACCGTTCGTTTCCCGGTACATGGCAAAAATCTCCGCCTGTTCGGTATCCATTTTCCCGGAAACAATATTCTCAAGCGGTATGACCGTAAGTGTCACTCTGAGGATACTGACCTCGTATTCTTCCTCGCTTTCCTCCCCGGTATCCGGATCAGTGACCGTCCTTGTCCTCGTTTCCGTATCCGGCGTAAACGTCAGCGTATACATCTCATCGAAAAGAGCCTGTATTTCACTTTCCACCCCGCTTGCGGTAAACTCCGTATGGACTGCGGATAAATAACTGATAAGGGTAAACGGGTTATGCCCGATTGCCCCAAGATTATAGGAATATTCGTCATACCCCGGATTGTCTGTTTCCACCCGGTCAATCTCATTCTGCAGGTCAAGCTCCAGACGGGTAAATTGTAAATCGGCGGCGTCAATCTCCTTTGGCTGGCTTAAATAACTCGCCGCTAAAATCGTAGACTGCGTATCCGCAAACATCGCCCCGCAGGACGATACGGAAACCATAATCATCATAAGGAGCAGAGCCATGATACCCACCGTCACAAGCAAGCCCGCATTTTTCCTTGCAAACTCCTGTAACTTCCTTGCCACAGTGACCGCACCGTTTTTCGTCTTTTCAAACGCCTGCTCCGCTGCCTTAGATGCCGCCGCTTTCTTCCTCGCTTTCATGTATTCCCGCTTGATGCGCTGTTTCTGCAACCGCTTCTGCAATGTTTTTTTCTGCATCTGCGGATTTTCCTCCAAAAACTTCTGGTACTGGAAATTGACTTCCTTTTTAAACTGCTTTTTTTCCAGCTTTGCCACCTTCGCCCGCTGTTTCTGCCCTTTTCCTTTTATCTGCCTTTTGACGAAAGAAAACAGTTCTTCCCCTTTCTGCTCTGATTTGTGTGCGCCCTCCACCGCTGAATTTTCTTTCTCCGTTTCAGCAATCTTCCCATGCACAAAATTCCGGCTCTCATTCCGCATCCGGCGCATGGTTGTTTTGGGTATGCCCTCCTGCCTGAAGGGTTTTTCCTTATCCAGAGGAACAACCACATATTTTCCCTTCCCGGTTTTCTCGTCAAATACTCTCTGCAAAGTGTATTCCCTTGTCTTTGGCAGCTTTGCCCTTGCCTTCTGTACCTTCTTCCCGGCTTTTTGAGCCTGCCGCTGTTTTTTTTGCAGCTTTTTACTGCCCGTAAAATCAGAACCGCCATCCTCCTGAAAGGCATTTCCCGTATTCTCCGTAAAAACATCTTCCGCAAAGGTACTATTTTTTGTGTTTTCCCTGCCCCGGTGTTCCTTCTGCACCCGTTTTTTGTGGTATTTCCCTTTTTCCTGCGACTGCCTGTAAGTATCCCTCCGGTGGTAATCTTCCGTATCCGGCTGTTTTTTCTCCATTTCCTCCGGCTGGCTGAAATTGTTCTGCCCGGTAAAAGCATTATTTTCCTTTCCAAAACCAGACTTTTCTTCCTGCCCTGACTTTTGGACTTTTTGTCCAAAAGTTTCCTGATGCGCCTGCATACTCTTTTCCGTCTGCCTTTTCCCGGCTGAACCATGCCCCGGCTTCCCGACATTAGCATCCCTCGGCTGATAGGCAGCATTGCCGCCACCTGTAAAAGCAGCTCCTTTACGGAACTCTGCATTTACTTCTTTACGGCAGGCGGTATCCTGTTTTTTCTTTTCTTTCTTTTCTGCCATTAACTTTCCTCATCTTCCTTCGTTACCGATTCCTCCGGTTTTGTGTTCATAATCGCAAATGTTTTTGTATCAGCCGGATACTTATCCACGAATGGGATTACCACATTGTCAAACAGTATCAGACCGCTTCCCGGCTCGGAATTGGTAACGTGCATGAGCTGTTTTTCCGACAGCCCCAGCTTGTCCGCCAGGATATTCTGGTCTTTGGCGTTCTGGTTTAACAGGTACACAAAATCGCTGTTCCCCAAGATGCCCTCGATTTCCTCCGATTTCAGAAAATCGCCCACATTCTGCGTCAAGCCTGTCGGTATCCCGCCCCATTTCCTGAAACGCTTCCAAATCTCCACCGAATAGATAGCTGTCTGCTTTTCCTTCAAAAGCAAATGGAACTCGTCACAGTAGTATCTTGTGGCAACTTTGCGCTCCCGATTCTGCGACACCCTGTTCCAGACTGCATCCTGTACAATCAACATTCCAATCTCTTTTAACTGGTTTCCCAAGTCTCGAATGTCAAAACACATAATCCGGTTGTGTGCGTCCACGTTAGTCCTATGGTTAAAATAATTCTGTGAGCCATGCACATACAGCACAAGGCTGTTTGCAATCCTGACCGCTTTCTGCTTCGCTTCCCTCTGCATTTCCGGCGCAACGTCCCTCGGCTCATACTTTAACAGCGCATTATACAAATCTTCCAGTATGGGCATATTCTCCGGTTTTGGTTCTGCAAAATATCTGTCATAGATATGCTTGATACAGGTGTCAATGATGCCCTTCTCATCATTCTCAAGACCGTTTTTCCCTCCGGCAATCAAATCACACAGCGTAATCAGGAAATCGCTCTTTAATTTCAATGCTTCCTTATCCCCTTTGTGGGAAAGCTGAATATCCATCGGATTTAAGAAGTCCTTTGAATTGGTGGAAAGCTTTACCACCTGACCATGAAGCGCCTGAACCAATGGAAAATACTCGCCCTCCGGATCGCAGATAATAATATCGTCCTTCGTGATAAGGAAACAGGATAAAATCTCACGCTTTGCACTGAATGATTTACCACTGCCGGGTGTACCTAAAATTACACCGTTGGGTGTACGGAGCCTTTTCCGGTCTGCCATAATCATGTTATTTGAAAGTGCGTTCAGACCGTAATAAATAGCCGGTGCGGGCATGAAAAGCTCCTGTGTGCAGAACGGTACAAGGACAGCGGCGCTTTTTGTGGTAAGGTTTCTTTCAATCCCCACATCGTTACAGCCAATCGGCGCACTTGCCATCAGCCCCTGTTCCTGTAAATACTGCAAGCACCGCAGATTACAGTTTGCCTGCTGGATAATGCCGGACACCCTCTGTATAAGGTTTTCCAGCTCCCTCTTTGTCCTCCCGTAACAGGTAATGAGGAATGTCATTTTGATAAGTTTCTGGTTGCTTGTGTTCAGATCATCTAAAAGCTCCAGCGTGTCCTTCTCGTATGTCACGATGTCCGTAGGGAGAATGTCCATGTCGTAGCCGCTGCGGACTGCTTTCTTCTGTTCCTCAATCTTCATTTTCTGAATGTCGGTGAGCGCACGTTTTATCATCTTGATTGCTTCCACCGGATCAATGGTCTGCATGTGCATGGTAAGGGTAAGGTTGTCATCAATGTCCAGCAGCTTCTTAATCATCTCGTCCGTAAACTTCGGCGCAATCATATCAAGATAGGACACGCTCCCGTAGATACTGCCGGACTTAAAGCGGCTCGGATAGCGGAAATCAAACCCCGGCGGCGCAATGTAATCCTTGACCGACTTCCCGGACTCTGACAGTTCCTTAAAGGAAAAACGGAAAGGCTCCATTGTACCCTGATTGAAATACTCATGCAGGATACGCAGTCTTTCCTTCCCGTCAAGACCTCTGGCGTTTGTGCCGATGTTGTTTAAATTGTGTACCACATCTTTCTCAATATTGTTTAACTTGCTCTTTGCTTCCCTGTACCCGACGCTTTCCACGCCAAAAATCAGGTACTTGGACTTGATGATGCCATTGTTGCCCTTTGCCGACTGATGCTTTAACATCTGCGTGTATTCATCCCGGATATCGTCAAACGCATCCCCCTGCAGGGCAATGTCAAACTGCTCCGCAAGAGCCTGTTCGCTGACCTGCCTGTTGAATAAAAATAACTGGAATTTTATGGACGGATCGAAATAGTTAATCAGTTTGC
The DNA here is from genome assembly GCA_021771815.1 of Roseburia hominis. Lineage (GTDB taxonomy): Bacteria > Bacillota > Clostridia > Lachnospirales > Lachnospiraceae > Roseburia > Roseburia hominis_A. The sequence goes on from JAETOE010000042.1 coordinate 28,460, forward strand.
TGTATTCCTCCAAAATATCCGCCTGATCCTCCACTTCCAGCAGGTCATAGTTGATGTCAAAAAACTCCACCATTTTTGTATAATAAGCGTCCGTTACCTGACAGATTCCGTCCCGGTACATTTTTTTGAATGTTATGGTTTTCTGTGCGGTATCCGGCTTTGCCTGCTCCCGGCTGTTCCCGGCAAGGATACGTTTAAGCTCCGCTAACCGCTTCTTTTCGGAAAAAGTCAGTCCTGCCTTTTCCGGCGTCTGTCTATCTTTCTGCGGCTTTGGCTTTCCCACTGCCGCCTTTTGCTTTTTCTTCAAGGAAATATACCTCCTTCCTGATTTTTTCCCGTTCCTCCAACTGCTCGTAGAGGTTTTCCGATTTATACGGTCTGATTCCCGGCGTGAGTACCTTCTGCCGGAGCATAAAGTATAAAATCTTCTCTGCCGGGAAACCGTCCTTTTCATACATTGCCAAAAAGAAGAATGGCAGCATTGCGCCCACCATGATAAGAGCCGCCCCTTGCGTCCCCAATACCCCTTTTGTGAGGAAATATAGAGGAACGCCTACAAGGGCAGCCCCCGAAAAACAGATAATCTGCCTTTTGGTAAGGTTCAATGCTACTTTTGTCTTGATTCCACTCAGGTCTTTTGGCACTGGTACTGAAATTGCCATAAATACTGCTCCTTTCGTGGGCAATGCCCGCCAAGCACAGCCTTTCGTGCTTAGTGGGCATTGAAAATTGATTTACTGAGAGAGCCTGTCTTGAACAAACTGAAACAGAGGATTACGGTATATGCCGCTACCGACCATAATGCGCTGTGCAGATTTCCTGCGACTGCGACGCTGGCAACCAGCACCGCATAAATCGCCACGCACACCATGATGAAGAACCCCTGAAACGCAAGTGCGACAAGCCCTTTTAAATAATTCGTTCCGATTGTACCCCATTCCCGGTTGGTAACTGTCGCTGCCGGGATTGGCGCTACTGACACATAAAGGTATATTTCAATCATGCGCCCATATAAAATGACGGTGATGAGGACGGACATGATTTTCATACATAAGCTGATTACCATAGTTTCAAGACCAAGACCGATCAGCTCCCCGATGCCCATCGTGTCAATCTGGCTGTTGAACATGGAAGTAAGCGCAGCTTCCACATCAAGGCTTGTGGAGCCTGATATGGAAGCTGCCGCCTGCGTCACCACATGGCTTCCCACGTCGAAAACCGCCATGACAATATCAAAGGTCTTGGAAAGCAGCATGACAGCGATGCAAGCCTTGAATAAAAAACGGAAGAACAGGCTTGTATCGAAGTCATGCATATTGTTTTTGTCTATCACCATTGTTATCAGCTCATAAATCAGTACGAAGCTGATGATCATCCCCGCTATGGGAACAATCACATTCTCCGACAATGTTTTTATCATGTTGAAAATGCCGGAGTTCCATGCGCTGGGCGTTGTGCTGACCTCCCCCGCAATCGTACCTACCTTGTCATTGACATCAGTAAACATGGTTTCGAGATTGGACAGCACCCACCCTTGCAGCATTTCCTTTATGAACTCAGTAATTTTATCAATGATGCCTCCCATTTATCTTATGAGAACAGGCTGGAGAGCTGAGGGATCACCGTCTGCGCCACAATAATAATGCCGCCGCCACTCATAAGCTGTGTTATCCCCAATTAGTAGGAACAATACAGCTTTCTGGCGGGCGGCGGCACGTCAAGAAATATATATGGAGTTTTTAAAGAATCCCCCGGAGCAGGGGAGCGGTCAG
>JAETOE010000043.1 GCA_021771815.1 Roseburia hominis
TGGTTTCACCTTCATCATAACATAAAAATGCCAGAGATAAACCTTTTTTGAACATAAAAATTTATCTCTGGTAGAATTTACCCTTACAAGGTGGAAGTTACCTTTTCATTTCACCTCTCAAATTTTTCTCCCGGATTTCTCCCAGGTAAATCCGTGCACACGTCGCCTGATTCCCGCGCGCTACGCTTCCTCAAGCAGCCGGTCCACAAGCCTGACGCACTCCGCCGCGTCCTTTGAATAGCCGTCCGCGCCGATTTCCTCCGCAAAGCTCTCCGTGATCGCCGCGCCTCCGATGACCACCTTCGCCGTACAGCCGCGTTCCTTTACCAACTCGACCACATCCTTCATACGCATCATCGTCGTTGTCATAAGCGCGGAAAGTCCGATGACCTTCGCATCCTCCTTCATAGCCGTATCGACGATCACCTCCGCCGGAACATCTTTGCCGAGATCAATCACATGATAGCCGTAATTTTTTAGCATCAGCACAACCAGATTCTTGCCGATATCGTGGATATCTCCCTCGACCGTCGCCACCACAAGTGTCGCTTTCGGTTCCCTGTCATCGCGCGCAAGCATCGGCTCTAAATACTCGATTGCCACCTTCATCGCATTTGCGGACGAAATGAGCTGTGGCAGGAAATACTTCTGTTTGTCGAACAGCTCTCCCACCTCATTGATGGCGGGAATCAGATGACCGTTGATGATTTCTTCCGGTTCGGTGCCGCCTGCGAGCACTTTCTTTACCTCATCGAGAATCGTGTTCTTATTTCCCTTCAGAACCGCCTCATAAACACTGCTTTTATCCGCCTTGCCTGATGCCGCAGACGCGCCGTCCACCGCCGCCTTTCCCGCTGGAACATTTGCTGCCGAAGCCTGCTTCGTCCCCACCGGAACCCAGACATGCTCCATCCCCTCATACTTATCTGCAAGGAAATTCATCCGGTTGATATAGCGGATATCACTCTCTTCCTTATTCAGAAGCATGTCGGCAGCAAATGCCGCATTCATCAGGAGCTCCTGCGACGGATTCGCGATTGCCATCGTAAGGCCGTTTGTAATCGCCATCGTAAGGAATGCCGTATTGACGTAAGAACGCTCCGGGAGTCCGAAGGAAATATTGGACAAGCCGCAGACCGTCGGAAGCCCCAGTTCATTTCTGCAATAGGAAAACGTCTCAAAGCATTCAATCGCCGCCCTTGGATTCGCGCCGATCGTCGCCACAAGTCCGTCCACGATGATGTCGCCCGCGCCCATGCCGACTGCCTCCGCGCGTTTTACGATCTCGCGGATGATGCCATGCTTTTCTTCGGCATCCTTCGGCAAACCTTCGTCGGAAAGCGGAAGCAGAATGAACATCGCGCCGTATTTCTTCGCGATCGAGAGCAGATGCTCGATCTTCTCCTGCTCCATGGAAATCGAGTTCACGAGCGCGCGCCCCGGATAGATCCGCAGGGCAGCCTCGATGATGTCCACATGACTCGAATCGATGCAGAGCGGCAAGTCTACCGTTGAAGTTACCTCGTAGATAGCCTTAAGCATCATGTCCTTTTCATCAATTCCGTTCATCCCCATGTTGATATCAAGAATCTGCGCGCCGTTCTTCTCCTGCTCCGCCGCCATGTTCCGCACGCGGTTCAGGCTTCCCTCCTTAAGCTCCGCCTGCAGAAGCTTCTTTCCGGTCGGATTGATGCGCTCACCGATCACCATGAAATTTCCTTCAAGCTTCACCTCGACATGCTTCCGCTCGGAGGCGAGCATACGGCGCGCCTGCTTAAGCGGCGTGCGAACCGTCATTCCGCCGACCGCAGCTTTTAATTCCGCAATATGCGCGGGCGTCGTGCCGCAACAGCCGCCTACAATCGCCGCCCCCGCCTCCACGAGCTTCACGCCGACCGCAGCAAACTCCTCCGGCGTCGTCCGGTAGATTGTCGCGCCGTCCACAAGTTCCGGCATTCCGGCATTCGGCTTCGCCAAAAGCGGCACCGTCGCATACTCCGCCATCTGCGCTACCGGGGCAAGCATCGCCTCCGGTCCCGTAGAACAGTTGAGTCCGACAGCGTCCGCGCCCAGACTCTGCAGCACGATGACCGCCGTCGCCGGATCTGTTCCGTAGAGCGTGCGCCCGTCCTCATTGTACGTCAGCGATACCATGATCGGCAGATCGCAGATCTCACGGATCGCGATCACCGCCGCACGGCTCTCCTGAAGGCTCATCATCGTCTCCACCACAAAGAGATCCGCTCCCGCCTCATAAATGACCTGCGCCTGCTCGCGGTACACCGCAACAAGCTCCTCGAACATCAGCTCTCCGAGCGGGTACAACTGCTGCCCCGTCATCGTAAGATCGCCCGCCACATAAGCGCGCCCGCCTGCGGCGCGCTTTGACAGCGCAACCAGCTCACGGTTCATGGATGCAAGTTCTCCTGCAAGTCCATACTCCTCCAGCTTGATCCGGTTCGCCGTAAAGGTCGGTGCGAACAAAATGTCCGTTCCCGCCTCCACATACGCCTCCTGCAGCCTCACTAGAACTTCGGGATTCTCCAAAATCCACTGCTCGGGGCATACGCCGACCGGCATTCCCGCTTTCTGCAGATTCGTTCCCGTCGCCCCGTCCAAAATGATGGGTCTGCTCTGTACAAATGTTCTGAATTCTTCTCTGGTCATGATTCTATCCTTCTGGTTTTATCCAATCCTATATGCTTACGCCTGTCCTTTTCGAAATCATACCATTTCCGCGGTATGGGTGCAAGCCTCTCTTCTCTGAAACTTTTCTATGCCTTCCCGCTCTATCGTTCGTCATATTTTCTGTCCGAGTTTTAAAATGTATACATAACAAAGGTATACCTATAACAGCATAACCAATGTTCCCGCCACAATAAGAACCAGCCCGACAGCCGCCCTCTTCGTCAGCCGCTCCTTGAATATGACATAAGAAAATGCGATTGAGACTAATATGCTCAGTTTATCGATCGGCACGACGACACTTGCGGGGCCCGTCTGCAGCGCCCTGTAATAGCACAACCACGATCCTCCGGTCGCGAAGCCCGACAGGATAATAAACAGCAGTTCCTTTAACTCCACCTTCTTTACTTCCCGCTGTTTCCCCTTCACGAACACCACCAGCCACGCCATAAAAAGTACTACAATCGTGCGGATAGCCGTTCCAAGATTGGAATCTACCCCGGATATGCCTATTTTTCCTAAGATAGACGTGAGACTGGCAAATACAGCTGACAGGACGGCGTATACCAGCCAGCTCTTTCCTTCGGTATTCGCTTTGCCTCCCTCTTTCTTCTTGATCATCAAAAGCGTTCCCGCTCCGATTCCGATCATTCCGAGCAGCTTCCAGAGCGTGATCTCTTCCCGCAGAATCAGAAAAGCGAGTAAAATCGTGAGCACCGTGCTGGACTTATCGATCGGCACGACCTTATTCACATCACCGAGCTGCAGCGCCTTAAAATAGCACAGCCACGAAGCCCCGGTCGCGATTCCCGACAGGATCAGAAACACCATTGTTTTCATTTCAATCCCCGCAATCGCGCTGCCCGTGCCCGTCACGGCTACCATCAGCCACGCAAAGATGAGGACCACAATCGTGCGGATGGCAGTCGCCACATCCGAGTCTGTCTTTTTAATGCCGCATTTTGCCAGAATTGACGTAATTCCTGCAAAAAAGGCGGAACCCACTGCAAATCCAAACCACATAACCCTACCTTCTTTCTTCTTTTTCCCATTTCCAATTTGACATTCCCGGAAATTCCGTATAATATTCCTATCAGATATCTGTCTGACACTTTCACAGATACCCTATGGATATGGAAAGGATACTATTTTCTATGAAAAAAATAATTCGGCTCGTCGCCCTCGACATGGACGGCACACTCTTCAACAACCAGAGTCAAATTTCGGAAGAAAATCAGAAGGCAATTCGTTCCGCCACAGCACAGGATGTCACCGTTGCCATCTCAACCGGACGTCCATATATCGGGCTTCCCGTACCTCTTCTCGCTGAACTTGGCATACGCTATGCTATCACATCCGGCGGCGCTGCAATCTACCGTCTCCCCGAGCGCAAATGTATCTATCAATGCTGCATGGAGCCGGAACTCATCTGTCCGATCATTGAAGAACTGCAAAAAATGGACATCCATATGGATGCCTTCATTGACGGCAACGGCTACAGCAGACATTCCTGCAGACCCGGAATCGACCGGCTCGCCATGCCGGAATCCATTCGGCGCTATATCAGAGAGACACGTACTTTTACGGACGATCTCGCCGCCTATATAAGAGACAACCATCTCTGCGTCGAGAAAATGACGTTAAACTTCTATCCGCTTCCCGACGGCACATTTCGGGATCGTGAAGAAGTCAAGGCGCTGCTCGCCTCTCACCCGGAAATCTCGTTTCTCTCCGGCGGCTACCACAATCTCGAATTCACCAGAACCGGAACGACCAAAGGAACCGGCTTACGTTTCCTCTGCAAATACCTTGGAATTTCTCTTGAGGAAACGATGGCGTGCGGCGATACGCAAAACGACATTGATATTCTAAACACTGCCGCTATCGGCGTCGCCATGGAAAATGCCAGTGACGAAGTAAAGAAAAATGCGGACTTTATCACGCGCTCCAACGAGGCGGACGGCGTCGCATATGCCATCCGCACATTCATCTGCTGACGCCTCCGGCTCGCGCTGCCCCTCATAGCCCGGGCTCTCCTTCGATTGCATCACCTGACGGTGCTTTCGCCGCACTGCGCCTTGTATCTGCGGGTGCGTCACCTCACAATACTTCTCCGCACTGCGGGTATGTCACCTCACAATACTTCTCCGCACTGCGCCTTATATCTGCGGATGTGTCACCTCACAATACTTCCTCCGCCCGCGACGTACTCGCCGTCATAGAGCACGACCGCCTGCCCCGGCGTCACTGCGCGCACCGGCTCTAAGAATTCACAGCATATCTCATCCTTCCCTGTGCGCACGACGCGGCAGGGACTTCCCGCATGAGAATAACGGATCTTCGCCTGCAGCATCACGGGCTCCGTAATATCGGGGAGCGCCATAAAGTTAAGCTTATCCGCATACAGCCGATCCGTGTATACATCCTGGTCCTCTCCAAGTACGACCTCGTTCGTCTCCGGTCGTATCGCCACCACAAAGACCGGACGACCAAGGGCGATTCCAAGCCCCTTGCGCTGTCCTACCGTATAATGTGTGATTCCTTTATGCGTTCCAAGCACCGTACCGTCCACCGAAACGAAATTGCCCGGCGGCGGCACCTGCTCCCCTCGCTCCCTGTCAATAAATCCCGCATAATCATTGTCCGGGATAAAGCAAATCTCCTGGCTGTCCTTCTTATGCGCAACTGCCAACCCGATTTCCTCTGCCATCGCGCGAATTTCATCCTTTGTATAATCGCCTACCGGCATCAGCGTATGCGCAAGCTGATCCTGCGTCAGATTGTAGAGCGCATAAGTCTGATCCTTGACCGCCGTCACCGAATTGCGAATCGCATATCTCCCATTTGATAGCCGCTCTACCCTCGCATAATGTCCGGTCGCAATATAATCCGCGCCGATTTCCTGGCTTCTCTGCAAAAGAGACTCCCACTTTACATAACGGTTGCATGCAATGCAGGGATTCGGTGTCCGCCCGCACAGATATTCCGCGGTAAAATAATCCATGACGTGCGCTTTAAACTCCCGCTTAAAATTCATCACATAGTACGGGATCCCGAGACGCTCCGCCACCCTGCGCGCATCATCGACCGCGCTCAAGCCACAGCATCCTCCGTTTTCCTCCTGCTCAAACGAATCCTCGTCCTGCCAGATCTGCATCGTGACCCCAATCACTTCATATCCCTGTTCTTTCAACAGATATGCCGCAACAGAGGAATCCACGCCGCCCGACATACCCACTACCACTTTTTTTTCAGCCATATTCTAAGACAATCTCCTTATAACAACACGGTATTTCCTATAGAGCAAAAAAGGACGTCCCGCAAAAACTTGGGGGACGCCCTCATCATTACATGCCTATCATCGCATGTCTTACGCATTTTGACAAGCCTTCCGGCTCAATCTCCTACATAAATGAATTGTACAGATCGCCGCTATTGAAGTTGTAACTGTAGGAACCGCTGTCATTGTATGTATTGGCCTTCGACGCTTCCTTCTCCGCATAGGTATCAATCTTCGTAATCTGATTATTCACCTGCTCACCCATGCTGTTCTTATCCTGAAACAGAGACTTCACCTTATCCATATCCGCATCCTTGAACTTCGTCTCATTGATGGAAAGGTTGTTGTCAGAATCAATCGTGATACCCATCGCAGAAAGAGCCGTCTTGTTCGCTGCAACATAATTCATCATGGTCTTTCTCGCCTGAATGATATTCTTAGTCTCAGAATCCTCCGTCTTATCCAACAGAGTGTTGTAATCCTTGATAAAGCTCTTGACTGCCTTGTAAATGCCGTCCTTGTCATAATCGGTCGTCGTCACACCGTCTGTCGTCTGTGTCACCTTATTGAACACGGACTTCGTCCCAGTCTCAAGCAGCTTGGAAAGGGAACTCTTTGCAGCTTCCGCCGCGTCCTCAATCGCAGCCAGCCTCTTGCTCGTATCCTTGGAAGTCGAGGTAGATGTCGTACTCGTATCCTTATGCGTGCTGCTGCTCTCGCTGACCTGCTTTGCCATATCCGCAGCGTAGTTGCTGACTGTGGATGCTTTCGCCTTGACCTGATAAGCGAATCCGCCTGTTGACTGGAATACGGACTGTACCCTCGCCTTGCTCGCCTCCTTGAACTTATCCTCGTCTACGGAGAGCTTGTTGTCCGAACCAACCGTAATTCCGATCGCCTTAAGCGTACTCTCATTCGCCTTGGCATATGATACCATATTCTTCGCCGCGCGAAGAAGCTTCGTCGTATCTGCCTCCGATGCACTGTCAAGAAAATCATTGTAATCGTTGACAAAGTCCTTCACAGCCTTGTAGACTTCATCGGTATCATAGTCCACATAACTGTGACCCGCACCGTCCGTCTTCGTCTTAAAGAGAGAATCCTTTCCCTTATTAAGAAGCTTATCCGCTGAATCTGTCAGCCTGCCTGCCGCATCGTTAATCGAATTCAGCTTCTCCTTGCTGTCCTTTATGGTAGAGGACGAACTGGACTTTCCGTCCTCCGTCTCCACTTTCTTATAATACGCAGAAACGAGCTTTCCGTAACTGCCATTCTTAATGCTCGCATAATCCGTATAGCTGATTCCCAACATATCGGAAGAGCCGCCGCTTGTGCTTCCCATGCTTGAAAACAACGTGTTCATTGAATCATATCCTGCCATAATACCACTCCTTTGACTATAAATGCAGACTTCCGTGTCATAACCTCACCGCAGAATCCACGGCATGTTTCTTTTCTATTATCTATATCGTCATTTTATCCCAAATTCTTATATTTTTCAAGGCATTTCACAACAATTTCACCTCATTTCATTCCATACTGCATTATTAAAATGTTTAACTATTGTTCATAGTTTATTCATATCTTACTGCTACAATAGTTTTATCAAAACAAAGGACAATTCATTATAAATACTTGATAAATTTTTTCATAATAGCCCAGATGCGACAGCGTCTGGGCACTCCTCGTTATAAAGGAACAAAAAATCCGGCTTAAGGCATATCACAAACCTTAAACCGGATTCTTTCTTCTTTATTTCTGGTCGTTATATTTCACATCCCGGACGTCGTAACCATGACGCTCCAGTGCACGCACGACGCGCTCAAAATCCGGTGCTTCCACACGCAGGAAAATTTCCGCAAGATCCATCACATCTGTCGGAATGACCATCATATTACAGATGTCGCCACCCTCTTTCGCGATCAGCTCACAGATCTTGCCGAGTACGCCGCGGATATCATAGGTGTATATCGCCATGGAATTATGCTTATTTCCGAAAATCTTCTGATACTCCTTGAACACCGCCTGCTGTGTGACAATTCCGAGAAGTATGTTGCGTTCGTTCGTAATCGGGATAAAGCGCACCTTTGAGGTGATAAACATTGCGGCGGCTTCCTCGATCCGTGTATTCTCACCGATCGTGTCAATCTTCGCTTTCATAAAATCCTTTACCGGACGCTGCATAAACGATTCCCTCGTTCCGGTATAGTTCTTGAAATACTCCTCGAACAAATACTGCTTCGACAATACGCCGATGAACTCCTTCTCCTTCACCACCGGAAGTGAGAGAAGCCCCTGCTCGTCGATAATCTTCATCGCCTCCTCCACCGTATTATCCAGGCTGATGCACGCCAGTTTGTAATAAGGCATCATAATCGCTTTTACACGCATAACAAATACCTCCTTTTTTGAATTAAATGTCCTCTATCTGCCAGTCGATCGGCTCGATTCCATTGGCGACAAGAAAATCATTCGCCTTGCTAAAATGCTTACAGCCAAAAAATCCCCGGTACGCCGACAGCGGGCTCGGGTGAGGCGCCTTTAAAATCAGATGTTTCGGATTCGTGAGCATCGGCTCCTTCGCCTGCGCCGGTCTGCCCCACAGGAAATACACGATCGGACGATCCTGCGCGTTCACCGCCTGAATGACCGCATCTGTAAACTGCTCCCAGCCTTTGCCCTGATGGGAATTTGCCTGATGTGCACGCACCGTGAGCACTGTGTTAAGGAGCAATACACCCTGATCCGCCCATTTTTTCAGATAACCGTTGTTCGGAATCGCACATCCCAGGTCGTCGTGCAGCTCCTGATAAATATTCTGCAGCGACGGCGGTATCTCCTTCTGTTCGGGCAGCACCGAGAAAGAAAGTCCGTGCGCCTGATTCACATTATGGTAGGGGTCCTGGCCAAGCAGGAGCACCTTCACCTTACCAAGAGGCGTAAAATGAAACGCATTGAAAATATCGTCCGCCGGAGGATAAATCACCGTCTTGCTGTATTCATCCCTGACAAATGTATACAATTCCCGGTAATAAGGCTTGCGGAACTCACCTTCGATTGCCGGAAGCCAGTCATTATCTATCATAGCCATATCGCATTTCTCCTTATTCTCCCGCTGTACGGCGTTCCAAATACGTGCCGTCATCCGGCATGGCACCTTCCGTACCTCCTGCCATGCACACCGAAGCTTTCTGGTCTAACGCCGCACAGAGACGCCCCGCCCTGCGAGATATTCCTTAAGCTCCATAATCTCCAGTTCCTTGTAGTGGAACAGTGACGCCGCCAATGCAGCATCGGCTTTTCCGTTCGTCAACGCGTCATAAAAATGCTCCTTCGTGCCCGCGCCGCCTGATGCGATCACGGGAATCGATACATTCTCCGCAATCTGCCTCGTCAACTCGATATCATAGCCTGCCTTTGTTCCGTCACAGTCCATACTGGTGAGCAGGATTTCGCCCGCCCCGAGACGGTCGGCGTACATTGCCCATTCCACCGCATCGATTCCGGTGTCGATACGTCCCCCGTTCTTGTAAATATTCCAACCCGAACCGTCCGCACGTCTGCGCGCGTCAATCGCGACCACGACGCACTGACTTCCGAACTTATCCGCCGCTTCCGAAATCAGCTCTGGGCGGTTAATTGCCGACGAATTGACAGAAATCTTATCCGCACCCTCACGGAGCAACATCTTAAAATCATCGACCGTCCGGATCCCGCCGCCTACCGTAAACGGAATAAATACCTTCTCCGCCACCCTGCGCACCATATCTACAACCGTCTTCCTTGCATCCGAGGTCGCTGTAATATCCAGAAAGACCAGTTCGTCCGCCCCCGCCTTATCGTAAGCGGCTGCAATCTCGACCGGATCTCCCGCATCTCTTAAATTCACAAAATTTACGCCCTTGACCACACGTCCGTTATTCACATCCAGACACGGAATAATTCTCTTTGTAAACATCGCATGCCTCCATCAAATTTCCGCAAAATTCTTAAGTATCTGCAGTCCGACCACACTGCTCTTCTCCGGGTGGAACTGGCATGCAAAAATATTCCCTTTCTCCACCGAAGCGTGAATATCCACACTGTACTCCGTCTTCGCTTTCACAATCGACTCGTCCGCCGCTTTCAGATAATAGGAATGCACGAAATAGACATACGGCTGCCCGGGGAGCCCAGCGAAAAGTCTGCCGTCATTCTGCAGCGTAAGCGAATTCCATCCGATATGCGGAATCTTAAGACCTTCCCGATCCGGAATACGAAGAATCCCGCCATCCAACAGATGCAGTCCTGAAACGCCCCCGTTCTCCTCGCTTCCCTCAAAGAGAAGCTGCAGCCCGAGACAGATTCCCAAGAACGGTTTCTGCTGCTCCGCCACCTCATGAATGACCTTATCCAACTCATATTTTTTCAACTGCTCCATCGCCGTTCCAAAAGAACCAACTCCCGGCAGGATGACCTTTGTTGCCCGGCGTATCTCATCGTGATCCCTCGTCACGACACACGCCTGCCCTAAAACGCCAAACGCCTTCTCCACACTCCTTAAATTGCCTGCATCGTAGTCAATAATCGCTATCATTCCTTTATGTCTCCATCCGCATGTTCTAAATATCTGCGATCCGCCTACTCCATACTAAGACCTGCCGCCGCAAGTACCGCATACAGTTCCGCGGAATATTCCTCGCGCTCATCGACCGCATACAATTCCATCGCGCGCTCCTCCGTCAACCCAAAGCCTGCCAGTGCGCCGACCGCCTGATTTCTCACATTCATAAGTTCATTTGCGCAGCCATAGTTCGCCGCGTCCTCGCTGTACTTATCGCATCTTCCAATCGCGCGGATCAGAGAATCCAGCGCCATATCGTAAATCCCCTGTGCCATGAATGTCTGGTACGCATTGTACTCACCGCCCGCATTCGCCATAATGCAGTACTTCTGATAAGTATCCATGTCGTCTTCCTTGATCTCGAGACCGGAAACCTGTGTATATGCAAGCTTGTAATCACCAAGATCATATGCCAGTTTCGCCTCATTCATACTGTGTGAATAACCGAAAAGATTCGTTCCGACCAGAACAAGTGCAAGGAAGGACGCCGCCATCACAAAAATAAGAACCACCGGCTTCTTGGGCAGAGGCGGCGTATTATCCGGCTCCTTCGGAGGCTTCGGTTTCTTGACCTTCTGTGCCTTCTTCGCTTCCTTTTCCTTCTTTGCCTGTGCCTTCTTCTCTTCCTTTTCCTTCTTTGCCTGCGCCTTCTTCTCCGCCTTCTCGCGCTTCTTCTTTTCTTTCTCGTCCTCCTCGTCTGCGGCAGGCGTCTCCGGCTCCGCAGCAGCGTCCGGCGAACCCTCTAATTCCTGCAAAATCTGTAAATTCTCATCCGAGAGATCCTCGATGCTCGGTGCGGCAGTTGCTGCCTTCACAGGCTTCGGCGTTTTCTCTTCTTCCTCATCATCTCCAAACAGGAACGAAGAAACTTTCTGGAAAAAGCCCTTTTTCTCCTCGCCGTCCTTTGCTTTCTTCTCTTTCTTCTTACGCTTTCTGCCCTCTGTCATCCCTTCCTCCTCTGCCGCAGATGTTTCAGAAGCATCCAAATCCATATCCGAAGTATCGTTCACGTCCGCAAGTGTGGTATTATCTTCGTCCGCCTTCAGCATATCTCCAATGTCGGAAAAATCCCCCTCAGACGAAAGAAGATCCATCAGATCCGCATCATCATCTGCAAAACCAAATTCATCGGAAGAAGACTTCTCTGTCTGTGCGGTATCCATAGACATATCTCCGAAATCTCCCAGCGTGTCCACCTCCATGTCGTCCAACTCACTGTCGACCTGCATTTCCTCCTTCGCACTGTTGACAATTCCGTTCAGACTCTCAAGAAGATCATCGTCCTTATCGTCCGCAGCTAAGCCGCTCTCCGTAACTTCGCCCAAGTCTTTTTCGAATTCACGGATAAATTCGTCATCCCCGCCACCTGAAAGAATTTCCTTCTCAAAACTGTCTAAAAATTCATCGTCCATTCCCATATCGTCTCTCCCTGCATCAAGTATATCCTCTGCCTGCTGCTTTGGTTCATTTATCTTATGTGTCTCATTTCCTTCCACCGAATTCAATAATCCATCCAGATAGTCCTCTGTCCCGCTCATCCGATTCCTCCGCCGACCTATAACTTAATTGGGGGATGTGATCCTGTATCACACCCCCTCTTCGTTTCAATCTCAGTTCATACTCTTATCAATTAAACGATCGATTGCATCCACAAGATTGCCGATTTCAGGTTTTGTCAACTGTGCATCTGCCCCCAGCTTCTCTCCTTTGACTCGCATTTCCTCATTCACAAGAGACGAGAAAATGATAAGCGGTATTTTCTTTAGCAGATCATCCGACTTAACAAGCTTCGTGAGACGGTGACCATCCATAAGCGGCATCTCAATATCCGTGATGATACAGTGCACCTTATCAAGTACCGTACCCGCCTTCTTGTATTCGACAAGCTTATCCCATGCCTCCTGTCCGTTCATCGTGACAAGCAGATTCGTATAGCCCGCCTTTCTTAAGCAATCCGTAATCAGCCTGCTCAGAAGAGGCGAATCCTCCGCAATCAGAATCGGAGAATCGCATCTCTCACGCTCCGTCATATTATCCACATCCGATATCTTAAGTCCCGTCTCCGGGCTGATCTCCGATACGATCTGCTCGAAATCAAGGATAATGATCAGCTTGTCATCCATCTTGATGACTCCGGTGGAGGCGCTGCCTCCCTCCGTATTGATCGTGGAATCCGGCTTGATGATCGACTCCCACGACACACGGTGAATTCCAATCACCGTATCAACGTGAAACGCAATATTCAGCTTATTAAAATTCGTGATAATAAACAGTCCTGTGTCCTGCTTGTCTTCCGTCATACCCAGACATCTTTTCAAATTTACAACCGTAATCATCTCATCACGCGGCATAAATATGCCCTCGATACTATGATGTGAATTCGGCACCGGGGTAATCGGCTGATATACCAAAATCTCTTTAATCTTTGCGACATTGATTCCGTAGTGATTACTGCCCAACGTAAATTCAAGCACTTCCATCTCATTCGTTCCAGACTCTAAAAGAATATTTGTGTCCATTCTTCTCTCTCCTCCCGCGTAACATTGCAGTACATTCTTCGCAATACTTAGCTATATTATAGCATAATAGCACCATAAGTGCATTATTTTTCACTCATTTCCCAAAATAATTTGAATATTCTCGTCAAGCTGTACATACAACTCCACCGAATCCAGGGAAACAACCGTATCCGGCACCTGGAAGATCAGCACCATCTCGCGCGTCTCTCCCGCCATAAGCATCCCCTGAAATGTACCGAAATCCGAATCCAGCAGCGTCATCTCCGCAGGCGCTTTTACCGCTCCGTTGACAACCGCCGAAAACTCCGGCTTCTTCGAAAGATTATCCAGTTCAACCGGCATATCCGTCGTATTTGTCACATCAACCCCCAGAATCACATAAAGATTCCCGGTATCAGGATACATTGCAAAATAATCCTGCTGCAGATAACTGTTGTCCAGCCTCGCGCCCACATAGTCAAACTGCAGTTCTCCAGTACCGCCGTCAAACACCTCAGAAAATGTGGCCTGCGCCTGGGCAGTCACCGGAGGAGGTGTCTCTGCGGCAGGCTGTTGCGTCTGGGCATCCGTCTGCTGTTGCTGCTGTTCTGTGTTCTGCTCTGCCGATGTTGCTGCAGCCTCTGTCTCTTCCTCCTCATCCGGCAAGACGTAGGTCAGCCCTTCTTTCTGATAAGAATTAGACTTCGTGACCACATGTGCAGAATAATTCACAATCACGTTCTTTTCATTCTCGGTCAGATCATAGGGCGCTTCCCCGCATCCTCCCAACAGCGTCGCCGCAAGAAGTATGGCTGCCGTCATTTGTACTTTCATTCTTCTCATAGGATTCCATTCCTCACATAATATACTATTTATATGTTAGCATTTTAGTAAAAATATAGCAACAAAAAAATAAATTCCGTCGTATTTTGTCAATGATTCCCCTTTTCCAGTTCGAACCAGAAAGTCACGCCGTTCGTCTCATTTTCCACACCGCACTGCCTGTGAAACGATTCCATGATCGCCTTGACGATGGAAAGACCGATTCCGCTTCCGCCGTATTCCCTGGTCCGGGCCTTGTCCACCTTATAAAATTTCCCCCAGATTTTGTCCAATTCCTCCTCCGGAATGGGATTTCCCGTGTTAAAAACGCTGATGCGCACGATATTTCCACGGTCCTCGCAGCGGACCGCAATCTTTCCCGATTCCTTCGCATAGTGGATCGCATTGCTCAGATAATTTGTCACGACCTCCTCCGTCATGAATTCATCCGCCCACACATAGACCGGTTCCTTCGGACATTCCGTAACCGTGATGCCGCTCTGTTCCAGAAGGATGTCCATGGAATGAAGCACCCCCTGTATCAGCTCCGTGAGGTTGAAGCGCTCCATCGTGACCGTCTCGTTCCCCGATTCAAGCTGATTGAGCGTCAGAAGCTTCTTTACCATGCGGTTCATCTTATCCGCCTCGTCCATGATGACCTCACAATAGAAATCTCTGCTCTCGGCGTCCTCATTGATGCATTCCTTCAACCCCTCTGCGTAACCGGAAATCAGCGCGAGCGGCGTCTTTAGCTCATGCGAAACATTCGACAGGAACTCCCTGCGCTGTTTGTCGATCTGTGTCTTTCTCTCAATGTCGCCAAGCAGCTGGTTATTGGCGCTCTTAAGCTCGGAAATCGTCCGCTCGAGCGTCTGCGACATCTCGTTCATATGTGTTCCCAGCTCGTCGATCTCATTGCGCCGCCCGCTGTGCGGGACGTAGCGCACCTCGAACTCCAGCTCCGTCATATGTTTGGAAATGTCCGTAAGCTCCACGATCGGGTTTGTCACCCGCCTTGAAACGAACACCGACACGACCGTACTGACTGCGACTGCGAGTATTCCGACGTACAAGAGGAACTGGTTGGATATCTTCACACTCTCGCGGATGCTCTCAAGCGCCGACCGCATCAGAATCAGATTCCCGTTGGAAAGCGTTCCGTAAAGCACCAGATACTCCGATTCGAGACGCGTGTCCGTCCGCCTCTGGATCACATAATTGTCCGCCTGCGCGAGCACCGTGACCTCGCTCTGCGCCTCACCGAAAATGATATCCGTAAATTCGATCAGCATACGCTGCGTATCATTGACGGAAGACCGGACGATCGTGCGGTCGGGACTTATGATCATCACCGTGATATTTCCGTTCGCACAGAGATTGTCAAAAGTCACGTCAAACACACTGCCGTCCAGCGTCCCGTCCGCACTCGCCGCATCGATCGTCGTAAAACCGGACTGCAGGATACTCTGCTTGTTCATCACATAATAGCGCCCAAGAAATACAGTGTTTAACAACCAGCAGAGCAGAACCGTAACTGCGATCATTCCTATCATCGTCACCGCGATTTCCCTCATCAGGGAACCATGCCTTATCCCCGCGCCGCTGTTTTTTCTCTTTTCTGACATGCCATGCACCTTTTTTGAATCTGTATTTGGAGCCAAACAGACGCTACGGCTCCGTGACCTCAAATTTGTAGCCCATTCCCCAGACTGTCGTAATATATTTCCCCTTCTCGCCGATCTTGGCACGCAGCTTCTTGACATGCGTGTCGATCGTCCGCGCGTCCCCGAAATAGTCATAATTCCAGACATTATTGAGTATCTTCTCGCGCGAGAGCGCAATGCCTGCATTCTCCATAAAATACGCCAATAATTCAAATTCCTTGTAGCTTAAGTCGACGCGCTCCCCGCCAACCGTCACCATATGCGCCTCCTTATCGAGCGTGATGCCTCCCATCGCAAGCTGCCCTCCCCCCCGAGAAAGCTTTCCGCTTCTGCGCAGGATCGCTCCGACACGCGCCACCAGAATCTTCGGTGAGAACGGCTTTGCAATATACTCGTCCACGCCGAGCTCAAAGCCATTCAGTTCGTCGCTCTCATCTCCCTTTGCAGTAAGCATGATGACAGGCACCTTCGACGTCTCCCTGATTTCCCGCAGCACCGCAAATCCATCCGGTCCCGGCATCATAACGTCCAAGATAATGAGTGCGATCTCCTTCTCCTGATAGAACAGATTAAGCGCCGTCTCACCGTCGCCGGCTTCCAGAACCTCATAATTTTCGCGCACCAAAAAATCACGCACCAGTTTACGCATCCTGCTCTCATCGTCCACTACCAGAATCTTGATCTTCTCCATGATCTTGTCATCCCTTCCCGTCTTCTCACTCATTTTCGGCGGGAAGCCCAAGCTCCCGCGCGTCAAGCGCCGCCTCGCGCGCATCAAGCTCCTGCTCCCACATCTCATATTTATTAATCAGTTCATTTTCATAATTAAGAATCGTGGTATTATTCGTCGTTGCGGTAATAACGAACATCGCCGCGACACAAATTGCCAGAATAACGGCAATGGCGCGTGCCGCGAGATATTTCTTCCTGTAGTCCGCATGGGTTACCACTGTCTGCGCCTTCTGCTTCGGCGGTGTTTTCGTGCGTTCCTTACGCTTAATACTCTGCACCAGGCTCGGATGCTGCACCGGAATCGGCAGGATATCTTCTTTTCTGATAAACGGAATCGACCGCAGATATTCCTGCAGATCCTTTAAATAAGCGTAGCCGACCGCTGTCTCAAAAAGCTTCTGCTGTATCATTTTATTGTAAATGTGCATCACCATCTCAGGATTATCCATATCCGTCTTGGTCTTGATATAGGCTACTCCCTGTGCTTCTTTCTCTGCCTGCGCCGCCTCCGCCTCATTGCCGAACAAAAATCCCGCGATCAGCATGGTATTTTCCGTTTTCTTTTCCGACATCACTTTTCCCCACTTTTGCTCTTGTACATTCATCTCATTGCTTTCCATTTTATCATATGTAATTTTTTGCTTCAAGGCGGATTCACAGACATTTCACAAACGGCTGCGCATCCCGCGCAGTAAAAACAGAATATGCGCTTCGCGCATGCAGCGCTTTTATGCGATAGGAGATTGCATAAAAAAAGATGCCCGATATTCTCAAGCATCTTAAAGTGGACTAGACGAGAGTCGAACTCGTGTCCGAAAGCGAATCCCCTGTCCTTCTACGAGCTTAGTCAGTCCTTTGACATTCCCTCTGCCGCACGGGGACAGACACCCTTGCGGTTTCAGTAGCTTCATAATACGCCCGCGGGCTCAAAGCTTTGCCCGCGTCGTTTCCTACATCGTCGAAGCCTGAGTCCTAATGTGTAGGTGCACTAGGTCAGACTGCTGCCATTAAGGCAGCAAGTTGCAACTAGGCTGCAACCGCTAAATTGTCTTCAGCGTTTAATTTTAATTTTGCCATTTTACGCATTGCATACGGCTCGCTTCTCCAGCTTTATCGCCCCCGTCGAAACCATTACTAGCCCATATTCGTTATATCAAAAACAGACTCTGTCCCAATCGGACATACACTGTTCTCTCATATAATTAGTATAACACCTTTTCGCAGTTCCAACAACCCAAAACCCTATAAAATCTCTATAGGTCAATACAGATTCTTCACCTTGAAATCGCGCTCCGCCTCGCGGCGCATATCCTTCTTGGCGATATCCTGCCGCTTATCGTAGAGTTTCTTGCCCTTCGCAAGCGCAATCTCCACCTTCACAAGACTGCCCTTAAAATAGACCTCCACCGGAACCAGCGTGTAACCCTGCTCGGCGAGCTTTCCTACAAGCTTGCGTATCTCTGACTTGTGCATTAAAAGCTTCTTGGGTCTGAGCGGATCCTTATTAAAAATATTTCCCTTCTCATAAGGGCTTATATGCATCCCATAGACAATGACCTCGCCGTTCTCGATCCGAACGAACGCTTCCTTGATACTGCACTTGCCCATGCGCAGGGATTTGACCTCCGTTCCGTGCAGCTCAACCCCTGCTTCAAAGCGTTCTTCGAGGAAATAGTCGTGGTAAGCTTTCTTGTTATTTGCAATTAACTTTTTCTCTATCTTTGCCATACGACCAGTATACCTCACAAAAATTTATTCCGCAACACCGCAGCCGTCCAAATTTTAATTTTCCTCCGATTCCAAATCAGTAACGACACGAAAATCAATGGTTCGCATAAATGCGTCCGTTCCGGCGACAACGACCTTCACCTTCTGCCCCAGCTTATAGCGCTGTCCGGTCGCCTCCCCGATCAGTTCGTAAGTGCTCTCGCTGTAGTGAAAATAATCATCCGTAAGCGTCGTCACATGCACCAGTCCCTCGACCGTATTCGGCAGCTCCACATAAAAGCCCCACTCGGTCACACCCGAGATCACGCCCGAGAAGACCTCTCCGATATGACCGGACATATACTGCACTTTTTTCAGCTTGTCCGTTTCCCGCTCCGCTTCGTCGGCCAGGCGTTCCATCTCGCTCGAATGCTTCGCCACCTCGGGAAGAATCCGCTCGTAATGTTCGATGCGCTTCGCATTCATCCTCCCGCGCAGGTTATCCTTAATGATGCGGTGGATCTGCAGGTCGGGGTAACGGCGGATCGGGGAGGTAAAATGACAATAATAAGGCGTTGCCAGTCCGAAATGTCCGGTTCCAACCGTCGTGTATTTCGCCTGCTTCATGGAGCGCAGAGTCAGTCGGGCAATCAGTGCCTCCTCCGGCGTCCCGTCGATCTTCTGCAAAAGCTTCTGCAGTTCCTTCGGGTGCACCTCATCCTGTCCGATGTGAATCGAGTAACCAAAGTTGTTGATAAAGGTCGCAAGCTTCCTGATCTTCTCCTCATCGGGATTATCGTGCGTCCGGTAAACGAACGGAAGCTCCTGCCAGAAATAGTCCTGCGCCACCGTCTCATTTGCGATCAGCATGAAATCCTCAATAATCTTTGTCGCTACATTCCGCTCATACGGCATGACTGCGACCGGCTTGCCGCTCTCATCCAGAATGATTTTCGTCTCCGGGAAATCAAAGTCGATCGAGCCGCGCTTCATCCTTTTTTTCCGAAGAATTGCGGCAAGCTCGCGCATCCGCTCGAACATCGGGACAAGCTCTTCATACTTTTCGATCTCGGCTTCGTCCTTATCCTCCAGAATCTTCTTCACGCCGGTATAGCTCATGCGGCGGTCGACATTGACGACGGTCTCGGCAATCACATGGTCAACGACGTTTCCCTTCGCATCGATCGTCATGATACAGCTCAACGCAAGCCGATCCTCTCCCGCATTCAAGGAGCAGATACCGTTCGAGAGCTTATGCGGCAGCATCGGTATCACACGATCCACCAGATAGACCGATGTGCCGCGCTTTAACGCCTCCACATCAAGCGCGCTGTGCTCCTGCACATAATTGCTGACGTCCGCGATGTGAACGCCAAGCTTGTAGTTCTCCCCCTCCATCGTCAGCGTGATCGCATCGTCAAGATCCTTCGCATCCTCGCCGTCGATCGTCACGGTCTGCCAGTCTCTTACATCCATGCGGCCCGCCATATCCGCCGTCGAAACCTCGCCTGCCACGCGCTCCACCTGATTCATGATCTTCTCCGAAAATTCCACCGGAAGATCATAAGCGCGCACAATCGAGAGAATGTCCGTCCCCGGATCGTTGATATGTCCTAATATCTCGATGATCTTTCCTTCCGGCTTCTTTCCCTCTCCTCCGAAATCCGTCAGTTCCACGACGACCTTGTGACCGCTGACCGCGCCCTTTGCGCGCTCCTGCGGAATAAAAATGTCCTTGCCGAAACGGGGATTGTCCGGTATTGCAAAGCCAAATGTCCGGCTCTTCTCGTAGGTACAGACGATATGGTTCGTTCCGCGTTCAATTATCTTTGTAATTGTTCCTTCCCGCCGCCGTCCGTGTCCGCCGTCTGAGAGCAGAGATACCTGCACCGTATCTCCGTGGAACGCGCCGCCGACCTGCGCTTCTCCGATGAAGATATCCTCATCCTCTCCATCCACGGAGACAAAGCCAAAGCCCCTCGGATGTGCACTAAAGACACCCGTTATGAATTTTCCCTCAGACTTTGCATACTTCCCACGGGAGGAAACTTCAATCTTCCCGTCGGCGACCAGCGCGTCAAGGACCTCCATCAGCTCCTGCCTCCGGTCCTTCGGCACGCCAAGCACCATCGCCATCTCCTTCGCCTTCATCGGTACATATAGGTCGTCGCAGATGAACTCGTATATTGTCTTCTTTCTTTCCTGTAAAATCTTCTGATCCATATTACTCCCCACACAAAGCGAAAGGACTGCCGCATCCGCGACAGTCCCGCTTTAGAATACTCCTAAATTCAACGCTACAGCAAGAACGATAAACAGCGCAACCAGAATCTTCGTTCCGGTCACCAGCCTTCCTTCCATGGAGCGTCCTTTATTCTTGCCCCAGTAGGTATCCGCGGCTCCCGCAATCGCACCAAGCCCTGCCGACTTACCTTCCTGCAGCAAAATAATGACTGTCAGTAACAAACAAACAATTATGAAAACAACGGTCAAGATCGTCTTTAAAATCTCCAAAACAATTCCCTCCTACGGTCATTAACTCATGACTTATGACATTATATCATATGACTTATTTGTTTTCAACTGTTTTTTTCGCAGACGGGCGGCTGCTGTTACCGAAGGCTGTTATCTGCAGAAATTTTCAAGCGGCGAGAACTTTGCCGTATCGCCAAGCTCCTCCTCGATGCGCAGAAGTTGATTGTACTTCGCCGTCCGCTCCGCGCGGCAGGGCGCGCCCGTCTTGATCTGCCCGGCGTTTACCGCTACCGCAAGATCGGAGATAAACGCGTCCTCCGTCTCCCCGGAGCGATGGGAAATGACCGTGTGATATCCTGCGTTCTTCGCCATCTCGATCGCGTCGAGTGCCTCAGTGAGCGTACCGATCTGGTTGACTTTGATAAGAACCGCATTTGCCGCGTCAAGGTTGATGCCGCATTTGATCCGTTTCGGATTTGTGACAAAGAGGTCATCCCCGACAAGCTGCACCCTCTCTCCGAGACGCGCCGTAAGCTTCTGCCAGCTCTCCCAGTCGTCCTCAAAGAGTCCGTCCTCGATGGACACGATCGGAAATTCGTCAATCAATTCCTCGTAGAGCGCGATCATTTCATCGGAATCGCGCTCCATGCCGTCCTCTCCCGGAAAAATATAAACGCCTGCCGACTCGTCGTAAAGTTCGCTCGCAGCGGCGTCCATCGCATAGACAACGTCCGCGCCGACCTGATATCCCGCCAGTTCCACCGCTCTACCGAGATACCGAAAGACCTCCTTCGCATCGTTAAGATCCGGCGCGAAGCCACCCTCGTCACCGACCGCCGTGGCAAGTCCGTCCTCATGCAGGATCTGGCGCAGAAAATGATAGATTTCCGCTCCCATACGCAGTGCATCCCGGTAGTTCTTCGCCCCCACCGGCATAATCATAAATTCCTGAAAGTCAAGCGGATTCTTCGCATGTGCGCCGCCGTTTATGACATTCATCATCGGCACCGGAAGTTCCTTCGCATTCGCGCCGCCGATATAGCGGTAAAGCGGCATTTCAAGCGCCCTTGCCGCCGTGCGTGCGCACGCTAACGACACACCGAGAATCGCATTCGCGCCAAGGCTTCCCTTGTTGTCCGTGCCGTCAAGCTCGACCATTCTTCGGTCAATTAACGCCTGCTCGAGCACATTCATGCCAAGCAGCGCCTCCCTGATTTTCGTGTTGACATGATCCACGACCTTCTGTACGCCAAGTCCGAAATACTCCCGGTCCCCGTCCCTCAGCTCGATCGCCTCAAACTTTCCCGTACTCGCTCCCGACGGAACCGACTCGCGCGCCGTCGTCTTTCTTCCCGTCGTCTCGGTCTGCGCCGTCACCTCGACCTCCACGGTCGGATTTCCCCTCGAATCTAAAATTCCCCTCGCATGCACATCTACAATCTTGATAACCAGTGACATAACAAATCCCCTTTCCGGCATACTGTTCTTTTTGGGTAGTATGCCGCAAAAAATGGGATTTATACTTGTATTTCATTCTAAAATCATTCTTTTATATATGCAGCCAGCGTCGCAAACAACAGCTTCGGCTCAATCGGCTTCGCAAGATGTGCATCCATTCCGGCATTCTTTGTCTTTTTGCGATCCTCCTCATATGCGTTCGCGGTCATCGCAATGATCGGAACCGTCTTTGCATCCGCGCGCTCCAGACCGCGAATCCGCACCGTTGCCTCGATTCCGTCCATGACGGGCATACGGATATCCATCAGAATCGCATCAAATCTGCCCGGTTCGCTCTCCGAGAAGCAGCGCAGGGCTTCCGCGCCGTTCTCCGCGTGCGTCACCACGATTCCCCGCTTTGTAAGCAAGTTCTGCGCTACAAGTGTATTAAGCGGATGATCTTCCACAAGAAGCACACGCTTTCCGCTAAAATCGCGTTTGGTCTCCTCTGTTCTGTCCTTCTCTTTCGCCGGCTCCTCTCCGTCGATTTCAAGCCGCACCTTTACGTAAAATGTCGTACCGACTCCCTCCGTGCTCTCCACGGTGATGTCCCCGCCCATCATCCGGGCAAAATTGCGCGCAATCGACAGCCCCAGTCCGCTTCCCTTGTACTGCGTGGTATTCTGCGAATACTGCTGTGTAAACGTCTCAAATACCTTCGGAAGGAAGTCCTTGGCGATTCCAATACCGGTATCCGCCACCGAAACACGTACAACAGCCGTATCTTCCGCCTCCCTCTGCTCGTCCACCACGACTTTAACCTGCCCCTCCCGGGGCGTGAATTTCACGGCATTGTTGATGAGATTCGCCATAATCTGCTGCAGGCGCGTCGCATCTCCCACATACACCCGCGACACTGCATTCCCGCGCTCGAACACATAATTCACGGACGCAAGATCCGCCTGCGTCTTTGCCATGATCCCGACATTTTCCCAGAACTTGTCTCCGTCGAACGGTTCATGTGCAAGCTTCATACTGTCGTTCTCTATCTGCGACATGTCGAGGATATCATTGAGCAGTGCAAGCAGATATTTTGACGCAGAATCAAGCTTCTCCGCACAGTCAAGCACCTGCCCTCGGTTGTCGATCTCATCTCTGATAATCGCATTTAAGCCTATGATCGCATTCATCGGAGTGCGTATCTCATGGCTCATGCTTGCAAGAAATCTGCTCTTTGCCTGATTCGCCTCACGTGCCAGAAGAAGTGCACTGGACAACTGCTCCTGCTTCGCCTTTTCCTGCTTTACCATATCTTCAATATCTGTTATCGTAACAAGGAAAATCCCGACTTCACAATTCAGATACTGGTAGCGCACCTGTTTGCGCC
Organism: Roseburia hominis; assembly: GCA_021771815.1. Lineage (GTDB taxonomy): Bacteria > Bacillota > Clostridia > Lachnospirales > Lachnospiraceae > Roseburia > Roseburia hominis_A. The sequence goes on from JAETOE010000043.1 coordinate 23,291, forward strand.
TTGCCTTTCCGTTTCTCGAGAGCAGCGTCACCTCGATCACATGCGTGCGCTCCAAAATAAGCTGCCGCTCCATCGCAGGAATGCTGATCTCCCGCTCAAGCTTCTCCTTATCCTCCTCCGAAACCGCGCGCTCTTTCAGGCATGCAAGTTCCTCGCTGTAGTCTCCTTCCGCAAGCTGCTCTTCCATCGCGTACTGTCCGATCGCCATCGCCGAAAAGCTGCCGTTCACCCGGTCTACGACATAGATTTCATCATATTCATACGACATGATGCACTCCAGCACATGACGCTGAAGTATCTCCTTTGTAATATCACGGTTATATATAAAAGCCATGACCTCGGACGTCTCGGGACGACGGACAAGCCTCACCTCCGTCTTGATCCACACGTGCCTTCCTTCCAGCAGTTCCGCTATGTATTCCTCGCTAAGCCCCGTCCCTCCATTCTCATACAGCTTACGCAGATGCTCCGCCGACAGTCTCTGATTCTGTTCGTCTGTCAGCCAGTTCTTCCGCGCAAACGCTCTGACTCTTGCGCGAAAATCCATCTCGTGTCTGTACTGCTTCTCATAACCGTCCGTCCTGCCGACGCGCATCTCCTCGACAATCTCCTGCGTCAGATTCAGACGGCTGGTCGCGTATACATCTTCCGAAGACGCCTTCTCGCGGTACAAAAGCTCTTCCTCATACTTTTTCTGAAGCTTCCCGTGCGCCGCACGCATCTGTTCTCCGGCAAGCTTCGCCTCCGTGATATCCGTCAGATATTCAACGTAGGCTTCCCGCCCGCACCAATCAATGATCCTGCCCTTGATCTCATAATAATGTCCGCCGAGCAGTACCTCCCTCGGCGCGATCTGATCCATATTCCGGTGCTTCGCCGGACATTCCGGACACGCCACGTCCTGATGGTAGAACAGGCGGTAGCACTTCTCCCCGGTCACGTCCGTTTCCGCCACGCCAAAAATCTCCCTCGCCTTCCTGTTGAGGTAAAGAAGCTCGTAGCTTCCGAGTTCCCTCACATAGACGCCGGTCTGCGTTTCGTCAATGATGCTCTGGTAAAGCGCCGCGACATTGATCGTGCGCTCACGCTCCTCGATCTTCCGCAGCGACTGCATTCTGTAATACAGCACCCCGCAGCTCGCAAACAATCCTAAAAGCAGCATAGCGGCGGCGTTAACCGTATCCGTCAGCGCAGCTTCCGGCGGCTTGCACACCCATATGCTGCCGATGATCAGACCACAGGAAAACACTTGGAGCAGGATCATATAAACCGGTTTCATGAGGAAACACATCGCCATTCCCACAAGCGCATAATAGGACGTAATATTGATACTGGAACGATACAGAATATTTTCTATAACAAAATAGATTACCCACAACAGATAATTGACCACCATAAGCCACGGCAGAGTCTTAGGATGAAAACGGGCGGCCTTATGCGTAAAAAGGAACAGGCAAAGCGCAACGAAAGCGAGCGCCGCATATGCTCCCTCCCCCGCATAACCGTTGTACTCGGCGGCAAATGTGTAGACGCAAAGCACCAGCGAAAAACACATCGCAATCAAATCGAGAATGCATAGCATTCTGATATTTGCTTCCGCTACCGTCTCCCCACACTCACGCAGCACATCCGCTTTAAAAAATGTTTTTAACGACTCTCTCCAACTGCCCTGCTCCATTGTCCACCACCACTTTGCATACTACTGATATATATTGTAAGTATAACAACCGAAAATGAAACAATCAAGCAAATTACCTTAAAATCCTTCCTGAGTCACAATGCCTTTCGTCTTGAGAAAATCCACCCAGATTCCATACTTCGAACCAAGCAGATGCAGATTGTCAAACGTCAGATCATCCCGCAGATTTCCCTGCTCGTCACACACGACCTCGTTCATATCAATATAGAATATCGTCTGGTTGTCTGCAAGCTGAGCGATCCTTTCATTGCGCGCGCAGATTCCTTCATTATTAAAAATCTTATCCGCATCCGACTTTTCCTTTGCCACGCGCATGATTCCCTGCACATAGATAACGGCGTCCGGCTGGAGCTGCCGGAACTTCTGCACGCTCGCCTCATACTGCTGCATGAAACTCTCGAGATTGCCTCTTCCCATCTCGTTGATTCCGATCTGGAAATAGATCTTTCCATACTGCCGCTGTCCCAGAGCTTCCTCAAGTGTTACTTTCTTTCCGCCCACCTCACAGAACTTTTCCGTCCACATATCGTAAATATTGAGCCCGACCGTCGCGTAAAAGGTCGCTTGGTCAAGTCCGCCGTAATCACGCAGCCCGACCGTCCGCGAATCCCCGATAAAGACCGCATCGTCGAAATAATTCTCACCAACCTCGCCAAACTCACGCACCGTCTGTACTTCCTCCGTCGCCTCAGGCCCTTCCTGCGCTCCGTCTTCCGTCATGGCTCCGTCGCTGTCTGCCGTCTGGTTCCCGTTATCTTCCCCTGTCAGAAACGAGAGAATCTCATACTCATCCCAAATCTCATCCATATCTCCCCTGCCGCTCCACGGATAGATTCCGTCATGGATTCCCTCAAAGACCATAACAAAATACGGCGTTTTTGCGGGATCTGTTTTATAATTATTATATACGGTATCTTTCCCCATATACCCCACCGCCGATAACGCCGCCCAAGTCACAAGCACGAGGAGCGTCACCCGGTATTTCAACAACTTTTTCAATTCATTCTTCACCACACATTAAAAATTAAAATACAGGAACGGATTGTTTGCGGACACCGACAAATAATACATACTGAGTCCAAAAATCAAAAACACGATAAGACTGCCCAGCCATTTCTTCCCTGCCGCCTTGTAAACTGCCGCCGGAAGCGGTGTTGAAAACAGGACGCCAAGCAGGAAAAGCGGCACGTAATCATTTAAATACTGCACATAGTCAAGCGGATTGATCGTGCCCCCCGTTGTTCCGAAAAACGGGAACAGCCGCATAAAATAAACGGCGAGCTGCCGCACATCCTCCACTGCAAATGCGACCCATGTAAGAGGCACGACAAACAGCAGATACATGTGGCCGATCACCCTGCTCTTCTCAAGAAACGGAAGCAAACATAACTTCTCAAGGAGCAGAAAAAATAAAAGCGCCGCACCCCAGATCAGAAAATTGCCGCTCGCCCCATGCCAGAGCGCCGTAAGGCTCCACACAACAAAAAGATTGAAAAAAGTGCGCGCTTTTCCCTTACGGTTGCCCCCAAGCGGAATGTACACATACTCCCGGAACCATTTCCCCAGTGTGATGTGCCACCTCCGCCAGAATTCCGTCACCGACTTTGCGATATAGGGATACCGGAAGTTGACCGGAATCTCAAATCCCAGCATTGCGCCAAGCCCGCGCGCCATCAGCGAATAGCCCGAAAAATCAAAGTACAGCTCCAGCGAATAGGCAAACGCCCCCATCCACGCAAGCGGCGTAGAAATACTCGCAAAACCGATCGTCTGAATATTGTTCCAGAGCATTCCGATGCGATCGGCAATCACCACCTTTGCAGCCAGGCCGAACACCAGAAGTCTTATGCCTTCCTCGAACTGTTCCGCCGACACCGTGCGTTCACGAAGCGCCCCGCGCACATCCGCATAGTTGATGATCGGTCCCGCCACAAGCTGCGGAAACATCGTAAGATAGGTCGCCAACCGCACAAACGCCTTTTCTGCAGGTACTTTTCCCCGATAAACGTCGATAACATATGCCGCGATCTGGAACGTATAGAAGCTGATGCCCAGCGGCAGATTTTCGGAAAAACCGCTGTATTTGTAGAAAAAAAGCACACCAAAATCATAACAGAGCGCCAGAATCAACAAAAGCTTCTGCTTCGTTCCGCGCCCCTCCATGTCCTGCCTGTACATAAGCCTCGCAAGCACATAATTAATCAGTACGCAGCCGAGCAAAAGCAGAATATATTCCGCCTCTCCGATCGTATAAAAAGTGATGCTCCCTGCAAATAATGTCAGATTCTTGTATTTCTTCGGTGTAACATAATATATAAGTAAAAAAACCGGCAAAAACCGGAATAAAAATTCGAAACTGCTGAATACCATCCCTTAGGCTCTTTCTAAAATCATACATCCCTAAATTTCATACTACTTTATTATAGGCAAAATATTCTCAAATAACCAACTATTAAGCAAAATTCATGAAATTGTATTATTTTCGTCATAATCAAGCTAATTTCGAGTGTTTTCCCCAATAAAATCCTAAAGAATTCTTAAGAACTTAAAAAAGCGCTTCAATCTCCCCGATAAAATAGAGTGAGCCGAACGCGACTGTCTTATGCTCCCTTGAAAGTTTCTCAGGCGTAAGGCACGCGCGGTAATCTGCCGCTGCCACAGCACGGATTCCCCGTTTTTCAATACACGAAGCAAGTTCCCTTGCCGCGAGCGCACGCTCACTCTCCACCGTACAGGTCGTAAAATCAATCGCGAGCGGAAGCAGCAGCCCTATCATTTCCTCATAATCCTTGTCCGCCATCACGCCCATGACAAAGTGAAACTTCTCTCCCGGAAAAAGCGCCGCAAGGCTGTCGCGCAGCGCGCACACGCCGTTGCTATTATGTGCGCCGTCCACAAGAAGGAACGGATCCTCCGATAAAATCTCCATTCGTCCCTGCCAGCGCGTACGCGCGATTCCACGGTAAATGCTGCTTTTTATCCGTTCTCCTCCCGGCGACAATTCCTCTGCCCGCGCAAAAAACGCCTCTGCCGCAAGCAGCGCTGCCGCCGCATTCTCATACTGGTGAACGCCAAGCATCTGCATGCAAAGACCTTCATATGCGCCGTAAGAAAACTGCTGCATACCGCCCTTATACCCGGTATTCTTTATCTGCTTTGTATCGACGATCCGGAAATCCCCAATTTCCTCGCGCTCTGCCGCCGCAAGCAGCGGCAGAAGCGCTTCCGTCTCCTGGCTCTCTAAAATAAGCGCCGTCCCATGCTTGATAATGCCCGCCTTCTCCGCCGCAATCTCTCCAAGCGTGTTTCCGAGAATCGCCATGTGGTCAAAGCCGATTTTCGTGATAACGGAAACATCCGGTATTCCGACTGCATTCGTAGAATCGCATCGTCCGCCAAGCCCCGTCTCCAAAATCACGACGTCACATTGCCGCTCCTTAAAATAGAGCAGCGCCATCGCAAGGCATAGATCGAACATCGTCGGCTGCACGCCGAAATCGGCTGTAAGCAGCTCCTCCCCGAGCACCCGCACCCGCTCCTTCGGAATCATCTCTCCGTTTACGGTAATACGCTCCCCAAAATCAACCAGATGCGGGGAGGTAAACATTCCCACATTACATCCCGCTTCCCTTAAAATTTCGCATAGAAAAGCAGAGACGGAGCCTTTGCCGTTCGTCCCTGCTATATGAATCACCCTCATCCCGGTCTGCGGGTAATCAAGCGCGGTAAGCATCCGCCCCATGATCTCCACCCCGGTAAGGTTTCCAAACCTTCTGATATTGCTGATCTTCTCTACAACTTCCTCATAAGTCATTATTATATTCTTCTTTCAAGACTTTTCAACACCAGTCTGAAAGAAGCCACTGCTTCTTTCAGACTGCGATAATTACCCCACCGTCATTCGCGTACATGCTGCTGACTCCTGCAGTATCAATGATAATGATTTTCTTGAAATTTGCAAGTTTTTCGATCTTTTCTTTTACAATGCGCGCGCGTTCCGGACAATTGCAGTGCGAAATTGCAAGGATGCGGCTTTCGCAATCCTTCGTCTTTTCAATGACGTTCTGAACCATCTTCTCAAGCGCCTTATTTATGCCTCTTGCCTGACCGAGCTGGCAGATGGTGCCCTCCTTGGTCGATCCCATGACAGGCTTGATATTAAGCGTGTTGGCGATAAATGCCTTCAAATTCGTAAGTCTTCCGTTCTTACGCAGCGTCTCCAGCGTTTCCAGCACAAAATAAGTATTCATGGACGCAATATAGGCTTCTGTCTTCTCTATGACCTCCTCGAAGGAACAGCCCGCCTCCTCATATTCCTGAACCTTAAGACCGATGAGCGTCTCGCCGATCGACGCCGACCGCGAATTGAACACATAAATCTTCTTCCCGCCCGTATGCTCCTCCTCATAGAGGTTCTTCCCGAGCATGGCGCTGTTATACGAACCGCTCAATTTCTCGGAAAGCGTCACAACATACACATGCTCCGCCTCTCCCTCATAGGACGCCATGTACTCCTCCGGCGACGGGCAGGAGGACTTGGGACAATTCGGACTTTCCTTCACGCGGCGAAGAAAATCAAGCTGATCGAATGTCTCGTCATCCCTGATCCGATAACCGTCCACCTCCAGTTCCAGAGAGACTGTCTCATAATGTCCATCCTGCTTCAATTCTTCCGTCAGTTCTCCGCAACTGTCAATTATGATCTTGTACATGCTGCTACCTCCGTTATGAAGTGACTTTTGTCAAGAAGTAAAATTAAAAACAACAAACTTTTTCTCTGACAAAACCCACATTTGTTTTCGGAAGATATCTTGGAGAAGCCCTCTGATTAAC
>JAETOE010000079.1 GCA_021771815.1 Roseburia hominis
GCTAACGGCTCGGCTATGGCGGCTGCGTCATAGAAATATTTCTTTGACTTCGTAAGCAGAAAGATATGTTCATAGCAGCGGGTAGGGCGGTCTTTCACGCTCTCCGGCATGGGGTTCTCTTTCTGCCAGATAATATCGCTCCGCAGATACCACCCGTCAGCGCGTAAGGCAAAAGCCAAGAGCCACGGAATACCGATTAAGTCCTTTTGTTTGCAGCCCGCCGCCTGTCTTGCGATTGATACGGCTTGACCGTTCCTCCCTCTGGGGTTCTTCGGGTCTGCATGGTAGCCTTTATTTCCTGTGCCGCAGTAGGTGTCCGCGATATTCAGCCAGAAAGTACCGTCGAAACGCAGAACACGCTTTAATTCGTGGAACACGTCAACAAGCCTGTCAATATACTGCTCCGGTGTGTCCTCCCGTCCAATCTGTGCGTCAAGCCCGTAATCTCTAAGTGCGTAGTAGGGCGGGCTTGTGACGCAACAGTGTACGCTTTCCTCTGGAAGCTCCCGCAAGGCATAGAGCGCGTCCCGGTTGATAATGGTGTCTATGTTCAGCTCTGTCATGCTTCGCCTACTTCCTCCGGCTTCGTCGTCATTACCCGGTAAAGCTCGGTGTCTTTCGGGAAGCGGTCTACAAAGGGCAGCACCACGTTACCGTAGAAGATAAGCCCCTCGCCCGCTTCGGTGTGGGTGACATACTTCATCTGCTGCGGGGAGATATTGAGCTGCTTCGCAAGGATAGCCCGGTCGCCCGCCGCCTGATTGAGCATGAGGACAAAATCGCTGTTCTCAAAGATATTCTCTACTTCGCGGGAAGCAAGCAAATCTTTGACGTTCTGCGTGATGGCTGTGGGTATGCCGCCCCATTTTCTGAAACGCTTCCAGATTTCGACGGAATAGGCGGCGGTCTGTTCCTCTTTCAAGAGAAGATGAAATTCGTCCATGTAGTAGCGGGTGGATTTCCTTTCTGCCCGGTTGATAGTGACGCGGTTCCATACCTGGTCTTGCACAATGAGCATACCTAACTTTTTGAGCTGCTTCCCAAGCTGCTTGATGTCAAAGCAGACAAGGCGGTTTGAAAGCTCTACATTCGTCCTGTGGTTAAAGACGTTAAGGCTCCCGGAAACATAAAGCTCCAACGCCGACGCGATACGCGCCGCTTCCGGCTCCGGCTGCTTCAAAAGCTCGTCGTAGAGGTCGCCCAGGATAGGCATTTTCTCCGGGTCGGGGTCTGCAAGGAAAGGGCGGTACACGTTCCGAACGGCGCGGTCAATGACGGTCTTATCGACGGGCTGCAAGCCCTCCTTGCCGCCTATGACAAGCTCGCAGAGGGAAAGGATAAAATCGGATTTCAGCGCAAGCGGGCTGTCGTCCTCGGAATAGTTGAGGTTAATATCCATAGGGTTCACATACTGGGGCTTTCCGTCAATGCCCTTGCCCGTAGGCGACAAGCGTATCACTTGCCCGTCAAGCCGCTGCACAAGGGAAAAATACTCTGCTTCCGGGTCGCAGATGATTATGTCGTCGTCTGTAATGAGGAAAGCGTTTGCCATTTCCCGTTTTGCCGCAAAGGATTTCCCGCTTCCCGGCGTACCCAAGATTAAGCCGTTGGGGTTCTTTAGCTGCTTGCGGTCACAGAGTATCATGTTGTTAGACAGGGCATTTAAGCCGTAGTACAATGCCGCGCCCGTCTGAAAAAGCTCCTGTGTGATAAAGGGGATAAAGATAGCGGTGCTTGAAGTGGTAAGCCCCCTTTGAATGGGGATAAGGTTCTCCCCAAGCGGTACAGAGGACATAAGCCCCGCTTCCTGTTGGTAGTCAAGGCGGGTGAGGGCGCAGTTGTTCTTCTGTGCAATGCCCGCCGCCGCGAACACGTCAT
>JAETOE010000044.1 GCA_021771815.1 Roseburia hominis
TGGTTTCACCTTCATCATAACATAAAAATGCCAGAGATAAACCTTTTTTGAACATAAAAATTTATCTCTGGTAGAATTTACCCTTACAAGGTGGAAGTTACCTTTTCATTTCACCTTTTCAAAAAAATAACGTAAATTGTCAGAAACTACAAAAAAAGGACACTTCGGAGCAATGCCCGATGTGTCCCTTTTTCGCACAAATTTATCTGTAAATATGAAATTACATCATTCCCATGCCGCCTGCGCCGCCTGCCGGCATTGCCGGAGCATCCTCTTTGATGTTTGCGACAACGGACTCTGTGGTGAGGAATGTGGATGCAACAGAAGTCGCATTCTGCAATGCGGTTCTTGTCACCTTTACTGGATCAAGAATGCCCTGCTCAACCATGTCAACGTACTCCTCTGTAGCTGCGTTAAATCCGATGCCCGAAGCAGATTCTTTTACCTTGTTGATGATAACAGCGCCCTCTAAGCCTGCATTTGCAGCGATATAGTAAAGCGGAGCTTCGAGTGCCTTTAAGATGACCTTCGCACCGGTCTTCTCATCACCGTCAAGCGTCTCTGCGAGTGCAGCAACCTCCTTGGTCGCATGGATATAAGCAGAACCACCGCCTGCGATGATACCTTCCTCTACGGCTGCTCTCGTTGCATTTAAAGCGTCCTCCATACGAAGCTTTGCTTCCTTCATCTCTGTCTCTGTCGCTGCGCCGACACGAATGACTGCAACACCGCCTGCCAGCTTTGCAAGACGCTCCTGTAACTTCTCCTTGTCGAACTCGGAAGTCGTCTCCTCGATCTGACCGCGAATCTGATGGATTCTGCTGTCGATCGCCGCCTTATCGCCTGCGCCGTCAACGATAACTGTGTTCTCCTTCTGAACCTTCACGGACTTCGCGCGTCCAAGCTGATCCATGGTCGTATCCTTAAGTTCTAAGCCGAGATCGGAGCTGATGACCTGACCGCCTGTTAAGATCGCGATATCCTCAAGCATTGCCTTTCTTCTGTCGCCGTAGCCCGGAGCCTTTACCGCAACAACGTTGAAGGTACCGCGCAGCTTATTGACGATCAATGTCGTGAGCGCCTCGCCCTCGATGTCCTCAGCAATGATGAGAAGTCTTGCGCCGCTCTGCACGATCTGCTCCAGCAGCGGAAGAATTTCCTGAATGTTGCTGATCTTCTTATCTGTAATAAGAATATACGGATCGTCTAAGACTGCCTCCATCTTATCCATATCGGTGCACATATATGCGGATACATAGCCGCGGTCGAACTGCATACCTTCTACGAGGTCTAACTCTGTCTGCATGGTCTTGGATTCCTCAATGGTGATAACGCCGTCATTGGAAACCTTTTCCATCGCGTCTGCAACCATGTTGCCGACTTCCTCGTCCCCTGCGGAGATCGCTGCGACCTTGGCGATCTGATCCTTGCCCTTCACCTTGGAGGACATGGAAAGGATGGACGCTACTGCCTTGTCAGTTGCTTTCTTCATACCACGGCGAAGAATGATCGGGTTCGCGCCTGCTTCCAGATTCTTCATTCCTTCCTGTACCATAGCCTGCGCCAGTACAGTCGCTGTCGTTGTACCGTCGCCTGCTACATCGTTGGTCTTTGTCGCAACTTCTTTTACAAGCTGTGCGCCCATGTTCTCGAACGCATCCTCAAGCTCGATCTCCTTTGCAATCGTCACACCGTCATTCGTGATGAGCGGCGCGCCGTAAGACTTATCCAGTACGACATTTCTTCCTTTCGGTCCAAGCGTTACTCTTACTGTATTCGCAAGCTTATCAACACCAGCTCCCAACGCTGTTCTTGCCTCTGTTCCGTATTTGATTTCCTTTGCCATGATGATCTACCTCTTTCTTATTTTATTATCGTTGATGCAGTACGAACTCTTTTCCTCATTTTGTTCGTTCTTATTCTACAACTGCTAAGATATCGTTCTGTCTTACGATGATGTACTCTTCACCATCCAGCTTTACTTCTGTTCCCGCATACTTGGAATAAATGACCTTCTGTCCTTCCTTGACCTGCATCGTGATCTCCTTGCCGTCCACGACGCCGCCCGGTCCGACTGCGATGACCTCTGCCTCCTGCGGCTTCTCCTGCGCTGCGCTTGTAAGGATGATGCCGGACTTGGTAGTCTCCTCTGCTTCACACTGCTTTAATACGACTCTGTCACTCAATGGTACTAATTTCATTTTGTCTACCTCCTGCTCTTTTATAAAAATGTTTGTTTTTCCTTGGTTATTAGCACTCATTTCGTTTGAGTGCTAACCGATAGTGCTATCATAATTTTTTGCCCTGCAATCTGCAACCGGATATATTTCGGTTTATATTCAATTTTCTTTCCGTTTTCTCACTTTTTCTCTTTCTATCTTCTTTTTTTATATTTTCATCCATTTTCTGTTATTTTATACTTTTTTTATTTTTTCACCAGCATCACCTGTCTGACGTTCTTCTTCACCGTGGCGTTTCCGGTCTTCCAGAGAAGCTTAAGCGCCTTTGCGAACACCTTCTGCTTCTCCTCGGGCAGCCGGTTCTTCGCCTTCATCAATTCCTGCACCTTTTTCCATTTACTATTGTAAAAGTCATCCACCGTCTTGATGTTCGCTTCCTCCAACATTCCGAACACCGTGTCCACGATCTGCTGGCGCTCTTCCCCGTCGAGCTGATAGAGCCATGCCTTCATCGCCTCATCTAAAATAAGGCTCTGCGCCGCCACTTGCTCCACATAGACAAAGCTTACGCCCATGACTTCCCACGACATCGCGTCATGCTGCTGAATACCGCTGTGGGAACTGCGCACGACCTCGTAATTCTCCTGATGCTCCAGGAGCATTCCCACGATCGACGACTCCGGGAGAATAGTGTGGATCTTCGGAAGCATCCGCTGATATTCGTCGCTCTCGATCATATCCCGGCGGAATCCCGGTCCGTCGTTGCTGTAGACCGCCGTAATCCTTTCCTGAATATTTGGATCACACTTGACGGATGCATAGACCGCAAGATTCCCTCCCTTGGAATGCCCGCCCACGCGGATGACCTTATGCTCCGGTTTTAGCATACGCTCCAGATACGCCACCGCTTTTAGCTGCCCCGGCGTTTCCGAAAGATAACCCATGTTAAAATCCTCTCTCCACCCCGTGATCGTATTGTCCGTTCCCCGGAATGCCACGTAAATACTCTCATCCGGCAGCGTCACGCAGACCACCGAAAACTGTGACTGCTCCTCGTCGCTGATGTCATTGATGTACCCCCACAGACGGACATCACGAAAACGCGTCGTCTGCGCCATCTTCTCCATTACAAATGCCGCCGATTTCGTCATGGACACGCGCGCTAAGATTTCTTCTTCCGTGTGTTCCTCCCAGAATTTTCCCGATGCCTCGCCAAGAGAAATACTTTCCGGCATCTTTGGCACAATTCCCTCGAAATCCACATACACAAGCTGTGCCAGAATCAGATTGTCTACCTCGTTAAATGGTGATGCCTCAAATGTCAGATCTCCCCGCCAGTCAAGGTAATCCATCATATTTGCCATCGCAGTTCTCCCTTCCTTTCGATTGTATTCGTCAGATCAGTCCGTAATGCATAAGTCCGCCGCGTATACCGCCGTCCATAATGTCCGCCGTCACATAATCCGCCGCCGTCTTTACGGCTTCGCCTGCATTTCCCATCGCGATCCCGTGCGAGACATATGCAAGCATTTCCAGATCGTTCGGACTGTCCCCGAACGCGTAGGTATCTTCCCTCGGAATGTCCAGATACTCACATACCCTCTGGATTCCGGTCGCTTTTGTGATGCCGCACGGCACGATCTCGATCAGTCCCGGATTATGCACGATCACGGAAAATGCACTGCCAAGCTCCGCCCTCACCGTCTCGATGTCCGCCCCGTTCGTCGTCGCACTGATCTTGTTGATCTCATAGGACGCGGTCCGCCCGGTCACTTTCACCGCTTCGCCAAGCTCCTTCCGCAGTAAGATAATAAACGGGTCATCCGCGAATTCCTCTTCCTTCGCATAGATATAACGCGGTCCTTCCAAAACCGCCGAAATATGATGCCGCTCTATCACCGAAAGCGCATGCGCTGTCTCCTCTTCGCTCATAAGCTTCTCATAGATGGTCTTTCCCTGAAATGAAATGTCCGCTCCCAGGGCTGCTATGATTCCGTCAAAACCGATATCGACAAGCTTTGGCGTGCGGATATTCGCCCTGCTTCTCCCGCTGCAAAGAAACGCATAATTCCCCGCCTCGCGCAGCGCACGGATCGCACCCGGCGTACTGTCCGGTATTTCCATGCGGTCATTCCACAGCGTCCCGTCTATATCAAAAAATACTGCCTTTTTCATGTATCCGTCCTCTTCTCAAAAATGTGATGCCTTTTCTCCCGGTGTTTCCCTTTCTCACTCCTTCGGGTATAAGGTATTTTACCAGACTTCCTGAAAATAGAAAAGAGGTAAACATCTGAAAAGATGCTTACCTCTATGCACGCCCCGCTATTCGCAATGCACGCCCCGCTATTCGCAATGCACGCCCAGAGACTTAGTCTCTGTGCATGGAGATGCTTTCCATATCGTAATTGTCGAGGTTCTCGTGAATACCGCGTCCGTCCGCCTGTGAAATCAGCGCATCTCGGCTCTTCTTGGAAGAGAACTGGTCATCGTAGGCGCTCGGTCCGCCGACACAGCCGCCCTCGCACGCCATACCTTCGATGAAGTCCTCCGGAAGTCTTGCCGCCTTGAGCAGAAGAAGCGCCTTCTTGCACTCTGCCGCACCGTTCGCAACACATACCTTTGCGTCGATCTCGTCCTCGGACTCCTTTAAGCTCTGCAGTACCGCAGCCGTCACACCGCCGGAATTTGCAAAACGCTTACCATAAGTCGATGCGATCTGGTCGTCGTTTGCACACGGCTCTAAGACAACGCTCTTTGCCTTCATGATTGCGCGAATCTCACTGTAAGTCAGGACATAATCCGCATTTCCCGGAATCTTCTGATCTACGACCTCGGATTTCTTCGCGAGACACGGTCCGATAAATACCGTCACTGCCTCCGGATCTCTCGCCTTGATGAGACGCGATACCGCACACATCGGAGAAACCGTCGTAGATACGCACTCCGCCAGCTCCGGATAGTGCAGGCGAACCATATTTACAAATGCCGGGCAACAGGAAGTCACTTTCTTCTTCCCATCCTTATATGCCTCCGCCCACTCCTCTGCCTCGTACGCCGCGGTCATATCACCGCCGAGTCCTACGTCGAAGAAATCGGTAAAGCCGACTTCCTTCATCGCTTTCTTCCAGCTTGCCATGGTAATGTCTTCGCCGAACTGCCCCTCTGTCGCCGGAGCGGCCATCGCATATACGTGCTTACCGGAACGGATCGCGTCAACGACCTGCACGATAAATGTCTTCGAACCGATCGCGCCGAACGGACAACTGTGGATGCACTTTCCGCAACGGATACATTTGTTCTTGTCGATGACGGAAATACCGTGCTCATCGTATGTAATCGCATTGACCGGACAACTGAACTTACACGGTCTTTTCAGATGTGCGATCGCATTGTACGGACATGCCTGCGCGCACTTGCCGCACTCCTTACATTTGGACGGATCAATGTGCGAGCGGTCCCTTCCCGCCTCGATCGCGCCGAACTTGCAGGCGTTGATACACGCCTTTCCAATACAGTTCTGGCAGTTCTCTGTTACCGTATAGCTGGAAATCGGGCAGTCCTCACATGCGGAGCTGATGACCTGAATCACATTTCCGTCATCAATTGCTCCCGGAGCCTTTCCCTCTGCCAGACGAACTCTCTGTCTGATAATCTCCCTCTCTTTATAGATACAACAGCGAAACTGCGGCGTCGGACCCGGGATTAAGCTCATTGCGATATTATCCCTCTTCTCCTCAAGCTCTCCGGCAAATGCCAGCTTTGCCACCTCATAGAGTACATCATGTTTGATTCGAATCACATTTTCGTCAGCATACATCGTGTTTTACCTCGCACTTTTCATTTTGTTAATTTTTTAACCATCTTAAACATTATATATTATCTGTATGGAATTTCAAGTGGATTCGTTGTTTTTTTCATAGAACATACGACAAAAGTGCGCTTCGCACACTCTCGCGTTTCAAATTTAGGACGCAATTTCCTATTGCATAAAAATGTTCTCCACTACTCTCTGAACAGCCTGCCGGCAATATAGTGCGACAGATTAAAATTGCGGAGCCCAATATGTTCCGTCTCCTCCCTGTGCCCGACACGGTAAACCTTATACCACGACGGCAGGTCTTCCCACTTCACGCCTTCTTCCTGTTCCCTTATATAGCGCTCGATCGCCGGCGCGGCGTCTGTGGACAGCCTGCCAAGATAGCCGTAATCCACCGTTTCCCCGCCGTTTTCCACGCTGACCATCGGATGCGACAAATTATAGGAAGCAATAAAATAGTCCACATGTGAAAACGAAAACGCCAGATACACCACACAGACTGCCGCGACTCCGTAACGGAACAACGGAAAACCATGCACCAGTATTTTCACGGCAATCCCGGCCATCAAAAGTGCAATGACAGCTAAAGCCACGAGCACGAAGACCCGTAGAAAAGTAAGCTGATACGCCTTGATGTAGAGCACCATCCTGCACGCGCTCGACGCTGTCATAACAAAGGTACACCCCGAAATCACCAGCAGCAGCGCCTTAAGAACCGGGTTCTCCCCAAAATACTTCTGTATCACGAGCACCAGCACAAGATTGAGCGCACAGACAAATAAAAGCTGAAAAAAGCCCCTTCTTGCATATTCCGCGTAAGTCACACCCTCCGGGAGCTGCATCCCTCCCACGAAGAGATACACGATCTGAATCATCGAAAAAACAACATACAGCAGTGCGATCGGTGTGGTAAACGCAATCGCAATCAACGGTTCGACACTTGTTTTCCCGGCTGCCGGAACAGACGCGGCACGCCCTTCCACATACCGCACGCCGCAGTAGGAAGAGAAAAATCCGAAACACAGCATAAAAATAACGCCGAAACATTTTGCCGGAACCCGAAACTGCCGGAAGAATCTGCCGACCATATCCGCAAAGACCATGTCCGCCGACGCCAGCATAACGCCCAGGAACAGAAGACACGGTACTGCCGCACCGATTCCGATCAAAATATAATAGCCGTTCTTACTTTTCTGTCTTGGTCTGCTCCGATAAAATGCGCTTCCGTCAGAAAACGGCTTTCCGACAGCTCCGACGGCTCCGAAGACGGCGACAAATATCTCCTTCCCCCATCTGCCGAAATCCCAGCCGTCATCTTTAGCAAAGTTATGAATTAAAAGCGCGACAAGCAGCAGAAAGATCAACGCGTAATTCATCCAGACGATCCAACGGTTTCCCGTCAAAAATGTGGAAACGCCGAGCAGCCCCATCACCGCAATCAAAAACACGCTGTCCTTTTTTCCTGTTATGCCGAATATTTTCTGAACGGTATACACGTAACCGATGCACGCCGCCACCCAGAGCAAAACGGCGATTCCCATCGTATTTTTATACAGACATATCGTGTAGAGCAAAGTATAGAGCAGGCTTGCCGCGCCAAGCTTTCCGAATACGGCGGCGCCCTTTTTCTTCTCCCGCTCCTCCTGCTCCTGCTGCTGCCTTACCTGCTGTCCGTATACAAGCATCTGCTGTTTTCTTCTCTGCTCCTCGTATGCCTGTAACTGCTGCACGTTCCCCGGCATCTGCATGTTCCCCGGCATCTGCATGTTCCCCGGCATCTGCATATTTCCCGACATCTGCATATTCGTCTGTTCTTCACTGCTCCATTGCAAATTTTTATCCATCTTAAGCCTCCTCCTTCTCTTCCTCCGGCACATATTCCAGGATATCTCCCGGCTGACAGTCTAACGCTCTGCAAATTTTATCCAGTGTATCAATCCGGATGGCTTTCGCTTTTCCGTTTTTTAATATGGAAATATTCGCCATCGTAATGCCGACTCTTTCGGACAGCTCCGTCACGCTCATCTTGCGCTTCGCAAGCATGACGTCCACATTCACTCTGATTGCCATTCTCTTTTCCTCTTCTCTCCGTCTATATTGTCAGATCCTGCTCGTGCTTTAACTCATAGGATTTATAAATCAGATGCGACAGCGCCGCCGACAGCACCGCCAGCACAATACTGATAAAAACCAGCAGTATCATAAAAAACAGATATGCCGCACCAAGGCAGTGAACGACCGCGAGGAATACGATGCCGCCGAACCATGCCGCCGCTAAAACTGCACACAGGCGGCTGATATTCGCAAACGACCGCTCGTTTTCCTTGGAAAATGAATTGTCCCGTCCGATTTCCACGCAGACCTTCCAGAACTGCCAGAGAATCGCATAGCAGACAATCCCGATCCCCCATCCGTAAATCATTCCCGGCCAATACAAATATGCCGCCTCCGGATAACCCGCCGCAACATCCTGCGCCATATACGGCATCACCAGAAAGAAAAACAACAGTCCCATCACTCCGATTGCAATCGTAATTCCTTTTAACCATACCGCGATCTGTTTCTGACTCATAGCTTCCTCACTTCCGCAGCATTTGGTCAAATATCGAAATCTCCTGCTCCGCCTGCCGCTGTTTTTTTCTTTTATTATATCCAGAATTTTCTATATTTCAATGGTTTTTTATCGTTTTTCGATAAATCCATATCGTTTTAAGAGAATCTTAAAATTCTGTTCGGACATCTGGGGAAAATAGCAGGACAGACATCCGGCAAAACACTGTAAAAAAGTGTGCTGAGCACACTCTCGCGCTTCAACTTCTCTGCCCGCGCAGCTTTTGTTCCGCGCGCGTTAGCTGCGCATCTGTGCACGCAGTGCTCTTCTGCAATAGGACGCAATTTCCTATTTGCAAAAAAGCAGACAGATGTCTCACATATTCTGACACACCTGTCTGCTTCATCTTATTGCCGTCTCCCTGTCTGCGCTTCTTATTTGTCCTCTTCCTTATCTGCCGCTGTCTCTGCAAGTGGAAACTCCACCGTCACCACGAACAGATCGGCAATCGTCTCAATATGAAAGCTGCCGCCGCAGGCTTCCGTAAAGCTCTTTGCAATCGAAAGTCCCAGCCCGCTTCCGCCGTCAGTCCGGCTCTCGTCGCCGCGCACAAAACGCTCGGTATAATCTTTGCCGCCCAGCTCCTGTCTGGACGTATTTTTCATGCTCGCCGCTGCGAACATTCCGTTCTCCTGCAAAGTCAGAAATACACGGGAGCCGTCCAGTGAATACAGCAGTGCATTCTGTATCAGGTTCTGGAATACCCGGTACAACCGCTTGCCGTCCGCCTGAATGAATACCGGTTCCTCCGGCAACTCCGCCTTAATGGTCACGGAACTTTTTTTAATATTCTCTTCCATATCCGCTAATGTCTGCTGCAACAGCTTCCCGAAGTCCAGCGTCTCAAGCTCCACCGGAAGCTGACCGGAGGCCGCCTTGCTGACCGAAAAGACGTCCTGCACCATATTCTTAAGGCGCTCCGATTTCTCATCCAGAATGCGGATGTAATCTTTCACGTGCTCCGGCAGATTCTCCTCCTGCTTCAGGAACTGAATGTAACTGATAATCGAGGTGAGCGGCGTCTTGATATCGTGCGAAACGTTCGCGATCAGTTCCACCTTCATCCGCTCGCTCTTTGTGCGCTCCTCGACCGCCGCTTCCATTCCGTTTTTGATATCGCAAAGCTTTGCAAAAAGCCCGGCGAACTCGGAGTCCTCCGGCGGCTCTATTTTCGTTTTCCCGCCGTCCCCGCCGTAATCGCCGTCATGAACGGCGTCGATCGCCGCCGCGAGCAGATCCAGATCCTTCGCCTGCCGTTTCATTCTGACAAGATACCAGGCGCACACTCCTAAGAATACCATTGCCGAAAAAAAAGCCGCCAGAAAATGCACCTCATCCCCGTAAACGCCAATCACCCCGTTATCGTTTAACGCCACCAGGATCACCGCGCCGACACCTGCGAAAATCCCGACCAAAGCCACAAGCAAAAACCGGCTCACCATACGTTTCGAGAACGACAGCGTCAGGCTTTTCGTCTCCGCGATACCCATAAAACGACTGACGAGTCCGTGCCAGAAGGTATGCGGATTCTTTCGGATATCATTTACCGCAAAATAGACCATCCAGAGAAAGAACAGCAGCAGCAGAATTTTTGCCCGGTAAAAATTCGTGCCGTACCCATAATCTGCGTACTCGTACCAGTACCCGTAAATATATAGCGTTGAAATCTTTGCTGTATAAACCGCCGCCGGCAAAATCACCACCGCAGCAAGCACAAGCTTCATCTCGAACCAGATTTTCCCTGTCACTCTCCCAAACCAGACGTCCGCAGCTCTTTTCCCGCGGCGCAAAAACAGATAGAGTATGCATAACACCGCTCCGGCAAGGACCCCCGCGATATTCCGCTGTGTCTGCATATAGTTCAGCCTTGTATTCTGACACAACTGGTACAGCACGCTCGACTGGGTGCTCGTCCCCCTGCCGTATTTTATTTTGGTATAGCTTTTGGGTTCCCCGGCGACAAACATGACGACCTGTGCTTTGTTTAACGCCTCATCCGCCGTAAAATTGTGATAGCCCGGAACAAACCAGTCATCCTCGCCGTCATAATAACCGTCGCCGTAGACGTCGATTTCCTCTCCGTCCTTCTCGATCTTCACATGACCGCGCATATACTGCATGGCAAAATTGTAGCCGTCCGGGAGCTTATCTCCCCATTCCTTCCATTTGCTGCCCGCCATATTGGTATAGAGCACCTGTCCGTCATAGGAAACACTGTACAAAAGGTTCTGATCCTTACGGATCGACTCGTGATAGTTGTCCGCCGCCTTCTTTTTCTGCTCCTTCGTCAATTCCTTTGTCTGTGCCGGAGTATACGTCGTCGAAGCATCCTCTTCCGCGTAGGCTGCCTCCGCTTCGGAAACCGTCGTGCTGCTGCCGAACAGCCTGTCCAAAAACGCGCCGCTGTCTGATTCCCCCTCTGCCAAACCGCCTTCTACAGCCTCTATAACTGCGTTCTCATAGGCTGCATCCACAGAACTTTCGCCGCTTGCCGCCATCGTATCTTCCACAAGCACACTGGTATAGTTCACACCGGTATAGTACCCGCCGTAACCAAAAGCTCCCGGCTCTTCCCCGACCGCTATCGCGAGAAAATTTGACAGATAATCTTCCATCCAGCTCTGAAAGCCTTCCGTCTCCTGATAGTCCCACACCAGCCCTTCGAACGGCACGCCGTTTCGCGCGCTCCACGCAAGTTCCTGCGAAAGCGGCAATCCGTTTGCAACCAGCAAATTAATTCCCATAAAAAACGCGCCAAAACTAATGATACTTTTCCACTTTCTCGATTTTATAACCAATTCCCCACACCACCTTTAAGTATTCCGGCTCTTTCGGATTGAGTTCGATCTTCTCGCGAATGCGTCTGATATGTACCATGACTGTATTCTCCGGCGAAAAGCTCTCCTCCTCCCAGACGCGGCGGTAAATCTCCTCCGCCGGGAAAATGCGTCCCAGATTCCGCATCAGAAGCTCCATGATCTTTGTCTCTGTCGCCGTAAGCTTCACCGCCTCGCCGTCCGCATAGAGAATATGCTCCTTCGTGTGATAGCGCAGCCTGCCATTTACGATTTCGTCCGCGGACGCGCCCGCGTTAATGTCTCCCAGACTCGTGTAACGGCGCAGATGGCTCTTCACTCTCGCCGCAAGTTCCGCCGGGTTGTAGGGCTTCGCCACATAGTCGTCGGCTCCCATGGATAAGCCTAAGACCTTGTCCGTCTCCTCGCTCTTGGCGCTTAAAACAATGATTGGAATATTTTTCCGCTCGCGGATTTTCATGACCGCCGACAGTCCGTCGAGCTTCGGCATCATGACGTCCATCACCACGAGTTGTACCGACTCCTCCGCCAGCTTCTCCAACGCCTGCATTCCATCATAAGCCTTTAAGACACGGTAGCCCTCCCCTTCCAGAAGAATCGCAATCGCCTTTACAATATCCCGGTCGTCATCGACCACCAGCACGCACTCATTCATAACCTCACCGCGGCGCATGCGCGCCGCTCTCCTTTCAAGCCTGACTTTATCTTAACGGCAGTTTCTTACAAAAGCGCCGACGGATTTCTTACAGATTTCTTACGATTTATTCTGCTCTATTTGGCGGGGACTGTCAACTGCCTGCACAACAAATCGCCGCATTCCGTTCTCATCTCGGAATGCGGCACATTTATGCTCCTATACTATAATTATGACTCTGACAGCTACATCGCAAGTACGTCGTCCGCAATCCCCATTGTAGATTTCCGGTGCGACACAAGAAGAATCGTCTTATCCTCTTTTTCCCGCACAAGACTCCGCAAGATCATTCCTTCGTTGATACTGTCAATATTGCTCGTCGGCTCATCCAAAAACAGATAATCCGCATCGTGCAGAAACGCACGCGCGATTCCCAGGCGCTGACGTTCCCCGCCGGATATGGAAGTTCCAAGCTCCGCAATCACTGTCTCGTAACCGTCCGGCAATGTCATGATAAAATCATGGATCGAAGCTTTCTTTGCGGCGGCAATCAGTTCTTCCCTTGTCGCATCCGCCTTTGCGACCTTCAGATTATTCTCGATCGTGTCGTGGAAAAGAAATGTCTCCTGCGTCACATAAGAAATATTTCCGCGCAGCGCAGTCGTATTGATTTCACCGATTTCCTTTCCTCCGTATGAAATCTCACCGTGCTCCGTCTCATAAAAACGCATCAGAAGCTTTAACAGTGTAGATTTTCCACAGCCGCTCTTTCCGAGAATACCGTGAATGGAATTCTTCGCAAATTGCGCGGAAAAATCCGATAAAATCTCTGCGTCACCGGCACTCTCCGCCATATTTGCTTTCTCCTGCATATCTTTCCCCAGCTGCCCCTCCGTCTCTTTGTCATGATAAGCAAAATTCACATTGCCGCACCTGATATCGCCCTTACATGCGTCCGCTTTTCCATCGATGTCGTATACGAGCGGTTTCTCCTCCAACAAATCCAGCACACGGTTTCCGCTCGCCAGCGTATGATGCAGATTGTTCGACAACGCAGAGAGCGCCGCCGTCGGTCCAAAAGAGCTTACCATCGCAATCACCGCAATGAGCGCTTGTGCGCCGGTGAGCGCACCCGCCGCCGCAAGCTGTGACGATGCTGCCGCCATCAGCACACCCGCCAGAAGAATCACACCGTCCGTCGTAACGCGCTGCGCAGTCTCCTGCCGTTTGAGTTGTCCGCTGATCTGCTCGAGATGGCTCGTCTGCTCCGCCATCTGTGTCATACGTTTCTCCTGCCGGCCGTACTGCAAAATTTCCTCTAGTCCATAGAGATTGTCAAGCACACAGGTATTAAGCGCACCGAAGGAATCGCGATACTCCTGTCCGCTCGCACTGCCGCGTCTTCCATTTATGACCGGAATCACAAGCCCGACCATCACGTAGAACACAAGCGCCAATGCGCCAAGCGCCGGATGAAGGTTTCCGATGAACACGGTCATGATTACCGATGTAATCACCGCAATGGCAATCGGTGAGATCGTATGCGCGTAAAACACCTCCAAAAGCTCAATATCGCTTGTAATAATCGAAATCAAGTTTCCTTTCCTGCTGCCGTCGAGCTTCGCGGGTGCAAGCGCACGAAGCGCCGCAAATACCCTGTGCCTGATACGCGCCAGGAGCTTAAACGCAATATAGTGGTTGCTCGCCTGCTCCGCATAGCGCAGGATTCCCCTCGCCACTGCAAATACAATAAGAAGCGTAAAAATCACGGAAAGCTCCATGCCCTCGTATAGCCCCGCAACCGTCAGAAGCGCATACCCGCCGAGTATCGTCAGAAACGTTGCTGCCAGATTTCCGGCGCATCCCATCAGAATCGCCACGCACATGATTCCGAGCAGCGGCTTTATCATGCCGATCAATCCCAGCATGACGGCAAATGCACTGCGGCTGCCGTTCTTCCTTTCTTTTTTCTTATCCATTCGCTGCATTACACTGCCACCTCCTTTTGCCGCTGCGCGCCCCCAGTTACAGTTCTCCTGCTTCCGGCATCCGTTCCCATGCCTTTTGCATCTGCTCTCATGCCTTCTGCATCTGCTCCCATACATTCCACATCTGCTCTCATGCCTTCTGCATCTGCTCCCATGCATTCCACATCTGTTCTCATGCTTTCTGCCTTACCGCTTCCAGCATCTCCCGATGCATACCGCTCGAGTTCCTGCTGTGTCTCATACAGTTTGCAGTAATAACCCTTCTGCGCCATCAGTTCTTCATGCGTGCCACACTCTGCAATTCCTTCCTCTCCCGCCTTTAAGACCAGAATCCGGTCCGCCGCCACAACGTTTGCAAGACGGTGGGAAATCAAAAGTACCGTTTTATTGTGCGCCAATCCCTGCACGACTTCCATAATCTTATTCTCACTCTCCACATCAATGTTGGAGGTTGCCTCATCAAAAATGTAAATATCACTGTCATGCAGCAATGCTCTTGCGAGCGCGAGCCGCTGCTTCTGACCTCCCGACAGATTCGATGCCTTCTCCTCGACCGGCATCCTAAGACCGCCTTTTTCCATAATCGTATCATACAGGTCGACGCGGCGAAGCGCATCCTCCATCTCACGGATTCCCGCATCCTCATTTCCCATCTTAAGGTTGTCAAACACCGTTCCGGCGAACAGATAACTGTCATGACGGACGCGCGTCACTTTCCTGTAGAGCGTCTCCCCTGAAAGCTCCGTGACGGGCACGCCGCCGATCGTCACGCTGCCGCCGTTTTCTGTCTTAGGCGCACCATCCACCGCGCTTCCGCTGTTTTCCGCCCCAGACACACCGTCTACCGCGCTTCCCTCCGACAGCCGGTTATCCCCCATCAGAAGAGATGCAACCGTGCTTTTGCCGCATCCCGACTCCCCGACAAGCGCGATAAAGCTTCTTTTCGGAACGGTAAAGTTCACCTGCGAGAGCACGCGCTTACCGTCCTCATATCCAAAGGTTACATCCGTAAATTTAATTTCATTTCCGTTCGTCGCCGCGACGCTTCCGTCCTGTGGCACCGGAGCATCGAGCAGGCGAAAAATCTTGTCCGCAGCCGCATTTCCGTTCATCGCAATATGGAAAAAAGAGCCGAGCAGCCGGAGCGGAAGGAAAAATTCCGCCGAGACCATAATGATAAAAAGACATTCCGCCACCGTAATCTGTCCTCTGCGAAGTTCAAGCACACCAAGGAGAATACCGACCGCCGCGCCGCCGTATGCGACCAGATCCATCACACTGATGGAATTTAACTGCATGATAAGCACGCGCATCGTGACCTTGCGGAATTTTTCCGCCTCCTCGTCCATCTTCTTTGCATAGCGCTCGTCCGCCTGATAAATTTTTAGAGTCACAAGCCCCTGAAGATTTTCAAGAAAGATATCTCCCAGACCTGTGTAAGTCCCCCAGTATTTTGCCAACAGACGCTTCGCGAACTTCTGCACTGCAACGATGGAAACCGGAATCAGCGGCACGCAAATAAGCAGTACCACTGCCACCTTAAGACTCATCATTCCCACGATCACAAACAGTGTGAGCGGAGCGAGCAGACTGTAGAAAAACTGCGGAACATATTTCCCGAAGTAGATTTCAAGCTGATCGACGCCCTCGGTGCTGACCTGTACGGCTTCCGAAGTCGTCACCGTATCCCGATACCCCGTTTTTAGCTGCATCAGCTTCTCATAGACCCGCTCTCTTAGCCTGCGCTTTACGCGCGTGGACGCCTGATAGGACAGGCGGTCCGCCACATTTGCGGCAAGCAGGCGCACAGCAAACGCCGCCGCAAATACCGTCAAAAGCATAACGACCGAATTGAAAGACGTCCCCTTTTCTCCCGCCGCAAGCAAATCCCCAACAAACTGTGCAAGCGTGAACATCAGAGTCACATTTGCAAGGAGCGACACCCACTGCGCCGCCACGATTCCTGCTACACATTTTCTGTTTTCCGGAAATTCCCTTAACAATCGCTTATGAAACATTCTTCGCACCTCCGTTTTTCTGATGCTGCACGATATGCCCGATGGTTCCAAGCACAAACACGATCGCCGCAAGCTTATGCACAAGCTTTATGCCAAGCATTCCCTGAAGCGGATGCAAAAGCATTCCCGTCACAAGCAGCACGCCAAGCGCTCCAAGCAGTATCTCATCTACCACACGCACCGTTTTTTTCTGATAGCGCAGCTTGGCCATCTGTCTGCACAGATGGTCGACCATCAGAACGACCAACAGCACTCCAAATACCACATGCCAGATCTCTCCCGTAAAATGTTCCAGAAACAACAGCACACACAAGAGCAGCGTTGCCGCCGCAAACAATTTCTCTCTCGTCTTTTTCATATCTGCTCCTTACTTAAGCCCTCCGTCTCCCGGCTGGCTTTCCGTTTGTTTTCCAATGTTACCTTCACATGCCTAAGCGCAAGTGCGGGGTGTACAAACAGCATCCGCGGTCCCGCATAACGCATGACCCGCCTGATTTCGTTTTGCATTTCTTTTGAATAACAGTGCACCTTGCAGGCACTGCAGAATGTTTTCGTCTCCATGAACGGACATTTCTCCGTGCGCAGATCGGCATAATCGCGTAGCTTCCTGCACGCGTCGCAGAGTGTGCCGCGCTTCGTTCTATGTACGCCGTGACAGTAGATTTCAATCATCGATCCGACCGTCTCCTTTTCCCGCCTGCGCTTTTTCTCAATATCTGCCGCCCGCTTTTCTTCTGTTATTCGTCTGCCACCCGCAGACTTTTCTTCCGTCTCCTGCCTGTCATCCCAAGCCCGCTTTTCTTCCGTCATACTTCCTCCCACTCTTCTATACCGCAGATGACGCCGCCCTCCTCCTGTTCCGTCTCACACTCCGGCACGCACGCTTTTTGCTCACAGCCTGATTCTTCGCTACAGGACACCGTCTTCACACGGAAAATGAAATAATAAAAATGAAACGCCGCCACAAAAAGAATGATGATCTTTGCAAACATTGGTGAGAAGATAAGCCCTATGGAAAATATGATTCCTAGTGTAATCAGCATGTTGCGCTTCGCTTTTCTATCCATCGCCTTGTTCTTTACCGCCTGCTCAATATATCGCCTGTACAGGTTCGTTCCGACAAACCATTCATGAAAACGCGTCGAACCTTTGGCAAAGAAAAAAGCTGCCGCAA
The DNA here is from genome assembly GCA_021771815.1 of Roseburia hominis. Classification (GTDB taxonomy): domain Bacteria; phylum Bacillota; class Clostridia; order Lachnospirales; family Lachnospiraceae; genus Roseburia; species Roseburia hominis_A. The sequence continues at coordinate 17,239 of JAETOE010000044.1, forward strand.
GCAGAAACGGCGTCGTCGGAAGTACCGGAAGTACCGCGCCAAGCGCACCGATTCCCAAAAATATGAACCCCAATATCACACAAATTATGTTTCCTATTTTTCTCACAGTTGTCCTCCATTTCCATTAATTGTTAGTTGCACCTAACCCATTGCCATGTTAGTTTATACTAACTTTATTGGACTTGTCAAGCGGTATTTTCTGTCATAAACAACACATTTTCTGCAATAGAAACGTGCGCCGCAAGACGCACATGCAAAGAGGGACAGCCAAAAGACTGTCCCCCAAAAATTTCCTATTCTGCCGTTCTTAGAATCATCTCCACACAGCCCTCGATTCCAAAGGCGCTGCTGTCGAGCGTGAGGTGATGGTTTCCGGCTCTCCCCCACTCCTGCTCCGTGTAATAATAAAACACTCTTCTTCCAGATTTTCCACTACCTTGTTGTTGATGCGTCTCATAAAAATTGTTGCAATGACGACTGACAAAAATTCTGCAATCAAAAATGTCATCCACACAAGCCACATGTAATCCATCGACTCTCCCGCCAACAGGGAAAAGCCCCACGCCACCGGGAGCACGAACAGAAATTGTCTGCACACCGAAATCACCAGCGATTCCACCCCCGCGTCAAGCGCCTGAAAAATACCCTGATACGCAATATTCGCCCCCGCAAAAAGAAAGCTTAAGGACACGATCCGCATTCCGTGATTAAATGAAACGATCGGCGTAATCGCATCGCGCAGTCCGAATGCCGCAAACAGGATAAACTGCTGAATCTTATAGTAAAGTCCATACGCCGTCACGACCGCCTCGTCAATTTTGACAAAAATAATATTGAGCCCGTATGTCATAAGCGACATCAATGCCTGCGCGATAATTGCCGGAAGCCCGATGGTATAGATTTCCTTTATGATCCGCCCCGACGGTTTCATATACCGGAATCCGTTTGAAATTTCTTTATTTAATTTCAAATGGAACGTCAGCCCGAGAGCTGCCGATACGATCTGTCCGATGACCGTCGCATACGCTGCGCCCGCAACGCCGAGCGCCGGTATGCCGAACAATCCGTAAATCAAAATCGGGTCTAAAACAATATTCGTCGCCGCTCCTGCGACCTGCGCAATCGTCGAATAAAGCGATCGCCCCGTCGCCTGCAGCAGTTTTTCAAAGATGCTGAAAAATACGATCCCCATGGAAATGATACAGCAGATTCTAAGATACGTTCCCGCCATTTTTGCAATCGTCTGATTTGCAGTCTGTGTCCCTATGTATGCATCCACTCCAAAACAGCCAAACAGCAGGAATACCACATAAATAATACAACAGAGAAATATTGCATTTCCGGCTACCCGGCTCGCTTTCTCCTCATTTCCCTGTCCGATGCTCTTTGACAACAGGGCGTTCGTTCCGACTCCCGTTCCGATTCCGATTGCCACTATCAGCATCTGCACCGGAAATGCAAGCGTCAGCGCATTTAGCGCCAATTCGCCGTCGCCCTTCATGTTCGACACAAAGGCGCTGTCCACGATGTTGTAGACTGCCTGCAGCATCATGGATAACACCATCGGAATTCCCATAGACAGCATCAGCCTCTTTACGGGCATTGTTCCCATCCTGTTCATTGATTCTTTCTGTTCCATATGTACCTCCAAAATTCTTCCGCTGCTTTCGTCTGTTTGCAGCGCAATTTCACGGAGTCTTTTGAGGGAAGCTGCCACAACCTGTCGAATGTTTCACCGTACAATAGCGAAAAAAAAAGCGCAAACCCATATCTGGATTTACGCTTTCTGCCACTCGACGTTCCTTATTTTAGCAATGCAATTTTAGAAAGTCAAGACTTTTTCCGTTTCACAATGGGTATGCGCAGCGCTTCTTCTCAGTATAGATTACAGCGTCCGCGCTCCTCGCGCTCCATATCCTTTACATACCTTGCCTGATATTCCATCGTGATCTCACGCAGTTCTTTCTTACCCTCGATATAGGGCACATACATATCATAACCGTCTACGGCGTCGTCACAGCCAAGATCACTGTAGCCAAGCGATTCCCTCACAATACGCTCCCGCTCTTCTCTCGTCGTGTTCTTAATCAGATATTCGTCCATCATATTCTGCTCCTTTTCTAATATTCCTTCGCCACGTCCGTGACGCCGCACATCTGCTTAAAGGTTTCCAAATCCTCTTCCCCCCGGATGACCATAATCTCTTCGACTTTTCCGGTTTTTATGTTTTTCAGTCCCGCTACCTGTTCTCCATTGCAAATACTGCATTTTATCACCGGTTTCTGTTCGGCAGGATCATAGTTCAGTTTTTTCACCCTCGTTTTCTTTCCAAACATAATTGTTCCTTTCTTTTGGGCTTCGGCTTCGTCAGATCGTAGCTCTCCCCGATCATCCGGCGTATTTCCTCTTCCGGCACCGTACCGTCCAATATGATGGAATTCCACCATGTTTTATTGAGATGATACGCAGGAACCACCGACGCAAACGTCTCCCGCCAGAAGTCTCTCCACTGTGGATCACACTTGACATTCATCCACACATAACCGTCCTTATCAAAGATCCACGCGAAAACCTTTTTATTTTCCTTGTGACGAATCACACACCAATTCGGGTCATGAAAAGGATAGTCCTCATACACCTTATCGAACGTCAGACAGTAGGCAATCGCTTCTTTTTTCTCTCTCATCTGTGTCTCCCTTTAAAATGTCAGGCGCATCACATACCACACAGCCCCGCCGTGCACAGATTCCGATACGCCCTCACTTACAAATCCGAATTGTTCATAAAAGGAAATCAACTTCTCCTTGCAGGTCAGCACAAGTCCTTTTCTGCCCTGCTGCTTCGCATCCGAGATTACGCGCTCCATCAGCTTCATGGCGCACCCTCTCTTCTGATACTCCGGTGATGTGACCACTCCAAAAATCATCTGCCATGCTCCCGCTTCGTCGTGCATGGAAGGCTTCTCATACATTTCATCTGTGAGCAGTGAATTGTTTGTCGTCATTCCGTTTATCATCGAAACGAGCGTCTCCGCATCCCAGAGAAGCCAGAAATGCTCCGGGAATGCCAGAAGCCTCGCATGAAAGGCTTCTCTTGTCGCTGCTTCCGCCGGCGGAAAGCAGGCGGCTTCTAATGCGGTGATGGCGGTCAGGTCGGTTATTGTGGCGTGAGTGATGGTCATGGTGTGGGACTCCTTTTGTATGGATTCTTGGGTGTGGCATGATGCGGTGTGCTTAATGCATATTAAGTATGGTGATATTATAGCATAAATGTATGGTTCGGCAAAGGGGCTGATAAGCAAAGGTTCTCTACTGTCTTTACGCTGCTACAAAAATGCTTGACTACAACATATGTTGTCAGGTCAATACGAACTAAAATTTCAATCGAGTAGGGGGAATTTAATCCCCCTCTCACACCACCGTACATGCCGTTCGGCATACGGCGGTTCAACATAACTTCAAAGCATGACGTTCTAAGTAATAGTCGTAACAACTGACAAGTCCCGCCTGCGACAGCTTTTCTTTTGAAATTGCCCTGACTACACATGTTTTCGTTACTACCCATTGGTAGCGGTCTCCGCAGTATGCCGTCACTCTTGCAAGGTCTTTTCCTATGCCAAGTTTCTGCAATCCCCACTGTCCCTTTTTCGGCACTTTCCATTGTTTCCAGATTATTACCCTTAGTCTTGTACGCAAATGTGCGTCTATATCCTTCATTGCCGTTTTCATCGAGCCTAAAGCGAAGTAATTAATCCACCCTCTGATTACCCAGTTGAGTTTCTCCACCCTTACCGCAAATGCCATTGACTGGCTTCTGTTTGTCAGCTTCTTTAACGTTCGCTTAAATTTTTCTACAGATTCCTTGTGCGGTCTGCACTCCCAGTTTTGGGATTTTGGGTTCTTGTAAAATCCGAATCCCAGGTATTTGAGCTTGGTCGGTCTCGTGATATGCGTTTTCTCTGCATTTACCTTTAGCCCAAGTTTTCTCTGTATCCAGTCTGTTATGGAATACATCACGCGTTTGGCACTCGCCTCGCTTCTGACCGCTATTACACAATCATCGGCATACCTCACAAAACGCAGCCCTCGGTTTTCCAGCTCCCTGTCCAGTTCGTTCAGCATGATGTTTGACAGCAGCGGTGACAGGTTTCCCCCTTGTGGGGTTCCCCTGTTGGTTTCCTCATATCTCCCCTGCACCATAACGCCTGCCTTTAGATATTTCCGTATCAGCGATTCCGTGTCGCCATCATTTATGATGTTGTGGACAAAGCTCATCAGCTTATCCTGTGGCACGTTGTCAAAGAATCTCTCTAAATCTATGTCCACTATCCACTCGTAACCCTCGTTTAGGAATACAAGCATTTCTCTGATTGCCATTTCACAGCTTCTGTTCGGGCGGAATCCGTAACTGTTATCCGAAAACAGCGGTTCGCACATCGGGCTGACTACCTGTGCTATTCCCTGCTGGATTACTCTGTCCATGACAGTAGGTATTCCGAGTTTTCTTTTGCTTCCATTTGGCTTGGGTATTTCTACACGTCTTACTGGCTGGGGTTTGTATTCCCTTTTCCTAATCTGCTCTCTGATACTGTTCCAGTTCTCGTGGATATATCCTCCGAGTTCTTCAACCTCCATGCCGTCCACGCCGCCTGCACCCTTATTGGCGCAGACCCTGTTATACGCTTCATTCATGTTCCTTTTGTCCAGTATCTTTTCCAACAACTCCGACATACTCTGTGTGCTTTGCTCCTTTCCGTTCCCTGTGGTAATTCCTATGTTTGTGCGTTTACGGCTCATATACGTTTTGCCTACATCCGCTGTCAGACACCCACAGGTACATACATTCGTTTGCACTGTTACGTTGTTCAGCCCTTCGGATTACTCCTACTGTGGCTTCTGCTGACTTCTCACAGTTCGTTGTTACTCGGCTAATGAAACCGCTGTGAGACCTCACGGGATAAGTCCGTGTTCTTTCCTCGTCTACCCTCCTAATCTACGCATTTGGTTTACGGCTACCTTTAGGGCTTCATTGTCTATGGTCAACTTACCCACCGCATACGCCTTATATTATTAGGTTTCTGTTCGTAGGGCTACGATTTCGCTATCTCTTCTTCTCGCCCACACCTCACGATGCAAACCTTGAGAGTCGCTATAAAGTTCGTTGGTAGCTACGCCTAAGTGGACTTTCACCACAGAACTCGGGCATGCCCGTCATACCATAAAAATCGCTGAAGTCTTATAACCTCAGCGATTTTTCCTTAGGAAAATTTTTTATTTCCTCTTCTTTTTATCACCCTTAATCAACGTAAGCCCATAAATAATATTTAACTCAAACCTGACAAGGACCTCATCACCAAATCAATATCCTTGTTTTCAAGTTCCTGAATAATATGAAGATATGTCTTTTGCGTAGTCGTCATGCTCGAATGTCCTAAGCGACGAGCAACACTTGCAATCGACACTCCTGTAAACAAAAGTAACGAAGCATGTGTATGCCGTAATCCATGAACGGAAATAACGGGAATTTTACACGCCTTACAGTGCCGGGCAAGAATCTCATTAACGGTTGAATTGTAAACCTTTGAGCGTATGAATATCGGCTTATCTTCGGGCAAGTGCTTTACCAATTCTGAAAATTGAATAACCGTCTGCCAATCAATTTGAATTTTCCTAACCGAAGATTTGTTCTTTGTTGGCTGAAAGCCGCCGTTTCCCTTATAATCCCAAGTCTTACTAATAGAAAGTGTCTGATGAGCAAAATCAAAATCTTTCGGTGTCAGAGCAAGCGCTTCCGAAAAACGCATACCCGTTTTGGCAACCAATAAAATGAAATAATCCCAGTTCACTTGATCTTTCAGCTCCAACGATGTAAGGAGTGTATGTAGTTCAAACTGATTAAGATACTTAATCTTCTTTGCTGTCGGCTGTTTTCCCTTAATGATTGCTTTTCGTGTAGGATCACGCTCTATAAGTCCCTCATCGACTGCGTCCAGAATTGCCCCTTTGAGCTGATGATGAAAGTCCATTGTTGTCTGTCTTTCGTGATACTCCGCATAATCATTCAGCAATTGCTGATAGGCGATACGGTTCATATCGCATACCTTTAGATTTGGGATCAGCTTTACCAACCATTTTTGTGTCATAAGGTACTTGTCCATTGTTACTTTCCTTATCGCCCCCTTTTTGTACACTGTAATCCACTTTGCATAATATTCACAGAATAAATCTGTTTGCGTTGTTTCTGTTAGCATTTGAAATCCTCCATTCCGTAAAAAATGGCTTACGCTGATGAAGGGTGATAAGGTGGTCGAGGTTAGCAAAAAATTCACCGATTGTTATCTGCTCATTTATGTCAGCAGGCATTTTTATATCAAGATTTTCAACATCGGTAGCATTGTAAGACGGTAATGCTCCAACTTGGACTAACTCCGTCAAATCTATCTTTTCAAAAAGAGTTTTTCCAAAATCGGTATCCCATTGTTCGCCAAACTTGTAAGCCATAGTATTGTTATCTAAAAGGAAGGGAAAACGGCATAAACGCTTGCGATTTAGCATAATTGCCGCACCAACTTTTGCAAAAATTACCGCAGGTACTTCCGTTATAGGTTTCCAATTCTTTCGAGCAATTTGTTCATCGGTAACATAATTGTTGGCACAGATCATTTCTTGCTCATTGCCGTAATTGTTCATATCTGATACTTTGTAAAATGGCATTCCTTTTTTACCACCTTGCTCTGCATTAGGAAATCCTATACCCGATTGACATTTACCGACTTCCCCCAACTTACGCTGTTCCCAAGAATAAGCAAAAAAGCCAAGGAAAACCCTTGACTCTTTTACAAAACCGTATTCTAATTCATTTTCAAGCTCATTTTGAAGCATTCCTTACGAATTTGGCAAATCGATTTCAAAACCACCTGACAAAATAAAGCTTCTTATAAACTGATCCGTTTTCATATTGACCTTCGGCGGAATGAGTTTTGTTTGCTCACACGCTTCAAAAAAAATTCTTGCCTTTGTTTTATCAACACTTTTTTTCAGTTCATCTAATCTGCCAAATTCGTTAATCGTGTTCTCATTGAGATTCAAGTTCATGAGATTACGTAGCTTTTCTTCATCAAGACCAAAAACGGAAGCAAAACGGTGAATCTGATCGTCTTTGGCACGACACTGATATTCTGTTATGTAGTCACGAAATGTTTTTCCATCTTCCACAACTATGTCTCCACGTTCAATATCGTGCAAGAAAATATTTGCGTACTTTTGTTCCTCTCGGCTCAATGCAGCAAATGTCTTATGAAGTTCTGCTTTTGCCTGCTGTATAAGTTCTTCCGCCGAGCCGTCCTGACAGATCAACTTCAAATATTTTTCAAAACGACTGTTCATATAATCAGCATCAATTACACCCGTATCAATTTCTGTCAGATACCCAACAATATCATACGGCACTTCATCGCTGCCCTGCGTTCCGCCACCGTCACCGCCCGAAGAAAGCTCCTTATATCTTTGAGCCATGATAAGAAAATCATACTCATTAAACGACATTGAAATTGTCTGCTGGTTTTTACCATCTTCATTGGTAAAATCGTAATCAAGTTCATCCCAATGGAAACCTTGAATTTTGGCAGCTTCTAAATAGCTGTTAAAGTCTTTGAACAGCAAAGCAAATTTTGCTTTAACCGCAGGTTCTTCAGGCAATTTCTCAAAATCGGAAATCCCTGCATTCTTAAATAAATCGGCAATATCAGCAAAAGTTGCATTCAACTTACTTAAATTGTAAGGCAACTTTTCAACAAACAGTCCAATCGGTCTGTCACCGGAATACAGCTTAACTGCTTTGTTTACATTCTGCTCCATTGTATGCGGTTTGCGATAATATCGAATAATACCGAACGGCTTTTCGTCCCGACCAAAAAGGCGGTTCGTTCTTGAAAATGCCTGAATAATATTTTCATATTCCATAAGCTTGTCCATATAAAGAGTATTAACCCACTTGGAGTCAAATCCCGTAAGCATTTGATCGACAACAATCAACATATCAAGCTGCTTTTCAGGTTCTCTCTCAATGCGTTTATATTGCTCTTTATGAGCAAGACGAAGAGATAAATCTTTCTTAAACCTCGCGTGTGTAGAAATACCGAACTCCTGACCATAACGTCTATTGTAATCATCGAGGATTTCTATAAGACCGCCCTCCTTGAAAAATGCAATCGGTTTGCCCTTATATTCCTTATAGTCGCCATCCTCATTGCTAATGTTCGGATCAAATAAGCAGGTCGTTTTCAACTCAGGCATAGCGACCTTCAACAATCGATAATAATCGATTGCTTCGGGAATACTGCTTGTAGCAAAAATAGCGTGAAACTTTCCTCGGCTGAGAGTTATCCAATTATGTCTAATATCCTCAACAACTTTGTTTTGGTGTTCCGGGGAAAGATACTGTGACTTCGGAATAAAATCCTCAATTCCTTTCACCCATTTGCCATCATCACCCATAAAGCCTGCCATTTTCACTTTGGCAGCATTCATATACTTATAGAACACTTTGGACTTTGCAGGATCAACAATCGCCTCTTCAACCGTTTTCGCCTTTGACTGTTCCAATGCAACCACTTGACGAATATCCTTGTCACGAAAGGTCAGAACCTTGTATGGATCAAAGCCAAGTACATTTTTATCACGAATACCGTCTGCTATGCTGTATCTGTGCAATTCATTTCCGAATACATCGGTTTGAGCATTATCTTTTTTTGCGTTTTCATCAAAAACAGGAGTTCCCGTGAATCCAAAAAATATAGCATTGGTGAAAGCTTCCTTTATGTTCGAAAGCATATCGCCAAAAGTGGAGCGATGTGCTTCATCAACAATGAACACAAGGCGTTTTTCGTTAATAACTGCAATATCATGTGCGTTGAGCCCGCCTTCTTCTTCCCTTATCCTGCTCATTTTCTGAATGGAAGTCACAATCAGTGTATCATCCGTCGCACTACTTTTAAGTTTGGAGAGAAGAACGTAAGTATCTTCCGTTGCCTGCACAGTTTCATTTTCATCGGCAAAGGCTCGATATTCCTTAAGAGACTGTGTGCCAAGTTCGATTCTATCGGTTAAGAAAATAACTTTATCCGCATCTTTCGAATTGGCAATAAGCTGTGCAGACTTAAAACTTGTCATTGTCTTTCCTGAACCCGTCGTATGCCAAATAAATCCTCCAAGCTGTTTTCCGCTCTCCCACTTGGTTTTCGCTACAACATCGGAAATCGCATTTGCCGCATAATATTGATAACTGCGCATAACCTTCAAAACACCGTCCGCACTGTCTGCAACAGTATAGAAACCGATTAACTGATGAGCCATAGGTATTGACAACAATGAGGAAGCAATCGCTTTCCAATCGTTTATCGGCTCATTGTTGAAGTCTGCCCACTGAAAATAATAGTCTGTATTAAATACGCCTTCAGGTCCGGGATTTGCAAAATATCTCGTTTCATCGGGAGTCATTGCAACAAAAACCTGAACAAGCGAAAACAATCCCGAAAAAACACCCTCATATGAATACTTTTGGATTTGATTATATGCTTGACTTACGGGTATGCCGCTACGCTTCAACTCAATATGTATGACGGGCATACCGTTGATTAGCAGCATCAAATCGCCACGGCGATCGTTGAGCAGTTTTGACTTGCTTGGAAAAACAGGCTGCTGTACGATTTGATAACGGCTTTGTCCTGCGGCGATTTCACGGCGGTCATAGATTTTCAAACTGATTTCTTTACCAAAGTGAACCTTATCATCGGGATTATCTCGTTTGACAGAAACAGTCTTGCCATTAATAAATCCGTTCAGTTTTAACGGAGTCCTGAGTTCCGTAATTTGTTCTATGATTTGCTGCATTTCGCCATCCGTTAAAGGATAGTTATTGAGCCGATCTATGCCACGATTATTATCATAGAGAATACTCGCCCAATTCTTGATAAGATCTTGTTCTGTAGGATTTTTTAAAATATTTTCTTCCCAACCGTTGTTCGCCAAGACCTTAATTAAGGCTTTTTCAAAATCAGCTTCATATTGAAATGTCATTTATTTTCCTCCTCTCCGCACAGGAAAAGCTTTTTTAGGTATTGATTTCATATTTGATTTACGTTTTGCTTACGCTGATGAAGGGTGATAAGGTATCATAATAGATTTCATACCCTCAATGTCTATACTTTTTCCATCTCTGATTCCATAAACATGTGGCTTTAAAAGTGTATCTATAAATCGTTTTGATCTGAAGAACGGATAGTAGAATCTGCTATCAGTATTTTCTCCGTGAAAAGTGTGGTAAGCAGGGCTTATTATGCCATCTGTGTTGGCTTTTTCAAGTCCGCCTTCAAAGGATCTAAGGTGCACAATGAAGTCGTTTTTTTTCACCATTTTATACCCAGATAAACTTGACTTATCGTACTGCAAAGCTCTGTCAGATTCTTCCCTTAAAATGGTTCCTCCACCCTGAATAATTGTTAACGGCGGAAGCTCTTCATGGTTCTTTTCAGAGTACTCTTCGAAGACTTCTCCCAACTTACGCTGTTCCCAAGAATAAGCGTATTACAAGCGTTCACGCACCATCATCAAAGCATATCCGAGCAGATTGCGTCCATTCCACTTAAACCTGTCCAACCTGTCGGGATCGCGCATTGAAAGTCCAATACCCCAAATGCGGTCTTTTACGGCACACTCCGCTAAAATTGCGTTTCCTGTTGCTTTGAGTTGTTCTTTAAGTTCCACGTTTTGAGAGAATTTTGCCAACAATCCCTCGTAAACAACAATTTGCCGCACTCCGTTCCAATGGCTTTCATTGTAGTTTGCCACAAGTCTACCAAGTTCTTTAATACGGGCAACATCGTCGGCATTAAGGATTCGCCTTGCCACACCGTCATCGTGAAAACAAATTGCCTTGCGATACATCATAAACTGTTCCATCGAAGAAAACGATACTCCGTCCAACGTAAAGGGTGATAGATACCAATTACTCAGGTATCCATTTTCCTCGTTTGGATTGTGAAAACAAATAATCTGCATTATGCTTCACCTACCTTTTGCACTGCCAAATCAAGTTCTAAATCATGAAGTCCGTAATATGCTTTTTTCAAAAAATCAAGCGGAACTTTTTTTATAACTTCGGAACTCGGAATATTGTAATACCATTGATAATAGGCATAAAACTCTCCGATCCAATCGGGCATAAAGCCGTCAAGCGCCTTGCCAGACTTCAATGCATACTGTTCCGTTCCAGTAAAATATGCCCACAATTCTTTGGCGTCCATTGTGGTGACATAGGCTTTTGCTTCATCAATGCTCTTTCTTGTTTTACTTGTCATATAGGTCTTAATAAAATCTTCGGTATCTGTGTCAGGGTAAGACTGCGCCACAAAATCAAACAACTTACCCTGATTTTCTACCACATCATTCAAATAATCTTCCGCATACGCTTTCATAGCCATCACTCCTCAAAAAGCGTGCTAAACACCTTTGTAACCTTATTTGCATCGGAATCAATCAATTCACGCATACTCTTTCTGGCTATAATATCACGCTGATTATACTTCTCATTAAACTCTGTATAATTAACAGAAAGTAAACTGCCTTCAATCTCATGCAGTTTTGAATATGCAAGTTCAGATTTGATACAGTACTGAATTCCCAGACCTCCCAAAGAAAGCAATTCTTCAAGTATATCCATATCAATATTATCCCGAACAAATTCCTTTGCAATATAGAAGTAGGAAGCATTTGCTCTCCACCCCTTAATTACATCGTACTCATGGGTGTCTACCCCGTATTTTTCAATAAACTTCTTTGCAAGCATACGATAACGTCTAGAGTCGGCTGCATCTCTGTGTTTCATCAACTCTGCAAGCCAGGTAAGAACATTGATTTGCTGGAAATCCAAGATTTTCAGTCCGTCCGTGTCCAACTCGTACTTATGAACCCAACCGTTCGCTTCATTTGGTCTGCAAACCGCCCATTCTTTGGCAAGTTCTATACTTTCGGTCAGGTAAAATCCCATTCCGTAATCGTGCTTTTCATTGCCTTTGCCATATATCGGTACTACAATTTTGTTAGGAGTACCGTGAAATAAAATAATTTTTCCCATTTCAACCTTTCTCCTAAACAAACATCTTTTCAAGCATAGATTCTTTGATATTTTGCAGTTTTTCCAACTCACGCTGATGAAGGGTGATAAGGTTATCGAGGTTTCTAAAGTAATCACCGATTTCTTTTGCTTCTTCTTGTTTGACTGGAATATTAACAGTCATTTCTGCCAAATCATTTGAATTTA
>JAETOE010000045.1 GCA_021771815.1 Roseburia hominis
TGGTTTCACCTTCATCATAACATAAAAATGCCAGAGATAAACCTTTTTTGAACATAAAAATTTATCTCTGGTAGAATTTACCCTTACAAGGTGGAAGTTACCTTTTCATTTCACCCAAAGGGTGAAGGCTCTGGCAAAGCCCTTCGTGATATGCTAAAATATTTGCAGGAAACAACCGACGACAACGTGACGCATATTTCAGAAAAGAAGGCATGCTTGAAGGAGAATCCAAAGGGCATAATGACATCTGTCAGCTTATTCAGCTTCTCACCGAGGCGAACCGCACGGACGACATCCAAAAGCTCGCTGTCGATTCTGATTACTGTGACAAGTTGTTAGAAGAATTTGGTATCGTAACTCAGGAGGGGTAGCACATCGCAGCGGCTACCCTTTCTGGCTCATATATTCATCATTCTTTGCCATCGTCTTATTTTCCATCTAAAATGGCCTCTATGAGTTGGAAAATGTCTCCTCCGACAACCGAAGCCACATCGCCCAGGGCGGTACTGCCTGCTCGTTGAAATCATCCAGGAACAAAAACGCCGTCTTATAATCGGGGCGCTTCTTCGGATAAATCCCTTTTCCGTCCGTAAAATACAATAGTCCCGCCAGATGCAAAAGCTCACCGCTTTTCCGCAATTCCTCCACGTAAGAAAACGCGGGACGAAAATCCGTACCGCCTCCGCCGAGCAGCTTAAATTCTTCCAAAAAACGCGCAAGCTCCCGTTCCCCCGAAATCACCATGTCGCTGCGCACCTGATTGTCACACTGCAGAACACGTATCACGGAATCCGCAAAAAAGCTGTCGCTTTGGCAGAGAATGTCCGCCGTCTCACGAAGAAACTGTTCCACCAGCTCGCCGCTTGTAGAATAGCTCGTATCTATCACGATCACGAACTCCCTGATTTTCTTTGCCTCCCTGCTCTCGAGCGGCTCGATCAACGGCAGATTTCCATACAATTTCAGTCCGTAAGTATAATAACCCAGATCGAACTCGTCGGCATCTATGTGAAGTTCTTCCCTTCGCACCGCAAATCTCTGCAGGAAATCCCGGTAGCTCCGCCGTCCCCTCGCCGCGGCAAGCTGCGCGGCAAGAAGCTCCTCGCCGTCCTTGGGCTCCCCGCCCTTAAGTTCCTGCTCCATGCGGGTCTGCCTTGCAATCTTCTCCCACTTCTTCTGACTTTGGGACGCCGCGCTCTTTGCGGCGGTATCTTCCTGCTTCGGCCAGTATTTGTGATTGTCCGTGTAGAACTCCCGCTCCAGCGCGGCAAGCTCCTCCGACGCTGCCTGCCGAATGCTTTGCGACTCCTGCTCACCACGCAAAGGCAGCGGTTCAGCGGCACCCCCCTTCTCTTTACTCTGCCCTATAAGCACTACAAACCGCTCCTTAAGCATCCGATAGATGACTGCTGCGGACACGCCCTCCCGCTGCTCCTTTAGTTCCTCGTAAAGCTTCTGGCGCGTCCAGCTTAAGATGCGCCTGGTGCAGTTCTTCCCCATCCCGTCAATCGTGTATTCCACCGCAATATCACAGGCGAGATTCCAAAGTCTCCTGTCCCTGTCTTCCCCAATCCACAGATGCGAAAAAATACAGTGCAGCACCGTGTGGAGATACGCCCGGTCCAGAAACGGTGCGTTCTGTTCGAACACGCGCATTACCTGTTCCGTCGAATAAAAAAGCATCGTTCCATCTGTCGCGAACGTCTGAATCGACACATCCGATTTGGGTGTAAGCGCAGAGAGCGCAATATCCATGAACCGCAGTTCCAGATACAGCTCGTCCCGCACATAGGAAAGGATTTTCTCCGACATCTCCGCTTCCCATTCCTCCTGTGTCTGCACATGTGCCATTCGTCTCTCTCCTTCCTATCATCCTGTCGCTGCCTTGCAGCTACACTTCACAAACCGCTAAAACCGGCTTCACCGCTGCGTATTCTAACTCTTAGAAATCTTCAAATGTATAACGCGACGCCACATCTTTCTCGGGAAAATACTGATTCAGCAGGCGCAGAAAATATGCGCTCCCCTCCGCCCACTCGTCTCCGGCGGCATACCGGATGCAGCGTTCTAAATCCGCCCGCGCAAAAATATGCTCCCTGCACAGAAATTCCGCAAGCTCCGTATCGCGCTCGCCTGTCAAAAGCGCACACAGCGCGGCAGCGTGCGCTGTGAGATATTCTTCATAAAGCCGCCGCGGCGCCTCGCCAAGCTCTACCGGATAACGCAGCCGGTTCAGCGCAAGACCACAGAGCGTCTCCTCACGCTCCTCGGCGCATGCTTTCGGAAAAATCACATCGTACTGTGCAAAATCCATCACACCGTCCCGGAAACTCTGCCTTGCACGAAAACCCTCCCCCTCAATATTCCTTCCGAAGAGATGCGCCGGAGCGATCTCGTCATAGCTCTCGTAGTATTCCGGGAACAAAAGCTTCGCCCACACACCGCCCTCCCCCACAAAAGACACCTCAAGGTCATGGGAAATCTGCGCCAGAATCTGGCGCAGCCCGCTGCCCTCCCCACGTCCGCAGCGCAGAAGAAGGAAATGCAGATTCCGGCAGTTCATAAATGCGTCGCTGCCGATTTCCGTCAGACGCCTCCCGATTGCAAGCGTCTGAAGCGACACGGCATTGTAAAACGCAAAATTTCCAAGCTTTCCGACCGTGTCAGGAATCACTATGCGCGTAGGATATCCTCCTGCCAGTTCCCGCATTCCGCTCACGGTCAGCGGCGTTCCCGCTCCGATGCTTTCCGGCTGCATTCCGCTCACTTTCTTCTTTCCGTCCACGATTGCCTGCATTCCGGTCTTTTCCGGCTGCATTCCCGCTCCGGTTTCCGACCGCATTCCCGCTCCGATGCTTTCCGGCTGCATTCCCGCTCCGGTTTCCGACCGCATTCCCGCTCCGGCACTTTCCGCCGCTGTATCCGGCATCTCTATCTGTGTTCTGTTATAATTTTCCGGCAGGCGTGCCTGCGCCGCGAAGCAGTAAGCCCCGATCTCCGTCACCGGAATGCCCTCAATCTGCTTCGGAAGCACCGCCTCCGGCGTCGTTCCGTAGACGCGCAGAATCCGCGCCCCGCCGTCCGCCGCAAGTTCCCAGTATATTTCATATCTCATCGCAAATGTTACCTCTGCGCCCTATTCTAACATCTGCAGACCTTTTTTTCAACGACTGCGCTATTTTGTAAATGAACCTATTTTGTAAATGAACCATACGCCTATCCTGCAAATAACCTGTTTCTCCGCTCCGCCTAAATTTGCGTCATCCCGCCAAACAGTATTCCAATATTGTCCTCGTAAATCTGATCGAACTGCGACATCGGAAGCGGGTTCTCGCCCAATCCGACCTCGATCGTATAGCCGGGACGATTGTACTGCTGAATGAACCAGTCCTTGTAGCCCGCGTAACCGGACTCCTGTGGTGTGACCTCCACCGTATACCCGCTGACCTCGCCGAAATACTGTGCGATCTCATAAGAGCGCTCCGGCTCATAATCCAGATATTTCCAGTAAATGACCTCCCCCTGCGTGTGGTACGCAAGAATCAGGGAAAAATCATGTTCCAGCGTAAAACGATAGACCGCCTCGCTCTCCGGCGCGGCAAGCGGCGCGCTTCCCACAAAGTCCCGCGGAGCCGGGCCGACATACCCCTGCGCGTACTTGATTTCCTTCGCATTCTCCCAGCCCGCCGGAAATTGAAGGTTCAGATCCGTTCCTTCAATATTCGCTTTCCAGCCTGCCGGAAACGGAATCGCGGGATAGTCCGCCGCGATCTGTCTCGCCCGTCTGTAATAGACGCCGTTCGTCAGAAGCCCGTTCACCAGATCTACGCCGTCCGGATTCACCAGCGGAACAAGATAAAGCTGATAGTCGGCGAAAAGCTTCGACGACGGTACTCCGTGAAAATCTTCCCCTTTCACATAAGCCCTTGCGTAGTCCTCGATAAATTTCAACAGCACAGGCGTTGTAATGCTCTCATTCGCGTGGAACGATGCATTATAGAATACCTCGGTCGCCCCGTTTCCCATCCGAAGATACGGAATTTGCTTCCCCATGACGCTTCTTCCGATGCTCCCCGTCTCAAGAAACGGATAGCGCGTCGTAAGCCCCTCAATAACGAAATCCACCAGCAGAGCCGAATAGGGAACAGCCGTCGATACCACATTCTGTTCGTACCGCACCTGCTGTTCCCCGTTTCGTATCTCATATCCCTTGAGGTAAGGTATCAGCCTCTCCCATGCCGCGCCGTCCGCCGCACACTCGCGCGTCTGTCCCAGAAAGCGTTGCAGCGCCGCACAGGTCGCATTCCCGAAAATGCCGTCCAGTGCCAGCGTATTTCCCGCACGGTTAAGCGCCAACTGTAAGTAATAGACCAGTGTTCCCCGATCCCCCGGATATAGATTTTTCAATATGTCCTCGTCTTTCCGCCGGATGGCTTTCGCCGCCCGGCGATTTTCCCTCTTATTTCCATTCTATGCAATCGCCTGGCATATGTTGCATACTATGAATTGTCCTGCATATGTTCCGTTTTCTTGCGCCCGGCACCCCGCCAATTCTCTTCCGGCAAGCCCAAATCATGCGTGCCGCTCACTATCTACTCATGTCATTTTCTCCTTATGCCTAGACCGATGTGTGCCGCTCGCCCTCTGCGCGTATCGTTCTCTCCCTACGCAAAGACCGTAACCCCCTGCCGCAGTCTGATATCCCTCGACGAGCTTCCGATCTCGATATCATAAGCTCCCTTCTCAATGACAAACTCATGCTGACCCTCGTCATAATAGGAAAATGCCCTGCCGCACAAAACAAACTTTACGGTCTTCTCACAGCCCGGCTCGATCTCGACCTTCTCAAACGCGCGCAGCTCGTGACACGGTCTTCCCTGCGCAGATGTTTTCGGCGCGACGTAGACCTGCACGACCTCCTTTCCCGCACGGTCGCCGGTATTCTTGACCGTCACGGCAACCTCATAAAGCGGCAGCTCTAACGCTGTCTGTACTCCGTCCGTTTCCACATCCCTCTGTCCGCCGGACGACACCCCGTCGCTTTCCCCGTGCGCCGTCTGCGCCCTCGCAGGAGTTACCGACATATATTTGTATTCGAATCTGCTGTAAGAAAGGCCGTGTCCAAAGCAGAACGCGACATTCTCGTTTACCGTGTCATAGTGGCGGTAGCCGACCATCACGCCTTCCCGATACTCCACGCGCTCCTTTTCGGCAAAGGTTCCGATTGTATGCGCCGGGCATTGCCCGCCGTCCGCGATAAATGTCTCCGCCAGCTTACCGGACGGATTCACCTTGCCGAACAATGTCTCTGCAATGGCAGTTCCTCCCTCCATTCCTGCATAATAGCTAAAGAGAATTGCCTTTGCCCGCTCCTTCCACGGCATCGCGACCGGAGAACCCGCATAAATCACTACGATTGTATTCGAATTTACGGCAAGCAGCTCCTCGATCAAAGCGTCCTGCCCGTACGGCAGCGTCAACTCCGTGCGGTCATAACCCTCCGAGTCGAAATCATGCGTCAGACCGCCGACGTAAATCACGGTATCGCACTCTTTCGCGAGCGCGACCGCCTCGGCGCGGTATTTTACTGCATTTTCCGTCGGCGCACCCTTCACTTCGGTATCTTCCGGCGCTTCGTCCCAGTTCTTCGTCGTGCTGTCCGCCTGCCAGTTCACGTCGCCCGTCTCCTTTTTCCCCGGGATATCGTAGCCCGGAGCATAGCAGACCTTCACATTTCCGCCAAGCATTTTCTTGATTCCCATCAGCGGCGTTATCTCGTAGAGCGCCTTGATCTCAGCGCTGCCACCGCCGTTCGAGTGAATCGACGCCGCGTTCTGGCCGATGACAGCAATCTTCTTTGTCTTCTTCGCATCGAGCGGAAGCACGCCATTCTCATTTTTTAGAAGAATCATGGACTCACGCGCGATCTTTAGCACCGCGTCCTGATTCTCCCTGCTATTATACGTGCCGCTCTTTCTCTCATTCTTCTTCCCGCCGATCATCTTAAGGCGGAACATCATCCTTAAAATATTTCTGACTTTTTCATCGACAAGCGACTCTGCGATCTCTCCGGCGCGCACTTTTTCCAGCAGCGCATCCGCCATATGGTGTTTGTCAAAATCGTAGGTCGTATCCATCTCAATATCGAGCGCGGACTCCGCCGCGAGAACCGTATCATGCACGCCGCCCCAGTCGGAAACGATCATGCCGTCAAAGCCCCACGCCTCTCTTAAGACCTTATTCAACAGCTTCCTGCTCGTACAGCAATGCTCTCCGTTCAACAGGTTATAGGCTCCCATCAGGGAATATGTGCCGCCCTTCTCAACTGCAGCCTTAAAGCCCGGGAAATAGATTTCCTGCAGGGCACGCTCCGAAACGATCGTGTCCACCCACAGACGCTCCGTCTCCTGTGAATTTGCCGCAAAATGCTTCACGCACGCCGCCACATCCGATTTCTGGATTCCCTCCACCATCGGAACGACCAATTCCGAAATGAGGTACGGGTCCTCGCTCATGTACTCGAAATTTCTTCCACAGTACGGACTTCTCTTGATATTGATGCCGGGCGCTAAGATCACATCCTTGCCGCGTCCTCTCGCCTCCTCGCCCAATACCTCGCCTTCTTTTCCTGCCAGTTCGCGGTTCCACGTTGAAGCGACCGCGCTGTTGCAGGGCAGATAGCTCACAAAATCATCCGTTGTTCCGGTATTTCTCCACTCGTTGTCCGCGAACTCCGCACGGACGCCCATCGGACCATCCGACATGAAAAGCGGCGGAATCGAAAGACGTTCTACCGCCTCGGTGCGGAACAGACCCGCGCCGTGAATCATACCGATCTTCTCCTCTAAGGTAAGCTGACCAAGCAGCTCTTCAACCTCCGTCTCATATGCTTCCATTTTCATAATTTGTATCCGTGCTCCTTCCCCTTGCCGGCACACATCCATGCCGACTCTTTTCATCTGCCATTTCCGGCAGTATTCTCCCATTTTACATCTACGCTTAGAATTCCACCGCAAGCTTTCCACTCTCCGGCACAGCAAGCACAACGTTCCTGCCGTCCATCTCATACGCGCAGTCCGCCGTCTTCGGCTCTCCTGTGTTCACAAGCGCAACTTTCAGATTCCTTCCGCCGGATACGGCTGCCTCGTAACGTTTTCCTCTTCTCTTTACGGAAACGGTCACTGCCTTCACATTCTCCGTATCATAGATGCAGGTCGAAGCCTCCGCTCCGTCCGCAAGTGCGTACACCTGTAATGTCGTACCGTCGTCATACCCGTAGACCGGACCGTCGTCATGCGCTCCCATCGCAATGATGCTGCCCTCCCTTACGTACAGCGGAATGCTCAGGTAACCGTGCTTCTCGCGATACCAGCGTCCGCCTTCCTTTTCCTCCCCGTCGATCAGGGACGTCCAGCGTCCCTCCGGCAGATAGTATTCCGCCATTCCTTCCTCATTGAAGATCGGCGCAACGAGCAAAGAATCGCCAAGCATATACTGGCTGGCAAGGTACGCGCAATTCTTATCCTCGGTAAATTCGAGCACCATGCTCCGCATCATCGGAACGCCCGTCGTGGAAGTCTCCACGGCATTGCGGTAGAGATACGGCATCAGTCTCGCCTTTAAATTCGCAAAGTAGCGCACAACGTCGACTGCCTCCTCGTCGTACGCCCACGGCACGCGGTAAGAGGTCGAACCGTGCAGTCTCGAATGTGTGGACAGCAGACCGAACGCGCACCATCTCTTATATACATCCGGCGTCGATGTGCTCTCAAAGCCGCCGATATCATGGCTCCAGAAGCCAAAGCCCGAGCTTGTCAAAGACAATCCGCCGCGCAGACTCTCCTCCATCGACTCATAATCCGACCAGCAGTCGCCGCCCCAATGTACCGGGAACTTCTGCCCGCCCGCCGTTGCGGAGCGCGCGAAGAGGATCGCGTCCTTCTCGCCTTTCTTTTTCTTTATGACCTCATAGACCGTCTTGTTGTACAGATATGTATAGTAGTTGTGCATCTTCACCGGGTCGGAACCGTCATAGTAGACGCAGTCGGTCGGAATACGCTCGCCGAAATCCGTCTTGAAGCAGTCCACGCCCATATCAAGAAGCGCCTCGAGCTTCCCGCCGTACCACTCGCATGCCGCCGGGTTCGTGAAATCCACGATGGCAAGTCCCGGCTGCCACATATCCCACTGCCATACGTCGCCGTTCTCGCGCTTTAAGAAATAACCGCCTTTGACGCCCTCGGCAAACATCGAAGACTCCTGTCCGACATAGCTGTTGATCCAGACGCAGACCTTCAGCCCCTTCTCTTTGAGGCAGCGGATCATTCCCTCCGGGTCCGGGAATACCCTCGAATCCCACGTCATATCACACCAGTTGAAATCCTTCATCCAGAAGCAGTCAAAGTGAAAGACCGCAAGCGGAATCTTACGCTCTAACATTCCGTCCACAAAGCTGTTTACCGTCTCCTCGTCATAGTTTGTCGTAAAGGAGGTGGACAGCCACAGCCCGAACGTCCACGGCGCCGGAAGTGACGGCTTTCCTGTGATATCCGTATAGCGCATCAGAACCTCCTTCATCGTAGGTCCGTTGATGAAGAAATAATCCAGATTTTCACCCGGCACGGAGAACTCCACCTTCGTCACCATCTCCGTAGCCACCTCGAAGGAAACCTTCTCCGGGTGATTGACAAATACGCCGTAGCCTTTATTGGAAATATAGAACGGAATATTCTTATAGGACTGCTCCGTGGATGTACCGCCGTCTTCATTCCAGATATCCACGCTCTGTCCGTTCTTTGCGAATGCGGAAAAACGCTCGCCAAGACCGTAGATCAACTCTCCCACCGACAGTGAAAACTGCTCTCTCATATAGGCATCCTCCGGTCCCTTATCGTAGGCAAATCCCTTCCAGTTCGTCTTCATATATGCAAGATCGCGCCCGTCGCTCGCCGTGATCTTCTCCGGCTGCCCCGCAGCGTTCTTTCGCATAAAGCAAAAATCCCCGCTCTCTTTCTTCATCTCCATCCAGAGTCCGCCGCTTCTTACGATCAAAAGCTCCTCTGTCTCCTCCGCAGAAATTGTGCCGCTTACCGGGCTGCTCAATTCAAACTTCGGCGATCTCTCCTTAAGCCCCATGTGATGATAGGTCTGCACACGTAACACTTCTGGGTACGGCGCACTGATTACGATCGTAAGATTAATACCGCCAAGCGTATCTCCCCTCTGATTGATCTTGACAGTCGGCGCACAGATCGTGACCTTATCTGCCTCAATCCTGGAAAAATATACCTGCGCCGGTGAAAAACACGCGCAATCCTCCTTCTGCAGCCAACATCCATTACTGAATTTCATTGTGATCCTCCCTCAAAATATAAGTTTTATGCCCCTGTCTTTGGGAAAGAGGCGGGCTTTTCCTCTCTCTTGCTATATATGGCTATCCTATCTTATTCCCCCGGAAAAATCTACCGGAGAAATTGCATATAAAACACGCCGGAAATTTGACAAAGACTTTGCCGGAATATATAATTTCCATATGACGTTTATTGGAGGGCAATGTTATGTATAAGCTTATGATTGCGGACGATGAGGTGACGATCCGCGAGGGGCTTAAATGCCTGCTCGACTGGGAATCCGAAGGTTTTGCGCTTGTCGGGGAAGCCGCAAACGGCGACGACGCCTTAGCGCTCATCCTAAAGGAACGGCCGGATCTTGTCCTTTTAGACATCCGCATGCCGGGAATGAGCGGTCTTGACGTTATCCGCCTCGCCAGACAACAGGACTTTACCGGGAAGGTCGTGATCTTAAGCGGTTATTCGGATTTCAACTATGCGAGGGAAGCCATCCGCTATGATGTACTCTCCTACCTGACAAAGCCGCTCGACGAGGATGAACTTTTAGGAATCGTAAGAGACATCCGGCAGCAGCTCGACGCAGACGCAGCCGCGCTTGATTCTTCCGAGCACTACCGCCAGAAAGCTTACGACGCGATCATCTACGACATCCTAAACGGCAGCGCTGACTACGCCATGCTTGACCTTTCAGCACTCCACATGAATGCCGACATCTATCAGGCGGTCATCTGCGAGAAATACAGCCGCAGCCAGAACGATATCTCCTATCGTTTTTCCGAACTTCTCCGTGTGACCAACCAGGACAACAACTCCTTTGACAAGATCACCGTAGATTCCCGGGAAGTCTTTCTGTTGAAAGGCAGTTTCGCCATTCAAAAATTTAAGGATTTCTTAGATCGTTATGAGACGGAGCGCAAGCCGCAGAAGGATTCCCCGCTCGACTCACTGTTCTTAGCGTACGGCAGACCGGTCACATCCCTCTCCGCCATACCGGATTCCTACGATGATGCCCGTCGGCTAATTGGCAGGCGGTTCTTCTGTATTCAGGGACAGCACACGATCGGCTATGAGAGCCTTCCGGCGTTCGAGCTGTGTTCGCCTGTCATCTCGCAGGAGCTTTTAAATGAATACGCCGCAAAGCTGTTCGATGCGCTCTCCGCGTCCAGTCACAGCCGGACCGCCGAGCTTTTGGAGGAGCTTTTCGGAAAGCTTTACAGCGCATCGGATTCCATCGACTCCATCAAGCTGTTCTTCGCAGATCTGTATCTGCAGCTTAAGAGCCGCATCAGCTACTCCTATTCCGGCAATGAGATTCCATTTCCGGGAAATGCCGAAGCGATTCGTATGATTTCGGAGAAGTACTATCTCTACGAGATTTTCCTCTTCCTGACGGAGCAGTTCGAAACGGTGCTGTCCGCCATCGGACATTCCTCAAGGGAGGGCGTGATCGACGATATCCTGTATTACATCGAGCACAATTACACGCGTGCGCTCACATTAGAGAGCATCGCGCCGCTCTTTGGCTACAACAGTTCCTACCTTGGGAAGATTTTCAGCAAAAAGGTCGGGGAGAACTTTAACTCGTATCTCGACCGCGTCCGCATCGAGCATTCGAAGAAGCTGCTCCTTGCAGAAGATATGAAAGTATATGAAATCGCCGAGAAGGTCGGCTACCGGAACGTCGATTATTTCCATATCAAGTTCAAAAAGCATGTCGGACAGACGCCCGCAGAATTCCGCAAATCCAAAAATGAGGCATCGGATTGATGCCTCATTTTTGTGTAAGGGTTAGATATTTTATATGAAGAATTTTTATGAAGAATAAAGTGTTACAATCTGTTTTTACTGCGCAGCAGCTACCTTATCCTGAATGATCTCTGTGAGCATCTGCTCCGCCTCTGACATACCGGCGCTCTCAAGGTCAGCGACCATCTTGTCGTAGGAAGCGTCGAAATCCTCTTCCGTTCCTATGATGCAGCTGATCAGCGAAGACCATGCAATCTCGTCAAGCTGATTTGCGATCTCGTCGAACTCGGTCGGCTTTGCATATGCCCAAATCGGAGAGAAGTCCGGCGTCTCAAATTCATCTGCCTGCGGGAAGATATCTACCAACAGATCAACGCCCCACGCTTCGCATGCTGCGTTCTGCTCCTCGTCGTAGTCAGCCTTAACGCTCTCACTGCTCTTGGTCGTATAGGTACTTCCGGTCGGATCTAACGTACCGTCGCCATAATACGGGAACGGATAGTTGTGGAATCCTACACCCGTCTTCTTGGAATAATCCTTATCCTCGTTTGCCGCCTTTACCTCTTCCTCGGTGCGGTAACGATGACCCTCATCGTCGATAAAATAATTCTCATCCAAAATACCCCACTGTACCAGTACCTGACCTTCGTCAGAGCATATATAGTCAAGATATTTGATTGCTGCGACCGGATCTTCGCAGGAAGTTGTGATTCCGATACCGTAGCCTGTGGTAAGTCCCTGATACATCAGCGAAGGTGCTTTTGTATCTGCATCCATCGTAAGCGGCAGCGGAGCGTAAGTCTTGCCGTATTTGCCGTCCGCCTTAAGTACTTTCTCTCCATCAGCATAATCCCAGTCGGTATCGAACAGCGCCAATACACGCCCGGAAGCGATCTTTGCGATATAGTCCTCATGTGTCTGTGTTGCGAACTCCGGATCAAGAATTCCTTCGTTGTACATACGGCACATCCAACGGAAATACTCTTTTTCCTTGTCGGAACGGAACTTATAGATTGCCTGATTGTTCTCGTCTACCAGCCACTGTCCGTTGTCCGGTGCACCGTCTGCGATATAGCCTGCCGGGTTACCGACGGTAATCATCCAGTGCCAGTCAGATGCGGAGAGCGTAAATCCGATCGTATCCAGACCGTCATCCGTGGTCGGATGCGCTGCTATATAATCCTTTAACATTGTCTCTAACTCATCCAGTGTCTTCGGATACTCGTAGTTGTTCTCTTTCAAAACATCCCACTGAATCTGTGCCGTTCCCGAAGTCTTATACACCTCACCGCCCACAGCATAAGAAGATAACTGATAAATCGACGAATCGTCTGCAGAATATCTGAGTTTCTCATACTCGTCGCCGTACAGCTTCTTGATGTTCGGTCCGTACTGATCGATCAGATCAGACATATCGATCAACGCACCTGCATCGATGAGCGCACCCGCATCACCCTTTGCATAAATCATATCCGGGTAATTCTGCTCTGCGATCATAAGCGCTACCTTCTGATCATCCGATGATACCGGATATTCCGTCTTAAGCTTTACGCCTGTAGCTTCAGTCAACGCCTGTGCGACCGGGTCAGTCCACGGATCCTCCTGCCCGTCTGCATTGTAGAATGTCAGTTCCACCACATCGCCGGATGCTGCGGAAGAACCTTCTGCCGGAGCTTCCGTCCCCCCTGAATTGGATGACGCCTGTGCGTCGTTTCCGGTGTCATCACCCCCACAGCCTGCAAGAACGCCCGCCGCCATTGACGCTACTAACATCAATGCACATAATTTTCTTCGTTTCATAATCCTTTCTTCTCCTCTCTCATGAAATACTTTCATAAAATCATCTATCAGTTATCAGTCTTTGACTGCACCGACCGTCATACCCCCTACAAAGTAACGCTGCAGGAACGGATACACGATCAGGATCGGCACGGTTGCGATAATGGTGATCGCCATTCGCACGGACATCGGTGATACCGCGTTCTTCATCTGTTCCGCGGCATGCGGATCCACCTTGATCGTCGCCTTCTCCATGATCTCATACAATACATACTGTAAGGTAGGTAAATCTCTCGCGTACAGGTAGGTATCCATAAAGGAGTTCCACTGACCGACTGCGATAAAGAGCGCTACGGTCGCGAGCACCGGCTTACAGAGCGGGAGTACGATTCTTCCCCATATGGTGAAATCGTTTGCCCCGTCAATTCTGGCTGCTTCCTGCAGGGCGATCGGCAGTCCGTCAATGAACGAACGAATCAGGATAATGTTATACACCCAGATCAGCCCCGGTAAAATATACACCAGAAAATTATTGCCTAACTTTAAGGTTCTTGTCAACAGAAGATACTCAGGAACAAGTCCGCCGCTGACATACATGGTAATGATGAACAATACCGTAAATACTTTATTGAAATAGAAATCTCTTCTGCTAAGTACATATGCCACCATCGCCGTTGCGAGCACTCCGAAAACCGTTCCGATCAGGGTTCTCACAATCGACATTGTAAATGGTTTGATAAGGTCATTTTCCGTGAATACATACGTGTAATTGCTCAGTGTGAATTTTCTCGGAACAATGAAGTTGATATTTCGCATTGTGTCGATCGGGTCATTAAACGAGATTGCAAGCACGTTCAAAAACGGATACAGGGTCAGAATAATCACTCCGATAAAAACTACAACCAATATGTAATCTAAAATATTATCTTTACTTTTGATTTTTGTACTTTTATTTTTTCCTGCCATGACCATGCCTCCTTAAATCAATCTGCTCTCACCGAGCCATCCGGCTATCTTATTGGCGATAAACAACAGCAGAATTCCAACTAACGACTGGAACATGCCGATTGCGGTTCCAAGTCCGTAATTGTTGTTTCCAATACCGCGGATATATGCAAACCAGGAAAGTACCATCGCATGATCCTGTACAATACCGTTGGAGAGAAGCATCTGACGCTCCATTCCGACGTTTAGCGCTCCGCCGATTCCCATGATAAGGAGCACCACTACCGTCGGCTTGATGCCCGGCAGCGTAATGTGCCAGATCCTTTGCAGGCGGTTCGCACCGTCTACCTTTGCCGCCTCGTAAAGTCCCTGATCGATGCCTGCCATCGCGGATAAATATACGATTGCGTCCCAGCCGCATTCCTTCCAGACATTGATCAGACAGACAACCACCCAGAACAGCGGCGAATTCGTCGACATCAGCTTTAAATTTCTGCCAAACAATGTATCTAACATACCGCCGTCATTTAACACCATTTTCGCAATACTTGCGATAACGACCCATGATACAAAATGCGGCAGATAAGAGATCGTCTGCGTTACCTTCTTAAAACGATTGAAACAGATTTCATTGAGCATCAGTGCAAAAAGAATCGCTATGACCGTTCCGAGCGCAATACCCAAAATACTAAGTCCTATGGTATTGATCATCGTCTGCCCGAACAGACGGTCCGTAAATGCTTTCTTGAAGTTATCTAATCCGACAAATTCGCGTTCCCAGATCGGCAGTGCGAACGAATTTGGCTTTACCTCCTGAAAAGCCATCGTCCAGCCCCATAACGGAATGTACTTAAATATGATAAGCCAGATAACGAACGGCACCGACATCAGAAGTAAGTACCTTTGTCTCCACATCAACTGCCAACTGAATTTTTGTTTGGCGACTTTTGCTTTTGATTTCTTTTTTTCTGTCTTCATAGCTGTTTCCTCCCTTTTCACTCATATTATAGATTTCGCAGCGGAAACTTGATACCCGACTAATTTCATCATTTTTACCATAAATTTTGCACCTCCCCTCCGATTTTTAGATGTTTTTTCTCTGATTTGTGGGGTTTCTCCGTTCCCCCGGTGAAATATATGCAAAAAGAGCTTTCGCACAAACGCAGATTCCGTTATAAACGCTTGTGTGAAAGCTCCTTTATATGTTCTTCGCCCGCTATGCTATTCTTCCTGCCTGCTGTCCTATTTTCCTGCCCGATGCCTTATTCTTCCTGTCTGCTGTCCTGTTTTTCCTGCCTGCTGCCCGCCGTCCGGCTCTCCGGCAGGCTTTCTGCCTGTTTCTCCACCGGAAGCCTGATCTCCACCTTCGTGTACTCCTGTGGCACGCTCTCGATCGTGACCCCGTAATCGTCGCCGTAGCGCAGGCGCACGCGCTGGTTCACATTACAGATGCCGATGTGCTCGCCCCTGGTGCGGGTGCTCTTTAGCTCCCTCCTGATTTCGGCAAGCTTCTCCTCATCGACGCCGCAGCCGTCATCCGTGACGGCAATGACCACTTCCTTGCCGCTTCGCTTCACGCAGATATCGATATGCCCGACCTCCGCGCGCCCTTCAAGCCCGTGAATAATGCAGTTCTCCGCCACCGGCTGTATCAGAAGCGGAAGAATCTTCTGTTCCCTGATTCCTTCCTCCACATAAATCTGATACTGAATGCGCTCTCCGAAGCGGTACTGCTGAATCTTCAGGTAGTACTCGACCAGCTCGACCTCCTCGGCGATCGTCATATCCTTCGTCCCTGCCTGAATGCTGCTGCGGAGGATTTTGCCGAGCATCTTTACCAGTTCTTCGATCTCATACTGTTTATTAATGCGCGCCCTCATGCGGATCGTCTCAAGCGTATTATAAAGGAAATGCGGGTTGATCTGACTGGCGAGCATTTTGAACTCTGCATCCTTCTGGCTCGTCTTAAGCCGCTCCGCCTGAATCTTCTCCTGATAGACCGCCGCTAAGAGACTTTGGATCCTCCATATCATCGTGCTTAAATAATCATAGAGCTGGCTGATCTCGTCATTTCCGCCAAGCTTCGCGTCAAGCTCGAAATTCCCTTCTGCCGCCTTCTGCATCTGCGACTTAAAACGTCCGACGCGTCTGCCGAACGACCATGAGAACGCTGTGATGAGCGTCATAGCAAGCACCACGCCGGCGACTAAGATCCAGGTACTCTTTCTCTGCTGTATTTTCGCCTCCGCAAGAATATCATCCACCGCCCGGACGCTGACGACCCAGAAGCTGTCGCTCGTGTCCTCCTGCGAAACCGTCTCGCAGGTAAGCACATACTCCCCATCGGGAAGCCCGATACGCGCCTGATAAGTGCCGCCCGTCATCTGCGGCAGATACTGCCGCAGTTCCTCGAACGGAACCGTCTCGTGGCGGCTTGTAATAACCGTCTCCCCGTTCAGGAGAATATAGGTACTTCCCTCCCGGTCCCAGATCATCCTCTCGAACCATTCCGGTCTTAGATATATCACAAGCACGCCGACATCCGCGCTCCTCCTCGTCTTAATCATCCGTGTGAGTGCAGGCGCATGATCGTAGCCGGGAATCACGTGCGGCAGATAGGTCCACACGACGCCGCCTCCCTTCCCGCTGACCCGTTCGTACCACTCCTGCTCCCGAATCTCATCATCCACGACGATAAAGTTGGTATTGCCGCGCAGCGTTTCATTCTCCATAAAAATACTGATTCTTGAGATCATCGTATTATAATAGCTCTGATAATCAATAAACCCGGTGTACCCTCTGAAATCATCCACCATGTCCTGATAATCTGTATAATTCCGTCCTGCAATCTTCTCCAGCTCTTCATCAAAATAAAAGTAAGAAGAAACCGTTGTTATCGTTTCCTGCAGTTCCAGAATCTGTGCGCAGATATTCTGCAGTTCTGCGCTCTCCGTATTCTCCGCCTGACTCACAAGAATCTGATTCATTCCGTGAATCAGATAAAAACTCAGCGCAACTAACGGCAACAGCCCGCCGATCACATAAGTCGCGGTCATGCGGTAGCTTAGGCGCATACCCAGTACCCGGTTCATTAACCTCTTTAGCCTGTTTTTCATACATCCATCTTCAGTATTGCCACTCCGTATGGGGGCAGCGAAAACTGGTTCCCCTTTCCGATTGCCTCGCCTGTCAAAAGATTCGTTCCGTCTTTCGGCAGTGCCACGCTCTGTTCTATTTTCTCATGATTTAACAGAAAAAGGAACTCATTTTTTTCATTGCAGCGCAGCGCTGCTTCCACCCCTTTCGGCGTATCGAGTACCGGGGTGATTCCTTCCTCCTTTGCAATCTTTGCCGCAAGCTTCCGATAGAACGCCGCATCAGAGCGCGCCGCCACATAGTACGCCCGTCCCTTTCCGTATACATTTCTCGTGAGCACAGGCATTCCGGCGTAGAAATCCTCCTCGTAGAAAGCGAGGCTCTCCGCTCCCTCAAGATGCAGGAGGTCGCACAGAAGCGTCGCGTCATGACGTTCGCCCTCCCATGTGAAATAATTCTTCTCTCCCTCCGGCAGCGCGTCGCTCTCCTCGACCCAGATGCCAAGCAACTCTCTTAGCTTTCCGGGGTAGCCGCCCGTCACAACGAGGTCGTGTTCATCCACGTATCCGCTGAAAAAGGTGGTGACAAGCGTGCCGCCGTTTTCTACAAACGTCTTTAATTTTTCATCCACGCCCGGCTTTACCATGTAGAGAATCGGTGCAAAGATCACGCCGTATTCCGAAAAATCATCCTCCGCGCCGATGATATCGGTAGCTATATTCTGCTCGTAGAGCGCCGTGTAGTAGTTCTGCACCTCGTCGCGGTATTTTAAGAGACAGCTCGGTCCTGCCGAATACTCGATCCCCCACCAGTTGTCCCAGTCGAAGAGAATCGCCGCGTCATGACGCGCTCTCGTGCCAAGCGTCGCGCTTCCGATTCGCTCAAGCTCCGCTCCAAGCGCAGCCGCTTCGCGGAACACGCGGGTGTTCTCATTTCCGACATGATCGATGATCGCCCCGTGGTATTTCTCACATGCGCCGATACTCCGACGCATCTGAAAGAACATTACGGAGTCCGCGCCGTGCGCCACCGCCTGATAGCTCCACAGCCGCATCACGCCCGGACGTTTTAAGGCATTATAAGGCTGCCAGTTCGTCACGCTCGGCGTCTGTTCCATCAAAAGAAACGGTCTGCCGCCGCCGACGCCGCGCATCAGTTCGTGGCTTATCGCAATCTGCGCCGGGCTGTCCTGATTCGAAGGATAATTGTCCCACGACACGATGTCCATGTATTTCGCCCATTTCTGATAATCGAGCGCCTTATAAAAGCCCATCAGATTCGTCGTCACCGGAATGTCCGGCGTATATTTCTTCACCGCCTCGTATTCCATGCGGTAACACTCTAAGATACTGTCCGAGTTGAATCTCCGGTAATCGAGGGAAATTCCCTGAAACATCGTGCGGTCATACTCGAAATGCTCGCTCAAAAGGTTCGGCAGCACGACTTCGTCCCAGTCGTAGAACGTGTGTCCCCAGAACGCAGTGTTCCAGACGCGGTTCAGCTCGTCAAGCGTCTTATATTTCTCTTTCAGCCAGACACGGAACGCCTTCTCGCAGTTCTCGCAGTAGCACTCTCCGCCGTACTCGTTGGAGATATGCCACGCAATGATGTTGTCGTAGTCCTTATAACGCTCCGCGAGCTTCTCTGCAAGCCGCACCGAGTATTTGCGGTAGACGAGGCTGTTCGGGCAGGAGTTGTGCCGTCCGCCGAACTTGCGCTTCATTCCGTTAAACTCCGTGCGCAAGATCTCGGGATAGCGATGCGCCATCCATGCAGGGTGCGCGCCCGTCGCCGTCGCGAGCACGACCTTTAAGCCATTGTCACGCGCCATGTTCATGATCTTATCCAGCCTGTCAAAGCAGTAGGTGTTCTCATCCGGCTGCAGCGCCGCCCATGAGAAGACATTCAGCGTCACAGTATCAATGTGCGCGAGCCGAAACAGACGCATATCCTCCTCCCACGTCGCCTCGTCCCACTGCTCCGGGTTATAATCGCCTCCGAATGCGATCTTGTTATGCTTCCATACTTTATCGTACATATGAGTTCTCCTTTTTTGTTACATTTCACAGTCCTGCGCCTACAGGGCAGGCAGTCTTCGCAGAGCCTTATTCCGGCATAATGCGCAGGACGACGGGAAAGTTGTGTATTAAGCCCGTAGTCTTCTTCTCTGTTCCCGCTTCATCCGCGCACCCGCCAGATGCCCGCTCCTACGGGGCGGACAATCTCCGCGGAGCTTTATTCCGGCACAATGCGCAGGACGACGGGAAGATCGTGTTCCGCATCCTGACAGAATCCGTCTGCCTGCACATGTAGCCCTTCTTCATCGACATGCCATGCGAGCGCCCCGTCGTAGCCCAGCAGCTTCACGTCCCGAATCAGCCCGTGAAACTCCGGTATGTTCTGGTCCCTGCTCTTCGCGAGCGAACGCACCAGAAATTTCCCGTCCTTCGGACAGCGCAGGCACGCTGCGTAAATATTTCCGTGATTTGCCGTGAAACGGTAGTCCTCTGTAGTGTATGGCACTTCCTTCGCATCCGCGAACTGCCCCTCCGCGCTCTTTGTCGGTCCTTCCCCGCTTTTGCGCCACACCTTCGCCCCGGTAACCGCCTCGCCGTTCCTTTTCATCCACGCCGCCAGATCCTTTAAGATGGCAAGATCGCCGTCCGGAATCGTGCCGTCCGCTTTCGGTCCGATATTTAAGAGCAGATTGCCGTTCTTGCTCACGACATCGAGGAGCGTACAGATGATCTCCCTGCTGCTCTTATAGTCAAGGCTGTCCGTATAACACCAGGAGTTGCGCGCGACCGCCGTGTCCGTCTGCCACGGGTAGGGCTTCGCCTCCGCAAATCCGCCGCGCTCGACCTCCACAATACCGCTCCCGAACATCATCGCGTCGTGCTTATAGCAGATGAGTACGTCCTCGCCCCATTTTTCTCCGCAGTTGTAGTAAAACGCCGCCAGCTTCTTTAGATACGGCTTGAACGCTTCGTGCTGAATCCACCAGTCGAAATACAACAGCTTCGGGCGATACTTTACGATGATCTCCACCGTCCGCGCCAGCCAGTCGCGCAGAAATTCCCCGCTCGGATAAGGCTCGCTGCGAAGCTCCTCGGGATCCGGCTCCGGCATGGCAGGCCAGTAGAAGTCACCCTTTGTCATCGGCTCTTTTACGTCGCTGTCAAATTCCTTTCCATGCCCCATGAAGAACCAGTGCTCCGCGCGGTGGCTCGAAGTACAGAACCGCATTCCCGCATCCTCCGCCGCACCCTTAAGCTCCCCTAAGATGTCACGCTTCGGTCCCATCTCCTTCGCGTTCCAGTGCGAAAGCGTGCTCTCATACATCTGGAAGCCGTCGTGATGCTCCGCCACCGGAAATACATAGCCTGCGCCTGCCTCCTTAAAAAGCCTGATCCATTCCTTCGGATCGAACCGCTCCGCCCGAAAGAGCGGGATAAAATCCTTGTATCCGAATTCGCTCTGCTTTCCATATACTTTCACGTGATGCTCATATGCCGGCATCCCCTTGATATACATATTTCTGGAGTACCACTCGTTGGAATAGGCGGGAACACTGTAAAGCCCCCAGTGCAAAAAGATGCCGAGCTTTTCCCGCAGAAACCACGCGGGAGTCTTTGCATTCATCAAAGACTTCCACTCCGGTTTATAGCTTCCCTCCGCTATGACCTGTTCCATAATCTCCAGATATTCTTCTTCTCTGTTCATGCTTCCCCCAAACGCTTTTATATTTATCTCTCCTACATTTCCGCATATACTTCCTTCAATGCCGGATAAATCTTCCAAATGCCCGGTAGCGCTCCTCATGCCTCGCCACAAGCGCTGCAGCCGTTTTATTCATTTCTCCATCCTCCACTCTCATTACTAACAAGGGATACCACAGTAGTATGGTATCCCCTGCACAATTATCTTTATTATAAAAAACATACAATAAATTTCCTACCAACAAAATTGCAGAATTTTACTGCAATAATTAGTGATGATTTCACAGTGCGCCTCCGCCGCACCGCCATGCGCTATTTCCCAAGCTCCGCTCTCGCCTCGTCAAAATAGCCCAGTTCGTTCAGCTTCTCAAAAACCACATTTCCGATGACCGCATAGCCCTTCGGATTAAAGTGTATACCGTCCGCCGCCATCAACGACGGCGGTATGACGCCTGCCTCCTTCGCCAGTTCATCCTCCCTGGTCGGCTCCAGACCTGCCCACGCCACCCCGGACGACGCCAAAAATTCCCTTAAGTTAAAATATTTGTCTCCATATTCCGCATACATTGCCGCGTCGTATTCCGCAAGTTCCTCGCGCGAACCGTCTGTCAGACCGATAATCAGATAACGGTCGGTATTCTCCGTCCGCGATGCAACGATCGCGTTCTGCTGTGCGATCAGGTCGTCGTAATCCTCATAGCCGCCGTTCGTCCCCACATAGACGATGGAAAGATAATCCTGATAATCCGCTGCCGCTTCGGTGATAATCATGGTCCCGGCTGACACAGCGACCTCATCCCCCGGCTCGCTCCTGCAAAACGTATATCCGGTGTCGGGATTGACGCGCTCTAAGGTCGTGAGCGTTCCCGTCACACCCGCAATGGAACATTCGTTGATCCCGACGTCCATACGGTGTCCCGGAACCACTCTTCTGCCATCCTCCGAGGATATCACAACGGGCACCTCCGATGTATCTGCCGGAATCACCAGATCCTCCGCAACGATATACGGAATCCCGCCGCTTCTTCCTGCGATCGTGATAGAGTCCTCTCCGCTCGCTCCCATATTGATGACCGGAATCTCCAAAAGCTCCGCCGTGATACGCTCGCGCAGCACCTGCGGGAAACTCACGCCTTCTCCCTCCTCCCCGTAGGTCAGAGAGTCTCCCCAGCAGATGATCCCCGGCAGGAAATGAAGCGCACGCTCCTCGGGAGTCATAAGCAGCCAGACCGCCTCCTGCTCTTTCTCTGATATATCTGTTGCAGCGTCTGTTCCGAAAGTCTGCAACGCGCCAAACAATTCTTCCGCTCTTGCCGCTTCCTCTTTCGCTGCCGCCTGTCCCCGTGCCGCCGATGCTCCCAGAAAAAGCATACCCGCAAGCAAAATTACCGCGCTGATTGTTCTGTGTCTCATGTCTCTCTCCCTATGCCGTTCGTAATTTTGTTAAAGTAATCATATTACGAACGGCACGGCATTTCAAGAGATTCCTGTCCATTTTGTCTGACCGCCGTTATTCGCAGTAATGCAATATAAATTCTCCCATTTCGTCAATACAGTCTTCACATTGCGGATATACGCCGGTATTGTCAAAGAATGCGTGGCCAAATCCTTTGTACAGAACCATCTTGATCTCTACGCCCGCTTCATGCAGCTTTGCGCCATACCCAAGCGTCTCGATTTTCAGAAAATCATGCTCCCCGACCGTGAGAAATATCGGCGGGTTATTCCGGGTTTATAGAACCGGTCCTCTATCCCCGCCATATTTAAGGTGGGATATAAAAGCAGCTGGCCCCTGATCCGGTGAAAACCGTCCTCCCAGTCGCGCGTTGTGCAATATTGGGCAAGGTTTCCGCCCGCGCTGTCACCGGCTACAAATATACGCTCCGAATCACCCCGAAGGATGAAGCATTTTCGTAAATCCACTTTAATACACAGTAACAGTTCTCATGCCCCGTCGGATAAGGATTCTCCGGGACAAGCCGGTAATCGGGAGATACGGCGGACAGCCCCGTCTTTTCGACAAACATCTTTACCGATTCTTCCACCACATCCGGCGAACCGCCGAAGAATCCTCCGCCGTGAATATAATAGAGGATCGGCTTTCTCTCGTCGTCTTTATGCCTTTTATAGATGCGGACCGGAATCAGATAACCGTCTTTTGCACGAACTGTTCTTTTCTCTATGTAAATATCCTCTTCCACGCAGAGAATGCTTTTAACTTCGTTAAACATTTTGCGAAGATTCGCAATTCCCTTTTCGGAAGTATCCGTTTTCATGAATTTCTTAGGCATCCACCCCATTATTTTCAACTGCGCTTTCATATCCTGATAAAGACGGGGATCCATTGCCCCCTTTTCATCACAGTCGGGAAGATTTTTTACCAGCAGAGGCGCGCCGTGATAATCGGTGTGTTCCTGTCTGTCTTTGAGTGCCTTTATTTCTCTTGAAAATGCATCGTCAGTTAGGGACCTATCTCTCCACATCCAGTTCCATCCCGCAGTGCAGCACGATAAGCTTCTCCCCCATCACCGGCCGCATCAGCGCAATCGCCGCCTCCCCGGTACAGTGTCCGGTATAAAAAACGGTCCGGCAGCCGGAAAGCTCACGCGCCGTGTCCAGGATAACCTGCCGCTCCTCCATGGTGTAATCCGCCTTTTTCATCATGTGGAATCCGCTGACCACAATGTCCGGTTCCCCGTGGTACAGTTCCCGGTAGCGGTCCAGAATATTCAAAATCCCGTTATGCGCACAGCCCGAGATCAGCACGCGGCGCTCCCCTTGCCGGATCACGAGACACTGCTCGTGTGCAAAAGAATCCTGCCCGGATCCGTCTCCGGTCCTGCGGCTGAGCGCCAGATTGCTCTGCGGAAAGCACCGCCGGCCCGTGATCCCCGAAAACAGCGACAGCTCCTCATCAATCTGCAGATCCCCGTCGATCAGATGTACCTGGGGCAGCGTAATGAGACGTTTATCAATTCCGATGTAGCGCTCCCCATGGAAGTAGTCCTCACCAGCCAGCCGCTGCATATAAATCTGTGCGTCCGGATTGCGCGCTGCAAAGGCCATCAGGCCCCCGGCATGGTCGTAATGCCCGTGGCTTATGACCACGGTGTCGACATCTGTCAGCGTCACGCCGAGTGTATCGGCATTTTCCATAAACGCAGGAGACGCACCGGTATCGGCGAGCAGTCTGTGCCTCTCTGTCTCAATATAGAGGGACAGGCCATGCTCACACCGGCAGTCCGGGCGCCCGCAGGTATTTTCCATCAGCGTTACGATTCTCATCATTTCTCCCACCTTTCTGTATACCCATTATAAATTTTACTATGCGGTATTCCCCAGGTTCTCCCGCAGCCGTTCCATCCGTGACTTCTGGAGGAAATATTTTTCCTGCAGGATGAACAGCACTTTCAGATATTCTTCTTCCGCCGCCTGCATATCGCCCCGGGTCTTTAGAATATCTCCCCAAAACTCCTGGCATCCAAGCGTCATCTTGACAAATTCGCCCTGATAACGGATACACAGTTCCGGATCTCCCCGCCGGAAATACAGCCAGGTCCGTCGGCTGTAAGCGTACTGCCAACGCTGCCTCCTGAAAAGCCACAACTTCGGAGCGGCCTCCTGTGTATCCTTCTGAAAATTAAATTTTATTACTCTTACTATATATTATACCGTTACTAATTTGAAAAATAAATTGTAATTGATACATTATACTATATTTTTCAAAACTCCCCTTGGTTTTGCACAATCTCGTACACATCATCCACTATAAATGAAATCAAATATATGCGTGTTCTATTCAGTTTTTCAAAGTTCACTGATGTACGATATATTTAAAAAAGGCAAAAACAAAGGAGATTTTATCATGGACAACTTAAAGATTCTTACTGAAAACTATTTGGAATACTGCAAAACCCAAAAAAGGCTGGACTCGAAAACGATGAAAGCGTACCAGATTGATCTCAGGCAATTTTCAGAATGGCTTCCATCTACAAATGTTTTGGAGATTACTCCCTGTATATTAGAGGCTTACATTGCCAGATTACATCAGGAATATAAACCGAAAACGGTAAAAAGGAAAATTGCCTCCACAAAAGCTTTATTCCACTACCTTGAATACAAGGAAGTCATTGCTATAAATCCTTTTCATAAAATACAGGTAAAATTTCGTGAACCCGTTATTTTACCCAAAACTATCCCTATACATACGGTCGAAGTTTTTTTGTCTACCATATATGGGCAGCGCACCAGAGCAAAAACTGATTATCAGAGAAAGAATGCTTTAAGAGACGCTGCCGTTATAGAATTGCTATTTGCTACCGGAATAAGGATTTCTGAACTGTGTTCCTTAAAAATGTATGATGTCAACTTATATGACAAAACCGTCCTAATATACGGAAAAGGTTCAAAAGAACGTAAAGTGCAGATAGGAAATAATGATGTTGCCAATATTCTGGATGAATATAAAAATAGTTTTCTACCTGAAATGCAAAACTGCAACCACTTTTTTGTAAACCAAAACGGGACTGTACTATCAGATCAGTCTGTACGCCGGATGATTAACAAATATTCTTCTCTTGCCGCTATTGAAATGCATATTACGCCGCATATGTTTCGCCATACGTTTGCCACCAGCCTCTTGGAAGCGGATGTCGATATCCGCTATATACAGGAAATGCTGGGACATAGTTCGATTAACATTACTGAAATCTATACGCATGTCAGCATGTCAAAGCAGAGGGATATTCTTGTTGCAAAGCATCCACGGAAGGATTTTCATATATAAAAAAGAAACAGCAATTTATGTATAAACATAGTTGCTGTTTCTTTTTTATGTTAGTGACGGATAATCTATCGTTATCCATTGATTTT
>JAETOE010000080.1 GCA_021771815.1 Roseburia hominis
AAACTGTACTTCCTGCAGACACGTAACGGTAAGAGAACTGCTCCGGCAGCTATCCAGATCGCCTGCGACCTGGTAGACGAAGGCATGATCACACCGGAAGAGGCAGTTTGCCGTATCGAAGCTAAATCCTTAGACCAGTTACTGCATCCTACCTTTAATGCAGAGGCGTTAAAAGCAGGCGAAGTGATCGGTTCCGCTCTGCCGGCATCTCCGGGTGCAGCAGCAGGTAAAGTTTACTTCACAGCTGACGAAGCAAAAGCTGCTCACGAAGCAGGCGAGAGAGTTATCCTGGTTCGTCTGGAGACATCTCCGGAAGATATCGAGGGTATGCACGCTGCTCAGGGTATCCTGACTGTTCGTGGCGGTATGACTTCTCATGCAGCCGTAGTTGCACGTGGTATGGGAACATGCTGTGTATCCGGATGCGGAGAGATCAAGATCAACGAAGAAGAGAAATGGTTCACATTAGGCGGATATACATTCAAAGAAGGCGATTACATCTCTCTGGATGGAACATCCGGTAAGATCTATAAAGGCGACATTCTGACAGAAGAAGCTTCTGTAGGCGGAAACTTCGGCCGTATCATGAGATGGGCTGACCAGTTCCGTAAACTGCAGGTTCGTACCAATGCGGATACACCGGTTGATACAGAAAACGCAGTAAAACTGGGCGCAGAAGGTATCGGTCTCTGCCGTACAGAGCATATGTTCTTTGAGCCGGAACGTATTCCGAAGATCCGTAAGATGATCCTGTCAGACAATGTAGAAGCAAGAGAAGCAGCACTGAATGAGCTGATCCCTTACCAGAAAGCAGACTTCAAGGCTATGTACAAAGCCCTGAGAGGACGCCCGATGACTGTTCGTTATTTAGATCCGCCGCTTCATGAGTTCGTTCCTACAGATCCGGAAGATATCAAGGCTCTGGCTGAAGATATGGGACTGACTGTAGAAGAAGTACAGGCGAAATGTGATGACCTGCACGAGTTCAACCCAATGATGGGACATCGTGGATGCCGTCTGGCAGTGACCTATCCGGAAATCGCTAAGATGCAGACAAGAGCCGTGATCGAAGCTGCGATCGAAGTAAAAGAAGAGATGGGATACGACATCGTTCCGGAGATCATGATCCCGTTAGTAGGCGAGAAGAAAGAGCTGAAATTCGTTAAAGATGTTGTTGTTGCAACAGCAGAGGAAGTTATGAAAGAGAAAGGCGAATACATCAACTACCATGTAGGAACCATGATCGAGATTCCTCGTGCAGCTCTGACTGCAGATGAGATCGCTGAAGAAGCAGAATTCTTCTCCTTCGGTACCAATGACTTAACTCAGATGACATTCGGCTTCTCCCGTGATGACGCTGGTAAGTTCTTAGGTTCCTACTACAGCAACAAGATTTATGAATCTGACCCATTTGCAAAACTGGATCAGACAGGCGTAGGCCAGTTAGTACAGATGGCTGCAGAAAAAGGACGTAAGACTAACCCGACTCTGAAAATGGGTATCTGCGGCGAGCACGGCGGAGATCCGTCTTCTGTAGAATTCTGCCACAAAGTTGGTCTGAACTACGTTTCCTGCTCACCGTTCCGTGTGCCGATCGCAAGACTTGCAGCAGCACAGGCAGCGCTGAATAATAAATAATCTATTTTGCCAATAGAATAAATGTACGCGAA
>JAETOE010000081.1 GCA_021771815.1 Roseburia hominis
GTTGTCTCGACGATGGAGTGCAGATCCATGAAGGCATCGGCTCCGAGGTCAGACCGGAAGCATCCTGAGTTCTTGAGCTTGATTTTCAACTTTCGTATTCCTCGCTCGGATGCATTGTTATCGGGTGGTATCGCCGGGTCGAGTAAGAAATTGAAGATATAGTCACGGCATTTCAACAGACCATTCCTGAACGTGTTGAATTTCTCATTCAGTCTTGACAGATTCTCGTCAATGAGTTTGTCCAGACGTTCCAGCCACGATTGTGGATCGATGGATTCCGTCGGCCTCTGATTGCGCTCGTGTATCGCTTCCTGAAAGAGGCTTTCCACCGATTTCGACCATTGCTGCTCATTGTCAAGTTCATTGAGATACTGACATTCGCGCAGCAGATGCGCCAGACATACCTGATGGTTCAGGAAGTGAAGCGCGAAGTATGCGCTGTGTCGGTCCGTCACTGCGGTCATCCTCTCGAGCGAGTCACCAAACCGGTCTTCAAGTTCCTGTCCCTTGCGGCTTTTGCCGTGGAATACAAGGGTAAAATACACCGTCTGGGCTATCCATGCCCAGTCAAGTCGTTTCCCGCAGTAACATCCTGATTCATCAAAACCCACAACAGCGGACTGCATGATGTATTCCTTGATTTTCTCAATGGCTGGCTCAGCCGCACGTTTCGCCTCGTTAATCCAATTGACCATCGAGCCCTGGCTGATGTCAAGCCCGAAAACCTCCTTGAAAAATGAGGCTATCCGGTTATACGGAAGGAACTGCACCGTGGAAAGATAGACCACCAGCCCTTTGACGGATGCGTCATACACCACGGCGTTTGAGCGTCGACGTTCCGTGTGAGACCGGACACGTTTGCCGCAGGTGCGGCAGACCTTGACATAGTGGCGCACTTCCGTTATCAGAGGCTTCAACTCCGGCAGTGATATTATCTGGGTGATGTAATCGAGTTCCGTATCACATCCCTCCAGCGAATCCCCGCAAGCATCGCAAATGTCAGCACATTCTTCCATTATGCTGTC
Source organism: Roseburia hominis (assembly GCA_021771815.1). Lineage (GTDB taxonomy): Bacteria > Bacillota > Clostridia > Lachnospirales > Lachnospiraceae > Roseburia > Roseburia hominis_A. Next base: position 1,026 of record JAETOE010000081.1, read on the forward strand.
GGCGGAGTCTGTCAGTTCAAGCGTTTTGCCCTCGTGCCCCGGTTGACCCCCTGGCTTTTTTCCGGAGCGCTTGCGAAGAGATCTGGTGCGACGGACAATCTCATCCCTCATCTGTTCCTTCGATGGCGGTGTACTGCTGTTGCATGAGTTCTTTGGAGGCTCCTCATATTTTGAAAGGCGCTTGCGAAGCTCTTCATTCTCCTTGTCTTTCTTCTTAAGCATCCGCTTGAGGTCTCTGATTTCCTTTAGTTGCCCCTGGCTTGTACGGTTAATCTGGCAAATGCTCGCGTGTTGAGAATCGATGGTTTTCTGCATCGACTCAATCTGCGCGGACAACCCGCGAAGCACTTCCGCTATGTCGTTAACCTGTTGTTTCACAGATACAAAGATACGAAATTTATTTGACGTGACCAAATAAAAATGCATCTAAATTTCAACAAATCAATAGATTATCAGCCCACGTTATCGACATATCATTATCATCTTCGTCGGTTGACTTTTATCTCCCAACGCCTTTCTCGGTATGTCCGCTGAATAGTTAC
>JAETOE010000046.1 GCA_021771815.1 Roseburia hominis
GTGGTTTCACCTTCATCATAACATAAAAATGCCAGAGATAAACCTTTTTTGAACATAAAAATTTATCTCTGGTAGAATTTACCCTTACAAGGTGGAAGTTACCTTTTCATTTCACCAAAATGTCGAAATTTATGGTATACTTCTCTATATATATTTAGGAGGAACCTTATGAGTCAGAATTCCTATGAGAAAATATACGAGGTCGTAAAACAGATTCCGCGCGGGCAGGTGGCGACCTACGGACAGGTGGCGGCGCTCGCGGGCAACAACAGGTGGGCGCGGGTCGTGGGCTATGCGCTTCACGTGAATCCCGATCCCGAGGGGATTCCATGCTATCGGGTAGTGAATAAAGAGGGACGTCTTTCCGATGCATTTGCCTTTGGCGGTGTGAACAGGCAGAAGCTGCTGCTCGAAGCGGAAGGCGTGCGCGTGGTGGACAACCATGTGGATATGGAACGCTATCAGTGGAAGAAGATGACATTTTAAGCGTGCAGGCAGCAGATTATAGAAAGGCGGAGTGGAAAATGCGAAAAAAAGAACTTGCGTTACAGATTATAGAACGTTTGAAGAAAGCGTACCCGGACACCGGATGTACGCTGGACTACGATGATGCGTGGAAGCTTCTGGTCAGCGTCCGGCTGGCGGCGCAGTGCACCGATGCCAGAGTCAACGTGGTGGTGCAGGATCTATATAAGGAATATCCCGATGTGGCGGCGCTCGCGGCGGCGGATGTAGAGGACATCGAGCGAATCGTAAAACCCTGCGGGCTCGGACACAGCAAAGCGCGCGATATCAGTGCCTGCATGAAGATCCTGCAGGAGAAATACCAGGGTAGGGTGCCGGAGGACTTCGACGCGCTGCTTGCATTGCCCGGCGTCGGACGGAAGAGCGCGAACCTGATTATGGGAGACGTGTTCGGCAAACCGGCGGTCGTGACTGACACGCACTGCATTCGCCTTGTCAACAGGATGGGGCTGGTGGACGGCATCAAGGAGCCGAAAAAGGTGGAAATGGCGCTCTGGAAACTGATTCCGCCGGAGGAGAGCAATGATTTCTGTCACCGGCTCGTAGACCACGGCCGCGAGATCTGCACGGCACGCACGGCGCCTTACTGCGGGAAGTGCTGTCTGAATGATATCTGTAAAAAAGTCGGTGTGGACGAGAAAAAGATAAAATAAATCAATCTATTTGATTAAAAACGCACCTTGCACAGATAATATGCGTATGATAGTATATACAAAATAAATAATAAAAATCAACTTTCTTGAATTATTTTTATGGCTGGATGTAATAGGAACGTTCGCGGAAATATAAGGGAAGGGACGGGAGGATATTATGGATATTGCAGCAAAATACGGAAAAGCTTACTTCATGCCGCCGGAGGTGACGTATGACTGGGTAAAAAAGGACAGCATTGAAAAGCCGCCGATCTGGTGCAGTGTGGATTTAAGAGACGGTAATCAGGCGCTGATCGAGCCGATGGGACTCGATGAGAAGCTGGAGTTCTTCCAGATGCTCGTAGATATAGGATTCAAGGAAATCGAGGTGGGATTTCCGGCGGCTTCCGATACGGAGTACAATTTCATGCGCGCGCTGATCGAGCGCAACATGATACCGGACGACGTGACGGTGCAGGTTCTGACGCAGGCGAGAGAACACATTATCAGAAAGACTTTCGAGGCGGTAAAGGGTGCGCCGCACGCTGTCATCCATCTGTACAATTCTACATCTGTGGCACAGCGCGAGCAGGTGTTCCGCAAGAGTAAGGAAGAAGTGAAGCAGCTTGCGGTCGACGGCGCGGTTCTGCTTAAGAATCTTGCGGCGGAGACGGACGGCAATTTTACGTTTGAGTACAGCCCGGAGAGCTTCCCGGGAACCGAGGTGGACTATGCCGTGGAGGTCTGCAACGCAGTTCTGGATGTGTGGAAGCCGGATGAAGGGCACAAGGCGATCATCAATATCCCGACGACCGTTCAGATCGCGATGCCGCATGTGTTCGCTTGTCAGATCGAGTATATACACAAGCATCTGAAATACCGTGACAATGTTATTTTGAGCGTCCATCCGCACAACGACAGAGGATGCGGCATCAGTGACGCGGAGTTCGGAATCCTTGCAGGCGCGGACCGCGTGGAGGGAACACTTTTTGGAAACGGCGAGCGTACCGGAAACGTAGATATCGTGACGGTCGCGATGAATATGGTCTGCCACGGTGTCGATCCGAAGCTTGATTTTTCCAATATCAACCCGATCCGCGAGAAATACGAGCGCTTTACGGGGATGAAAGTCTATGAGCGCACGCCTTATGCGGGCGATCTGGTGTTCACGGCGTTCTCCGGTTCCCATCAGGATGCGATTTCGAAGGGGATGGCATGGAGAGAAGCCGGAAAGAGCGGAGAGCGTTGGGATGTGCCGTATCTGCCGGTTGACCCGAAGGACGTCGGAAGAGAATACGAGTCGGACGTTATCCGCATCAACAGCCAGTCGGGAAAGGGCGGCGTTGCATTCGTCTTAAAGCAGAATTTCGGTATGGCGCTGCCGGATAAGATGAAGGAGGAAGTCGGATATCTGGTGAAGGGCGTATCAGACCGCCGTCACGAGGAACTTTCGCCGGATGCGATCTACCGTATTTTCGAGGAGAATTATATCAATATCTGTGATATTTTCCGGATTCCTGACTGCCATTTCGAGCAGAAAGACGGAATTACGGCAAAGGTGATGATCGAGCAGAACAAGGAGAGCCGTATGATCGAGACGACCGGAAACGGACGTCTTGACGCGGTCAGCAATGCAATCAAGATGTATTTCGGCGTGAGCTACGAGCTTGCGACGTATCAGGAGCATGCGATTTCGGAAGGTTCGTCCTCCAAGGCGGCGGCGTATGTGGAGATTCTTGCAAAGGGGAAGAAATACTGGGGCGTCGGCATCGACGAGGATATTATTAAGAGTTCGATCGCGGCACTTGTATCCGCAGCCAACAAGATGGTAAAAAGCGAGAATATCGTCGAGGGACGCGAGGAGCGAATTGTCGATATCATGAATTATATTCAGAACCACTATGCGGATGTGACGTTAGACGTGCTGGCAGACAACTTTAATCTGTCGAAGCCGTATCTGTCCAAATACATCAAGGAAAAGTCGGGCATGACGTTCCAGGACGCCGTGAAGAAGGCGCGGATGAAGAAGGCGCGTACCATGTTAAAGGAGACGAATCAGACGGTGGAATCGATCGCCGCTTATGTGGGCTATGAGAATGTGGAGCATTTCAACCGCCTGTTTCGGAAGGCGTATGAGATGACCCCGGTACAGTTCCGCAGAAAATACCAGTAAATACCTACGAAACAGTACGAAAAATATCGACAGATGGCGTGTAAAATGCTATAATGAAGCAAAAAGTGAGGAGGAAGCAAGATGGGACTAATAACACATCTGAGCATTAATTTATTTCCGATTGCGATGCTTCTCACAATTTATGTTAACAATCACAAGCGGGCGGACCGGACTTCCGGAAACCGTCTGTTCAGCATACTGACGCTGGCGGCTATCGCGTTGATGGTGGCGGATGTTCTGCGCTATGGGATGTACGGTCTGCATAGAATACCGGTAGGCGGTCAGTATATATTTCATATCCTTCATATGCTTCTTGTGGCGGCGGTTCCGTTTCTATGGCTTATGTATGTGTGCCAGAAGCTTGGGGTCAGAAATCCAGGACCATATCTGAAAGCCGTGCGCCATGCGGCGTTAGGTACAATGCTGCTGTTGCTGGTTCTGCTGCTTGTAACGCCGTGGACACACAAGGTTTTCTTCATTTCCCGGGCGGGCTATTATAGAGCGGGAAAGTTTGCGTCGCTTCCGAATATGATCGGCATCGCGCTTCTGGTTGTGAGTCTGGCAGTTGCGGTCGCCGCGTATTCTCATGAGGCGACGAAGGAAGGGCGCAGGGAAGTCACGTATATGTTAGGATATGGCATATTCGCCCTGGCAGGCATCACGATTCAGCATTTTGCGAACGACTGGTGGACGACCGGACCGGCGACTGCACTGGCGATTCTCTTTATTTATATTAATACACAGAACCATCAGATTACAACGGATGGTCTTACGGGGCTTAATAACCGCAGGGAATTCGATGCGCAGCTTGCGAAGAAAATTGAGTTTTGCCCGGAGCATGAGTGGGGGCTTTTGATGATCGATGTGGATGATTTTAAGCGCATCAACGATCGCCTGGGGCATGCAGTAGGAGATGAGGCGCTTTGGGAAACGGCAGATATATTGCGCCGTGTCTTTGGAAAAGACAGGGCGCTTCTTGCGCGTTATGGCGGAGATGAATTTGTAATCATCGGAGACTGGTACGACGATAAGGAAGTCGGCGCGATAATCGAGAAGCTTCAGGCTGAAGTGGAGAGAGCAAATGTGACCCGGAAGAAGCCCTATGTGCTTTCCTTGAGCGTCGGTTATGCGTTCTGGCATGAGGCGGGCAGACGGGCGGAAAATCTGATTAAGGAAGCGGATAAGCGGATGTATAAGGAGAAGGAAAGCAAGAAAAAGCTACGGGCGTAGATATTCTTGCAAGGAGGCAATACGGGTGAAATCAGTGATATATCTGCAGATGAATCTCATACCGATGACCGCAATGATCATGATGTGGGTTAATACGGAGCGTATGCTCTCTTATGTATGGAGAAACAGAGCGCTTCGCTTTATCATGCTGTTAATTGCGGTTCTTCTTGGTGTAAACTCACTTGTTTTCTGTTTTGAAGGTAAACCAGGCTTTTTCATACGCCCGCTTCTTGGAGCGTGCGGTCTGGTTGTATTTTTTATTATTGAGTTCGCGGCATTTCTATGGTTTCTCTACGTCTACGATGTGGTGAAGAACGGTGACGGACAATTAGGGAAGCGCGTGCTTGTCCCGGCGGTTCCGGTGTTGTGCGCAGGGGTGTTATATTTACTAAATCCGTTTACGCAAGGAGTGTTCTATGTAGATGCGCAGAACTATATCAAAGCGGGTCCTTTTTTTGCGTTGTATGTAGCGGTGGCAGGGGGATATCTGGTTGTGGCTTGTGTGTTGGCGCTGGGGTGTTATTTTAAGGAGACAGTGCAGGAGAAGAAAAGGGAATGCCGTTGTCTTGCGGTTTCCATTTTGTTTCCGGCAGGCGCGTTTCTTTTGCAGAGATTCTATCCGGGAATTGATTTATTCTGGGCGTTTGTTGTAATCGCGCTTTTGACGGTCTACCTTAATATTCAAAAGGATCAGGTCACGCAGGACGGATTGACCGGGCTTAACAACAGAAGGCGGCTTGACCAGTACTTAAAGAGTCTGCAGGAGCGCGGCATGGAAGGGGAGAATTTTCATTTTATCCTGATGGACGTGGATAAGTTCAAAAAGGTGAATGACACCTACGGTCATATCGTGGGGGATGCGGTTTTAAAATTGGTTGCGGAACAGCTTAAAAAGACGTTTGGAAATTTAAGTGCGTTTCTTGCGCGCTATGGCGGGGACGAGTTTGTAGTTATTATAAAGGGAAAAGAGAGCGACGAGGTCAGTGAGAAGATTTCGGAGTTTAAGGAAGGCGTAGCGGACCTTGAATGGAACGAAGAGCGCCCGTGGAAACTGGCAGTCAGCGTCGGCTGCGTGCAGTATGGAGAGAACGGTGTCTGCGAGGTTGAGGAATTGCTTAAGATTGCAGATACGCGTATGTACGAGCAGAAAAGAGGCGTAAAAAAGGTATAAGAAAAGCATAATCCGGTCATACTACCACGGACATCGCCAGTAGTGATGCCGCGCGGCGGCATCATGGAGGTAGGTATGGAGGATTCTTATGCGTACAAATAATAATGCGAATGCCCCGTTTGGTATGCGGGACAAGATTGGTTACATGTTTGGGGACTTTGGCAATGATTTCACATTTATTTTTGCGAGTTCCTTTTTGATGGTGTTCTATACGAAAGTGCTTGGAATCAGCGGAGGTATGGTGGGAACACTTTTTTTGGTTGCGCGCTTCGTGGACGCGTTCACGGATGTGACGATGGGGCGTATCGTGGATAGGATGCCGCCTGCGCCGGATGGGAAGTTCCGTTGCTGGCTGCGGAGGATGTGCGGTCCGGTAGCACTGTCAAGTTTTTTGATGTATCAGACGGCAATGACGGGTGCGTCGATGACGTGGAAGATCATATATATGTATGTGACGTATCTTCTGTGGGGCAGCGTTTTCTATACGTCGATCAACATTCCTTACGGGTCGATGGCTTCTGCAATTACAGCGGAATCGGATGAAAGGACGGTGCTCTCTACGTTCCGGTCGATCGGGGCGACGCTTGCAGGTCTGGTCATCGGTGTCGTGACGCCGTTATTTCTATATACCAAAGACGCGAACGGCAATCAGGTTGTGCGGGGCGGGGCGACGTTTACGATTGTAGCGGGCGTGTTTTCCGTGTGCGCCGTAATCTGCTACATTGTCTGTTACCGCCTGACGACGGAGCGTGTGGCGGTGGAAAAGGATGTGGATGCGAAGGATGTTACGCTGGCGGCGACTTTTACGGCCATATTTAAAAGCCGTGCGCTGCTAGGAATTATCAGTGCAGCCATTTTCCTGTTGCTCTCGCAGCTTTTGATTACCACGATGAATAATTATATTTACCCCGACTATTTTGGGAATGCGGGAGGAATTTCAATTTTTACACTTTTGTCCACAGCGTTGATGCTGGTTGTTGTAGCGCCGCTTGGAGTGCCGATTTCGAGACGTTTTGGCAAGAAGGAAGCGTCCGTGGCGGGGATGCTGCTTTCCGGCGTTGTTTTTACTTTGATGTATTTTTTGCACCTTAGGAATATGTGGCTGTTCCTGGGATTGTCGATTATCGGCTATCTCGGGTTGGGATTTTTTAATACGGTGATCTGGGCAAATATTACGGATGTAATTGACGATCAGGAAGTTGTGACTGGGCACCGGGAGGACGGAACGGTCTACGCAGTCTATTCTTTCGCGAGAAAAGTAGGACAGGCGCTGGCAGGAGGCGTCGGCGGATGGGCGCTTGAGGTTATAGGCTATGAATCGGCGGCTGCCGTGCAGACGGGAGCAGTCTTAAACGGACTGTATGCGACGGCGACAATTGTTCCGGCAATCGGGTTTTTCGTGGTAGCGGTTATGCTCTGGTTCGTCTATCCGCTGAACAAGACGAAAGTGGAGGAGAACGCAGCTATCCTTAAGAACAGGCGGAAACATTAACGGGAGAATTTCTTATTATATAAAAAGGCGGCTCCGGATTAACGTAAATGTACGTTAATCCGGAGCCGCTTTTTTGTGTCGCGGCAAGAAGGACAGCCGCCTGTTGTCAGTGTGTTGACATGTTCATATTTCAACGAATGATTAGTCTTCTACGACAATGACGCTGACAGGGCACTCGTCTGCTGCTTCGCGGACAGCCGTTTCCTGCGCTTCGTCCGGCTGTTTTATGACCTCGGACACATTTTCTGCGTTGAATTGGAATACCTCGGGACATGTGTTGACACAAAGACCGCAGCTAATGCAGCCCTCAATTACTTTTGCTTTCATAGATTGCTCCTTTCTGTTGATGTGCTTCATCTTTTTAGTATTCCCGTAAAGAACGGGGATATTACATAAGAAGCGCTAAGAAGCTGTTAAAGTTTTGGAAAATAGTTGATTTTTTGCGGAAAGGTTTGCTATATTAAGAAAAAGGGAGTAGTTGGCATCTTTTAGATGTGTACGACGCCGTCAATACGATTTCAGAGAATGAAATCCGGTGCGTAACGAAACAGCGAGACTTTTGTTGCAGTTTACTATCAGATAATTGCGGCAGGAGTCTTTTTTTATTTTCAATTTCCGGAAATATATGTTAGAATCATACATTATAAAGAAGGGATGGTGGGACAAATGATAAAAATTGGAAAACACAAGTACCTGCTTTGCATGATGGCAGCAATTGTCCTGCTGACTTTTTTGTATATGGCGTCGGGCGTGGAAGGATACGCCGCAGCGCCGGGGCAGACAACAGAGAATATTTGCACGGAACGGACCTCCGCGGGTGTACAGAAGGCGGCGGACAGAGAAATTTCTGATGCCATGCTGCTTTTAGGCATGCCCGGCAGAGCGGACGCATGCCCGGACAGTATCACTGCAGTCCGAACCGCTCTGGATGAAGTTACCGCAAGAGAACAGCAGACGCTGCGCATTTTGATCGGGCGTTTTCTGGCTGAAATGCTGGTACTCGTTTGGCTCGTCCATTTGATCTGCGGGATTCTGATGAGACGATATGGCTGCCGCATGATTGATCTGTGGGAGAATATCTATTACATACATCTGGTAGACGGAAAGAAGGATGCGCCATTTCTGGAATGTTACATACGAAGCAAATGTAATTAACAGGAGGCGTTATTATATGGAAAAAAACAGAATAAGTGATAGAGTGAAGGTTTTGCTGGTTGATGAGGATGAGAGCACTTTTTATCTTCTCAGGAGAGTCTTGCAGAGGGAGAACTATAAGGTATATACCTCAAGGAGTGCTCGTCAGGGAATGGAGATGAGTACCAGCATTTGTCCTGATCTGATACTGATGGACGTTCAGCTTTCGGATATGGACGGTGTGGAGATGATCCGGTGGATCAGGGAGTGGACGGACTGCCCGATTATCGTAGTTTCAGAGCAGAATAGCTGTACGGACAAAGTGAATGCGCTCTATGCGGGAGCGGACGATTATGTCGTGAAACCGTTCCACGAAAAGGAGCTTGCGGCGCGTATCCACACAGCGTTAAGAAGGCGGATTCCGAGCGGACAGGGCATGTATTACGAGGCCGGCGATCTGAAAATTGATTTTTCCAAGCGGCAGGTGATTCTGGCGGGCGAAGAGGTCCATTTTTCTCCGGTAGAGTATCGGATTTTAGAGTGCCTTGCATTAAATTCGGGCGCAGTGGTGACGTATCAGATGCTTCTTGAAAAAATATGGGGACCATATGCCAGCAGCGGCAGCCGGATCTTAAGGGTAAATATGACAAATATCCGCAAGAAGATCGAAGCGGTTCCGATGAATCCGATGTATATTATTACGATTCCGAGAGTCGGCTACCGCATGTTGGAGAGCCAGACGGCTTCCGTCGGCTAGTCAGTGCCATTTGCTGTCCGGTTTCTGCGAGGATGCATCCTTGTTCTGGAAATAAGAGTCGTAGATGCCGTAAGCGAATCCTCCGATGATAATCAGGATGCCGACAACAGCAAATATGTATTCTGGGGTGCTCATAGGTATATCTCCTTTCTGTTACTTGTGCTATAATTAAGTATAGCAGGCAGCGGGACAGACGTGGATTTGGAGCGGATTTCTTAATTTTTCTGTAGTACATGCCGAAGAAAATTAGCGGTTTGTTAGCGGAGAATAAGGAATCCGCTTTTATTAGATGGAGGTTAAGATGAGAACAGAAAGTATACTAAGGAACAAGTATTACCTGTATATGACAGAATTTTTTTCGGGAATGTCGGTGATGGCGGTAGAACTCGGCGCGAGCCGTCTGCTGGCACCGTATTTTTCATCGTCACAGATTGTCTGGACGATTATTATCGGGACGATCATGATCGCAATGGCACTTGGAAATATTTACGGCGGCAGGAGCGCGGACAAGCATCCCAACCCGGATACGCTCTACCGCAGGCTTTTGATTGCGGCGGTCTGGATCGCGGCGATCCCGGTCGCGGGAAAGTATATTATCCTCGGTGTATCGGCGCTTCTGGTCTTTACGGTGAGCAACAATTTCCTGATTCTGGCGGCATTTTTTGCGTGTATGCTGATTTTCGTGTATCCGCTGTTCTTGCTCGGGACGGTCACGCCGTCGCTCGTGAAATATACGGTGGACAGTCTGGATGATAACGGAAGGACAGTGGGAACGCTTGGCGCGTTCAATACGATCGGGAGCATCCTGGGAACTTTCCTGCCGACGTTCGTCACGATTCCCGCAGTCGGTACGGCGATTACGTTTTTGATTTTCTCAGGGATTCTGTTGCTTCTTAGTCTGGTATATTTTATCAGCAAAAGAACTGGAAAGCGGGCGTGCGTGCTGGCGATGGCTTTGTTTATCCTGTGCAGTATTTTCGGGCATTCCGGCAGCTTTGCATTCTGGGAGGACGATCTCGCCTACGAGGGAGAATCCATTTATAATTATCTGCAGGTGAAGGAGACGGCGCACAGCGTAATTTTATCCACAAACGTCTTGTTCGGTGTTCAGTCGATTATGATGAAGGATGATTCACTGACCGGCATGTATTATGACTATGCGTTGGCGGCGCCGTTCATGGCAGGCGTACCGGAAAAGGAAGAGGCGGACATTCTGGTGCTCGGAATGGGAACCGGAACATACGCGAAGCAGTGCATGAAGTATTTTGACAATGTGACGGTGGAGGGTGTGGAGATCGATCAGAAGATCACCGATCTGGCGCACACTTACTTTGAACTGCCGGAGTCCGTGGAGGTGACGACTTATGATGGAAGGGCGTACTTACAGGCGGTGGATAAGAAATACGACGTCATCATGGTGGATGCGTATCAGGATATTACGATTCCGTTTCAGATGTCCTCGGTGGAATTTTTTACTCTGGTGAAGGAGCACTTAAAGGACGATGGTGTGATGGTCGTCAATATGAATATGAAGTCGGACATGACTTCGGCGGACGGGAGTGCGGACGGCATCAACACTTATCTTGCGGATACGATTTCGACGGTATTTAACTGCGTGTATACGGTAGATGTGCGTTCGGCGACCAACCGCGAGCTGTTCGCGTCGGATAATCCGGCGATAGCAGAGCGTCTTACGGAGCAGGCGGACGCGGCGCGGATCGCTGGAACGGACGCCGACGAAGCGGAGGAACTTGCCGGTCTGATGCAGACGGTTGGGGGTTCGCTCGCGGCATACGAAGGCGGTTCGCGGATTTTCACGGACGATAAGGCTCCGGTCGAGGTGCTTGGAATGCGCGTGATCGACGGACTGATCGCCGATGAGATCGGGTATTATAAAGAAATCTTTGAGAGGGACGGCATTGGGGGGCTGCTGGGGAGTATGTAAGTTTTTATGTGATTTAGGAGAAAAGCTTGCAAATGTAGGCAAAATTCATTGGAATATGTTCGGCTTGAAATTGATTCGTATAAGGAGCAGCTTATTTTCAGAAATGAGAGTGGGCTGCTTTTTGTATGTAAATCTATGTAGCAGAGGTCTATACTAACTAATTGAAATATATATGTTGACAATATATATTATACAGAATATAATATAAGAAAATAATATATATACATACACAAATTATATCAGCATGTTGTTGCTGCGGCTCTGCTGATACAGAACGGCATTCAGGAAAAGAAGGGGGGAACATCACATGCTTTATCCGTTAAACCCACCATTGACAGAGTTTCTCATTCTGTCAGTGATTGCAAGGGGAGACAGCTACGGCTATGAGATCAGCCAGCAGCTCAAGGCGGTGTCGGACTTGAAAGACTCGGCGCTGTACCCGGTGCTGAAACGGCTGGCGGGAAACGGCTATGTCAGAGTGTACGACCAACAGTACCAGGGACGGAACCGCAAATATTACCAGATGACGGAGACAGGAGCGGCATATTATCGCACGTTGATGCAGGAGTGGGAGAATTACACGACCGCCATTACAAAGATTGTGAAAGGAGAGGAAGTTGGTTATGAATAAGGAACAATACATGAAAGAACTTAAGACACGGCTCAAACGTCTCCCACAGGAAGAATTCTGCCGGGCGGTTGAGTATTATGAGGAATATTTTGCGGATGCGGGAGCGGAAAATGAGCAGCAGGCGATTGCGGATCTGGGAACGCCGGAGGAAGCGGCAAATACACTGATCCGGGAGTTTGCAATCGAGAACGCCAGGCAGCCGGTAAAGTCAGTCAAGAAAGGAGCAAATGCGGTATGGGTAGGAATCCTCGCCGTGTTTGCGCTTCCGGCGGCACTTCCGCTGACAATTCTCTGGGTCGTGCTGGCGCTGTTTTTGGCACTCGTGTTTTTGACGATATTCTTGATGGTGATCGCGGTGATATTTGCGGTGGTACTTTCAGGGCCGGTAAGCATCTTCGGCGGACTTTCTGTCATTACGGACAGCATTCCGGTGGCATTGGTGTGCATTGGAAATGGTCTGCTGGGAATCGGAGTCGGATTACTTTTGGGGTATCTCTTCTGGCTTCTTGGGAAAAAACTTTTAAGCGGGATTGTGAAGCTGTTCGGAAAGGCGGCGGCAAAGGGAGGTGAAAGGCATGAAGGCAGGTAATAAATTTGTGATTGTAAGTGCAGGAATGATTGGCGTAGGAATTCTGCTTTCCTGCGCAGGCTACCTCATGGGCGGAAGAGTATGGGGCATTGGTCTTGGAACGGCAGGCGTCCGCGTCAACTCTCCGAACCTGATGCACGATGGTGGGAAGGTTATCACCTATGTGGAGGAAACGGAAAATCTGGAAGCATTTCACAGCATGGATATTGCAATGGAATACGGAAATGTGAGCATTATTCCATCCGACCATTATGGAATTGAATACTGCGTGGACAGCAGATACGACTTTACACCGGAGGTTGTGAACGGATGTCTGGTAGCAAAGGAGACAGATATTGCGCGGTATTACGATCAGTGGGTGTTCTGGGGAATCGGGGGCAGCAGCGTACTGCCCGGCGGTCAGAAAGATGAGTATATAAAAGTGTATGTGCCAGAGGAGACAGAGTTTACCACTGTGAAGGTATATGCAGATTTTGGCGAAGTGGAATGCAGCGGCATAAAGGCGGATAAGCTGGAACTGGATGCGGACTTCGGCGATATGAGCCTGTCTGATATGAAGGGGACTGAGACGACGCTTCTGGCGGGAGGCGGGAAGCTGGAGCTGACCGGTTTTGCAGGAGAGACGCTTACCATCTGCAATGAGTTTGGCGACGTGAATATGGAGAATGTAGAGAGTACCAAAAGCGTAAACGTTACCATGGAGTCGGGAAGACTCAAAGCAGAAAGAATGCAGACCGGAGAGCTTACCGTTGTTCAGGAATTTGGAGACGTTATTCTGGAAAATGTGATCGTCGGTGGAGCGTCCGATATGAGATCGGAGAGCGGCGGTATTACACTCGAGCAGTATGAGACGGACAGCCTGATCGTGAATTGTGACTTTGGCGATGTGGACGGTAAGGAGGTCGCTGCGACGACGGGAAACTTTACCTTAGAGAGCGGCGCCTGTGAAATCGACTGGACGAAAATAAATACACTTACCGTAGAATCCGAATTCGGAGACGTTAAGCTGACACTCCCGGAATCTGTAGAAAATTATAATTTCGAACTGGAGACGGAATTTGGCGATGTAAGAGTGGACCGTGCCGACGAGGGAGAACATTACCATGCATCTGTGGCAGGGACAGACAGCGTTGTTGTTTATTGCGAGAGCGGAAGCATACACATCAAGGGCGCCTTGCGCTAGTGCATGCAGGAAATGCCGTACTCCCGCGGCGGAGACCGGGCGTAAAAGAGTTGCTTTATTTTGGTGTAATTAGCAACAGATTGTCTATTTTCTGCAATAATCTACGAAAAATTTCGAAAACTGTAGAAAAAATAGCAGCATACCGCTATAATAGAAATATCTATGACAGGGGTGGTGAAAGCTATGAAAGTGCAGAAGGAAAAGAAACAGGCTGGGAAAAAGAAAGGCGCGGGAACGCAGGTATTCAGTATTCGCAATAAGATTATTATCTGCTTTCTTGTGCCGATTCTGTTTATGATTTTGCTTGGGGGATTATCGTATAAGAAAGCCGCGGACGGGATGAACGCATCGTTTCGCGATTCAACGGAGCAGACGATCGCTATGGCGATGGAATGTCTTGATATGAGTAATTCGTTTATTCAGGCAGAGGGACTTAAGTATGTGGTGGATTCCGATCTGGGGAAGTATGTTCTCGGAATCTATGACAATGACCCGTCTAAGAAACGGACGGTGGTAGATCAGGTCAAGACGCGTATTTTGGCGTCTCAGGTCGGCAATTCCTATATCAGCGACATTTATATCATGCCCGCCGGACAGCAGTTGATTTCGACGAAGAGCAAGACACAGAACAGTATTTACGAGGAGTACATGGCGGAGATGACCGCAGAGGACGGTACGTTAAAACCGTGGAACGATCATCACACAAAGCTGGACGAATATCTCGGCGTTGACGCTTCCGAATATATTCTGACTTATCAGGTCAAAGCGCAGACGGGAGAGGCGCTGATTATCATTGATATCAAGACGGATGCAGTGCAGGAATTTTTGCAGGGCTTGAATCTTGGAGACGGCAGTATAGTCGGATTCGTGACTGAGGGCGGCAGAGAGATCGCGGTAAAACGGAGCGCGCAGGAGGAGCAGGGCGTACCGATTGAGGGAGAGACGGTGTTTGCGGATAAGGACTTTTATCTGCAGGCTTCGGAGGAAACCGGAGTGAGCGAAGTGGAATACAACGGCGGAAAATATCTGTTTTTCCACTGCAAAAGCGGGAATACGGGAGCGACGATTTGTGCGCTGGTACCGTTAAAGGTCGTTACCGGGCAGGCAGAGTCGATAAGACAGCTTTCCGTAGCGGGCGTTTTAATCTCGAGCATTATCGCGCTTTTGATCGGCATTGCAATCACATCCGGCATCCGCAGGAATATGAAGCGTATTTCAGGCAGTCTTGAGGTTGTTGCAGAGGGTAATCTTGCGGCGACGGTGTCTGTCAAGGGAAAAGACGAGTTCCGTGGACTTGCGGCGGCGGCGAATGATATGATTGCAAATAATAAGAAGCTGGTGCAGAAGGTCAGTCAGGCGACGAGCAGGCTGGAGGAGTCGGCGGGCGAGGTCACAGGTGTGTCAGGAGTCATTCAGGAGTATTCGCTGGATATTACGCAGGCAATCGACGAGATCAATGAGGGAATGAAGCGGCAGTCCGTGCACGCGCAGGAGTGTGTGACAAAGACGGATACGCTGTCGGATGAGATACGGGAGGTCAATCATGTTGCGGCGGAGGTCGAGAAATTGGTCGCAGACGCCGAGCAGATGATTTGCCGTGGAATGGAGCAGATCGAGGAACTTGGAAAGCGTGCGGGCGAGACAACGCAGGTTACGGAGCAGGTAGAAGCGAGCATCGAGAATTTGCGGCGCGAGTCCGACACGATCAATGAGTTCGTAGGGATGATTACCGACATTTCGGAACAGACGAATCTGCTTTCACTGAATGCTTCAATCGAGGCGGCAAGAGCAGGAGAAGCAGGGCGTGGTTTTGCCGTGGTTGCAGAGGAGATCCGTAAACTGGCGGACAATTCTGCACAGGCAGCGGGCGAGATTCGCAATAATGTGGAGAATATCAGCGCGCACACGACGGTCAGCGTGGAGAGCGCAAAGCAGGCGGGTGCAATGGTGGCGCTGCAGACTGAGGCTGTGCGTGAAGTCACGGGCGTATTCCAGAGCATGAGTGATGCGATGGATAAGCTGTTCGCAGGCTTGAAGGAGATTGTCGTAGGAACGGAGCGCGCAGACAAGGAGCGTGAAGATGCGCTGGAAGCGGTGCGGAATATTTCTCTGATTATTGAGGAGACGGCGGAGTGTGCGGAAGTCGTGAAGAATGTTGCGGAGAAGCTTCAGGAGAATGTAGAGAACTTAAACGGTACGGCGGAGAATCTCGGTGACAACATGAGCGGACTGAAAACAGAAATCGCTGTATTTAAGACGGAATGATAAGAGAACCAATATATGCCGCCTTAAGGCTTTAAACCTTAAGGCGGCATATTTGCGTAACGGCGTTTTTGTGCCATGCTGCATCAGAGTGCCGCAAGATTTTCAGTGAATTGCTTCTTTAGCAGAAATCCTGAAAGTGCCGCAGAGTGGAAGGAGTCAAGTGCTAACTGATAGACGTTTGCATATTGGACATAGTGCCAACGCAGCTTTTCCTTCCAGTTTGAGAGCGTAATCAGCTTGTCGTCCTCCAGATGGAAGTCAAAAAGATTGTTCCGAAGCTCATACACAGCAGCGTAGCGGAAAAGTCCCGCGAGCATATGGCATGCTTTGTCAGCGTCTGCAATCGCAGGAAGCTGTATACTCCCATAGCGGTTGATACCGGCAAAGCGGGAAGAACTGCCCGGGGCGAATTCTTTTTCCAGAATCGTTCCGTAATCGGTATCGTAATAATTTAAAGTGGCTGCAACAAGTGTGTCAACCAGCTTGTCAAAGGACGGATGCCTGCGGCAGTTCTTTTCTTCAAAGTATTCATCCATGAAGTCGAACAGGAGATAGTCTTCACAGGTGAAGTGAAATTCGGGACGGTAAGCTTGCGTGAATCGTGGGAGGATCGCGGGAAGCGCAGCCTCGTGATGCATGAGGCAGAATGCAAGCGCTGCATAAAAATCCGTTCCCGAGGTAAGCAGGGCAGACAGGTCAAGTCCGCCGTCTGCGTAGGGCAGACCGGCAGAGACGGGGGCGCAGGTATGAATTAATTCATCCGGCAGCGCCGTATTCCCGGTATATACGTCCTGCGTAAGCAGGATCGCAGCACACAGATAAAAAGGCTCAAAGGTGTCCGGCGCAAGGGACGGGGAGAAGTAGTAATCCCCGGCGAGATAATCTTCTATAAGGCAAAAGTCCGCTTCCGTAACAGGGCGGGCGAGGTTCTTATTTAAGAGAATAGAAAGCCCGGCGTTTGTCTCTCCCGCGCAGGAGAGAAAGCGAAAGAACGTATAGGTGAGAAGGCGCTTGGCGCCGGTTTCTTCTTTTCTATATTCCAGAATAAATTCGGATGGAAATAACGGTTCGTATATGGATTCCATGGCAGCTCCTTTTGTGATGTTATTTGTATTGTGCGTGCAAATGTATCATAACATACTTTTGAAGGATATGCATGATTTTATAAAGTAATTATTTCTATTTTGCGTGCCGTTGTGTTACAATAAAAGATAGACGTAGAAAAAGGATAGGGGTTGAGGAAGCATATGCCGGAACAGAATCTGGAAGTTGAAGTTGAGAAGAAGCAGGGTGGCGCGCAGTCTGTAGTGAAGGAGATTTTGAGTTGGGTGATTCCGTTCGCGTCAGCGCTTGTAGTGGCGCTGCTGCTTAAGAATTATGTGATTATCAATGCAGACATACCGACTGGTTCGATGGAGAATACGATTATGCCGGGAAACCGCCTGATCGGAAGCCGTCTTTCTTATCTGAAGGATGGACCGGAGCGCGGAGACATCGTGATTTTCCGTTATCCCGACAATGAGGAAGAACTTTATGTTAAGCGTGTCATTGGGCTTCCGGGGGAGACGGTCGATGTCCGGGACGGTCATATATACATTGGCGGGAGCGAGGTGCCGCTTACGGAGGATTATCTTAAGGAAGAGTGGACGGTGGCAACGGGCGATTATCATTTTCAGGTTCCCGAGGATTCCTACCTGATGCTCGGAGATAACCGGAACGATTCGTGGGACGCGCGATACTGGAATAACACTTATGTGCAGCGGGAGAAGATACTCGGCAAAGCGGTAGTCATTTACTGGCCATTACAGAATGTAGGAAAATTGGAATAGCATTTCGTACAGTTTATGATACAAGGGGGATGCGTTATGGTAACGTTGTTGGCAAAGTTATTTATAAAGGAGAAGCAGGATAAGGCAAAGATACGGCAGCAGTATGGTATTCTCTGCGGAGTTGTGGGAATTATGCTGAATGTGCTGCTGTTTGCAGGGAAGTTTATTGCAGGGAGCATCAGCAAGTCGATTGCGATTACTGCGGATGCGTTCAATAATCTGTCGGATGCGGGCTCGTCTCTGGTAACATTGATCGGGTTCAAACTGGCGGGGGCGAAGCCGGACCCGGAGCACCCGTTTGGGCATGGAAGGATGGAGTACATATCCGGTCTCGTCGTAGCGGCGGCAATTCTTTTGATGGCATATGAGTTGATCCGGGATTCCATTGACAAGATCCTTCATCCCCAGGACACGGAGTTTTCCATGTTGATCGTGGGGATTCTTGTGGCATCGATTCTGGTGAAGCTTTATATGTTCTGCTATAACAGGAGCATTGGCAGGAAATATGATTCTGCGGCAATGCGGGCGACGGCGATGGACAGTCTTGGCGATACCTGTGCGACAGCGGTCGTCCTTGCTGCGACGCTGGTAAGTCATTATGCCGGACTGCACATTGACGGATGGTGCGGTGCGCTGGTCGGCGTTCTGATTCTGTATGCGGGAATCAACGCGGCAAAGGAGACGCTTAACCCGCTTTTGGGGCAGGCGCCGGACGAAAATTTTGTGATGGAGATTGACAGGATCGTCATGGCGCACGAGGAAATCTGCGGCATTCACGATCTGATCGTGCACGATTACGGTCCGGGCAGAAAGATGATTTCTCTGCACGCGGAGGTTCCGGCGGACGGCGATATCCTAGAGGTGCACGACGTTATTGACAATGTGGAAAATGAGCTGCGTGCGAGGTTAGGATGCGACGCTACAATACATATGGACCCGATCGTCACGTCGGATGAGCATGTCAGCGAGTTAAAGGCGGCGGTGGTATCGATTGTCAAGGGAATCGACGAAGTTGTTACAATACACGACTTCCGCGTGGTGACAGGACCGACGCACACCAATCTGATCTTTGACGTGCTTGTGCCGTTTAAGTTCTATATCAGCGACGAGCAGCTTACAGTGATGATTCAGAACAAGGTGGGCGAACGGCTCGGAAAGAATTATTATGTCGTGATGAAGGTCGATAAGGCGTATGTGAAAAGTAATACATGATTTCGAACAAATTAGCAGTTGACATGCGCAGCGAAAAGCAATATAGTAAGAGAAAGATAATTGAAAATAATCTTCAGGGCAGGGTGTGATTCCCTACCGGTGGTATAGCCCACGAGCCGCAAGGCATGATTCGGTGAGACTCCGAAGCCGACAGTATAGTCTGGATGAAAGAAGAATGTGTCAGGATATGTATATATCGTGACAATCGACGCGTATATGCCCTGGAATAGTGATATTCCAGGGCTTTTTGGTGTACAGAGGACTTCTGTATACACGCGTATTCTCTGCCCTGCATTCGTGCAGGGTTTTTTGTTTCTGCAACAGGAAAGTTTTTTCATCACCCGGAGGGAAAGGAGAGAATGTGACAGACGAGGAATACATGCGGATAGCAGTCGGGCTCGCGGAGCGGGGGCGCGGCTTTGTGAATCCGAATCCGATGGTCGGAGCCGTCATTGTAAAGGACGGCAGAATCATCGGGCGGGGATGGCACAGGAAGTACGGAGGGCTTCATGCAGAGCGAAACGCATTAGCGGATTGTACGGAGGAACCGGCGGGAGCAACGATTTATGTGACGCTTGAGCCGTGCTGCCACACCGGAAAGACGCCGCCGTGTACGGACGCCATACTTGCAGCGGGCATCCGGCGGGTCGTAATCGGGGCGATGGACCCGAATCCGCTTGTGGGCGGCAAGGGCGCGGCAGTCTTAAGGGAACACGGCGTATCGGTCGAGACGGGAGTGCTGAAAAAGGAATGTGAGGAGCAGAACAGGGTTTTTCTCCACTACATACGGGCAGGGCTTCCCTATGTCGTTTTAAAATATGCAATGACGTTAGACGGGAAAATTGCGACGGCAACAGGTGCGTCGCAATGGATTACCGGGGAGGAAGCGCGGGCGCAGGTACATGCGCTGCGCCATGAACTGATGGGGATCATGGTCGGGAGCGGTACGGTGCTTGCCGACGACCCAATGCTAAATTGCAGACTTCCCGGCGCAAAGAATCCGGTGCGCATCATCTGCGACGCGCGCCTTCGGACACCGCCTGACGCAATGGTCGTTCGGACGGCGAAAGAGCAGAGGACGATTATTGCGACGGTGGGGAGCGCAGAGCAGGCGTCGCCGCAGAAAGCAGCCGGGCAGCAGTCGGAGGAAATGATGAGAGCGCAGGGCAAGGCAAACGGTAAACGGGAGCGAAAGCTTCAGGCATACCGGGATAAGGGATGCGAGATTCTGGAACTTCCTGTATGGGATGGTCATGTTGATCTTCGTGCGCTTATGCGGGAGCTTGGGCGGTTTGGGATAGACAGTATTCTACTCGAGGGAGGAAGCAGCCTGAACTGGTCAGCGCTTTCACTCGGAATTGTTAATGAGGTGCAGGCGTATATCGCGCCGAAGATTTTCGGCGGGGCAACGGCGAAATCCCCGGTGGAAGGAAGCGGAATTGCGCTGCCGGATGACGCGTTTGGGTTAGAGGATGTGAAAACGGAGATAATCGGCGGAGATTTTCTTGTGAGAGGACGCGTGCGGCAGGCGGCGGAGAAGAAAATTCCGGCAGGAGAACCGCAGATTGCCGGGAAACAGGAAGCGTCAGCCAAAGAGCTGCAAGCTGCCAGGAAGCAGGACGCGTCGGACGAAGAGCCGCAGACAGGAGGAGATATATGTTTACCGGAATCATAGAGGAGATGGGAACCGTGCTTGCCATCACAAAGAATGCGCAATCCGCTGTGCTGCGGATTGCCGCAAAGACCGTGACCGAGGATGTAAAACAGGGAGACAGTATCGCCGTAAACGGAGTGTGTCTTACGGTCACATCGCACAGAGCGGACGAGTTTACGGCAGACGTTATGCACGAGACGTTAGACCGCTCCTCACTGGGAGGATTGCATGAGGGAAGCAAGGTGAATCTGGAGCGGGCGCTGCGCCTGGACAGCAGGTTGGGCGGACATATTGTGACGGGTCATATTGACGGAACAGGGAGAATCCGGCGCGTGCGCGCGGACGCGAATGCCATCTGGTATTCGATTGCGGCGGACGCGGCGATTTTAAACGGCATTGTGGAGAAAGGGTCGGTCGCGGTAGACGGAATCAGCCTGACGGTCGCAAAGGTCGCGGGACAGGATTTTTCGGTTTCGGTGATTCCGCATACGGCGGCGCATACAACGCTTTCAGGGAAGAAGAAAGGCGCGGTCGTGAATTTAGAGACGGACTGCATCGGGAAATATGTGGCGAAACTGCTGGGGGCAGGAAAAAACGGCGCGGGAAGCATTTCACAGGAGTTTCTAGCGGAGCATGGTTTCTGCTGACTGGGAGGCGCGCATGATAAAGGGCTGTAAATGCGACTTCAAATATAGGTTCGGCTGACGGACAGCCCGCGTAGAGATGGCAGGACGCGGTTTCTGAAAAATGCAGATATATTGTGAAGGATAATGAGGGAGGGATAAAAGAATGAGAAAATTTGATTCCGTGGAAGATGCCTTAGAAGCGTTAAGGCAGGGAAAAATCATTCTTGTCACAGATGACGAGGACAGGGAGAACGAAGGGGATTTTATCTGCGCGGCGGAGTATGCGACGACAGAGAACGTGAACTTTATGGCAAAATACGCGAGAGGACTCATCTGTATGCCGATGTCCGCGGCTTATTGCGAGCGGCTCGGGCTTCCGCAGATGGTCAGCCGGAATACGGATAATCACGAGACGGCGTTTACAGTGTCGATTGACTATGTGGGGACGACGACGGGGATTTCCGCCGCAGAGCGCAGCATGACGGCGCAGCGTTTGGTGGCGGACGATGCAAAGCCGGAGGACTTTCGCAGGCCGGGGCATATGTTTCCGCTTCTCGCGAAGAAGAACGGCGTGCTGGAGCGTGAAGGACATACGGAGGCAACTGTCGATCTGATGCGGCTGGCGGGCTTAAAAGAGTGCGGACTTTGCTGTGAAATCATGCGGGAGGACGGCACGATGATGCGGACGCCGGAATTGTTTGCGCTTGCCGCAAAGTGGGACTTGAAATTTATCACGATTCAGGCACTGAAGGATTATAGGAAGCGGACGGAAAAGCTGGTGGAGCGTGTGGCGGACACGAAGCTGCCGACGAAGTATGGAGATTTCCGTGTGTACGGGTATCAGAACCTGTTGAACGGGGAGCATCATGTTGCGCTCGTTGCGGGGGACATTGGAGACGGAGCGGACGTTCTCTGCCGTGTACACTCGGAGTGCCTGACAGGGGACGTTTTCGGTTCCAAGCGCTGCGATTGCGGGGAACAGCTTGCGGCGGCGATGGAGGCGATCGAGCAGGAAGGGCGCGGCGTCCTTTTGTACATGCGGCAGGAAGGGCGTGGAATCGGACTTCTCAACAAGCTGCGGGCATATGAGCTGCAGGAGCAGGGGATGGACACATTGGACGCGAATCTCGCACTGGGCTTTGAGGGAGACGAGAGAGAATATTACATCGGAGCGCAGATTTTAAAAGACCTTGGCGTCAAGACGCTTAGGCTTCTGACTAACAACCCGGATAAGGTATATCAGTTGAAGGATTTCGGAATGGAAATCACAGAGCGCGTGCCGATACAGATCGCGGCGACGCCGTTCGATCTGTATTATCTGAAAACGAAACAGCAGCGCATGGGGCATCTTGTAAGTTATGAGTAATGTCGGGAGAAAGCATTGAAAATGAAACGTAAGGAATGCGTACAAAGTGCGGCAGAGAAAATAGAATGAATAGAAAAAAAGGAGCAAAAAGAGTGAAAAATAAAGTGGATTTTTGGACGCACTTGTATAAGGGTTCATAAAACCCATTTTGCAAGTATAGACAAAGTTAAAAATGTTAATTATCGTTGCGTTTTACTAACTTA
>JAETOE010000047.1 GCA_021771815.1 Roseburia hominis
AAAATGATGCAAAAAATATGTTCTTTTAACGCTCTCTTATGGAGCATTTCCGCCAGTTTTTTGAGATTCATGCATGCAAATGTAAGCCCGACTTTTAGTTCCATTCGAGCTTTTCCTTTCATCTGTGTATAACGGAATCCGTGATTCTCTTTGGCTGTTCCAAAGATTCGTTCTATCGTTTCTTTTCTTTGGTCATACAACTCTTTCACACCTATCGTATAACGGATGTCTTCGCACCGTTCCATGTAGGGCTCCCAGATGTGACGCATAACTACTTTTACGTGGTCTTTGCTTTCTGTACATTGTGATAAATACAGGCAATCAGCACATGCTTTTCCGCAACTTTTGTATTCTCGATAGCCGTCTCGATTCGTCGTGCTATAGTTCAATACATGATTATTCGGACAGATATAGCAGTCGTGATATTCATCATAAACATACTCATATTTTTTGAAGAATCCCTCTTTTGTCATAGGGCGTTTGTATGGGAAAACAGGCATTACGTTATCATCCAACAACAGTTTTGCAATAGCAGGTGTTTTATATCCAGCATCTACGATTACTGCATCGAGGTTTGTTTTGTCCAGCTTATCATACAGTCCCTTGAAAGTACGGCTGTCATGCTGGTTTCCCGGGTTTACTGTGTACCCAAGAATCCATCCGTGCTTGTCACAGGCAGTCTCTATGGCATAAGCAAAAACGTGTTTGTGTTCGCCTTTACGAAACCACCCACTGTCAGGATCTGTTGTGCTGCATTTGATTTCTTTTACCGTTTTATTTGTTCCTGAACTGTCAGAAGAATCTTCACCACACCCACTTGGACCATCATTTTTATCATCATCGTTTGACTTATCTTTTAAAGGTTTCTTCCCATGATTTTCACGGTCTTCATTGATTTCTTTTTTTAACAGTTCTTCATAAAAAAGAGCTTCTTCTTTTGCGATACGCTTGCGCATTTTTTTGTTGTTTGCACACGCTTTCACATGAGTTGCATCAATAAAAACTTCTGTTGGGTCCACAAGATGAAATTTATAGCATTCCTCTAAGATGTGTGAAAAAATCTGTTCAAACAAATCTGTATCTTCAAAACGTCTTGAATAATTTTTGCCAAATGTAGAGAAGTGAGGAACCTTATCTGTCATATCCAATCCAATAAACCAACGATAAGCAACATTTACTTCGATGTCTTTAATGGTCTGTCGCATACTTTTGATACCGTATAAGTACTGGATAAGCGGGATTTTTATAAGCATAACTGGATCAATACTTGGACGTCCCCAGATTTGTGAATAGGTATTTTCCACAAGATCATAAATAAAGTTCCAATCAATTGCTTTATCAATCAATCGGAGCAGATGGTCATCTGGAACCATGTCATCCATGCAAAACATTTGAAGTTGATCTCGTTTTTTATCTGCATTCTTGGTCATCATAAGTATTTACCGCCTTATTTTGATACAATAATTATATCAAAAAAGGCGTTCAAAGTCAGTAAAATCAAGACTTTAAACGCCTAGATATACAGAAAAGTCCGCGACATATGTCGCGGACTTTGTCTACAGTCTGAATTGTATCGTTGTCGTATTTCCAGCCGCTCACAATCTCTCCGAGCGGCGACTGATACACAGCCCTTGCATATTTCAACGCCTGATACGGCTGCGGCTGAATCGTAATTCTCCCGCTTTCCACACGGATTCCGCAGACGCCTTCAAAAAGCCAGCCTGTAATGGCGCCTTTGGAATAGTGATTGAGCGACGCGGACGGTTCCCCCTTCTCGTTGATTCCATCCCAGTTCTCCCATATGGTAGTTGCTCCCTTTTTCACCTGATACAGCCAGCCCGGCATCGTATCCTGCAGCAGGACGCGGTACGCCGTTTCCGTATAGCCGTAGTCAGCCAGGACCTTACAGAGCAACGGTGTGGACAGAAAGCCTGTATTCAGATGGCAATCCTTCTCTTTGACCAGTTGATTCAGATCATGCGCCGCCTGCTTCTTCTCCTCTTCCTCCAGAAGATCAAACGTAATCGCACGGATATATTCCGCCTGTCTGTCCGATGCAATTCTTCCTTCACTCACGGCAATGTGCCGAAATGCTTTCCTTGCGCCCTCTGCGGTCTTCGCATACGCTTTCGCATCTTCATGCCTCCCGAGAATTTCTGCGATTTCCGAAAGCATCTTTCCAGACCTCGCAAAATAAGCGGTCGCCACCTTTCCCTGCGGAGTGCGCATCGCAGAAGTGCTCTCCACATCCGGCTCGCACCATTCGCCGTAGTCGATTCCCGTCTCGATCGTATAACGCCGATATGGATTTCGCTTCAACCGTTTGATCGGATTCATCGGTTTTTGCTTTGCGCGGCTTTCCAAAAATGCGTACCATTTTTGCATCATCTCATAATTTTCTTCCAGAATGCGTTTATCCTGATATCTCTGATACATTACATACGGAACGATAATGCACGCGTCTCCCCACCCGACGGAGCCCGCCAGAAGCTTTGAGAAGAAACCAGGCTCATTGTTGCGCGGTGCGATATTCGCGATTTTTCCGTCCTCATACTGGGCAAGGCGGCACTCCCCCAGCCACTTGCGGATCACTGGGTAGCAATCCTCCAGGTAAATTCCCGTATCGGCAAAGACGCCCATATCTCCCGTCCACGCCGCCCTCTCCCTGGTCGGGCAGTCCGTCGGTACATCGCAGAAATTCGATTTCTGGCTCCAGATACTGTTCTGCACAAGCTTATTCACATCCTCATTCGAGCATATAAAGCTCCCTGTCTGCTCCATTTTGGAATAGACCGCAATCGACGTGAATTTCGCATTTTTAAGATCGACGTCGCCCTCTATCTTTGCATAGCGGAAGCCCCAGATCGAAAACTTTGTCTTGTAATGATTTTCACCTTCCTTACAAACATAAGTTACCTGTTGCTTCGTGCCGCCCTCTTTGTGGCGTTTCCGATCCTGAAAATTTTCCTGCGTAAAATTTCCGTCTTCGTCCAACGTTTCCCCGTGCGTCAATATCAACTTCTCTCCTGCATGCGCAAATACAGTAAATTCCACATAACCCGCCAGATTCTGCCCGTAGTCGATCACAGTCTCACCGTTCGGCGTTTTCATGATCTTCCCTTCAAACCGTTCCATCTCGGCAATCGGCATACAGTTGGAACATACGAGTTTCTCTACACCGAGATCTTCTATCTTCACCGCATGATAATCCGTGATTTCCTCCATCCGGGCATCGATTATTTCCCCCTGCTGCATATCGTTTTCGCGGATCGGACCGGACTGGGACGCCTGCCAGTTCTCATCGGAAATACATACGACCTCGCCATCCACTTCCAGTTGAAAAAACAGCGCCACATCTTCGCCATAAAGATTCCGGTTTCCATCCACGCCCGAAACGCTTCTGTACCATCCGTCGCCCAGAATCACGGAAACCTCATTTTTTCCCTCTTTTATCAGTTCCGTCACATCATAAGTCTGGTATGCGATTCTTTTGTCATAATCATAGCTGCCCGGCGCCAGGACAAAATCGCCTGCTCTCTTACCGTTCAGATAAGCTTCATACAGCCCGTGACAGGTAATATATAGCCTTGCGCATTTCCCTCCTTTCGTTTCAAACGCCGTCCGCAGATAGCTTGCAGGCTTATGCGCCTGCGGGTCTATGGCCAGTTCCGGGTTGATCCATTTCGCACAAAAAAGCGACTTGTCCACGATTCCGATCTCAAAGACGGCAGGCTCGCTCCATTCTCCCACGCTGCCGTTTTCATCCCACAGACGCACCTTCCACTCGATCTTCTGTCTGCTTTCCGCCGGCTTCTCCATAATAGCGTTCATTTGATCTGTCAGAACCTTTCCGCTGTTCCAGAAGCAGTCCCCGTCACTTTCTGCTTCGATCTCGTAGGCAGTCTGCTTCCTGCCGCCCGCACAGTTCCACGACAAATAAGGAGTTGTAATATCGATTCCGATTGGATTATTCAAATGCTCCGTTTTTAAATTGATTGCTCTCATACGATGTTCCTTTCCTGCTGCCGCCCCGTCCTAAATCGCCCTTCTCTCTTCCGCTAAATCAGCATGCGGCATTTACACATAACGGTTCATAAATTCCGCCGAAAGCTCCAGCGACTTTATCGGGGATTTATCCGCCCAGTTCTTATGACTCTCCAGAATGACGGCGTCCACGCCGTTCGCCTTCGCCTGCTCCACCATAGCGGTCAGATTCATGTTGCCATATCCCAGTTCCATGCTGTCGGACTGTAAAATCGGCGTCATAGACGCGCCGCTTATCCTTGTACCACGGTCATTGATATGATAAAGCTTCATCCGCTCTCCAAGCTGCTTCATAAGCGCAAGTGCATCCACCCCCGCCTCCGTGGGCCAGTAAGAATCCAATTCAAAGTTCACATATTCCGGATCTGTCTCTTCCAAAAGCATCTGGTATGCCGTTTTCTCCTGCTCCACCTTGCGGAACTCACAGTTGTGATTGTGATAGAGAAGCTTTACTCCCCCTGCCTTTAACCGCCTGCCTGCCTCGTTCAGATCGTGCGCCAGTTTCGCCACTGCCGCCCGGTCGGAATAGTCAAAACGGTACATTCCGGTGACTACAATATATTCTGTGCAAAACCGCTTTGCCTCCGCAAGAATCCCGTCGGGGTCGCGCCTGATGCTTCCAAGGTCTTCATGGACACTGACAACGGACAGCCCCGCCGCTTTTACCAATGCCTCCCAATCCAATCCGCCGCCTTTCCCGACCGGCATTCCTGCCAGTTTCGTCATCACGCGGACGATAAACGGCGTCGGCTTGATCATGAACCCGTTCAGTTCAATTCCTTCATAGCCTGCATTCTTTACCGCGCGCAGTGTTTCCGCCGCCTTTTTCTCCGTTCCTGTCACAGTTCCCAACATGATCTGCTGTACTGCTTTTACCGGCATTTTTGCACCTCCCTTCCAACTCATTTCCTGCTCTATGCTTTTGTCTTTTTTATTTTCTGCAATGCACTGTTAAGCGCCTGAATCTGTTCTGCGGAAACCGCCTCTCCCGCCTGTTTTAATAAGCTCTGTAAGGTCATGCGACCCATCATCCTCTGCAATGCGGGATTGTCTTTCACACTGTCCGCCACATCGCCTCTGGCTGCCACCGCATTTGCCATCAGCTTCTGTACCAACGCGTTCGCCTCCTGGCTCTGCGCCAATTCTGCCATAGTATCAGAAACAGAATAACAGTCCGGGTTAAAATCCTCTTTATCAAACCAGTTAACCACATCTCCCTGTTTGTTGTAAATATAATCTGAGTTCTCCTCCTGCACCCTGCGCACAAAGATCTCCGTCACGCCGCCTCCTGCGGGCTGCCTCACTTCTTCTGCCACAGTCCGTCCGCTGTCACTCCCCAACGCCAGACTGTCGGAAGTCCCTTTCACAGCAATCCTTGCTTCAATCTGATGCTCCCTGCAAATCGGCACCATAAAACGGAATACATATTTTCCCTGCTTTGTCTCAAATTCCTTTCCATCCACAAAAAGCGTTATCTCCGGCTGATTGGAATATACTTTAATCTCTGTGATTTCCTCCGTGCGATCTGCGCGGCGGCTTCCGCAGATATGTACAAAAGCATCCTTCTTATTCCAGTGTGCCTTATACAGATAAAAAGCGTCTTTCTTCATCTTCCTGTCAAAGGTCACCAGCCCCTTCTGGTTTTCTCCGTGCTTTCCGCCTTCATCTCTTCCGTCAGCAGCAAAATCGAACAGATTCCACACATAGGTCGCCCAAAGCCACGGACGATCCTCAATCATTCCAAGAATGTGCTCATGGTATACCGTCTGATAGCTCTCCGTATAATCGCCACGCTCCGGATTCATCGCCTGATACTGCGGATTCGCATCTGCACCGTACTCTGAAAAGCCGATGCACCTGTCGGGATATTTCGCATGATACTCGTCAAAAAACTGATCATTCTGCTCCAGTTCTCCCAGATACCATCCAAAATACAGGTTGTAGCTGTTCACATCCGGAATCTCCAGAATCGGACTGTCAGTTTCCAGCATGAACACGTTTGCCATCGTAGTAAGACGGGTAACATCCAGCCGATGGCATAAATCATTCAGCAGACGGTGATTTTCCAATAAATCCCCGTCCACTGCGCTTGCCGCCGTAATCTCATTGGAAAGTCCCCACACCACGATACACGGATGGTTATAATTCTGCACGATCAGTTCTTCCATCTGGGAGAGGGTATTCTCCCTTCCGTTTTTCATATGCATCGTAATGTATGGAATCTCCGCCCACACAATAATTCCTTCCTCATCACACAGGTCATAAAATTCCTGCGCATGCTGGTAATGGGCAAGCCGCAGTGTATTTGCCCCGATCTCCTTTACAGTCTTCATATCCTCGCGATGCATTTCCACCGTGAGGGCATTGCCCACTCCCTTGCGATCCTGATGACGACTGACGCCCCGCAGCGGATAGGAGCGCCCGTTCAACAGAAAGCCCGTCTGCGGATCGATTGCAAAGTTCCGACAGCCGAAGCGCGTCTCTATGGCATCGCCGCTTTCAAGTTCCGCGCGTGCGATGTAGAGATACGGATCGTTCACACCGTCCCAGAGATGCACATCCGCTATCGCAAATTCCGCTTTCCCGTAACCATCCTCCAGCACGGCATTTTTTGTCTGTCCTGCCACCGTAAGCTTTACATTCTCCGCCGGTCCACTGACCCAGACCTCCACTGTCACGACCGCGTCGCCTTTCCTTGCGTCAGCCGTTCTGCCATGTCCCGCCGCTTCCTCTTTGGTATTTTCCCGAAGCGTCACCTTCGGAGTCACTTTTATTCCCTTTGTGCCGCAGTAATCCATTGCGAAATGTGCCTCCGGAACTACAATAAGCTTCACATCACGATACAATCCGCCGTAGAAAGTAAAATCTGCCGACTGCGGATATACCCGGTCATTACTGGAATTATCCACAGATACAGCCAGTACATTTTCCTCTTTTACACAATCCGTAATATCTACGCGAAACGCAGCATATCCGCCCTCGTGCCGTGCAAGCTTCTCTCCGTTCAGATAGACCTCCGCCGTCATTGCCGCGCCGTCAAATTCCAGATATGCCCTCTCTCCCTGCTCAAGCTTTGGACTCTGCAGCCTGCGGATATACCAGCAGGTTCCTCTGTAATAATCATTTCCACCGTCCTGACCGTCGATCGCATTCCATGTATGGGGCAGCGTAACAGCCTCCCCTTCTGCCCGCGCCGCTTCGTCTGCGGTAAGGGCAGACCGGACATACATCCAGTCCGTGTCAAGTAATATTGTTTTCCGGTTCATCGCATTCTCTCCTTCTCCCGCTTATTCATAATCCTTTAAGAACTCCGCCCGCGCGCTCTTCTTTTTCTCGCTGATGCTCCTTTGCACCTCGACCATCTTCTCCTTAGACAGCGGGCTGTGACGCATCGCGCAGAGCGTACACACCCAGCCGATGATCGGCAGACCGAAGTATATTGTCATCGTCAGCCAGAAGATCTGCGGCGTCGATGGATCCGTAGGCTGCGGCATCGTCGTGGTATAACCGATCAACGCCACTGCCCCCGTGGCGATCGCCGCACTGAAGGAGGACACCAGTTTGTCCACAAAGCTATAGGTCGCCGTCACCGCCGCCGGAAGATATTTGCCGCTGCGATCCAGCTCATAGTCGATGATGTCCGCCATCATGGCATTGTTGGACATGGTGATACACATCTTCGCCCCGTTCAGCAGAATGGACAAAAGCACATAACCGATCATCATAGGAACCGCCGTCGCAATCAACGTCGGATCAATGAAGATAAACAGTACCACAGTCACCGCTGCAACCGTCATTGCCACATAAGTCCATGTCACCATCGTCTCCCGGTTTCCGTGTTTTCCGGCATATTTTCCGCCGATGACCGCAAAGAGGATGGACGGAAGCATCCCCGCCACCTGCAGGATGGTTCCCATCTGCATATTTCCAATAATGATTCCAAAAAGCATCGTTGTGACGATTGCCTGGCTCGCGGTCTGACTGGCGATCTTATCCGATGCCGCCGCAACGATAAAGGTCTGCAGCGCCTTGTTGGACTTTAACAAAGCCCACATATCCTTAAGACGCACCGTCTCCTTATTCGCCGTATTGATATTGCCAAAATTCTCCGGCTTGTCGAATCCCGACACACCGATGAAGCACATGAGATAAGAAAATGCCGAGACTCCTACACAGACGATACATGCCATGGCAAGCATTTCCAGATTGTATTCATTTCCGTAACGCGGCAGCAGCATGACCGTCAGCACGATATTTAAAAACATCGGAACGAGATAGTTAAATACCGTATTCCAGACGCCCACCATCGGACGCTGCTTCGGATCATTCGTCAGTACCGGGGGCATAATCTGCCCCGTCACGTTACAGAGCGTATAACCGATAACATAGAGCATGTAGAGCGCCACGAATGTCACAATGCCAAAGCCCTTGCCGCTCGCCCAACAATACATCAGAAGCACCGCCAGCGCTTCAAGCGCCCAGCCGATTCCCATCAGGATTCGGATCTTTCCATACTTTGTGTTCGTCTTATCAATGATAATTGCAATAATCGGATCTGTAATTCCGTCGAACACACGGGTAACTGTCAGAATCACGCCCACGACTGCCGTCGCTATCCCGTACCCTGCATTGGCAATATAGCTTGCCAACCCTAACAGGACATAAAAACTCATACCGATTCCCGCATTAAACGAGCACAGAATAATCTGCCATGTCTTTGCCCGGCGATAGGATACATCCCCGATTTCATTTTGTCTTTTCGCATCTTTTGACATAAAATTCTCCTCCAGATTTTATATTTTTTTCATCTGTCCTTCCGTGATTCCATTTTCATTGAACGCATCTACACGCACATAGTACTGCTGCCCCTTAACCAGCGCCCCAATGCGTTTCTTTAGAATCTCTCCTGTATCTGCCGCTATCGCTTCCGCGCTGCGGTATACCTCATAGCTGTGATAGAGCTTATCCTCTCTGTGCCCCCACAGAATATTGTAACCGACCGCTCCCTTTCCCCGAATCTCCATCTGTAGGTCGAGTTCATTCTCACTGCGGACTGCGGTGTATTCCGGTACTCCGGGCACATCGCCTTCCCCGATTCCAAATACCCGGAAGCCGGAAATGCATGGCTTCTGCGCATAGGGTATTTCAAGAATAGTAAGCCGCAGGAACCGCACCCGAATACCCGCTTCCCGTACAATAAAGTCATGCGGCAGATCTGTGTCCGCAGAACTTTTGTCTTCGACCATAAAATAGTGCTCCCCGTCCACAGAACCCTCTAACTTCCAGCGGGTCACATAATCTGTTTCCTCTATGTAGCGGGGCTGTGTATCCGTCCCCCTGATTTCTCCCGGAACAGGAATGTCTATCTTATCGTCGGCAAAATTAATCTGTACCGCACGCACATCAAATTCTTTTCCGAGGTCTAAAAGGAGCCATTCTCCGCTCGCATCCCCCGCCGCGCGCCACCATGTCCTCGCATCCTCATCCACTGCATATTCCGGCTCTCTTCCCTCACAGAAAGAAGACGCCGTGACCGTCTTTCCGTAACTTAGCAGATACCACTCCGGCGCGCGCCACGGATCCGTCTCTTCCTCGTCTACCCGGATCGGCCAGTCTCCGTAACGCTGGTTGCAGAACAATTCTCCGTCCGCATCAAAACCCGCACGCCAGATTCCGACACGGCGTTCGAACTGATGATTGACGCTGATGCGCATTGTCGACGTATGCCATAGATTTCCCCGCTTATCCCACATCGTAGAGCCGTGTCCTGCGCCCGGCATAAACCCGCCCGGATGATAGGAATAAGGGTTATTTTCCGCCGGCGCAAACGGTCCCAAAGGGGAATCCCCGACATATACGCCGTCCGCATAAACATTGTACTCTGCTCCCGGACAGGCATACTGCAGATAATATTTCCCCTGATATTTATCCATCCATGCCCCCTCGACAAAAGGCCTTCTGGTAAACATCCCCTTGATCAAAGAAACATATTCTTTTGGAATCTGCTCTTCCTTCATCCCCTTGCTCAAGAGAAACCCCTGATACATCTGCTCGATTTCTTCTTCGGTCTTGGGAAATTCACTGTTATCTTCGCCCATCCGCTCATAACCACGCACATAAGCATCTCCGACGATCAGCTCTTTCCGCTCTCCTAAAGGCTTCATTGTCTCCGGGTCAAGCTCTACTCCCCAGACCGGCGTCGCATTGGAACAGCCCCAATAGAAATACACCCTGCCGTCATCATCACAGAACAAATTCGGATCCCAGAAGTCGAAGGTCCCGGTTATCTCCTCGTAGGGTCCGTTCAGAATATCCTTTGTCCTGTAATAGTTGCAGTTCTGCCCTCTCTTCGATGCGCAGAAATAGACATACTCCCCGATGACCCGGGCGTCCGGCGCATAATCATAAAGCGGCAGATTTTCCGGCAGTCTGTGCGCCGTCCAGCGCACCATATCCTGGGACGTCCACACGCTCAGATTCATAGATGCAAAAATATAATAGGTTCCCTTGTAACAGATCATAGACGGATCCGCCGCTTCCCTGTCAATCTGAAGCCCTTCCTTTCGGGGATCTCTGTTGAATTGGTAACGATAGTTGATATTGACCGGATTACAAAAATACATATGGTCTCCTCCCTTTTGCTCACTGCGATTTGTTCCCGCGCTCTTTCTGTTCTTATTCTATCTGGAAATTCGTTTTCACAGGTTTACTTTTTCATGTTTGTGTTATAAAATTAATCTATAAAATTCACTTATCATTATTTCATGAACATATTCATGAATATTCGAACTCCTTTTGCTTTTTTGTACGTTATAGTTAAGAAAAAAGGAGGTATATATCATGGAGAAATTTACATCTGATTTTATGTTGGGGGCTGCGACTGCAGCGCATCAGGTAGAGGGAAATAACACAAACAGCGACTGCTGGGCGCTGGAGCACATGGAGCACACCAGTTACCTCGAGCCGTCTTTGGACGCCGTAGACCACTACCATCGCTACGAGGAAGATATCCGCCTTCTCGCCGAATCCGGTATGAACGCTTACCGCTTCTCGATTGAATGGGCAAGAATCGAGCCGCAGGAAGGCAGCTTCGACGAAGCGGAGACGGCGCATTACCGGGACGTCATCCGCTGCTGTAAGAAATACGGCATAGAGCCTGTCGTAACGCTGCATCATTTTTCAAGCCCGAAGTGGCTGATCGGAAAGGGCGGCTGGGAAGCCGAAAGCACCGTCGCTGATTTCGAACGCTATGTCCGCTACATCATAGACGCGCTCGGCAGTGAACTGCGCTATGTCTGCACGATCAACGAAGCAAATATGGGGATTCAGGTCGCGGCGATCGCAAAGCGCTATATGCAGCAGATGATGGCAGCACAGGCTGCAGCTTCGGCGCAGAATGCGACAGCGCAAGGCGTGACCGCAAAGAAAGACAGCGCAGACGGCACGGTGCAGGTCGGCATCAACCTTGCGAAAATGATGGAAGGTGAAAAGGCGACTGCAGAGGAGAACAAGAAAATCTTCGGCGTAGAAAAGGTCGAGAATTTCACTTCAATGCGCACGCCAAACGGCGATCTTATCATTATGCGCGCGCATGAAGCGGCAAGACACGCAATCAAAGAACTGTATCCGGATATCAAGGTAGGACTGACCTTAAGTCTCCACGATATTCAGACCGCGGAGGGAGGAACGGAAGCTGCCGCAAAAGAATGGGCGGATGAATTTACGCATTACCTTCCATATATCGCAGGAGACGATTTCCTCGGCGTGCAGAATTATACCCGCTCCGTCATCGGCGCAGGCGGTCAGCTCCCGATTCCGGAGGATGCCGAGGTCACGCAGATGAATTACGAGTTCTACCCGGAGGCGTTAGAACATGTCATCCGCCGCGTAGCGGAGGATTTTAAGGGTGAACTGATCGTCACGGAGAACGGAATCGCCACCGCCGACGACAGCCGCAGAGTGGAATTCGTCCAACGAGCCATCACCGGGGTACAGAACTGCATCAAAGACGGGCTCCCCGTCAAAGGCTATTTCTACTGGAGCCTGCTCGACAATTTCGAATGGCAGAAGGGATATTCGATGACCTTCGGTCTGATTGCCGTAGACCGCAGCACCCAGACAAGAACCCCGAAGGAAAGTCTCGCCTTCTTAGGTTCGCTGCGCAAAGCGTAAAGGAGGTTTCCATGGACACAGGCATACATCTTTCAGAGGACGTCAATCTTGCCGACTTTCTGCAAAAGGTCAGGGAATGTCCTTCCCCCGTGTATTTCGAAACTGCCGACGGAGACTCCCTTGCACTCCACTCCGCTCTCTGCCAGTACATCTTCTGTTCACTCACGAACCAGCCGGACCTCCTTTCCGGAGGCTGGCTCCGCTTTGAAAATCCTGCTGACAGGCAGATTCTGTCGGAGTTTCTTGCCAAAACAAAGTGATACTGTTGTCATCCGTAAGACTTTCTGCCCAGGTCTTACGGATATTCTCTCGAAAGGAAATCACACGATACATGAACATCGGCGAACGCTTATCCTTTTTTACCGGACTCATCCGCTGCAATTACAATCTGTTTCTCTGGAATTATGACAAAGATTTTAGGCTTCTCTCCACGAACTGCCCGAAGGAACTGATTTCGGGAGACATGATTACAGCGCTTGGCTTCCTGACACTGCTGCACGCTCATGTTGAACAGGGAAACCGGAATCCGCTGGTCTTAGACACTGAATTTGGGCTGCTGTGGATCGCCGCATTCGAATATCAGGATGTCTCCCTGCGCGGAATGCACCTGATCGGCCCCGCTTTCACCGGAAAAAACACGCAGCTTTTGATCCGTAAAAAACTGGATTCCTACAACATTTCCGTCAAGCTGCGCAGCATCATTTCCCGCCAGTTGGAGGAGGTTCCCATCATTCCTTCCACGACGCTCCTGCAATACGCCGTTATGCTGCACTACAGCGTGACTGGCGCTTATATTACTACGGATAGCGTTTGTTTTTCTTCAAGCGGCTCTCAGGAAAACACCGATGATATCAGTCTGATTTCCGGAGAACACCGGGGAATCTACCTCGCAGAACAGAATCTGCTTTCTGCCATCCGCGAAGGAAGCCCCGATTACAAAAAGGCGCTCGATAAATGTATCTCCTTAAGCAACGGCATCCACACAGACAGCAGTGATAATCTGCGTGAGAACAAAAATAACGCGCTCGTACTTCTGACCCTCTGCTCCCGCGCCAGCATGGAAGGCGGACTGCATTCCTCAGTTGCATACGCGCTTTACGACCTCTATGCCATGCAAATTGAAGAATGCCGGACGACCGCCGATGCGACGAATCTTACCCGCAGGCTGCTCGCGGATTATGTAGAGCGTGTCCGGCAGACCAGGGAACATGCCGGGATTTCCATCCAGATTCAGAGCATCCTTGACTACATTGCCGTGCATATCAAAGAAAATCTCTCCCTCTCCGAGCTGGCAGAGCGCCTCGGCTACACGGAATACTATTTTTCACACAAGTTCAAACAGGAAACCGGATGCAGCGTAAACGCATACATCCGGCAGAAAAAAGTCGAGACGGCAAAGCTCCTGCTCTCCGGCTCTCATATGAGTATCCAGCAGATTAGCGACGAGCTGTCCTTTAGCAGCCGCAGTTATTTCTATTCCTGTTTCGAGCGGGAGACCGGAATGTCCCCCAGTGCTTACCGGGAAACATACGGCAAGGTCTAACTACATTTCTCAATACGCCTTACATCAGGTTCGCCATCCGCTCCCTGATTTCGATTCCGGTAGGCGTTCCCGCGAGTCCGCCCCTTCCTGTTTCCCGGATGTCCTCATGCATACTGCGCCCGATGCTTCTCATCGCATCAATGACCTCGTCCGGAGGGATACGGCTGAAGATTCCCGCCATCGTCATATCCGCGGAAGTCATGGCATTGACCGCGCCCATGACGTTGCGCTTGACGCAGGGTACCTCGACCAGACCCGCAACCGGATCGCATGCAAGTCCAAGTAAATTCTTTAACGCCAATGCCGCCGCATTTGCAATTGCATCGGCGTCTCCGCCTAGCAGATAAGCAGCGCCCCCTGCCGCCATTGCGGACGCAGATCCAATCTCTGCCTGACAGCCGCCTGCTGCGCCCGCCAGGAACGCGCGGCTTGCAATCACACCACCGATTCCCGCCGCCACATAGAGGGCCTCGACCATCTTCTCCCTGGAAAATCCTTTCTCCTCCTGCAAGCTTAGGAATACGGCTGGAACAACGCCGCAGGAACCTGCGGTCGGCGCGGCGACGATCCGCTTCATACAGGCGTTGGATTCACTGGTCTTTAATGCCTTTTCCATGACCTTCCCGATGAAATCCCCGCAGAGCAGCGTTCCCGCTTCTCTGGCATCACGCATCTTCTTTCCTTCCGTTCCCACCAGACCGCTTGCCGACTTTAGATTCTCGTCATAATGTGCATCCGCATACTGCATCGCCTCATACATGCCCTGCATCTGCGCGAATGATTCTTCCGCGCTGATTCCCTGCTCCCTGCAGTCATCCTCCTGCACGATTTTCCAGAATGGCTTTTTTGTCTCCTTCTCTATCCGGCACAGTTCTTCCAAAGATTTATACATTGCCTGCTCCTCTCTCAACCCTCGTCCATTTTCGACATTCTGCGTACTTTCCTCCAACCGAATCAGGCATACGCCCTATGCCTATGCCTATGCCTGTCCATCCTCCCGCAGACTCAAATACGTCACCTTCATGATACCCTCCAAATGCTCGAGCCACGCGATGGATTCCGCCGAAACCTCCTTGTCACACTCGATGACCATGACCGCATTTCCGCCGCGGTTCGCACGGTAAAGCTGCATCGTCGCGATATTGACCGATTTATGCGCCAGCATGGACGTTACCTCCGTGACATGCCCCGGCTGGTCGAGATTGTGCACAATGAGAGTCGGGTAATCTCCGCTGAAATTTACGGTCAGCCCGTCCAGCTCGCAGACCCGAATCTGTCCGCCTCCCACCGACGCCGCAACAATCTCAAGCGTTCTGCCGGACTTTCCGGTGAGATTCATCTTCACGGAATTCGGGTGCACGTCGCCTAAGTCGATGCCCTCCAGCGTAAATGTCATCCCCGCTTCTTTTGCCAGCGCAAAGCTTTCCGGGATTCTCGAGTCGTCCACCTGCATTCCGAGAAGCCCTGCAATCAACGCCTTATCCGTCCCATGCCCCTTTCCGGTCGCCAGAAAAGACCCGTGAAAATAAATCTTCGCGTCCGCAATCTCCTCGGCTAAAAGCTTTCTGCTGACACGTCCGATTTTCACGGCTCCCGCCGTGTGGGAGCTTGAAGGTCCTACCATCACGGGACCTATGATATCCAGTAAATTCATCTTCGTATTCTCCTCTGTCTTTATTATACCGAAAAAAGAAGGGTATATCCCTGATACACCCCCCGTTCGTCAAATCCTGCTGTCTTAATCATTATAAATTCATTTCTTCGAAAAGACAACCTGTTTTCACGAACCAGATTTTCAGCGTCAGAACAGAATTCCATTGGAATTTCCCGCCGGATATGATAAAATGTCGTCAGACATTTTACCCGCCCGAAGCGAAGTGGAGTGGCATCGGTCGCCCACGGCGAATGCCATGGACGCTGTGCGCTTATGGTATGCTACCATCAGCACGATTTCTAAAGAAGAGAGGTTTCTATGAAACATACAGAGAAAAATGTATCCGAAAACACAACCTTATCCACCGACAATTTAAATACAGTGCATACGCACGCCGACGGCACTACGCACTCTCATGCCAACGACGCTG
The DNA here is from genome assembly GCA_021771815.1 of Roseburia hominis. Classification (GTDB taxonomy): domain Bacteria; phylum Bacillota; class Clostridia; order Lachnospirales; family Lachnospiraceae; genus Roseburia; species Roseburia hominis_A. The sequence goes on from JAETOE010000047.1 coordinate 15,844, forward strand.
CGCACTCTCATGACGACGGCAATGCACATCCTCACAAACACCACCACGAGAATACCAAGGCTGTCATCAACCGCATGAACCGTGCCATCGGGCACATGGAGGCAGTGCGGAACATGATCGAGGACGGTCGTGACTGCAGTGAAGTTCTGATCCAGATTGCCGCCGTGCGCTCCGCCATCAACAACATCGGAAAGATCATTCTTGAGGATCATATCAACCACTGTCTCGTAGACGCGATTGAAACCGGAGACGACCAGGTTTTAAAGGATTTAAACGATGCGATAGACAAATTCATTAAATAGGTAGATTCTCATTTGGACATATTTTGTTCATTTCTTATTCACATTTCCCATAAATTCAGTAAATCTTAAGACTTTTTTATACATCTTCCCGATTGATTTTTTCCCGAATAAGCGATATATTCTCTTAGTATCAATTTTTGTTTTTTTACAGTCGTTTTACGCCAATTTTACTTTAGCAAATCCGGCTGTTGTACCGCCTGATGTATATGCATAGGATTGATTTTGGGAGGAGAACCAGGAGGGTGATATGAAAGAGAAATTTAATATTCTAAAGCAAAAGCTTGCGCCTTTGACGCAAAAACTAAGTCTTATAAAGGAGTTTCTTCCTAAGAAGAAACCGCACAGCGAAAAATATTACAAACGGATTGCTTTTCTAAATAAGTATTCCCTGATTTTCCACTTTTTATTAGCATGTCTGCTGATTTTTATTGTGGAAATGATTTCCAGGCGTGATGTGTTAAGCGCAGTAACTTTTATCAGCAACCACACACTTGCGTTTTTATACAATGCATTCATTATTTTTGCGTCGCTGTCTCTTGTCTATCTGACAAAGTACCGTGCACAGATGCGCGTTTTGATCAGCGGTGCGTGGGTGTTCCTCGGAACGATCAACGGTCTGATTCTTTCGAACCGTGTAACGCCGTTCAGCTACACTGATTTGAAATGTATTTCCGACCTGTTCGCAATGCAGAACACAAATTACTTTACCGCCGAGGAAGCGACCATCGTTGTCGGCATTGTTATTTCCTTCTTCGTATTCTTAGCGCTGTTTTTCGTAAAGGGTCCGAAGTATCAGGGAACACGCCACACCGTACTCGTTCCCGTTTCGATTGCGGCGCTGCTTTTGGTCGGTCTGCCGATCACCACACAGGCAGCACAAAGCAGCAATATCCTTGCTTCTTATTTTTCCAATATCGCAGAGGGATATTCCGATTACGGTTTCGTGTACGGTTTCTCTACCAGTGTAGTAGGTCGTGGTATGAACAAGCCGGAGGATTACTCCGAGGAAACGATCGATGCGATCAATACACTTGTGGATTCCGCAAGCAGGACAACAAGCACCGCTGCCGGAAATCAGCCCAATATTATCTGCGTTCTGTTGGAGTCCTTCTGTGATCCTTACGAAGTGAACTTCTTAAATATGTCCGAAGACCCGATTCCGAACTTCCATAATCTGGAAGCAAATTACTCTACCGGTTATCTCACGGTTCCGGTGGTCGGCGCGGGTACGGCAAATACAGAGTTCGAAATACTGTCCGGTATGAGCATGCAGTATTTCGGCACGGGAGAATATCCTTACAAGACGATCTTAAAGCAGACCGACTGCGAGAGCATCGCATCCGACCTTGATAAGATCGGTTACGGAACACATGTAGTACACAACAATACTGCTACGTTCTACAGCCGCAACAACGCCTTTTCCATGATGGGCTTTGACTCCTTCACAAGCAAGGAGCTGATGAACATTACACAGTACACCCCGAACGGCAACTGGCCGACCGACGATGTATTGGTACAGGAAACCGTAAAAGCAATGAACGCGACAGAAGATCAGTCTGATTTTGTATACACGATCACGGTCGAAGGACACGGCGATTATCCTTCCGAGAAAATTCTTGAGGATCCTGCCATTACCGTGACAGGCGCGCCGGACGAAGCTTCTAATAATCAATGGGAGTACTACGTGAACATGATTCACGAAGTCGATGATTTCATCGGCGACCTCATCACTGCGGTTGACCGCCGCGGGGAAGATACCATCATCGTATTCTTCGGCGATCATCTCCCGACCATGGGACTGACGGATGAGGATATGAAATCCGGCGATATCTTTAAGACCAAGTATATTACCTGGAACAACATGGGACTTGCAAAAGAAGATGCGGATATTGCCGCATATCAGTTATTGGCGCATGTGACCGATCAGGTCGGCGTTCACGAAGGAACGATTTTCCGCTATCATCAGACGCAGTCTGAATCAGCGACTTACCTCTCCGGTCTTGAGAACCTGCAGTACGATCTGCTGTACGGAAAGCGCTACAGCTACGGCGGCGAGGATCTCTATCCTGCCTCGGAGCTTATCATGGACGTCGAGGATGTAACAATCGCCTCCGCCCGCAAGAATACGAGCAACAATACACTGACGGTATATGGTTCCAACTTTACAAAGAACACCAAGATCTTTGTGAACGGCACGAAAGTTCCTACCACCTACTTAACATCCGGTCTTATCACAACAAGTCTGGACAACGTAAAGAACGGTGATGTGATAACCGTCAATATACTCGGTTCCAAGAGCATCCTGCTGCGTGCAGGCGTCGGAGAAGTCGTTTACGTCGATCCTGATGCTGTTTTAGACACCGAGCTGCCAATGGGTACAGAATCAACGGAGACTGGTTCTACGGAAGGGGCCTCTACCGAGATGAAGTCCACCGAGACAACTTCCACGGAAATGAAGTCTACCGAGACGACTTCCACGGAAATGAAATCCACCGAGACGACTTCCACGGAAATGAAGTCTACCGAGACGACTTCCACAGAAATGAAATCCACCGAGACGACTTCCAACGAAGCTAATTCTGCCGAGGTCGGTTCTAGCAATTAGAAATATATTTATATTATGGAAACGCCCCTCCGGTTTAAAATTGATATTTGACCTGTCAAATAGACAGGTCAAATATATCTATACTTTATCTTGTCTATCACTACACAAATAAAAACTATTTTAAATCGACATCAATTTGCTAGTGACAAATTAAACTTCCAAGTTCTTGACTTAAGTTGACTAAAATGTAAGCGATGAATAATACACCGCTTACCATATTTCTAAATTCAGTTAACGCAGTAAACGCCTACCGTTTACTATCAGTTCCTCTGCTACACAAGTGGCAGGGGAATTCTATTTTCCGGAACATTAGATTTCACATCAATGAGTCCTGAACATTGCTCCTTCATAAAGTCACCCCATGGCATCAGCTGCTCTATGCCTGCGGACGAATTCATGTAATCCGGCATATACAGGAGCACCGTATAGAGGTACTGGAAAATATTCAGATTGTTTGCTTTTGCTGTTTCCACGATGCTGTACATCACCGCACTTGCTCCGGCACCGGCCTCTGATGTGTGGAACAGGAAGGCTTTCCGTCCGACCGCATAGCTTTTGGCCTTTCGTTCGGCCCGGTTGTTCGAGATCTCACATCTGCCATCCAGCAGATAATTCATCAGCGTGTCGTGATGGTTTTGGGCATAGTTCACCGCTTTCCCAAGCATGCTTCCGCCAGTGGGATGAAGGGTATCCAGCCAGTTCCAGAACTGATCCCATACAGGCTGTTCCAAAACTGCTCTTTGTTGTTTTCGTTCTTCGGAATTCAAATCCTTCAGTGTACGCTCCAGATAGAAGAGTTTATTGCAGTACAGCAGTCCGATTTCTGCCGGAAGCAGCTGTTCTGCTTCTTCTTCGTCCGGAAGACCGGTATCCTCGATTGCCACATCAGAGTTGATGTCCAAAAGCTTCAGCTTTTTTCGCCTGGCTGCCGGAACAGCCTCGAAGAACTTGCGTCTTGCATGTGCAAGACAGCATACCAGTGTTACATCTTCAAGCCTGTTGTAACCCTGGTATCCGTCACACTGTACCAGTCCATGAAATCCCTCCAGAAAGTTCTGTGCACAGGATCCTTTACGGCTTGGCTGGTAATCATAGAGGACGATCGGTGCGAGACCATCATTTCCCGTTGTGTATAACCACATATAGGATGTCTGCTCCGCGGTGCGTCCCTTCTCACGCAGGACCTGACATGTTGTCTCGTCTGCATGCACCAGATCACGCTTTAAAAGTTTTCCATGCAGCCGGTCATAAATCGGATAGAAATAGTTCTCAGCTACATAAATGATCCAGTTTGCCATGGTTTCTCTTGGCAGTGTAAATCCCAGCTGCTTCATCAAAAACTCCTGACGGTAATAAGGCATTGCCAGGCCGATTTTTTCCATTGCAACATATGAGACAATGGATGGCGAGGCCGGACTGTGCGGAATTAAAGCGGCAGGTGTTCTGGATTCTGCGAATGTCCCGTCACCATCTTTTCTGCATTCCGGGCACTGCCATTTTTCCTGGTAATAATGAATCCGTTCCACCTTCGCAGGGGTGATCCGGAGTTCTTCCCGTACAAAAGTTTCAGTCACATACTCCATCTGGGAATTACAGTAGGGACAGTGCTTGTCTTCTTCCGGCAGAGGGATGAGCTCTTTGCGGATCGGAAGGTTTCCATACTGGTCTTCACGTGTGGCCTTGGCTTTACGTGTTGTTCTTTTATGACTTTTTACAGTTGCTGTCACTGTTTCTTCCGGTTTTTCATCTTCGATTTTTTCATCCTGTTTTGTTTTCTCGCTGCTCGTACCGAAGAGCTTCCGCTGGAATTCATTGAGTGTCTCCTGAAGGCCGGCAATCGTTTCTTTCAGCTCTTTGATCGTTTCCTTCAGATCAGTGATCGTTTCATCTTTTTCATTTAACCGTTCAGAAAGCATCTGGATCATAAGATCCTTTTGTTCCAGCTGGCTGCGGAAAAGTATGTTCTGTCCCTTTGGATCCACCGTGAATTCCTCCCTCTTTTAAGATACATTTATTGTACTAAAAGGGCAGAATTACCGCAAATGCCGCTCAAAAACGGACTGGCATTATGACGAATCAAAGGTATCTTTTTTCTCTTCAAAAACCAGACGGTTTTGGGGTTTTTCTGTGAAGTTATACACATCATTATAAAGCTGTGCATAACAATCCCCGGACAGCCATCCCCATGATTTCACATCTGTGGATATCTTCCGCCGGAAAGCAGTTTGGGCTGTAGAAAAATTTTTCAAAATCTACATATTGCACAAATCAAAAGTCTTTGCCTTTTACCGGCTGTATTGCTTTCGGCTGGTCGATGGAAAGTCCTTCCATCAGCCAGCGGAATTCCTGTCTGGTCAGGGGTCTGACTTCAGAAGCGTTGCGGGACCACTGGAACTTTCCATTATCCAGGCGCTTCTGCAGGAGCACAAATCCATCCCGGTCGAAGTAGAGCGCCTTCATCGTATTTTTTTTGCGCCCACAGAACAGAAAGACTGCATTGGAGAAAGGGTCCATCTGGAAGTTGTCCCGGATGACTGCCATAAGCCCGTCAAAGGATTTCCTCATATCTGTTCGGCCCGTAACCAAATAGATTTTCTGTACTCTGGACAGATCACCGATCAAAGCTCCCGCAGAGCGGATATCGTATGATAAATCACGTCTCTGCCGGCATTATTATTGACTGCAACCTTACAGCCGTTAACCATAATTGTCAGTGCTTCACCCGATGATGTAACATCTGCTGGCCACTGCCTGGTTGGATCAGGCATTTGTGCACGAGATTCTTCGACAAGCGATAATGGTACAATCTCAGGTGAATCATCCATCGTTGACCCGGCTGCCTCTGGTACCATACATGCTTTCTTCCTTAGTCTTGTGACAGTATTATAAAAAGTATTGATGGAGATATCGTTCTGTTCACACCAGGCACGGTCAGAGAACCCACTGCTGCGGCATTCCTGAATCAATGACAGCCATTCTTCATCCGTTCTTTGCTTATTACGCATAAGTTGTTCCTCCCTAAAGTAGTAAACCACAGCGATTGACTACCTTTGGTTACGAAAAATGGAATGATGCGACAGCATCCAGATCTGAAAATAGATAAAGTAGTCATTTACTGCTTGTTTACTGTATTATCTCAGATCTGAAAGAACATTTGAAACGGTATGTTATTCATCGCTTACACTAAAATCATCTTTCGAAATAGTCTTCCTTTTTTGAACTTGGTCTAGAACAGGAAAACAGTCCTTAAATACAAATCACCATTAGCATGAAGTAATTGCCTATAATCCGAATCCATAACTTTACCATATACCGTTACGATTACTCTATTTGGTGTTTCCAAATCAAATGTTGGTAACGGGAAACATCTATTTCTCTGTTTTACCATTGCGTTACACAAAAATGCATTTCTATAATAAGGTAGCTTGTACCCTGGTTCTAATGCCTGCCCTACTGTTTTGGGAATAAATACCCCTTCATTGATAAATACAAGATGGTCTTCATATTCCTCAACATTTATCCGTATTCACTCCTGGCACCTTAAATTCCCTTTATTTTCAAGATTTTACCTCTCCTATTAAAATGACCTTATAGAAAGAATTTACTCTCTCTACAAGGTCATTTATACTTACTCTATTCTCTTTTGGGTTTGCCCCAGATTGCCTCTGAAGGATAATCGGGTTTACCTCGAGATATGTGTATTATTCGAACTCGGCGCAGGAAAACTTATTACCCTTGCTAAAGCTTAATTTCACAGTCTCTAAATGATGACTATTCCGTCTTTTATCAATTATCGATTGGTAAACTATCTATTATTTCTTTTATTGCTGTTGACTTATAAACAATTCCCAACCCTAATACCTCTTCTGTTAAATAATGGGTATTTGTTTCTATCGATTTTAACTGATTATTCCTTATCATGGTTGCTGACACAATGCCTAATAATTTTATATCTTTTTTCCCCACAATTATTTGTCCATTTTTCATATTTTCATATGTCAAATCTATATAAACAGGACTTCCACTTGAACCTGGAAACACTTGTGCATCAATAATAAATGTAGGGCTACCATTATAATCATATTTTGGATTACTTGCAATCATGCCAGTACGGACTAGTGGTAAATTGTTTTTCATATCATATCTATCATCTGGATACCCAACAAAGTATACATTTTCAGCTACTGATAATTCTTCTTCATTGAATGAAGCTAACATATCATATGATACAACTTTATAATACAATTGTTCTGACATCATAACAAAAAGTCCTGTGCATTCTAAAACAGCAACATCCACATTATGATCAGGATGCCCAACAATATTACTTTTTATATTTGCTATAGGTAATCTTATTCTATTGCCAACATCTGGTTCATTTTCCTTATTTAAAGTAAAAGATATTGCAATTGAATCTGTATCGCACAAAACATGCTTATTTGAAACTAAATAAAGTTTATATTTATTGTCTCCAACCGGTCTTTGTATTAGAAAACCTGTGCCAATGGATAAAACATTATTCATTGTATCCATACATTCAATTCTTAAAGTTGTATACTGTCACACGTCGAATTATAGTTCCCACCTACGGCAGTATTACCGCAGATTGAATTCGGCATCTCCTTCATATTGTCTATCTTAACATGCTGTGTTTTACGGCACGTTTTTATCTGT
>JAETOE010000048.1 GCA_021771815.1 Roseburia hominis
AGTGACGGATAATCTATCGTTATCCATTGATTTTACTCATGAACAAGTGGAAACATAGGATAATTTGGGATTATCCTGTATTAGATGAGGGGAAAGTATATGTCAAAATCTTTTTGTAATAAATTGATAAAAGAATCACAAAGTAAAATGGCTCATTTTTTAGAGAATTTCTCTAGGTGCATTATAAACGAGGAAGCCTCACTTTTTATGGGAACTGGTGTTTCCATGAATTCAGGTCTGCCAAGTTGGCATAAATTGTTAGAACCGTGTATACAGCAATTAGGATTGAAAAATGAAGATGCACTGAATTTGTACAAGGTTGCCCAATACTATGAGAACAGCTACACAAAAGCCGCCTTGAGGGAAATAGTACACGAACAAATTCATGCATATTATGATAGAAATCCTATTATTCAGGCATTGCTTTCACTAAATTTCAAAAGCGTATGGACAACAAATTATGATACTTTGATTGAAAAAGAGCTAGAGGCGTTGCGGATACCATACAATGCAGTTATAAACGAAAAAAATTTAACCCAAATCAGCACTCATGACAAAATTAATCTGTATAAAATTAACGGAGATATATCTGATCCTGAAAATATTGTGTTGACTCAGACAGATTATGAAAGCTATGAATATACGCATTCTCTTTTTTTAACTTTTTTAAAAAAAGAACTTGTTTCCAACACTTTTTTATTTATCGGATACAGCTTTGAAGATCAAGTAATCTTAAATTGCTTGTCCTCCACCATGCACTTACTAAATGGATCAGGTAATCTTCACTATGCTTTTATTTACATTGATGAAAAAACGACACCGCAGATAGAGTATAAAGTTCAAGATTTAAGGCTGAGATACAATATAGAATGTCTGTATGTTAATAAAGACACTTTACCTAATTTAATTGCATTATTGAATGAAAAAGTAAAAGAAAAGAAAGTATTTATTTCGGGAGCATATTATGATGTTTTACCTCAGACAGATCTGTTTGCTGATACTTTGTCTAAAGCCTTAGTAACTGCCTTACTGGATAATGATAATCGGATTTCGACAGGAATAGGGCGGAGATTGGGAACTTATATAACTGGGTATGCGAATCAGTATTTAGCTGAAAAGCAAAAAAGAAATCCTCAGAAATATCTTTCCATGCGCCCGTTTCCATTCCATTTAGAATTAACAGATACCCAAAAAGAGGAATATCGTACATATATGATGCGTGACTGCAAAAGTGCCATTTTTATGTTTGGGCAAAGCGAGCATACTACGATAAACGGAGGATTTAGCCAGACAAATCATTATAGTCATGGAGTATATCAAGAATTCCTGCTTGCACAAAAATATGGTCTTACAATCATTCCGGTTGGCAGTACTGGATACGAGGCGGAGATTATCTGGCAAGAAGTTAAACATAACATTAATAAATACTACTATTTATCGAAAAAAATTGATGTGTTAAAAACGGAAACGAATCCGGAGCGTCTTTCCAAAATCATAGTTTCAATCTTAAATCAGGATAAAAAGTAGTTGGCGGCTAATGAAAACAAATGCTCAAATATAATCGTTTCGCGGAGGTCTAGGGGCAGGTTTAACTTTGTTTCGTTAAATAAATATGTAATACCTTTACGATAATATTCGGGAAGTTCTTTTTGACTGTTTAAAAATAAAATACCTGCATATAGAATAGATATTCTTGCGTTATAATTATTTCCGTCTAATTCTTGGTAATTAATTAACAGTTCTCTTATATATCCTGTGAATGCATTACATAAGTCAGGGATAGATTTTAAGTTATACTTTTGAAGGCTGTCAGATAAATATTTACATGCGACATGATTACACATACCTCGAGAATCCGTATCTTTATGCAACTCCTTATAAACTAATTTTTTCATCCACCAATATTTTTTCGGAAGTTCTATTGCGGTAATATTATAAAACACAGGGAAAACATACATCTGTTGTGACTGATATCTTGTATATATTAAATCAATTTCTTCATTGGCACATACAGAATTAATTGCATTAGGACTTAGAATGATTATGGTATATTTGCATCCATATACACCTTCTGTAAAATTCTTGTGATTTCTGTTGTCTCCCATTAATATTTCTTTTCGGTCATACCATGTGGGGACACCAATATTTTCCAGATGGTAATGTATTGATTCTACAATTTCATATCTATCTTTGCTAGAAAAACATAAAAAGACTCTTTCAGTATCCATAAATATCCCTCATCTATTACAGGATAATCAAAAATTATCCTGTGTTTCCATCTGTTCATAAGCAAAATCAATGGATAACGATAGATTATCCGTCACTAAAAAATCATTAATTTCTACATTTTTCTTTCAATTTACATCCTACTAAATAAGAAGAATATCTTTATTGTCTCATCCAATATCTTACTGACATACTTAGCTTACTTATCTGTTTTCTCATCAGACCATTTTCCGCACTTTCAATCCTCTGCACCTAGTGTTCACTGATATAGCCTGATTTCTCTGCCCTATTTGGTACATATTATGAATCCAATCTTTTACCGGAACTTTCTACATTTCTTTTTTAGGAATATTCTTTATCAAGTTTTTTATGTCATCTATACATTTTCTCCACAAGCTGATAAAATTCTTTACCAGAGCCTAATCCCGCTTGCCACGGCACTTCTGCATAAGCTGCTCCGAATATAAAAAACATGTCCAGTGTATGCTATCCCTCACATTAACAAACACCGTTCCATAACGATGTGCCCAAAGAGACTGAAAAACCCCCAAGAGAAAAATCGCTTAAACCTCACGGTCTAAGCGACTTTTCTTCAGGGCATTTTACCTCCCGCTATATCTTCCTTTTTCATCACAATTCCGTCAATACATCAGATCGTTAAGCACGTCGTATAAGCAGACCAGATACATCCCATCAGATTCGACGGTCTCTCTGCGTCCCCTAATAAATGTACATTCTCACCTTTCACCGCATCGTACAAATCTCTGTCGGAAGTATAACCGACAGATACGACCACGGTGTCAGCCTCCACCGGTTTTACATCCCTGTGAATTCCCTGAAGGCTCTGATTCAATGCCCTGTCTCTGATATTGGGTTCGTTATATGTGACTGTCTCAATGTAGGCCTTTCCGTCCTCATATTTGGTGACCTTGGAATTTTTGAGAATGTCAACTTTGTAATAATCCATCAGATCCAGCAGGCAGTTATAATTTGAAGCTGATAATCCTTCCACATTCAGAATGGTCGGGCAGGTCTCTACGAGCGTCACCTTTTTATTCTTCCTTGCCAGATCATATGCCAATTCACATCCGGTCAGACCACCGCCGACGATGACGACATTCTGATCCTGAATATTCTGATTCAGCAGCACATCCACCGCATAGCGGACATTCGGCTGGTCAAATCCAGGCGTGTCCAGCTTCCTTTCTCTTGCTCCGGTAGCGACAAATACTTCGTCATAGCCATCTTTGTCTTCCGGTTTGAATTCTGTATTTAACAGAACATGGACGCCCGTATCCTTCATCTGTTTCCGGTACCATTCAATCAGACGGCGATCATCGTCTTTAAAATCAAAAGCCGCTGCCGCGATAAAGATACCTCCCAGCACATCTTTCTTCTCGTACAGATCGACGTCATGACCGCGCAGCGCACAGACTCTTGCCGCTTCCATTCCTGCAATTCCGCCGCCGACAACGGCAATCTTCTTTTTCGTATCTGCTTTACTGATATTGTAATGATTTTCCATACCGCATCTCGGGTTCAGTGCGCAGGAGATATCTTTTAAAGCCATCTTTTCAAAATCAAACTGGACGATTCTGGCAAGACATCCGAAATGACAAGAAATACACGGGCGGATATCATCAAGTCTTTCTTCTTTGAACTTATTCGCCACATCCGGGTCCGCCAATAACGGACGGCCCATACCCATCATATCAATCTTACCTTCCGCGATCGACCGGTCTGCCAGTTCAGGATCGTCAAAGCGGCCCGCACAGATGACAGGGATGTCCACTTCCTTCTTGATAAGGGCAACATCCTCCAGGTTAAGCGCCTTCGGCATATATACCGGCGGATGCGACCAGTACCATGCATCATAGGTACCGTTGTCGCAGTCTAACATATCATAGCCTGCATCCTGCAGCATTCTTGCAGCCTTCTTGCTCTCCTCGTAATCCCTTCCGAACTCTTGGAACTCTTCTCCCGGAACCGCTCCCCGGTTAAAGGCTTTTGTATAGCTTTTTACAGAGTAACGCAGTGAGACAGGGAATTCCTTTCCGCATCTATCCTTGACGGCCTGCACGATCTCGGTCGCGAACCGCAGACGGTTCTCTAAGGAACCTCCATACTCATCGGTACGCTGATTGTATGAAGAAATCGCGAACTGATCCAACAGATATCCTTCATGGATCGCATGGATCTCGACGCCGTCAACGCCGGCGTCTTTGGCCGCTTTGGCGCCAGTCGCAAACCATTCTACATACTGATGGATCTCTTCTACGGTCATCTCTCTTTGCATTTCTCTCGGGTCCCATACATTCGGGAGCGCAGAAGCCGCCGGTCCTCCGGGAGTACCGGCTCTTCCTGACATAGCCGAGATCATAATAAATACTTTCGATCCATACCGGTGAATACCGTCCGCCAGATATTTCGTATTCTCCGTATATGTAGCAGGATTATTTACAATGGAAGGGAGAAATTCTCCGGGCGGAATCGGAGCGATTCCGGTGATGATCAGTCCGGTACCGCCCTTCGCCCTTTCAATGTAATAGTCTGCTCCGTCCTTTGTGTAGGAGCCGTCCCTGTTCATCATACGGGGAGAAAGTACGCCCATTGGCATCAGTGCAATTCTGTTAGGGATCTCCACATTGCCGATCTTTACAGGTGAAAATAAATGATTGTAAGCCATAAATTACCTCCTGATAGAATAATGATGCAGTCAAGAATGACCTTTGTATGAATAACTACAAAACTTACAATTTTCATACCACTTCTCGACATTTTTTTGGTTAATTTTAGTATAGCATTATTCTACGAACCTGAAAAGATTATATTATCTATTTCCTTGTTTTTATAAACTTTCACCGCTCATTTTGCTCACTTCTAATAACTCTTTTGCGATTTGCTCAACGTGAGAAAAAGTTTCCTCTGTCATTCCTGTGATTTCGCTTTGATTATTCGCTTTTTCTACAATGGCGTCCGCAAGATTCTTTGAATTTTTCACAAGCTCTTCCATCTGGTCTGACATTTTTCTTACATCCTGGCTGCACTGCTTCGTCTGATCGCAGTCCTTTGAAATCTGTTCTATCCTTGATTTGGAATCCGCCTGAAGTCTTCCCAGATTTACTGCCTCCTGTCTTGCGTTAGAAATTTGTTCGATTCCTGCATCTACGGAAGCAACATTTCTCTCATTAGAATGCTTCACCTCATCCAGCATTGCCATCATTTTTGAAACCATAGCGGTTATGGAACTGTTGGATTGTTTGGAACGCTCCGCCAAAACACGGACTTCATCTGCTACAACCGCAAAACCTTTCCCATGCTCACCGGCACGGGCGGCTTCTATGGAAGCATTGAGTGCAAGAAGGTTCGTCTTTCCTGTAATTTCAGCAATTTCATTTGTGAAACCAAAAATCTCCGTGATACTTGTTTCAAGATTATGTATAGCTTCTTCTGTCAAATTTGCCGTTTCTTGAATCACCTTCATATCTGTCACTGCATGTTGCATAATATCCACATAATGATCTGTATGCTGGCAAATTTCATCCGAAATCATCAGCACATTCTTTGTACTCTCATCAATTGACTCAGTAGCCTGAACCATTTCCGAAACAATGCCATGCATGGAGCTAACATGGGAAAGGCTTTTCGTGCAATCCTCGGATGTGTTCTGTGCAGAATCTACAATTGTCTCATTTGTTATTTTTGATTCCCGCACATTTTCCGACAAGTCATCCATCATCGTCACCAGTCTTGTAGAAACTTCCTCGCATTTCGTTACAACAGCAGCTACCTGCTCTGTACTATGCAAATTCTCCAATATTTTTCTTGAGCTTCCTGCCACACTGATAAATACGCAGCTCATAAGGACATGCTCAATCGTAAAGCCCATCATAAACGGCACAAACTGCAGATTCGGTGCAGCGTTACCATTTGCCACAGCATCAATTACGCGGAAATAAATTGAGACAAAAAGCAATATATAAGTCAGAATCGAAATTTTGATGGTAAATTTTTTATCAAAATACATACAACTGAACAACTGCGCAATGCCAAAAGTCATGTATATTCCTATCGCCGAGTTCATACCGAGCAGCATTACGATGAATCCCACCGCCAAAACACTGACATATTTCATGACCTTAACAGGAACATTGAACTTAGACATAACGAACGGTCCAATCGTGCAAAAGCAGCCAATTATCGTAAGTCGAGTCAATGCGCCGTAGTCAATCCAGAAAATGCCCACTGCTGTCAACACAAACAAAACAGGGAAAACCAACGTCATCCACAGTAGTACCTTAGCTAATCGCTTATTCACTTTTTCATCGTTTTGCTCAAAAAAATCTAACTGTGCTTCCATATTAAATATTCATCCTTTCGTTATTTTATATCCGATGCTTTAAAATATAATTAATTATATTATATACTACGCGGCATTGATTGCCAAAAACTTTTTGGAAATAAGTACCTTTCATTCTGCCCCGGCAGGCTATTATATCTCAAGTCGGAAGGCTTGAAGCCACGCAAAGCGTTCCCCAGCCAAGCTGCGGATTCGGGTACTCGCGCAGCGCTGCGGACGCGCCGTTCCCTCCCAGCGGGCGCGCCCCGCGAATCAGATACGCCTTTATTTTCTCCCCGTACAGGTACGGATCGTTCCCGTTCACAATGCCCCACTCCATCAGAAGAGCGGCGCTTCCCGTCACAAACGGTGTCGCCATCGAAGTTCCGGTGCGTGCGGCGTAACCACCGCCCGGAGCGCAGGAAGTAATCTCCACACCGGGCGCCACAAGATCCGGCTTCACCTGATTTGTCTCTCTGGTATAGCCCCTTCCCGAAAAAGCTGCCGGCTGATTGTAGCGCGCGTCATAGGCGCCGACCGTAATGACCTTTCCGGCGGTAGACGGAACCGTGAGCGTCGTCTCCTCACTCGGATAAAGAAATCCCGTTCCTTCATTGAGCACGCCGCCCGCCGGAAGCCACATATCATAAATCCCCGTCACGATTTTCTGCGGCACGAGCCGTATCTCCCAAATTCCCGCGTCTACATAATCTCCCGCCGCAAGAAATTCAATGTATATCTCCTGATAAGGACTGTACGGACTCGGCTCGCCGTAATAGAGGAGAAGCTCCGTCTGCCCCACCGTAAAACGCTGCGTTCCCTGTATCTGCCGGATAGGCCCCACCACCGTTCCGTTCGGATGAACGATTGACACGGAGACCTCATCCGCATAGGATTTCCAGATCTGAAGATTGAGTGCGCTCTCATATGGGCTTACTGCAAGCTGGACATCCTCTGTTCTGCCCTCCTGCACTCGCCCCGAAGTATGTGCCGCGGAAGCCCCTTCATTTCCGCTTCCGATGACAATCGAGCTTTTCCAGTAATTCGACATATCGTCAAGAAACGTTTCCAGCAGCGACGTTCCGGAATGACCTCCATAGTTATTTCCAAAGCTGAGATTCAGCGCCAAAGGCATCCCGTATTCCTGTGCCTTTCTCACACTGTAATCGACTGCCTGCATCAGCTCCGACGTCCGTGGAAACGCCCCCGTCCTCTGCGTGCCAAGCTTCACGATCAACAAATCCGACGCGAATGCCACCCCGCGGTACCTGCCTTCCGATGCCCTGCCGTTTCCCGCAGCGATTCCCGCAACGTGCGTTCCGTGACCGGAGCTGTCGCGGCTCGGGCAGACGGCGTAACGCTTTAGCTCCGTTGGCTGCTTTAGGGCGCGGTTGATGATCTCCTGCGAGAATTCCGTCCCGAGATAATAGCCCGCCGGCGCATACAAATATCCGTTTTCCTGTCCCGGCACGCTCTCCTCCCCCTGTGTTCCCGGCGCCGCCACGCTCCCCGACGGAATCGTCTGATCCCATATGGCACGGATACGCGTCGTTCCGTCGGCATTGCGGAAATCGGGATGCGAATAATCGATTCCCGAATCGATGACCGCCGTAAGAATACCTGCCCCGCTCAGACGGTTCCTGCTGCGGTCAGGCATTCCCGGCTGATTTACATTTCCCTGCGGCTGTCCCATCCCCCCGCTCTGCCGCGGCTGCCCTGCGCCTGCCGGCAGCCCTGTCTGGAGCGGTGTAATACAGGACGCCCGCTTTCCGTTGTTCACCGCAAAAAACAGAAGCTTCGGCTTTTCCATATACTCAATTTCGTTCAATGACGCTACTGCGGAAACAATGCCCTCCGGCAACGTCAAAACTGCATACTCGTTTTGCAGATTCGCTATGCGGATGCGCGCAGATTGCTCCCCGAAATTCTCCTTAAGAATTGCAGTAAGCTCCTCCGCCGTACCCCCGAATTTCACAATGACCTCCCACGTATTTTCGGTGCTGTCATACCCGACGTCAAGTTCTATGGATTTCTCCCGCTCCTCCCCCGTAGCGTCAAGTGCCAGATTGAGCAAATTTTCCATCTTTTCATTCGGCATATATATTCCTTTGCAGAGATAATTTTCCCTATTACTATATGCGTTCCGCCCGACAGAAAATTCTCCCGGAGAGTCTCTCCCATTCCGGCAGCACGTCTTTTCATCATTCCCGCCCAAACTGCATATACTATCTCTAGCCTATGGACATCCGGCAGACCCGGCATGCCCGTTTTTCTGATTGGAAAGGAGTACATCTTATGTGCGGAATCTCTGGTTTCTGCGATTTTTCTCAAAATTTTTCCGACAAAAAGCCCCTCTGGGAAACGATACTTACCGATATGCATAAAACACTCGCCCACCGCGGGCGCGACGCGGCCGGGACGTATCTTGACGCTCACGTCGGACTCTCTCACGCAAGGCTTTCCATCCGCGATATCATCTGCGGAAAACAGCCGATGCTTAGAACGCGCGACGGAAGATGCTGCGCCATTGTCTACAACGGCGAGATTTACAACACGGACGAACTTGTCCCCGAGTTGATCTCCGCCGGATATTCCTTTGAAACCACCTCGGATACCGAGGTCATTCTCTATGCTTATATGCACTACGGCAAAGACTTTGTAAATAAACTGAACGGCATTTTCGCCTTTGCCATCTGGGACAGCGCAAAAGAAGAACTTCTGCTCTACCGCGACCGCGCAGGCACCAAGCCGCTCTTTTTCGCACAGGAAGGAAATGCCTTTGTCTTTGGCTCCGAACCGAAGGCTCTGTTCGTCCATCCGGCTATCCGCCCTGCCATCGATTCGGAAAGTCTTTTGGAACTTCTCGCCGTCGGTCCGGCACACACCTTGGGAAACGGCGTTTTCTGCGGAATGCACGAAGTCGTTCCGGGACATTATCTGACGGTCGGCAGGAGCGGCATCCACGATACACTCTACTGGGATTTAACATGCAGGGAACACACGGATTCCTATCCCGAAACCGTCGAAAAGGTCTCCTTTCTGGTACGCGACGCCGTCAGACGGCAGATGGTGTCCGACGTTCCGGTCTGCACTTTCCTCTCCGGCGGCATCGATTCCTCGATCGTGACGATGATCGCAGCCGACTATATGAGAGAGCAGGGAAACACCCTAAACACATTCTCCTTTGATTTTACGGAAAATGATAAATATTTCCAGTCAAACTCCTTCCAGCCGGAGCGCGACCTTCCCTATGTCAATATCATGCTGAAACGCTGCCGCACGCATCACACCTACCTCGAATGCAGCCAGACTACGCTGTTTGACTCACTCTTTACCGCAGTCGATGCCAAAGATCTTCCGGGCATGACAGATGTAGATGCATCTTTGCTCTATTTCTGCTCCCTCGTCGCAAAGCACAACAAGGTCGCCCTGACCGGAGAATGTGCCGACGAGATTTTCGGCGGCTATCCGTGGTTCTACCGGAGTGAACTGATGAATCGCGACGGCTTCCCATGGTCTGCCGACCTTAGCGCGCGCACGGTCTTTCTCTCCGACGACGTCAAAGCGTCGCTCGATTTATACGGCTACTCCCATGCGCGTTACGAGGAAACGCTTGCCAGAGTGCCAAAGCTTGCAGGGGAATCCGAAGAGGAAGCAAGACGGCGCGCCATCGGCTATCTGAATATCAAATGGTTCATGCAGACGCTTCTCGACCGCATGGACCGCACCAGTATGTATTCCGGCCTGGAAGCCCGCGTTCCGTTCGCAGACCACCGCATTATGGAATATGTATTCAATGTACCCTGGGAAATGAAGTACCAGAACGGCGTGGAAAAAACACTGCTGCGCGACGCCTGCGCCGACCTGCTGCCAGAAGAGCTGCTCCACCGCAAGAAAAGCCCTTATCCCAAAACTTATCATCCCGGATACGAAAAACTGCTCTCAGAACGCCTGACCGAGATCATAAACGATCCGAACGCCCCGATTGCTCCCCTGATCGACAAAAAGAAGGCGCTCGACTTTATCGCAGCGCCCGCAGACCTCGGCAAACCGTGGTTCGGACAGCTCATGGCAGGCCCGCAGCTCGCCGCATATTTTATCCAGCTCAACTACTGGATGGAAAAATATCATTTGTCGATATAGCGCTTTCGTCGATATATTGCTTTCCTTAGATAATAAAAAGGGATATCGCGAAATTATAGATGTCTAATTTCGTGATATCCTCTCTTCCTGACAGCCCTTCTGGCGTCATCTCCCTGCTTATGTTCACTCGGTTACACGATAAACGGACAAATCCACCTTTCCCTCCCGATACAGCTCCGAAATCAAAGATTCGCATACGATTCTGTCAATTCCCCAAAATTCCAGTTCGTCATCGTCCTCTGTAAGAATATACAGTCCCCTCTCGCCTTCATCCTCATTGTACGCAGCATAATATACGTTTACTGTTGACAGAAATCCTTCTTCGTTGCGATATAAAATTCTCATTTTAATTTCTTCCTTCCATATGTTTTTCCACTTCGCTATACTTTTTCTTATAAATCCAGCATACAAAAAGCGCCGCCGCCGTTCCGATGAGTGCTCCGCCGATCACGTCCGTCGGGAAATGCACGCCCACATAAAGTCTCGACAATGCGATCATCACCGCCAGCACCATCGCTGCGATTCCGTAGCGGCGAGGACACATGACACAGATCACCACCGCCGCCGCAAAGGAGCACCCGGTATGCCCTGACGGAAATGAGAAATCGCCCTGCGCCTCTATGATTCTTTGCAGCCCCGGAACGATTTCATAGGGTCTGGTCCTCGCCAGAAGATTTTTTAAAAGCAGGTTGTTGGCGAGCGTATTTAAAAGCAGAGAAAATGTCATCAATATCCCCGTCCGGCGCGTTCCTGCATAAACGAGACAGGCAATTGTAAGCGCGATCCAGACAAATCCTGCGTCTCCCAGATGTGTGATAAAGGTCATAATCGGCGTCAGAACATCATTTCTCAGATTCTCCTGTATCCATAGCAGGACCGGTCCTTCCAGATGAACCAATAACTCTTCCATAAAACCTCCTACCCTACAATTGCTTTTTACGTTCCAGTTTATTTTGATACATTTTTTCATCCGCCTCTTTCAACAGCTTCTGATAATCTGCGTTTTCATCAACAAGGCAATATCCCAGCGAAAACCGAAGCGGAACCTCCAGATTATTCTTAAACTGCGCCACGGTGTGATTCTGCATATACGCAAGTGTCCCGAGTGCTTCATCCAGTGCTTCTGCGCTCTCATAGCCATATAAGAACAACACAAACTCATCGCCGCCTTGCCTCGACGCTACACTGTGCTTTATATCAAAACTGCTCACGAGCTCCGCTATCTTTTTCAGATAAATGTCCCCCATTTCATGCCCGTATCTGTCATTGATGACCTTCAGACCGTCCGCATCTATCATAATGACTGCGCTGTGTCCAAGCTTTTCGGGTGTGGCAAGTAAGCCGACAATCCGCGTTTCCAATCCCCGCCTGTTATATAACCCTGTCAACAGATCGATATCTCTCTCCGCCTCGATTTTCCTGCGCCTTGCCATTTCCGATGTCACATCGACCACAACGCCAAAGCATTCATCATCGCTTATTATTTCTTCAAGTCTGACATACTGTTCACCGACCTTGTATATTCCCGGTTCGTCCGGTATAGGATTTTCGCGTATCTTATCAATAAATTTCCTGAACTCCCCGATATCTGAAGAAAACTGTTCCACCTTTGAAGGATCTAACGACAATATCTTTGGTATGTAGTCAGTGAAACGGATTTTTTCCATATACTTATTATATTCATACACCCCGATATACAGGTTTGTTTTACTTAGCACGTAGGACATCTTCCTGTTATTGTTCAATAAACTTTTTACCACGACATTGATATATTCACTTAATTCTGCAAATTCAACACTGTCCTGAATGTCCACCGTTTCCTCAAACCTGCCATTGGCAATCATTTTCAGTTTCTTATTTACATCATGGATTTCATCTACAACATATCTGTTCATATGACGTGTTACAGCGCTCGCCAGAAATACCGCAATTGTTGTCAGGCAGACGAAAAATATAAGCATAACCGACGGTATCCGCTGATATAGATCTCGAAGCAGAACCACACGTCCAATATAATTTGAGTCTATCTTCTGAAATACACAAAAAGAATCCTGACCATCTATCTTTGCGTAAAATCCCTCTTCACAGTTTACTATATCCTCAAACGATAATCCGATTTCTGTAAGATTACGTCCCACATTTTCCGTGTCGGTAGAACCTACAATCTCCCCCGTCTGTACGTCTATCGCATAATAATTGACCCACGGATCCCCGCGGAACCTTGAAAACATATAGGACAGTTCATTCTTTTGTGTAACCTTTATCACATTCACCGGCTCCATGCCCACCTGGACAATAAACTCACCGTTATTGCTCCAGATGGCGGAATACTGCATCTGCTTTCCTTCCGCAGTATTGGGCATAATATCCTGGACAAGCCGTAATGTCTTGTCATCCAGCATCGGTTTAAAAAAGTTCATCTGTTCACCGGAGTCAAACGTATAATTATAATATTCCGGATGAGTACCTGAAACTATACAGCCTGTCTTATCAAAAATATGTATCTCGTCTATCTCAACAAAGGCAGCGATCTCTCTGAGTTCCTCGACACTGTCCGCTACGTCAGGGTCCCCTTCAATAATGCGGGCGACAACCTCCGCATTGTGCAGGCAGGTCTGTTTGTACTCTTCCTGAACCGCTTCGAGTTCCTTTTGATTTTCTTCTAATACCTGCTCCATCTGCGAAAAAGCTCTTACTGAACTTTCATACGCCAGTTTCTGCTCATTTACTGCTTCAAAAAATAATACAATTACAAATAGCAGCGCTAATAAAATTGCTGATATCTTATACATATATCTGCTGATTATCTTCTGCAGTGTACGCATTCGTGCCTCCATAAAATGAATTATCTTACCGTATTGTAATACTTCCACCCTCATTAATATAGCGCATTTTCTGTTAAATTACAAATTATATCTACCATCCGCTTAAACGACAACCTGGGATATCAAAATGCCAGCACGGCCTAATGTCTCAATATCCGAACGAGCCGCGGCGTCACTCCTGCCCGGTCAACACCTTGTTTAAAATATCCGCGAGCGGCTCCATCGAATTCATCGCTTCCTGAAGCGTATTCGTCTGCGCGCCGACCTCGATCAGAAGCGTCTTGGGACAGTAATGCATGTTGTAGCGGTAGCCCTTTAAGTAAATGCGTCTCGTAAAGTCCGGGTAATATTCCGCCGCCTTAAGCTGCATCTGAAAAGAAATCGCCAGATTGTCCGCTATGTATGGGTTGTAGAGATAATCGATATCCCCCGTGCTTGTCGTTCGGCTTAAGCCGTTGAAAAACATGACCTGCGCCATCTCTTTTCCGTTCTGGGTCGTGACGAGTCTGGTTCCCTCCGCAACGCCGTCGCGGTGCAGATCAATGACCACCTCAATACTCGGATTCTCGGCAAGCACCTGTTCAAGCGCGGGTGCAGCTTTGGAATAAGCGTGATCGCGGTCGCCCACATCATACTCTCCCGTATGATGAATAACGTTAAAGCCATATTTCTCCGTCAGAAGCTTCGTAAGGTAATCCCCGACGCCCACGACGCTCATGGAAGGATCGCCGGGCGCAGAATCCGCATACCCCTCCTGCGAATGCGTGTGATAGATGAGAATCTGCGGTGTGGAAGCGTCGTGCGTTAGGCGCATATCCTTTCCCAGCAGGGCGTCCGCATTGAGCTGGCTGCCATCGATCGTCGTCGTACTGTCCACCTGATAAAAATTTTGAATAAGGTAGTCAAAGTCGTTTAACTTCTCTCTTGGATAGCTGGCGACCTTACCGCTTCCCGCCGCGGACGCCATATCCGTCTGTCCGGCACTCTCCGCGGCGGTCTGCGCCGCATCCTCTATCTGCGCCGTTGCCCCTTCCTGTGCCGCGGCAGCCTCCTCCGCCGTCTGACTGGTTCCGTCCCCGGATAAGCCTGTACCACTTTCTCCCGTAAGCACCACTTCCCCCGTCTCATCATCCACATAATTCTCGTCCTGCGCCTCTCTTGCAAGAATCGCCTCATAGGACAATTCGCTCTCCACCTGAGTCGGATAATCCGTCTCCTCCGTTTCCTCCGCTGCAAGAAGGAAAAAGTGGGACAATACCTCTTCCGCCACCGTCTGATCCGCCGTTCCTGCACTGCCGTAGCATGCCCCCGGCATCAAAAACTCCAGCGTTTCCTTATAACATGTCTGTCCCACTTCCCGCGCAAGCTGTCCTCCCAGCCCTTCTTCTTTTCCGAAATACAACAGCAATGCAGCCGCTGACGCAAGAAGGAGAACCGGCTGCGCCTTTTTTCTTTTTTTCTTTCTATATTGACTTTTATATTGATTCCGATATTGATTTCTATAAACACGCATAACTAACTTTATGCGTGACTGCCCTGCATTATGCCGTTCCCAAACGCGATATTGAGTCCTTCGGAAATTGTAAAGCTCAGACGCTTCACCGACTCGTCAATATCCTTGGGCGTGACGAACATCGTGTTGAGATTCGGCGATAAAAGTTCCCTGATCAGCTCATACTTTTCTGCATCTTCGAGCTTATCCAGCGAACTTCCGATCGCCGAAAATGCTTCGCTCTGCGTGAGTGCTGTGACGAGATTGTACATCGTGTCATTTACAATCGTAGCTGCATCTACGACCGTTGGAATACCGATTGAAATCACTGGTACGCCGAGGGTTTTCTCATTCAATCCGTGTCTGTGATTCCCGACGCCGCTCCCCGGGTTGATTCCGGTATCCGTCACCTGAATCGTCCTGTTCAGGCGCTTTGTGCTGCGCGCCGCGAGCGCGTCCACCGCCACGATCAGGTCCGGCTTTGTCTCTTTTATTACCCCCCGGATTATTTCCTGCGTCTCCATTCCGGTCTGTGCCATAACCCCCGGCACTATACTGCTGATACGGTTCACCTTTTCTTCCCCGAAGGCGTATTTGCCGTATTCCTTTATAATATGCCGCGTGATAAAAAGGTTGTCCGCTACGCGCGGTCCCAGGGCGTCCGGCGTCACCTCTCGGTTTCCAAGCCCCACGACGAGTACCGACACATCCTCTTTCTTTAAGGGCACAAGCTTTTTTATGACCTCTGCAAGCTGTACGGAAATCTCTCTGTGATAATCCTCATCCTCCTCATCCATATCAAGCGCCTCGATCGTGATATAGGTTCCCTTGGGTTTTCCCATTGCTTTTGCGCCGTTTTCTGTCTCAATTACTACCGTGCTGATCGTCAGGTTTTTGTCAATCTTCTGTTCCAGAAATCTGACTCCCTTCAGTTCCACATGGTCTTCCTGCATTTTCTCCTGTGTCTCTAATGCCAGGTCGGTACGAATCTGATACATAAGCTCCTCCATTTTCTACCATTCCCGCAATAAGAATGTATTTTCTTTCCGTACCCTTATTTTCTCTTTCCCGCAAAAAATTATCCGCCGA
Organism: Roseburia hominis; assembly: GCA_021771815.1. Classification (GTDB taxonomy): domain Bacteria; phylum Bacillota; class Clostridia; order Lachnospirales; family Lachnospiraceae; genus Roseburia; species Roseburia hominis_A. The sequence goes on from JAETOE010000048.1 coordinate 16,115, forward strand.
TTTCTGACAAAATTTAGCGATTTATCTTGACAGCAGAAAAAGAATCGCCTATACTATCATAGTATGTTTACATTGAACTGTCCGTGTCCGGCTTCGATGTACATTTCACAGTGGCGCCAACGCGCTGCCGATTCAAATAATCATTATAAAATTGGAGGTGTACAGATTGGCTAACATTAAATCTGCTAAGAAGAGAATTTTAGTAACAGAGACAAAGGCTGCTAGAAACAAGTCCATTAAGAGCGCAGTAAAGACCGCTACCAAGAAGGTTGAGGCTGCTGTTGCCGCTAAGGACAAGGAGGCTGCTAAGGCTGCTCTTACCAACGCTATTTCTACGATTGAGAGCGCTGCTTCCAAGGGCGTTTACCACAAGAACAACGCTGCCAGAAAAGTTTCCCGCTTAACCAAGCTTGTGAACACAGTAGCTTAATTGAAGAATAGATAGCATCGGAACACGACCTTAACCCAGTCGTGAAAAAACACCAGTACCGTCATACTGGTGTTTTTTGTTTGTGCGCCTTACGGCGCACGTTTCCTGCCCACTTTATTTCACGGCGGCGCTGTACTTTATAATAAAAAGCTCCACCGCCATCTGATCGTTCATCCTTCCGGTCTTTACTGCTTCCTCAAGCTCTGCGCCGTCAAGGAGCGCCCCCTTTACCTGCGCCGCAGTAAAGCCTTTTGCCTGTGAGAGATTTCTCTTCACCGCAAACGGCGGAATCCCTGCCTTCTTCGCCATCGTCTGGTTGTCAAAGCCTTTGCCCGCCATATCCTTTAAGTTGAACAGAATCTGAAACTGCCTTGTGATCAGATACAGAATGCGCATCGGCGGTTCCTTTAGCGTCAGAAGGTCATAATAGAGGTCTAACGCCCCACGCTTATTGTGCTCCGCGATGGCATTGATCATCTCAAAGATACGGTTCGTCGTCTGCTCGGTTGCAATCGCCTCCACATCCTTCGCCTCGATCACATCCTTATCCATCGTATAGCAGATAAGCTTCTCTAATTCCCGGTCGATATTTCCCATATCCGTACCCGTCTTGCTGAGAAAGAGCTGCATCACAGACCCTGTGATATTCTTCCCCTCCTTCTTAAGGCGCGATAATATCCAGCGCGTCAGAAGCTCTTCGTTCTGCGCCCCAAACTCCACGATCGTTCCCTTGTTCTTGACGGTCTTATACATCTTCGAACGCTTGTCGACTTCCTCCTCCACAAAGAGAAAAAAGGCAGACGGCGCCGGCTCGCCCAGATACTCCGCAAGCTCCTCACATGAACTCTTAAAAAATCCACTGTTCTCAATCAGTATGACTCTGCGCTCTGCGAAGAACGGAAGCGTCTCCGCCAGATCGATCACCTCTCTGGGGTTGATGTCCTTGCCCTCAAAACGATTGAAGTTCATATCCCCGCCGCCCGAAAGCATTCCGCCCATGGGAGAATCCTCACCCGCCTGGGTCAGCCCAGCTTTCAGTTTGTCGCGGTACTGACGCTTCAAATAGTCCTCTGTCCCATACAGAAGGTAAATCTGTTTGTAATTTCCTGATTTGATATCTTCGTCGATTGTTTTCATGAGATTATTCTATCACAAAGAGCCAAGCCGCCGCAAGTGATGTCACATTTTGAATTTCCTCAAACGGTATTTCACATTTAGGGAGACGCCTGCTGTGTTCAAAATAGCTGCCGCCACATTTAAAAAGCCCTGCCTATTGCACCTTCAGCGCATTCGGATAGATCCGCTCCATCCGCGCATCATCAAAACGCCCGTCAATCCAGGTTCCGAATTCCGTCTCCGCCGCTATCCCCTCGCTCCGTTCCCCGTACCGCACCAAAGCCGCGCTCGAGACAACTACATTGACTGCCATGAATGCAAGCAGCACCCATGTAAGAATCCTCCCCACTCCAACCGGAAGCTTCTCAATCGCTGAAGAAACGCGCGGATAGAACACCTTGAACCACACCACTGCCGCAATTCCCCAAAAGAAGCAGTAGAGCAGATTGATCCGTCCGCCCAGGTTAAACGGCATCTGGCTATAATCCCAGAAAACCGTTCCAAATACAAGCTCCGTAAAAACGCTGCATATATACTCGTACGCTCCGCCGAGAAACGTTCCCATCCAAAAGAGAAACGAATCTGATCTGCTTCGGTAGCGGTACAAAAGCGCTGTCACACACGCAATCGCCAGCCCCCAGACAATACTGAACGGTCCCCAAACAACACTGCTGCGGCTCATCCATACCCCTGCTGTAAGCCTGCAGAAAATCGTCTCCGTGATATCTCCCAGAAACGCCCCGATAAAAAATAGCATCACAATCTTATAAAAGCTGCATCCATAGGCAAAAATTGCGGGATTCCTCTCCGCCGCCTCAACCGGCTTCTCCTGCGGATACGCCTTTCGGATTCGCCTGTCGACAAAATTATAAATCTTTCCATTCAGCTTTCTTGTCACCGAATCGATTCTGTCATCCGTTTCCTGCCATTTCTGTATATTCTTACTGCGCCCTGCCAGAACGATCATGGAAGCCAGTGCGTCTATGGCAATACCGCCGCCGATGATGAGCACGATAAAGCGGCCCACAAGAGACGGAACTGCCTCATAGACCCGAATGAAAAACGGATTGCCCCACCGGATCGTGGCGAAGCCTGCCAGTCCCCAGACACAGGAGGTGGGCGCACTGATATAGCCGTCCAGGTTCCATTTAAAATTGCGGTAATCCCACCAGCGCTCATGATACCATTTCTCAATGAGATGTCCCGCTACCCACTCGACCACCGTCGCAACGATCAGACTTCCCACAACCAACCACACACCTTCAAGCTCACTCACAGAAAATGTGATTGCCAACGCACTAAAGCCGTAAATGACACAGAATGGTCCGTTAATCATCCCCCGGTTCGCAAAACGTTTCTGCTTAAATGCAGCCGCTATCGTCTCAGCGACCCAGCCCATAAATGAATAAATAATAAACAGCCACAGCATCTTGCAAACCATCGTATCTTCCTCCACAATTTTTCTCTTTTGCACATCCCCGCGCACCGGACAATATGAACTGATTGTATCATACCCTGCCCGATGCTACAAGAGTTTGCGCACAGGCAGCCTGCATCGCGTTTTTCTCTTCATATGCTATTCGGTACGATTCGGCGCCATAAACTGATCATAGAATCGATTCAGTGCATCCACACTCTGCGTATTGCCAAATCCATTCGCATCAATGAACTGCTTCATTTCGAGGATCTCTTCATGCGTGAAATAGTATGTCTCCTCCGGCGTATCGTTCTTTAAATTATCAAACGCTTGCTGCAGCACGGCTGCGTATTCGGGATCCGTTTTCCAGATACTGTTATCCTCAAGTCCTCCGTTCTCGTAGGGCTGGTTGTAATAATATTCATTGATAAACCGGGTCGTTCCCTCCGGTTTCACCGCCACCGGAGTCGTATCAACAATATACACCGTGATCTGCTTCCGGTAGGTATTTCCCACACTGTCAACCACCGTCAGATTCTCGGTGCAGCTTCCCTCATGCTCAAACTGCGTAAAATCCGTCGGGGAGTAATCCGGTATCGCAAAGGACGTCCCATCCTCATGCACACCCGGCGCGATCGGGCTGCCGTCCTCACGGTCATACGCCGTCGCGTGGTTCAATATCTCATCCTGCGTGATAAAGCCGCTCTGTGCCTGCGTGAGTGTATAATAGAGGTTTTCTGCCACGATCCACGGACAGTCATCCCATGCGGCGTAGAGAGTGATTGTCGCCCCGTTTGTATCGGTCAGTCCGAGATAATCCATAAGCTCCGAAACCTTAAGGGTTTCACCCGCCTGCCACTGCGCGCCGTAAACATCTTTCTCGCCCTCTGACGACCATCCCAGAAATACGGAAGCATAGGCTTTCTTATCCGGCTGCGGTCCCGCATCCGGTTCATCGACCAAATCCGCCTGTGCCGACGTCTCATCCGCTGCATTTGTTCCGGTATCCATGCCGTTGCCTGTTCCGTCCGGATTTACACGTACCACATTCCCGTCCGGATAGACAACTTTCTTACTTCCGTCTTCACTGATCTCCGTCTTCACTCCCTCCGGGCTGACTGTTACTACATTCCCGTCCGGATAAGTCACGGTCGTGCTTCCATCCTCATTGGTCTTTGTAATGATGCCGTCTTCACTGACGGTCGCACCGTCCGGTGTCGTCATAGTTCCAGTCTCTTCATCAAGCATCATCATAACTGCCCCGTTTTCATCCAGAACAATCGTGCCGTCGAGGATATTCTGGGTCACATTGACACCGTCAAGCGTGTACCTGATATACGCACCTGCCGCATCCGGCAAGGTAATCTCCTCATCGTAGTGAACGATCATATCCGGGATTGGCGTCACTTCTGTTCCGTCATTCGGATCAAAATGAATCGTATACTCATTTGCTTCGCCGTTGGCAGTCATTGTGATATTCCTTGCCGGCATGTCAAAGGTGTATTTCTGAATGGCTGTGTTATAGCTACCTGTCCAATCCTTCCAGTGGTAGCCCGGCAGCACTTCTGCATTGATCGTTACCTTTTGACCGCAGGTATATTCTCCACCACCGGAAACATTCTTTATCCCGATTCCCTTATTGACCGTCACCTTATATTTTGCAAGTGCATAGGATGAGGACATACATGCGTCGTTAATCCAGTAGTTTGTATCGACTCCGTCTGCCCGAAGGTTCCCAGAAAACGTGTCGCTGTTATCATAGCGTCCTGTTCCTGTGCCGTTTGGCGTACACTCCACTGTGTAGGTGATCGTATTCCCCTTCATGATGTTCTTGATCGCTTCGCCGGAGAATGTAACTGTATTTCCTGAAACCACTCCCGTAATGCTCTTATTTCCGTCCACGATTGCTGTTGCACTCTTAACTGTAAGCCCCGGGTCGACATTTACGACAAGCTCACCGTCATAGATGCCGGTATCTGCCTGTTGCGAAACATTTTGGATATTACCCGTTACCATAACACTTGTAGAACTGTTCACGGTCGTGGTCTGATTTGCTATGAAATCGGGGAAAGCGATATCTATCGCTGTACCTACATAAAACTGTGTGTTCCAGAAAAGGTTATTAAGCTCTGCTCCAACCACCGTTGCATTATTTCCAAGACCGCCGGAAATATCGCTCAAATTAACGCTCACACACTTATCTGCCTGAAATACAACATTATTTCTGCATAAGCCCGTATTAGAATATGCGCCCGCACTGGCTACTGTTTTATCCCCACCTACCGACTGCTGGGTATACAATACACTGCCCAGATAGCTCGGATTTCCCGGGTCATCAATACAGCCAACTAATACCTGTCCAGTGACATTTCCGCTTGATTTCGTCCGTATACCAGTATTAAAAGTAACTGCTGTATTTAATGTCTTATAATTATCCTGATTATATGTATTTCCATTCGGGTACATATAACCGCCGTTATAGCCATCAAAAGCCCAGTCTCCAAATCGGAATGTTGCACCCGTCTTCATCGTTACGGCGCGCACCGGAAAATTATCGCCTTCCTCGACGACCACGAGCTGCCATGAAGCAGGATTCATGCCGCCGCCTTCATCGTTGTAATCCGTTGCAGGATGATACACCGGGATATTCGCTACATAATAATCACCATAGCCATATGCCTGCACAATGCTTGTCACATCTGCAACCATACAGTAGGATGACCTTGCCGGATTTCTCCAGTTGACAAAGGTACGGTTATCACAGTAGGCGTTATCTGGATAAATATTTCGATATCCTCCATTTCCGGCGCGAAAAACAACATGATTCGAATTAAAATCTCCCGCATCATATGCCTTTCTGGTTTCCCAGATCAGATATGCCTTGACGATCTTTTTCGCACCGGAACTGTTTGTCAATGTCGCTCTGGAACTGTTGGAAAAATTCGACGACGCATTCGGGTTATAGAGTACGTTCTGCGATTCATCCCCCCACTCTACACGGTTTACCTCATCCACATGGGATATATAGTTCCAGTTCCCGGTATAATTGAACTGGTAACGACCGATTCTTACATCTCCACCATTATTTCCCATCGGCAGATATTCCATTGTTTCTTCTTTTGTTGTGCCTGCCTGTGCATATGCTTCTGTCGAAGTCAATGCCCCATAAAACATCGCCATAAGCAGGCAAATACAGCTTATTGCCCTTTTCCATCTACCTTTCTTTTTTAAATGGTTCCTATTACTCATTAATAGCTCCTCTTCGTTTAACTAACCTTTTTAATTTGTTCCGACATCTGTTACGTCTCCACCATCAGCTCCACTGCTATTATCCGCATTCTGATTTTCTGATGGATCAAAATCTTCAATTACAATACCATCCGGCACTGACATTCCTCCAGAAGAACTGTTCCCCGTACTTCCACTATCTGCACTTGGCGTGCTCGGCGTCTCCGGAGCAGGCGCACTCGGTGTACTTGTACTTCCGCTGTTATCCGTGCCTGGTGTACTTGTATTTCCAGAGTTGCCGATATCACCAGATGCGCTGCTACCGCCGGATGCCTGATTGTCGTTTCCGCTGTTTCCGTTATCACCAGATGCCTGATTGCTGTTTCCACTGGATGCATTATTTTCGCTATTTCCGCTGTCACCGGATGTCTGGTTGCTGTTTCCACCAGATGCATTGTTTCCACCGGATGCTGCACTAGATGCTGCATTGTTATTGTTGGAGGAATTAGAAGAACTACTGGAAGAACCGCTGTCGTTCTTCTTAGCCGAATCCGTCTTTGAATCGTTCTTCTTGCCAGAATCGCTCTTCTTGCCATCAGACTTCTTCCCGCTCTTCTCTTCAACGGTAACTGTTGCCGTCTGTGTCGCGGTAAAACCGTTCTCATCCGTTACGGTATAAATAATTGTATACTCGCCCGACATTTCAAGATTCACTGTCGCAGAATCACATACGATATTCGCCGTGATATCATTTCCGCTGCTGTCCTTTGCAGTCACGCCATCCAGAAAATCAATCTCGTCTGCACTTGTGCCGACTGTTACTGTCATATCCTCTACACCTTCGATTTCCGGCGCATCTCCTACTACGATATGTACTGTCACATCCGTGCTGTTGCCGGATGCGTCTGTTACGGTAAGGGTGTTGTCATATTCGCCTGTCTCGGGGTAAATTACATACGCATTGCTGCAAAGGACATCGTCAAGAATAAACTCCGTCTCCGGCTCTGCCTCCTCCGTCGTCTCTGCGGAATCCACGGCGCTTTCTGTCTCTTCTACCGCTTCAGCAGCTTCCGAATTCTCTACTCCCTCGGTCAGCTCATCCACCATCTCGGTATTCTCCACCGCCTCTGTTTCCTCAACTGATTCTTCGCCTGCGTCCGCCGATGCACCATCTGCCGATGTTTCCGGCTCGGAAAATACCACTCCCGCTTCTCCGCTAAATTCTATAATGCTCGTGATTACGTCCTCCGCATAAAGCGGCTCGCCCGCTGCCACAACGACCTGGTCTGCAACAGTTACCTCCGGCGCTGTCGTATCCACAACGACTACCTCAAACCCTGCCGTCTGATCCTTGTACGTCACGATCGCGTTGTATGTACCCGTCTTCATCATATCTACCGCTGAAAAGTCAATCACTGCTTTCGCGGCCACATCTGCATCCGCTACGTAACTTGTCACCTCTGTGTCCAGCTCGCTGCCAAGCTCTACCTCGACCTGGTTCGCTGTAAGTTCCAATTCCCTTGTTCCGCAGGCACTCATTCCAAATGCCGCCATCACTGTTAATGTTGCTACTATTTCTCTCTTCTTCATAATTATAATCCGCCTTTCTGCGAAAGGCACCAATGCGCCATGAAACATCTTGTCTACCTTTCACTTCTCTAATCTATCTTCCTTCTGTTATTATCTTCTTATAAGACT